>NZ_CABPSG010000014.1:0-80330 GCF_902459595.1 Pandoraea soli | reverse complement strand
CGGCAGCCGGCGGCGCGGCCGCGTGCGGCGCCGCCGTTTGCGCCCGCACGGGCAGGCTCGCGAGCGCCAGCACGGCGGCGAGGGTTGCGACGCATTGCCCTGCACGGGTCGGCCAGACAGGTCCGGGTGTCGATGTGATCGTCATGGCAGCGCCTTGGTTCAGGTGAACGCTTCCATTCTAGGCAACATCCGGCGCGGAGACAGGCGGGGAGGGCGCCCGCATTGCGACGGTGCAAAACGACAGCGATCCGCCGATTCCTGAAGTCCGGTGCGACATCGCGTGGCAGTCTCCGGTGCCCCCCGCCAATCCGCCCATGCCAATGATGGGCCAGCCGGAGATATCGATGCCATTGAATCGCCTTCCCAAGACCGTCGCTTGGTGCCTGGGGCTATCCAGTTCCGAGGAGGCGTCTCGGCCGCCGTCGCGGCGTTCGTCCATGGCGAGGACGATGACCTCCGCCGCGAATCGGGCAGCGTCCTCGCGCGTGCCGCAACGCGGCGCCGATGTGACCGGCGAGGCCCATGCCCCCACACCTGATTCGGTACCCGGGCCGTCGGTGCGCACGACATCCATGCGGTCGATGGCCGCCGACTGGCAGGCTCGCCCGACGCCAACGGTCGATACGCCCGCGCCGATCGCGCTCTGGGGGGCGGATGACCCGGCGCCCGAGTGGGCGAGCGGGGAAGGGGCAGACCCGTGGGTCGAGGCCTATGGCGTGAATACGTCGACGCTCATCCGTGTGGACGGCAAATGTACGCGCTTCGGCCTGATCGAATTGGGCGGGCATCGATTCATCGTGGGCCCGACCGCGACGCCGGCAGAGGCCTCGGTGCTCACCCGCATGCTCAAGACACATCCGCAGATCGGCGCGATTTTCTGCGTCGAGCCGGGCGCCATGCAGGTTCGTAACGCGCCGATCGACACGACGAGTGCCCCGGGCTACCACGAGCGCCCGATTGACGGATACATCCTGAGCGTGATGGACGGCGCGCGAGGCGCACGCGGGTCTGCTGCGCCGCAAGCGTCGCCCGTCGGCCTCGACGGCGGACTGTCGCATGTGCAGTTCATGGAGTTCACGGGCATGGAGCGATTCGACGCACAGATTCCCCGCGAGGTGCTATGGCGTGCCGGTCGGGGCGTGGCAACGTTCATGCGAGAGAACCCGGGCAAGATCGCGCTCGTGTGCTCGGAGCGTGGCATTGCGCGTCCGGGCGCCGTGGCGGCCAGCGCGGCGTTGCAACTCCGGTGCGGTGACGCGCACGTGCGTAACGATCTGGCGGCACAAGTGATCGCGCAGCGTTCGGAGGCGAGCGACCATCATATCAACGTCGCCTCGCGCAGCTTCGATCTCATTGCGGAATTTGCCCGATTGCTCGACATGCTTCGCAGCCCGGGGCGAGGGGAGCCGCGCTGGGAGCGCAAAGTGCATCTGCTCCGGCAGCGGCTGCCGGAACTGACCGCCGCGCGCGGCGCCGCCATCGACTGGCAGACCGACGCCGGACGTCGCCGTGCAGCCGATATTCTGGAAGCGAACTTCGACCGCGTCGCCCCGTTGCTCGCCTCGGGCGGCTTGCCGGCCGGCATGGCGTTGCTCTGGCTGCGAGACGAAATCCATGTCCTGAGCGGTGTGCGATTCCTGAGTCCGAGCTATGTCGACGGGCACATCGACCGGATCTCGCAGGACGATATCGACCCGGACAGCCCGGACGCCGTGCGCCTGGTGTCGTTCGACGATTACGGGCTGACGTGCGACAACAAGTATTACGAAGCCTCGTCGGTGGCCGGCTGGTATCGGGCGTGCCTGCGTCAAGACGGCTATTTGACGAACCCGATCTCGCGGGTGCCGGTGGTCGCCTTGCTGATCCACGAGGCGGAAAAAGCGCGGCTGGAACTTCGGTTCCGTCACCCGCAGCGGTAAGGGGGAGCGCGTCGGGGGGAGCCGGCGCTGCGCATTGAAGCGAGGGTGAAGGGGCCCGGTGCCACGCCGGACCCACATCTTCGTGAAACGCCGCCCGACGCGCGTATAATTACGCCTTTGCCCTTCCTGATATTGGGTCCCGCCGTGACTACCCCCGCTCCGAACGCCCTGTACGAATCCTCCCTCAAGAGCCTGCCGCTGCTCTCGCGCGGCAAAGTGCGCGACAACTACGCCGTCGGCGACGACAAGCTGCTGATCGTGACGACGGACCGCCTCTCGGCGTTCGACGTGATCATGGGCGAGCCGATTCCGGGCAAGGGCCGCGTGCTCAACCAGATGGCCAACTTCTGGTTCGACAAGCTCGCGCACGTCGTGCCGAATCACCTGACGGGCGTGGCGCCGGAGACGGTCGTCTCAAGCGACGAAGCCGCCCAGGTCGCCGGCCGTGCGGTCGTGGTCAAGCGCCTCAAGCCGATCCTCGTGGAAGCGGTGGTGCGCGGCTATCTGGCCGGCAGCGGCTGGAAGGACTACCAGGCAACGGGCGCCGTGTGCGGCGTGACGTTGCCCGCCGGTCTGCAGAACGCGCAGCAACTTCCCGAGCCGATCTTCACCCCGGCGGCCAAGGCCGAGCTGGGCGAGCACGACGAGAACATCAGCTTCGACGAGATGGTGAGTCGTATCGGCCGTGAACTGGCTGAGCAAATTCGCGAGATCTCGATTCGTCTGTACAAGGAAGCGGCGGCCTATGCGGCCACGCGCGGCATCATCATCGCCGACACGAAGTTTGAATTCGGTCTGGACGACGATGGCAAGCTGCACTTGATGGACGAAGCGCTGACGGCCGATTCGTCGCGCTTCTGGCCGGCCGATTCGTACGTCGTGGGCAGCAACCCGCCGTCGTTCGACAAGCAATTCGTGCGCGACTGGCTCGAGACGCAGACGTGGGGCAAGACGCCGCCCGCCCCGAAGCTGCCGGACGAAGTGGTCGAGAAAACGGCCGCCAAGTACCGCGAGGCGCTCGAGCGCCTGACCGGTCAGCAACTGGCCTGAGCGGGACGTTGACGACATGAGCGAGAAACAAGCCGTGGCCCCGCGCGTTGGCGTGGTGATGGGGTCCAACTCGGACTGGGAAGTGATGAAGAACGCGGCCGCCGTGCTGGCCGAGTTCGGTGTGCCGTATGAGGCACAGGTCGTCTCCGCGCACCGTATGCCGGACGACATGTTCCGCTACGCCGAAGCCGCGCGCGAGCGCGGACTCGTCGCGATCATCGCGGGTGCGGGCGGTGCCGCGCATCTGCCGGGCATGATCGCTGCCAAGACGTCCGTGCCCGTGCTGGGTGTGCCGGTGCCGAGCAAGTATCTGCGCGGCGAAGATTCGCTGCTCTCGATCGTGCAGATGCCCAAGGGCGTGCCCGTCGCCACGTTCGCCATTGGCGAGGCGGGCGCGGCCAACGCGGCATTGTTTGCCGTCGCGATGTTGGCGGCCGACGACAAGACGCTCGCCGGCAAGCTCGACGCGTTCCGTGCGAAGCAGACCGAAGCGGCGCGCGGCATGACCCTGCCCACGCTGTAAAAGAACAACACGTCCCTGCTACTGTCAGCGCCTCAACCAAGATGAATTCTGCCTCTGCTGCGCCCGTCCTTCCCGGCCAATGGCTGGGTATGCTGGGCGGCGGCCAACTCGGCCGCATGTTCTGTTTTGCCGCTCAGTCGATGGGCTACAAGGTCTGCGTGCTGGACCCGGATCCGCGCTGTCCCGCTGGTGCCGTGGCCGATCGCCTGATCGTGGCCGATTATCGCGACGAGTCGGCGCTCGCCGAATTGGCGTCGCTGTGCCCGGCCGTGTCGACCGAGTTCGAAAACGTGCCGGCGCAGTCGCTCGACTTCCTCGCCACGTCCACGACCGTGAGCCCCGCGGGGCGCTGTGTCGCGATCGCGCAGGACCGGGTGGCGGAAAAGCGCTTCATCGAAAGTTGCGGCGTGCCCGTGGCCCCGCATCTGGTCATCGAATCGAACGAGGCGCTCGCGGTCATCGGCGATGCGGCCATCGAACGCGTGCTGCCGGGCATTTTGAAGACAGCGCGTCTGGGTTATGACGGCAAGGGCCAGGTGCGCGTGAATACGGTCGCCGAGGCCCGCGACGCTTATACGGCGCTCGGCGGCGTGCCCTGCGTGCTGGAGAAGCGTCTGGCGCTGGCCTTCGAGGTGTCGGTGCTGAGCGCCCGTGGCGCGGACGGCGCAGTCGCCACCTATCCGCTCGCCCAGAACGTGCACATCGACGGCATTCTCGCGACCACGACGGTGCCCGCGCCCGACGCCGCGCCGGCGCTGGCCGATGCCGCACGCGCCGCGGCCGCCAGGATCGCGTCGCAAATGGATTACGTCGGCGTGCTGTGCGTCGAGTTCTTCATTCTCAAGGACGGCTCGCTCGTCGCCAACGAAATGGCGCCGCGTCCGCACAACAGCGGGCATTACACGATCGACGCCTGTGCGGCCAGCCAGTTCGAGCAACAGGTGCGTGCGATGGCCGGGCTGCCGCTCGGCGAGACGCGTCAGCACTCGCCCGCGGTGATGCTCAACGTGCTGGGCGACGTCTGGTTCGAAGGCGAGGCCAAGGATCGGCCGCGCCCGCCCGCGTGGGCGGACGTGGTGGCGCTGCCCTCGGCGCGCCTGCATCTGTATGGCAAGGAAGACGCCCGTGTCGGCCGCAAGATGGGCCACATCACGTTTGCCGGCGCGTCGCTGGACGAAGCGCGCAAAGCGTGCGTGACGGCGGCGGCGAGCCTCGACATCCCGCTGGAAGACTGAGCGATGACGTCGCCTCAAGCGCCGCACATCGTCATGCCGCCGGCAGACGCGATCACGAAGGCCGCCGAACAACTGGCGGCCGGTGAGCTGGTCGCATTCCCGACGGAAACGGTCTACGGCCTTGGCGGCGACGCGGAAAATCCGACGGCCATCGCGGCCATCTATGCCGCGAAAGGCCGTCCGGCGAATCATCCGGTCATCGTGCACGTCTCCCCTGAAGGGGACCCCGGCTACTGGAGCGACGATGTCACGCCCGCCGCCCGCAAGCTGATGGATGCCTTCTGGCCCGGCCCGCTCACGTTGATTCTCAAGCGCGCGCCGCATATCCCCGATGCCGTGTCCGGCGGGCAGGATTCGGTGGGGCTGCGTTGCCCGTCGCATCCCGTGGCGCAGGCGTTGCTGCGCGAGTTTGCCCGGATCAAGGGCGGCCCCCGGGGACAAGGCGGTGTGGCCGCCCCTTCGGCCAATCGTTTCGGTCAGGTCAGTCCGACGGCGGCGCAGCACGTGCGCGACGAGTTCGCCGGACTGCCCGGTGTGACCATCCATGTGCTCGATGGCGGTGAAGCCGCCGTGGGGATCGAGTCGACGATCGTGGATCTGTCGCGCGGCTTCCCCGCGTTGCTGCGCCCCGGACATATCACGCCCGAGCAGATTGCCGAGGTGCTTGGCGAGATGCCGCGTCTGCCGGGGCAGGACGCCGACGCGCCGCGGGCCTCGGGCACGCTCAAGGCGCATTACGCCCCACGCACACCGTTGTACCTGTGCGATGCCGATCAATTCGCACCCGCGCTGGCGATGCGTCCCGGGGGCGAGCGCGTGGCGGTGGTGGCCTTCGCGTCAACGCTTGCTAAGCTGCCCGCCGACGCGTCGGCGTCGGCCGATATCGTGAAGG
Organism: Pandoraea soli; assembly: GCF_902459595.1. Taxonomy (NCBI): domain Bacteria; kingdom Pseudomonadati; phylum Pseudomonadota; class Betaproteobacteria; order Burkholderiales; family Burkholderiaceae; genus Pandoraea; species Pandoraea soli. The sequence continues at coordinate 74,711 of NZ_CABPSG010000014.1, read as the reverse complement.
TTGTGCTACCGGCCACGCCCGCCGCGCTCGCGACCGACCTTTACGCGATGTTGCGCCGGCTCGACCGCGCCAATGTCACGCATATCCTGTTTGAGCGTCTGCCGGACACCCCGGCATGGGCGGCGGTCGGTGACCGCCTGGGCCGCGCAGCAGCGGCGTTCGAGCGCACATAACGCGCAGTGGCGGGCTGGCGAGGCGATCGCGCCTCGTCAACGATCAAGGCGTGTGGCGCGACGCCCCAACGTCCCCAACATTTCCCAGATTTCCCGATAATCCGCCGGCCGATGGCGTGACCGTCTGTCCTGCCGCGACTTGTGCCGCCTGCCACGCGCGTCGCCACTCGGGCGGCCCGAACAGCGCCATTGCCTTGTTGCGCCAACCCGGCATCGTGAGCGCGTCGCGCGCCATCGCCTGCCATTCGTGAAAGGTCAGCGTGATCGGATTGTGCGTGCGGATCGGATCGACGATGCCGAATTCACACGGCTCGGCCTCGCTTTCTTCCACGTAAGACCCGAACATCCGATCCCAGACGACCAGCACCCCCGCATAGTTGCGGTCGATATAGCGCGGATTGCGCGCGTGATGGGCCCGGTGAATCGACGGCGTGTTCAGCACGTATTCCAGCCAGCCCAGTTTTGGAATCGCCTGGGTGTGTACGAAGAACTGGAACGCGAGGTTGAGCAAGACCACGCCGACGATCTGTATCGGCGTGAAGCCGACGAGCGCCATCGGCGTCCAGAACAGCCACATGCCCGCGACCGGATACATCAGACTTTGCCGGAAGGCCGTCGACAGGTTGAGCCGCTCCGACGAGTGGTGCACGACGTGTGCCGCCCACAGCCAGCGGATTCGGTGACTGGCGCGATGAAACACGTAGTAGAGAAAGTCCTGCACGATGAAGAGCAGCGCGAAGCCGAGCCACCCGCCCGGCATCGTGTAGAGGCGGTGATGGTCGTAGAGCCACGCGTAAAACGGCACGATGAGCAGCCAGGCCAGCTTGTCCGCACCCTGGTGCATGAGCGCGAGCGTGGCGTTGCTGACCGTGTCCTTCAGGCTGTACATGCCGGGGCGGCGGCGCCGCCAGTACCAGGCTTCGATGCCGATGCACAGCACGAACACCGGCGCGAGCGCCAGCAGGATCAACTCGACGTTCATGACCTCGCGTCTCCTCACGATGGGGTCATCGGAATCGGTGCCCCGGCGTCTTGGCGACGGTGGCACCGATGGAACGTCTATTCTGACGCGAATGGCATGCGACAGCGCGGCGGTTAGAGGGAAACGTCAAATGCGCTCAGGAGAGCCACCTTTTCAGACGGTGCGCAGCTTCCCCATCAGGGCGCGTTCTCGTACACCCACGAAATGAGCGCGTCGTTGAACCCGCGGGCCTGGCTCGCCCGCGGATCGTTCACGAGCGAGACCACCACGTAGATGTTGCCGGAGCGCGAGCCGACGTAGCCGGCCACGGCCCCCACATCGTCGAGCGTGCCCGTCTTGATATGCGCGTTGCCGGCGACGTCGCGGTTCATCAGCCGATTGCGCATGGTGCCATCGACGCCGACGGTCGGCATCGATTCGATGAGCACCTGGGCGGTCGGACTGTTGATGCCGTGTTGCAGCAGACTGGCCAGATCGGTCGCGCTGATGCGCTCGATGCGCGACAGGCCCGAGCCGTTCTCCACCACGAGCCCCGGCATGGCGAGATCATTTTTGTCGAGCCAGCGGTTCAATACGTCGCGCGAGCGCGTCAGGCTGGCAGGCGTGCGGTTGTTGTCGGCGGCGAGGCCCAGCGTCAGGAACAGTTGCCGGGCCATCACGTTGTTGCTGAACTTGTTCATGTCGTGCACGACTTCGGCCAGCGTCTGGCCGCGATGCGTGACGAGCAGGTGGGCGCCCGGCGGCACGACGCCCGTGCGCACATTGCCGTTGAACTGTCCGCCCGAGGCTTGCCACAGGGCGCGGAAGCCTCCCAGGAAGAATTGATCGCGATCGGGGGCGGCCACGTTCCAGCCCTTGTCCTCGCACGAGGCCGGATACGTGCCCGAGAAGTGCGCGACGTAACTGCCGTCGGCCATCGCGTTCAGCGTGGGGTGAATGCGGGCGAGCCAGTCGCCGCAGTGGCCGGAGCCGGTCGACGACAGGTTGTTTGCCACTTGCAGGTTCGCCAGCGGCGGCAGCACGCCGACCTCGACGGTGCCGTTCGGATTGCCGGTGAAGCTGAACGAAACCGCCTTGAACGAGTACAGCAGGGGATCCGGTGCGACGTTGTACGGCCGGTCGTCACCGCCGTCGATGGCCCCGGTGTCGCCGATGTCCGCGCTGTAGGCGGAGCGGTCGAGCACGATGTCGCCGTTGATGTTCGTCACCCCGGCGTGGTGCAACTCGGCGACGAACTTCTCCATCTCCTCGGGCACGAGCTTCGGGTCGCCCGAGCCCTTGAAATACAGATTGCCGTTGAGCGTGCGGCCGTCGGACGTGCCGTCGGTGAAGGCCTGCGTGCGCCAGCGATAGTCGGGACCGAGCGTGTCGAGCGCCGCAATCGTCGTGACGAGCTTCATCGTCGAGGCCGGGTTGCGCGGCACGTTCGGATTGACGGCAAGTAGTGGCGGCCCGATGCGGCCCCGCGTTTGCAGCGGGTTGTCGACCTTCGCGACGATCACGCTCACATGGGCGGCGGGAACCTTGCTGGCGGCGAGGGCGCGCGCCAATTCGGGCGGCAGCGGCGTGGCGCGCGCGGCGCTCGCTGGTACCCTGGGCATCTTCGCGTGCTTGAGCGGCTTCGCCTGGACCGGGCTGCTCACGACCATCGCGAGTGCCAGCGCCGCGCAACACGCGCGAGCGACGTTGCTCATGAGGCGGCCCGATGGCGGCGAATGAAGGGGGCTGCGCAGTGAGCCCGAAATGTCGGGGGAGCGAGAGGCGCTGCGAAGCAGGCGAGGAACGCGCATGACGGGCGAGGGTCTCCAGTGTTGCGCGCAGCGAAACCGTACGGCCTGAATGTACGACGGGCACAGGCAAGGCGATGCGGACGCGGCGGCGAAGCGATAAGCGGGTTGCGGGGCCGCGACGTGCGTCTGCCATGCGCGGCCCATGCGTGCCATTGTAAGGCGGTCATGCAACGAACTGTCGCTACAATGGGTCGAAAACCGGCGAGTGTCACGCCAAGGCAACATCATGCAAGCGCATACCGCGTTGCGTCGGCCGCCAGTGACACGCCCGGAGAGGGTCTCAACCGGTGCTCAATCCATGCGAATTTTGTTGGTGGAAGACGATGCGATGATCGCTACGGCTGTCATGAAAGGACTGCGTCAGGACGGCTGGACCGTCGATCATGTCGGCGACGGTCAGCGCGCGCTCGACGTGCTCTCGCTCGAGTCGTACGACGCGCTCCTGCTCGATCTGGGATTGCCGCGCCGCGACGGTATCGACGTGCTGCGCACGTTGCGCGCGCGCGGCCAGACGTTGCCGGTGCTCATCGCCACGGCGCGCGATGCGGTGGCCGACCGCGTGAAAGGGCTCGACGCCGGCGCCGACGATTACCTTGTCAAACCGTTCGATCTCGACGAGCTGGCGGCGCGCTTGCGTGCGCTGGTGCGACGTCAGGCGGGGCGCAGCGAGCCGTTGCTGCGTCATGGCGGTATCGTGCTCGACCCCGCGACGCGCCAGGTCACGTGCGGTGGCGCGCCCGTGGGGCTGTCCGCGCGCGAGTATGCCGTGCTCGAAGCGTTGCTCAATCGGCCGGGCGCGGTGCTGTCGAAGGCGCAGTTGGAAGAGCGCATCTATGGCTGGGGCGAGGAAGTGGCGAGTAACGCAGTGGAAGTTCACATCCACGGGCTGCGCAAGAAGCTGGGCGCGGACGCCATTCGCACGGTGCGTGGGGTCGGTTACATGATGCCCGTGCAAACGGGTGAGACGCCGCCTGCGGCCGGCACGACGGCACCGGAGGCGAACTGATGCGCTCGATTCGCCGTCGTCTCCTTTTCGGTTTGCTGATCACGCTCGCGGTGGCGCTGCTGCTCGCGGGCATCGCCATCTTCCGCCAGTCGCGCACGGAGGCCAACGCGCTGTTCGATTTCCAGTTGCAGCAAATGGCCCTGTCGCTGCCGGCCGAGCCGTTTTCGAGCGTGCCGGGCGCGCACAACGAGTCAGGCGGACTCGTCATCCAGATATGGAGCCGCAACGGCGTGGAGTTGTACTACTCGCACCCGAGCACGCCGTTGCCGCCGCGCGCGGAACTCGGTTTCACGACCGTGCAGACGCCCGAAGGCGACTGGCGCGTCTACGCAGCGCTCGTGGGCGACAACGTCGTGCAGCTCGCGCAGCCGATGGTCATTCGCGATTCGCTCGCGGTCTCGATGGCGGTGCGCACGCTATTGCCGCTGGTGGTCGCGATGCCGGTGCTCGCGTTGCTCGTCTGGATCGTGGTGGGGCGCGGTTTGCAGCCGCTGCGTCGCGTGACGAAGGCGCTAGACACGCGTGCGCCGGGGGCGCTGGATGCCTTGCCCGAGGTCGGCTTGCCCGACGAGGTGCGTCCGCTCGTGCGCGCGCTCAACAGTCTGCTCGGCAGGCTCGACGCGTCGCTCGCGCAGCAAAAGGCCTTCGTGGCCGACGCCGCGCACGAATTGCGCACGCCGCTCGCCGCGCTGCAACTGCAAGTCCAACTGCTTGACCGTGCCCACACCGACGCGGAGCGGGCCGAGGCGATGCGGGATCTGCGCGACGGCGTGCGACGCGCCTCGCACATGGTGGCCCAATTGCTCACGCTCGCGCGACAGGAGCCGGATGCCACGCGTGCGGCCGCGGCATTCGTCGAGGTGCCGCTGGCCCCGTTGCTGGGCGAGGTGGTGGCGCATCATGCGGCGCTGGCGGTGGCGCGTGGGATCGATCTCGGGCTGGACGCTCCCGACGCGTTGGCGGCCGTCAGTCGCGTGCGCGGCGAGGCGAACGCGTTGCACACGCTCTTTGGCAATCTTGTCGACAACGCGCTGAAATACACGCCGCGCGGCGGTCATGTCGACGTGCGTCTGGTGGCGGCAACGCCGGCACCGGTCGTGGAGATCGAAGACACCGGGCCGGGCATTGCGCCCGCCGAGCGCGAGCGCGTGTTCGACCGGTTCTTCCGTGGCGGTGCGGCGTCGGTGGAAGGGGCCGCGCCCGGCCATTCGGCGCCGGCGAGCGACGCGGCGCAAGACGATGTCGATACCCCTCGTGCGCAGGGCAGCGGTTTGGGGCTGGCGATTGTGCGCAACATCGCACAGGCGCATGGTGCGCACGTCGAGTTGTTCGATGCCCGCAACGGCCGGGGGCTTCGCGTACGCGTGAGCTTCGGCGGCGCGACATCGGCGCCGCCGCCCGCGCTTTGATGCGTCTGTCTCACGCGATGTCGCTGGCCCTCACCCCCGTGTCACGCTCGTGACCTTGTCATTGTCGATCGTGAGCGTGCGGCGATCCGGGCGATAGTCGCGCGTCGTTGGCATGGCTCTGCCATCCTGCATGCCGATGCGCCACGGGCAACCCTGTAGCATCGATTTGGCTTCGCTGAGCGACTTGCCGACGATGGCCTGATCGGCCGGCGCATCCGGTGTGCACGCGCTGGTCTGGCTCGGCAGGGTCATCGCGTTCGGCATCGAATCGGCCGGGCCTTGTGTTCCCATCCCATCGCCATGGCCGCCGGGCGCGGCGTGCACGGAAGCCGCGAACGCGAGGCACAACGTAGCCCCGGCGCATCCCATCCAGCGAGCGGCGCGGCCATGCACGGACCGGCGATAAAGCGGCGTGTCGATCGTAGGCATCATGATTCTCCTGTAGACGAAGACTCGCGGCGCGGGATCGCGCCACTTCGCCACCGTAGCCAGCGGAACGCATCATGCGCAAGGCGAACCACGCGAGTTGTCCCTCCAAACGCTTGCTGCCGTAACGCATAGCACTCAGTGCATCGTCCGTTGGCAGCCGATGGGTCACTTTTCAGATCGTCTTAAGGTTGCCTTAAGGGAGCCTCTCTACCATCACAGTCATGTCAAACGTGGTGTCAGTCAGGAGAGACTCATGCGGACCTCGAAGCTCACTCGTACGCTGGTTGCCAGCGCTGTGCTCGTCGCGTTGACGGGCGGCTATGTTGCCGGACGTCAGCACTGGCAGGCGCCGCTCGCCTCGGAGATGGTCGCCGACGCCAATGCGGCCAACCCGGCGACGCCAGCCGCCAATGCACCGAACACCCCGAATACCGCGCCACGCATGCTCGTGCCGGACTTCTCGCAACTGGCGGAACAATACGGACCGGCCGTAGTCAACATTAGTGTGACGCACGATGGGAAACCTTCGGCGGGGGGCGGCGCCACGGCGATGCCGATGCCGCCGGGCATGGATCAGAACGATCCGCTGTTCCAGTTCTTCCGTCATTTTTACGGCGCGCCGGGCAACGACGGCGGCGACGGCAGTGGCGATGGTGGCAGCGCACCGACGCGCAGTCTCGGTTCGGGCTTCATCGTCAGCGCGGACGGCTACATCCTGACCAACGCGCACGTCGTGGACGACGCGAGTCAGGTCACGGTGAAGCTCACCGACAAGCGTGAATTCAAGGCGAAGGTCGTGGGCAGCGACAAGGCGAGCGACGTGGCTTTGCTCAAGATTGCCGCCACGAACCTGCCGACGGTGAAGATCGGCGATCCGTCGAAATCGAAAGCCGGTGAGTGGGTGGTGGCCATCGGGTCGCCGTACGGCTTCGACAACACCGTGACGGCGGGCATCGTGTCGGCAAAGGCGCGTGCGTTGCCGGACGAGAACTACACGCCGTTCATTCAGACGGACGTGCCGGTCAACCCGGGCAACTCGGGCGGCCCGCTGTTCAATCTGAACGGCGAAGTCATTGGCATCAACTCGATGATCTATTCGCGTACTGGCGGCTTCCAGGGACTGTCGTTCGCGATTCCGATCGACATGGCGATGAAGGTCAAGGCGCAGCTCCAGCAGTTTGGCAAGGTGAGCCGTGGCCGCATCGGCGTAACGATTCAGGAAGTGAACCAGTCGCTGGCGAAGTCGTTCGGCTTGCCCAAGCCCGAGGGGGCCCTGGTGTCGTCCATCGACAAGAACGGCCCCGCCGCGAAGTCGGACCTGAAGCCGGGCGACGTCATTCTGGCGGTCAACGGCACGACCATCGAGGACTCGGTGCAGTTGCCGGAGAAGATCGCCGATATGCGTCCCGGCGAGAAGGCGACGCTGACTGTCTGGCGCAATGGTGCGAAGCAGGACGTAAGCGTGACGGTGGCGGCGTTGAGCGAGAAGAAGGACGTCGCGAGCACCGACGACTCGGCCACGCACGGTCGGCTGGGGCTCGCGGTACGCGACCTCTCTCCGGACGAGAAGCGCGCGGCACAGGTCACGCACGGTTTGCTGGTGGCCCGTGTCGGCGGACCGGCTGAGCAGGCGGGTGTGCAGGCGGGCGATATCATTCTGTCGCTCAACGGCACGCCGGTGACGAGCGCCTCGCAACTGAGCGATAAGCTCAAGAAAGCGGGCAATAATGTCGCGTTGCTCGTACAACGCGACGGGCAACAGATTTTCATCCCGGTCGATCTCGGCTAAGCGTCGGGCGAGACACTCGCGGGATGCCACGCACTACCTTGTGTGCCGGTGCTCGGCAGCGATGGCTTCATGGCTGCCGTGCCACCGGTGCGATCCTGCATCGTGATGTCATGAACGGGAGGTCGAACATGGGGCAACAATGGCAACGCTGGACAATGGCAGCCGCGACGGCCGCAGCATTGGTCGGAGGGCTTGGCATATCGGTCGCGCATGCGCAGGGCGCCACGCTGCCGCCGTCGATGCAGCAGGGCGACGTGACCTACGTCTCGGGCGGTATCGACAGCGATCAATCGGGGGCCTTCAAGCGCGAAGCGTCTCACTGGCCGCTGTCCATCGAGATGGCGGCTCGCGGCGACGGCGCGAACGAGTACATCGCCGACGCCCAGGTGCAGATCATGCGTGGTAGCAAGACGGTACTCGACGCACGCTCGAAAGGGCCGTTCATGCTGGTGAAGCTGCCGCAAGGCAGTTACACCGTGAAGGCGACCTACGACGGCAAGCCGATGACGAAGGATGTGAAGGTGCCGGCGAAGGGGCATGCAGCGGTAACGTTTCTGTGGCCGCATGACTGATGTGCCGATCGGTCGTGCCGGGTAACGCGCCACGGATGACGAGGTAACCCAGGTAGTACTCCGTAGCAACGAGTGAGCGAGTTGCGCCGCCGAAAGGCGGCGTTTTTTTGTTCAAGGGAAAGTGGGAACGGGCGGTCAGCGCGGGGCACGCGTCGACGGTCAAACCATGCCGCGGCACACCGAGGCGTTGTCCACGATGGACTCGTCGGTCGCGCGCACGGCGAACGTTTGTTTGACGGCGATGCCGTTCTTGATCGCCGTCATCTCGGCGAGAATGGCCACGGCGATCTCGGCCGGCGTGCGCGCCCCCAGATGCATGCCGACCGGCCCGTGCAGCCGTTCGATTTCCGCCGAACTCAGATCGAACAGCGACAGTCGTTCGCGGCGTCGCGCGTGGTTCACCCGCGAGCCGATGGCGCCGATGTAGAACGCCGGCGACTTGAGCGCTTCGAGCAATGCCATGTCGTCGAGCTTCGGGTCGTGCGTGAGCGTAAGAACAGCGCTGTGCGAGTCGAGTTGACGCTGCACGATCAGGTCGTCCGGCATCTCGCGAGAAAGTTCGGTGCCGGCCACGTGCCATTCGTCTGCGTATTCGCTGCGCGGGTCGCAAACGATCACGTGATAGTCGAGCGCGCACGCCATGCTCGCAACGTACTTCGAGAGCTGCCCGGCACCGATCACCACGAGCCGATGGCGCGGGCCGTGCGAGGTGATGAGGCGCACGCCGTCGAATTCGAGCGGCGGGGTATGGTGCCCGGGGGCGATGCGCACCGCACCGGAGGTCATGTCGAGTTCGCGCACGACGAGGCGGAATCGCGAGATGGCGTCGAGCAGTTCCGGAATGCGCGAGGCGTCGCGCACCGGCTCCAGCACCAGTTGCAACGTGCCGCCGCAGGGCAGTCCGAAGCGATGCGCTTCCTCGGCCGTCACGCCGTAGCTGGTGAGTTGTGGGCGATCCTGCGGCCAGTCGCCATCGCGCAGCCGGGCGATCAGGTCGTCCTCGACGCAACCGCCCGACACGGAGCCGACCAAATGGCCATCCTCCCGAATCGCGAGCATCGAGCCCACCGGACGTGGGGCGGAGCCCCACGTGCGCACCACCGTGCCCAGCGTGACGAAAAAGCCCGCGCGGGTCCACTGTACGGCGGACTTCAGCACTTCCAGATCGACACTGTCCATCCCACGGTTCCTTGGTCAATACGCGAGCGGTAGGGCATCGGCCAAGGCATGGGCCGCCGTCATGTCACCGCTCGATGTGATGCGCCGAGTATAGCGCGCCTTGGCTTGCGCTGTATCCCATGGGATATTGCGCTTCGCCTTCCCTTTCCGTGACCTGGCGAAGCCTTGTGCAGCGCGTTGCGAACCGCGGGCGAGCGGTCGCGGCGGTGATCTGGCGCGGGGAACTCGTGTCACAATAGTTCGCAGGTCGAGATGACGCCGCGTGACCGACGAGCGACCGCATCATGTTTTGGGGAGGGGCAATGGAGCTACATGACAGACGGCAATTGCCGGTGGCGCGAGACCTCGCGTGGATCGCGTTGAACGATCCGGGCATCTTGCGCGGGTGCATTCCAGGCTGCGAGTCGATCGAGCGGCTCGACGACACGACGTGGACGATCGTCGTGACGGTTGCGCCAGGGCCGCTGGGCGGTCGCTGGTCGGGGCGGATCACGGTGACGGACGTGATGGCGCCGACGTCCTACACATTGAATGTCGACGCACTGGGCTCTGCTGCCGGACACACACGAGGCAGGGCGACCATCACGTTGCAAGCGCAAGGACCGATGCACACCTTACTGACGTATGACCTCACGGCGCACTTGGGCGCCGAGTCCGCGCATCTGGACACGCCCCAGGCGCAGGCGGCCGCCCGCAAGCTCGTCGACGAATGCCTTGCACGGCTGACGGCGGCCATTGCCCCGCATGCCGCAACTTATCCCCCGATTGCCGCCGACGGCGAAGTGGCGGCCGCACTCGCAACCGATGCCGCGCTGCGCGATATGCCGGCCACGCGCGGCAGGCTCGCACGCTGGTGGCCGTGGGCCGTGGCGGCGCTCATTCTGGTCGTCGTCTTCCTGTGGGGCAGCCATGCCAGTTGAGCGTCGTCGAGGCAATGTGGACGCCGCGCCCGCCGGGGGCTCGCACGCGCCCAGACGGAGGGCGACGGCCGCGGCGCTGGAGGCACTGGAAGCCGCGGCGAGGGTGCCGGTGCCGGCCGGCGAGGCGGGCTACGACGTGCGCGTGCGCGTGCGTGATGGCGACACGCCGGTGTTCGGGCCCGGGCGTCTGACGTTGCTGCGGGCCATCGAAGCGACGGGGTCGATTTCGGCCGCCGCGCGCCGCATGGGCATGTCGTACCGGCGTGCGTGGCTACTCGTCGAAGCGATGAATCACGAATTCCGGGAGCCTCTCGTCACCCGACATATTGGCGGTGTGGCCGGGGGCGGCGCGCAGCTCACGCCGTTCGCGCAGAACCTCGCGGCGCACTACGACACGCTCATCAATGAGATCCGTCTGCTGCTCGACGCCCACGTGCCGACGTTCGACGCATATCTCAGAAGCGGCACGGCGGATGACCCGGAGACCGAATCGGTACCGTCGCATCGCCCTTGATGCCCGGACTCGCCGAGTATCACGAAAACGTTATTTTTCCGTGAGGACTTCGTCACCGTCTTGAAGTGACACTGGCTCCATCGACGCAAACCCAGCGATGGAGGTCTCCATGTCACCCTTGACGAAGTCCGTGCCGCCCGCCGCGCAGCCCCCCGTGCGATCCGGTCCGGTCCAGCCGGGCTGGCTGCGCGTCACCCATTGGCTGAACGCGCTGGCGGTCCTAGCGATGGTCACGAGCGGTTGGCGGATCTACAACGCGTCGCCGATCTTCGGCTTTCGCTTTCCCAACGAACTCACGCTGGGCGGCTGGCTGGGCGGTGCGCTGAGGTGGCATTTTGCCGCGATGTGGCTGCTGGCGGCCAACGGGCTCGTCTATCTGCTCGTCAATGTTTCGAGCGGACGCCTGTCGCGCCGTTTCTTTCCGTTGACGTTGCGCGGTGTGGTGCGCGACGCGTTCGCCGCACTGCGTGGCCGACTCGCCCACGACGATCCCCATCAATACAACCAGGTTCAGCGTATCGCGTATCTGTTCGCGGTGCTCGACCTCGTGCTGCTCGTGGCGTCGGGACTCGCGATCTGGAAGCCCGTACAGCTCGGCTGGCTGTGCGCGCTGTTCGGCGGATTCCAGGGGGCGCGCTGGGTGCATTTTCTCGCGATGGCGGGCTTGGTGGCATTCGTCGCGATTCATGTCGTGATGGTCGCGCTGGTGCCGCGCACATTGCGCACGATGATTACCGGACGCTGAAGTGCGCCGACGACAAGACACGGAGCTGCCATGACCCTCGATCGAAAGCCCAGCCACCTGCCTGCCGACGCACCGGTCGTGCGCGACGGTGAAGCGATTCTCCATGAGGCGCGTGCGTTGATGACGCGCCGCGTGGCCGAGCCCTCGCGCCGCGCGTTTCTGACGCGTACGCTGTCGCTCGGTGGCGTGGCGCTGCTCTCGGGCTGTTCGCTGGACGACAACGCGGGCGTCTCGTCGGCGCTCGACACGATCTCGCGATGGAACGATCGTGTGCAGGCCGCCTTGTTTCGTCAGAATGTGTTGGCGCCAACGTTCCCGGCGTCGCGCATCACGCGACCGTTTCCCTTCAACGCGTTCTATTCGATGGACGAAGCGCCCGTCGTCGAGGAAAGCGATTACCAACTGGAGTTGTCCGGCCTCATTGCGGACAAGGCCCCTTGGCCGCTTGACGCGTTGCGCCGTTTCGCCGCCCCGCGTGCGGCCGAGCAAATCACGCGTCACGTGTGCGTGGAAGGCTGGAGCGCCATTGGCCGCTGGGGCGGGGTGACGTTCGCCGACTTTCTGCGTCGGATCGGCGCGGACACTACGGCACGCTACGTCGGCTTCAAATGCGCCGACGACTACTACACGAGCATCGATATGCCGACGGCGCTGCATCCGCAGACGCTGCTCGCGCTGACCTATGACGGCCAGACGCTACCCAGGGAATATGGCTTTCCGATGAAGCTGCGGATTCCCACGAAGCTCGGCTACAAGAATCCCAAGCATATCCGCGCGATTTTCGTGACCAACACGTATCCGGGCGGGTATTGGGAGGACCAGGGCTACAACTGGTTCGGCGGCAGTTGACGCAACCGCTCGACTGCATGATTGACGGGGCACTTGCGTGATGCTCCGGCAAGGCTCACTCACTCTTTGAGGACTACGGCAATGAAAATGCGATATCTGGCGGTCATGACGATGGGACTGGCACTCGGCACCGGTGCGGCATTCGCGCAGGACGCGATGGGCAAGGGCGACGCGATGTCCAAAGGCGATGCGATGTCCAAAGGCGGCGCGATGTCCAAAGGCGATGCGATGAGCAAAGGCGGCGCGATGAGCAAGGGCGACGCCATGAGCAAGGGCGACGCCATGAGCAAAGACATGGACAAGAGCGGGAAGATGTCCAAGGGCGACGCGATGGGCAAGCACGATGCCATGTCGAAGGGCGACGCGATGGGCAAGACCCAGTAAGCCAACTGGCGTAGCACGACAACCCGACAAGGCGTCGCCCCGAATGTACGTGGCGACGCCTTGTGCCATTGTGGGGTGACGACCACGCCGCGTCATTGCCAGGATTGAGCGTATCGGCGTATCAGCGTGTCAGGGCGACCGATTTGATGAGCAGGTACGCCTCGCGGCCCGGCACCAGTTGCAGTTGATCGGCGGAGAAGCGTGTGATGCGAGCGCGCAGCACGGTCCCGGCCTTGTCGCCGAGCAGTGTGGCGCCGACTTCCACCGAGTCGCCCAGATCGCGCAGCGTCGCCACGCGTGCGGCAAGCACGTTCAGCACGCTGATATCCACCGGCGGCGACGTCGCGATGGCAACGTCGCGCTCACGCACGAGAATCCGGCAGGCGTCGCCCGCCTCGCCGCTGGCGCGCGGAACACGAAGCCGAACTGTGTCGTTGCCGTTCACGGCGAGCTCGGTCAGACCGTAGCGCGCGTCGTGCGCTACGATGCGCGTCTCCAGCACGGTGCCCGGCGACTCGACGGTGCCGTCGAGCGCATCGCGATGCACATTGAGCACGTCGGCCGGCGCCCCTTGCGAGATCGTCCGGCCGTCCTTGAACAACACGACCTGATCGGCAAGTCGCATCACTTCGTCGAGCGAATGGGTGACGTAGAGCACTGGCAGCGCCAACTCGTGACGGATGCGATTGAGGTAGTCGAGCACTTCGAGTCGCCGCGCGTGGTCGAGCGAGGCGAGTGGCTCGTCCATGAGCAGCAGGCGCGGGCACGACAACAGCGCACGGCCAATCCCCACACGCTGCTTCTCGCCACCGGAGAGCGCGCCAGGGCGACGGGCCAGCAGGTGCCCCAGATCCAGCACGTCGACCACGTGCGCGAGCGCAATCGCACCGGTACCGGCGGCGGCGACATCGCGGCGTCGCATCCAGCGGCCGAACAGCAGGTTCTGACGCACGGTCAGATGCGGCAACAGGCGTGCGTCCTGAAACACGTAGCCGATGCGGCGGCGCCATGTCGGCAGCGCGACATCTGCGCCGCTGTCGAACCATACGTCGTTGCCGACGACGATGCGACCGGCATCGGGCTTGAGCAGGCCGGACACGGCGTTGACGACCGTGCTCTTGCCGCTGCCCGATGGCCCGAACAGCGCCGTCACGCCCATGCCCGCGGCGAACTCGGCATCGAGCGAGAAATCGCCGAAGCGATGCTGGAGTCGCACTTCAACCGTCATGACCGAGCGCCTTGCGGTGGCCGAAGCGGATCAGCACTTCGGAGACAATCAGTGTGGCGAGCGCCAGCACGACCGAGATAGCGCACAGGCGCCAGACCATGGCGTCGCCGTCGGGCACCTGCGTGGCCGTGTAGATCGCCAGCGGCAGCGTCTGCGTCTGTCCCGGGATGTTCGAGACGAACGTGATCGTTGCGCCGAACTCGCCCAGCGCGCGTGCGAACGCAAGCACGAACCCGTGCAGTGCGCCGGTCGCGGTGAGCGGCAAGGTCACCGTCAGAAAGGTGAGCCAAGGGCCTGCGCCAAGCGTCTGTGCCGCTTGTTCGAGTTTCGTGTCGGCCGCGTCGAGCGCTTGTCGGATGGCGCGCACGAGCAGCGGAAATCCCATCACGCCGGCGGCCAGCGCCGCGCCTGTCCAGCGAAACGCGAAGGTGAAGTGGAACCACTCGTGCAGCAGTTTGCCGATGGCGCCCTGTGTGCCGAACAGCACAAGCAGTGCGAAGCCGACGACCACGGGCGGCAGTACGAGCGGCAAATGCAGCAGGGCATCGAGCAGCGCCTTGCCTGGGAACTGCCGGCGTGCGAGCAGCCAGGCCGCCGCGTAGGCGAGGGGCAGGCTGCACAGGGTGCCCCACAGGCCGACGCGCAGGCTCAGTTCAACGATGCCCCATTCTTCCGCGGTGAGACTCATGAGTGACGGGCGGGCGAATTCACGGGCGGGTGAAGCCGAAGCGCTGGAACGTGGCCTGGGCGGCCGGCGTTTGCAGGAATCGGTAGAACGGATCCGCGTCGGCGCGGTTGGCCTGCTTCGTCACCGCCACCGGGTAGACGATCGGGGCATGGCTGTCGGCCGGGAACGTACCGGCGATGCGCACGCGCTTCTCGGCGTTGGCGTCGGTCTTGTAGACGATGCCGTAGGGCGCTTCGCCACGTGCGACCAGCAACAGCGCGTTACGCACGTTGTCGGCGGCCGCGACCTTGCCTTGCACCTTCGACCAGAGGCCGAGCTTTTCGAGCGCGGCCTTGCCGTAGAGACCCGCCGGCACGTGCGCGGGGTCGCCCATCGCGAGCTTGCCGCTGCCGAGCTTGGCGTCGAGGTCGGCGGCGCCCGGCGTCAGATCGACGTTGCCCGTGGTCGTGGCCGGTGCGATCAACACCAGCGCATTGCCGAGCAGATTGCGACGCGTGCTCGTGTCGATCAGATCGCGCTTTTGCAGGTAGTCCATCCAATCCTGGTCGGCGGAGATGAATACGTCGGCCGGCGCGCCTTTTTCGATTTGACGGGCCAGCGTCGAACTGGCGCCGTAGACCAGCACCGGCTTCCTGCCGGTTTCCTTCGTGTAGATGGCCGACAGATCGTCGAGCGCGTCTTTCATGCTGGCCGCCGCGAACACTTGCTGGGCCACCGCGTGGCCGGCAAACAACAGACTGGCGCCGACGGTGGCGACGCCGAGTGCGCGGTGCAGCATCGTGCGGGGCTTCTGCGGAGCGTGGGACTTGAGGCGAGCGATCAGAACGGTAACGAGGGTAACGACAGCTTTCACGAACGTGGTCTCCAGCGTGGGTGGCTCGGCTGACTCGGAATGCGGCGAACGTCGCCCTTGAGCTGGCTCATGGACGCAGTCGGGCAGCGAGGCCGGACTACCGGTTGCGCAGGGCGCGCAACACGTTATGTAGGATTATATATAACGCTGCGACGCTGTACAGGTATACGTCGTATCACGGCGCTTGGGCGACACCCAGGCGGGGGGGGGGCAGGCGGCGCGCGGGTGGGGCCGTCGGGTGGGAGCCCCGGGGGAACTCAGGCGTGGATCAGGTGGGCGCTCAGGGCGCCGTCTGCGGCGGTTCGCTGCCGGAACGCAGCATTGCGGGGCTCGTGCGCAGCATGTCGAAGAAGCCGTCGACCACGGCATCGCACTCCACGCCGAGGTCGTAGTCGGGCAGAAAGAGCCAATCCGACATCATGCCGACTACGAGTGCGTGCAACATGATCGCCGCGCGGCGCGTGTCAAGCGCCTTGGGCAGTTGACCGCGCTCGATCGCGCGTTCCATGTCTCGCATGATGCGCTGCTTGCCGTCGGCGCACGCTTCGCGCTGACGTTCAAGTACCGACAGCATCTCGTTCGTGTATTCGCACTTATGAAACAGAATGTCGAGCACGCGACGACGGCGCTCGTTACGCGCCGTCTCCCTGAGCACGAGCTTGCAGATCTCGTGCATGCGCGCCATCGGGTCGCCGTCCTGCGGCTCCGTGCATTCCTCGTCGATCATGCGTTCCATCGGCAGACGGATGCGATCCGTCATGGCGTTGAACAGATCGATCTTGTTCTTGAAGTGCCAATAAATGGCGCCGCGGGTCAGGCCGGCGGCCTCGGCGATGTCGGCGAGCGACGTACGCGATACCCCTTTCTGCGCAAACACCGTCTCGGCGGTGTCTAGCAACAGATTGCGGGTCTCGATCGCTTCCTCTTTGGTTCTGCGGGCCATCGTCGTGTCACAGGGGCGGCGGAAATTTGCGAAATGCAGTGGAATGAAACGTAACGAGCGCCGCACATTGATGCGACGCAATATGATTTACATACATTCATGAATGTATCTATAATAGCAGCCGCTTGCTCTATTGCACAGGGAACATTTAAGCTCCTTCGTCTAAGGGAAACACCTCACTGATCCCAGGGAGCGAATTGACCGGGGCGCGCCGGGCGGTTTAGGGCGGGATTCGCCTGCTCACCTGCCGGGGGGCCCGGAGCCTGTTCGACGATCTCACATGAGTGCCAGCGTGGGCGATGTTCGCCGCGCCGGGGACGACTTCCTGGCCGCCTTCCGGGCCTGTCTCCGAGGGCCCGCATTCCGGGCCTCAGGCACTTCCGACCCGCCTCTGCGCGACGGGATTGCGGACGGGCCTTTGCCGCCGCAATCGTACGCAACGTACTTGTCATTTTGTTTGACCGCATTCCATTTATCGGGGGCGTATATGCACGTCAAGAGAAGTTCACTGGGGATGGTCACTGCCGTCGCACTCGCGGTGTTGGCCTTGGCAGCGTGCGGCAAGAAGCCGCCGCCGCAGCGGGCCATGGTGCCGGAAGTCGGCGTCGTGACACTGCAATCCCAGAACGTAACGCTGACGACCGACCTGCCCGGACGCACCTCGCCCTTCCGCGTGGCCGATGTTCGCGCGCGCGTCGACGGCATCGTGCTCAAGCGCGATTTCACCGAAGGCGGTGACGTCAAGGCAGGCCAGCGTCTGTACAAGATCGATCCGGCCACGTATCAGGCCGCGTATGAAAACGCCAAGGCAACACTGGCCAAGGCCGTGGCGAATCAGGCGTCGACGAAACTGCTGGCCGATCGCTACAAGCAACTCGTGGCCGTCGAGGCGGTGTCCAAGCAGGACTACGACAACGCTGTTGCCGCATCGCTGCAAGCCGACGCCGAAGTGCAGGCCGGCAAGGCGGCCGTCGACACGGCGAAGATCAACCTCGGCTATACCGACGTGCCGGCGCCGATTTCGGGCCGCACGGGGTTGTCGCAGGTCACGGAAGGCGCCTACGTGCAGGCAGGGGCCGCCACGCTGATGACGACCGTTCAGCAGATCGATCCGATGTATGTAAACGTGACGCAATCGGCGGCGCAAGGGTTGCGCCTGCGTCGTGCGCTGGCCGAGGGCAAGCTGCAAAGCGCGGGCAAGAACGCCGCCAAGGTGGAACTGACCCTGGAAGACGGCACGACGTACCCGCTCGAAGGCAAGCTGCAGTTCTCCGACATTACCGTCGATCAGACGACCGGCTCGGTGACCGTGCGTGCCATCTTCCCGAACCCGAACCGCGAGTTGTTGCCCGGCATGTTCGTGCACGCGAAGCTCCAGGAAGGCGTGAAGGAAGGCGGTCTGCTCGTGCCGCAGCAGGGGGTCACGCGTGATCAGAAGGGCCAGCCGACAGCGCTGATCGTGAACAAGGAAGGCAAGGTCGAGTTGCGTCAGCTTGTCACCGATCGCGCGATCGGCAACATGTGGCTGGTGAGTGCGGGTCTGGCCGCCGGCGATCAGGTGATCGTGTCGGGTCTTCAAAAGGTGCGCCCGGGCGCGCCGGCGAAGGCGGTTCCGGCGCAGTTGCCGGGGGCTGAGGCGCCTGCAGGTGCCAGCGCACCGGCAGCGGCCGCTGCCGCCCCCGCCTCGGGCGCCAAAGCTCAATAACGCGGAGCCTCTTTCATGGCAAAGTTTTTTATCGATCGCCCGATCTTTGCTTGGGTGATCGCGATCGTCATCATGCTGGCCGGTGCGCTTTCGATCCTGAAGCTGCCGGTTTCGCAGTACCCGCCGATCGCCCCGCCGTCCGTTCAGATCACCGCCGTCTATCCGGGCGCTTCCGCACAGACGGTGCAGGATACGGTCACGCAGGTGATCGAGCAGCAGATGAACGGTATCGACAACCTCGAGTACATGTCGTCGACCTCCGACGGTTCGGGTACCGCTCAGATCACGCTGACCTTCGCGCAAGGCACGAATCCGGACATCGCGCAGGTGCAGGTGCAGAACAAGCTGCAGCTCGCCACGCCGCTGCTTCCGCAGCAGGTGCAGCAGCAGGGGATCAAGGTCGCCAAGGCGACCAAGAACTTCCTGCTGGTGATCGGCGCGTATTCCGACGACGGCAAACTGACCGACATCGACCTCGCGAACTATCTCGCCGCCAACGTGCAGGATCCGATCAGCCGTGTGAACGGCGTCGGTCAGGTCCAGCTCTTCGGTGCGCAGTACGCCATGCGTGTGTGGGTCGATCCGCAGAAGCTCAACGGCTACAACCTGACGATCCTCGACGTCTCGAGCGCCATTCAGGCGCAAAACGTGCAGGTCTCGGCGGGGGAGCTGGGCGGCGCGCCGGCGGTGAAGGGGCAGCAGCTCAAC
This sequence comes from Pandoraea soli, assembly GCF_902459595.1. Classification (NCBI taxonomy): domain Bacteria; kingdom Pseudomonadati; phylum Pseudomonadota; class Betaproteobacteria; order Burkholderiales; family Burkholderiaceae; genus Pandoraea; species Pandoraea soli. Next base: position 55,845 of record NZ_CABPSG010000014.1, on the reverse strand, counting down.
GCCACGGTGATGGCGCAGAGCCGCTTGCAGACGCCGGAGCAGTTCCGCAAGATTCTGCTCAAGGTCAACAAGGACGGCTCGCAAGTGCGTCTGGGCGATGTCGCCCGCGTGGAGCTGGGCGGCGAATCGTACCAGGTGGTCGCTCGCTATAACGGCAAGCCGGCGGCGGGTCTCGCGGTCACGCTGGCCACGGGCGCCAACGCGCTGCAAACGGCCACGGCCGTCAAGCAGAAGGTGGCTGACCTCGCGCAGTATTTCCCGACGGGCATGAAGGCCGACTTCCCGTACGACACCACGCCGTTCGTGAAGATCTCGATCGAAGAAGTGATCAAGACCCTCATCGAAGGTATCGTGCTCGTGTTCCTCGTGATGTATCTGTTCCTGCAGAACTTGCGGGCGACGATCATTCCGACGATTGCCGTGCCGGTGGTGTTGCTCGGTACGTTCGGCATCATGGGCGCGGCGGGTTTCTCCATCAACACGCTGTCGATGTTCGGGCTGGTGCTCGCCATCGGTTTGTTGGTGGACGATGCGATCGTGGTGGTGGAAAACGTCGAGCGGGTGATGTCCGAAGAGGGGCTGAGTCCGAAGGAAGCGACGAAGAAGGCCATGGGCCAGATCGTCGGTGCGCTGGTGGGGGTGGCGCTCGTGCTCTCCGCGGTGTTCGTGCCGATGGCGTTCTTCGGCGGCTCGACCGGCGCCATCTATCGCCAGTTCTCGCTGACCATCGTGGCGGCCATGGCACTGTCGGTGCTCGTGGCCATCGTGCTCACGCCGGCGATGTGCGCCACGATTCTCAAGCCCATCAAGAAGGGCGAAGTGCATGAGAAACGCGGCTTCTTCGGCTGGTTCAACCGCACCTTCGACAGCGGCTCGAAAAAGTACCAGAGCCAGGTGGAGCGCATTCTCAAGCGCAGCACGCCGTTCCTGATCGTCTACGTGGTGATCGTGGCCGTCGTGGGCTTCCTGTTCGTGCGCATGCCGACCGCGTTCTTGCCGGACGAAGACCAGGGTTACTTCTTCAACCTCGTGCAATTGCCGCCGGGCGCGACGCAGGAGCGTACGCTCGACGTGATGAAGCAGGTCGAGAAGCACTATCTGGAGAATGAAAAGGACGCCGTGCGTTCGATCTTCACGGTGACGGGCTTCGGCTTCAACGGCCGCGGTCAGAACGTGGGTCTCGCGTTCACGATGATGAAGCCGTGGGATGAGCGTCAGTCGGCCGATCTCAAGGTGCAGTCGGTGATCGCACGGGCGTATCGGGCGTTCGCCGGCATGAAGGACGCGATGGTCTTCGCGATCAACCCGCCGTCGGTGCCGGAACTCGGTAACGCGGGCGGTATCGACTTCGAGTTGCAGGATCGCGCGGGTCTCGGCCACGACGCGCTCATGGCCGCTCGTAACCAGTTGCTCGGGATGGCGGCGAAGAACCCGAACCTCGCGAACATGCGTCCGAACGGACTCGACGATACGCCGCAGTACAAGGTGGACGTCGACGAAGAAAAGGCCGCGGCGCTGGGGTTGTCGATTGCCGACGTGTACAACACGCTCTCGGCGTCGTGGGGCTCGTCGTACGTGAACGACTTTATCGATCGCGGTCGCGTGAAGAAGGTGTACGTGATGGCGGAAGCGAAGGATCGCATGCTGCCGCAGGACATCAACAAGCTTTACGTGCGTAACTCGAGCGGGACCATGGTGCCGTTCTCGGCCTTCGCCACGGGGCAGTGGGTTTATGGCTCGCCGCGTCTGGAGCGTTACAACGGGGTGCCTGCCGTGGAAATTCAGGGCATGCCGGCACCGGGCAAGTCGTCGGGCGACGCCATGAAGGCGATCGAGGAAATCGCGAAGCAGCTCCCGTCGGGCATCGGTCTGGAGTGGACGGGGCTGTCGTTCGAAGAGCGCATTTCCGGCTCGCAGGCACCGGCGCTCTACGCCATCTCCATCCTGATCGTGTTCCTGTGTCTGGCGGCGTTGTACGAAAGCTGGTCGATCCCGTTCTCGGTGATTCTGGTGGTGCCGTTGGGTGTGTTGGGGGCGCTGCTCGCCGCGACCCTGCGCGGGTTGTCCAACGACGTATACTTCCAGGTGGGTCTGCTGACCACGGTGGGGCTGTCGGCGAAGAACGCGATTCTGATCGTGGAATTCGCCAAGGACCTCCAGGAGCAGGGCCGCACCCTGATGGAAGCGACAATGGAGGCGGTGCGTCTGCGTCTGCGACCGATCCTGATGACGTCGATGGCGTTCGTGCTCGGCGTGTTGCCGCTGGCGATCTCCAACGGCGCGGGCTCGGCATCTCAGCACGCGATCGGGACGGGCGTGATCGGCGGTATGCTGGCGGCGACGTTCCTTGCGATCTACTACGTGCCGGTGTTCTTCGTGCTGGTGCGCAAGCGCTTCGCACATGAAGACCTGGACACCGTGGAGCATCCGGAAGCGCGCAAGCCGAACCCGGACGCCACCGAAGGCCCCGCCAAGGAAGGAAACTGAGCTATGAAGCACAAAGCATTGTCGATTGCCTTGGCGGCAGCGTCCCTGGCAGGCTGTACCCTGGCGCCGCATTATGAGCGGCCCGAGGCGCCGGTCGCCACGACGTTCCCCAGTGGCCCGGCCTACAAGACGCCGGGGGCGGCCAACCAGAACGGCACCGCGGGCAGCAATAGCGTGGCGGCGGCCGATCTGGGCTGGCGCGATTTCTTTACCGATCCCCGCCTGCAGAAGTTGATCGAGATCGCGCTGCAGAACAACCGCGATCTGCGCGTCTCGATGCTCAACGTGGAAGCCGCGCGTGCGCAGTATCAGATCCAGCGCTCCGCGTTGCTGCCCTCGGTGGGCGTGGCGGGACAGGGGTCGGTCCAGCGCACGCCGGGGGACCTGACGTCCTCCGGGCGGGCCAGCATCAGCCGCAGCTACCAGGTGGGCGTGGGCTTTACGTCGTACGAACTCGATCTGTTCGGTCGTATCCAGAGCCTGAAGGATCAGGCATTGGAGACGTATCTGGCCAGCGAGGACACGGCCAAGACGGCCCACATCACGCTGATCTCGGAAGTGGCGACGGCCTACCTCACCTGGTTGGCCGATCAGGATCTGCTCAAACTGACGGCCGACACGCTCAAGAGCCAGGAGTCGTCGTATCAGCTGACCAAGCGCAGCTTCGACGTGGGGACGGCCTCGGGGCTCGATCTGCGTCAGGCGCAAACGCCGGTCGATGCAGCACGGGCGAATCTGGCGCAGTACACGCGCCAGGTCGCGCAGGACGAGAACGCGCTCGCGCTGCTCATCGGTCAGCCGTTACCGGCGGATTTACCGCCGGGGCGTCCGCTCGACGGGCAAGGCCTGCTCACCGATCTCCCCGCGGGGCTGCCGTCCGATTTGCTGCTGCGTCGCCCTGACGTGACGGCGGCCGAGCACACGCTCAAGGGCGCCAACGCGAACATCGGCGCGGCGCGTGCCGCGTTCTTCCCGTCGATCTCGCTCACGGCGAGTGCGGGGACGGCGAGCGCGTCGCTGGGTAATCTGTTCAAGGGCGGGCAGGGCGCATGGTCGTTCGCACCGACCATCACGTTGCCGATTTTCGCGGGTGGGCAGAACCTGGCCAACCTCGATCTGGCCAAGGTGAAAAAGCGCATCGAGATCGCCAACTACGAGAAGGCGATTCAGACGGCGTTCCGCGAAGTGTCCGACGGGCTGGCCGCACGCGGCACGCTCGACGATCAGATCGCCGCGCAGGAGTCGCTCGTCAAAGCGAGCGACGAGAGCTACAAACTCTCGGACCTGCGGTATCGCAACGGCGTGGACAGTTACCTGAACGCGCTCGTCTCGCAACGCTCGCTGTATTCGGCGCAGCAGACACTGATCGCTACGCGCCTGTCGCGCTGGACCAACCTCGTTACGCTGTACAAGGCGCTCGGCGGCGGTTGGGAAGAGCACACGGCGCCAGCCAACGCGGGGGCGGCATCGGCACCGGCGGCACCCGCATCGTGATCGTGTCGCGAGGCAGGCGCGCGGTATGAGCCGCGCAAATGTCTCGCGACAGTGCAAGGCTTGACGATCGAGACGCCCGGCAATACGCCGGGCGTTTTACGTTTGGGCATCGTATTTCGCGGTGAACAAGCTCAGTTCCCGAGAGGTTTAGACGCTGGGTTCTACGCTCGCCCCTACCTGGCATACCGCTTCGTCGATATCCTAGTTCGCGTTGTATTCGCAACACCCCGAGCGTCGACGCGAGCGTTTGCATGACGTTGCCGCCGCGACGCGCGGGTCACTTATAAGCTGACTGTTTTTCCAGGGAGAGACACCATGAGCGATCTTCAAGCCCGCTTCGACGAGGCCGTAGCCCAATCCAAGGCGCTACCCGAGCGCCCCGACAATTTCACATTGCTGCGGATCTATGCGCTCTTCAAACAAGGCACAGAAGGCGACGTGTCCGGTGCGCGTCCCGGCATCACGGATTTCGTCGGGCGTGCCAAGTTCGACGCTTGGGAGATGCTCAAGGGCAAGTCGAAAGAAGAAGCGCAGGAAGCGTATGTCGCACTTGTCGATGAGTTGAAGGGATAAGGTTGCCGGGGGGGCGGCGACGAGGCGATGAAGCGGCGTCGAGTCCCGTCAGTACGACACGCCAGCAGACGGCGACTTCGGTCGCCGTTTTTTTATGGGCGTTTGCGTGATGGGGGGCGATGCGTTGCGTATGAGAAGTGAGGTGGCGCATGACGGGGCGGGTTTTGCGGCGGTGTCCGATTGGCGTGTTGTCGACCGTGCGCGACGATGGACGCGTCATCAACGAGACGAGGTATCGAACCATGAGACAGGATCGCCGACACCCCATGCGCTTTACCAACCGGCATACGCTTCGCGATGCGCTGACCCATCGCGCACGAACGCGCTCGGGACGAGATCACGGTATGCCGCCGCTCGACGCGGGCCGAAGCCGGCGGCGGTGGCCGCGGCCCCCCCGTGCCACGGTGCCGCCGCAGTGCGGTGTGCGGCGCAGGGTGTTGGCACGGGGCGCGACATTGCTCGACGTCATGTTTGCCGTGCTGGCGCTGACGGCCGGTGCGCAGGGCTTTGCGCGATGGCAGGCCGCCGGGGGGATGTCGTCCGCCGAACTCGCATCGACGCCGAGCGTGACGATGATGGCCTTGCCTGCGCGGGGGGCGGCACAGTCGCGCGCCCCAGCGGCGGGCGATGCCTGGCTCGTGCTCGGTCAACCATGAGCGCGCCGCGCCGCGATTCGGGCGATGGTTGGCGCAAACGTCGCATGGCCGGTTTCACGTTGCTCGAGGTGGTACTGGCCATGCCGCTGGGCTTGCTGGTCGTCATGGCGGCGACGGCGATCTATCTCGCGGGCATTCGCTTGTGGCGAGTGCAGGCCGAGCGATACGACGTCAACGAGCGGGCCATCTTTGCGCTGACGCAGCTCACGCGCGCCGTCGGTATGGCCGGATATCGCAACTGGGACCCGATGGAAGGCGCGATCCGATTGCCCGGGCAAGGGGTGAGAGACTGGCCGTCGCTGCGTGTCGGTGCCGAGTGTGCGCTCACGGCCGACAACTGTTCGCGGTTTGGCTGGCAGGGCAGTGCGCTGCTGGAGGTGCAATTTCACGGGGCGGGCTTTTCGGCGGGCAATGGGGCTGTGCACAACTGTGGCGGGCGCCGCGTGAAAGCCACGGGGCGGTTGGACGAACGTCAACTCAGCATCTTCTATGTCGACAAGGGGGAAGACGCGATTCCCTCGCTTTTTTGCCGCTTCGGAGAGCGTCAGGGGGTGGCGACCGATCTGCGCCGCCCGGAAGTGCTGGTCATCGGGGTGGAGGCCATGTACATCCGCTTGGGAATGCGCGACCGAGGGGCCGGGGGATTGCGTTGGGTCGCACCGGCCACGCGAATGCGGAACCGACCGGCGCGCCCGCCGGCCGGCGAGCGGGGATGGGAGAACGTGGCAGCGGTCGCGTTTTCGTTGGTGATGCGCGGGGCGCCGCGTCGCGGTGGCAAGCCGCGGGCAGTGAGCGTGATCGAAGTGTTCGACGCGGCGACCGGTGGTCGTGAGTTCAAGCGACTGGGCAACGCCGGCGACGTCCATTTACATGTGTTCAATGCGGTGGCCTATCGTCGCAACGATGGCGGCGTGGGGGAGGAGGCCGAATGGTTGGCGTCTTCATCGTGATGTGGTTGGCCGCCCTGATGGCGCTGGCCGCCTCCGGCATGCAGCATCGTCAATTGGCGAACCGTTTCGTCGCGTACACGAACGATCGTGTCGGGGCGTTTGCCGCGGCCGACAAGGCGCTTGCCGAGGCGCGCGGCTGGCTCACCGACGACGCGCAGGCCGCGGAGATCGCGAGGATGTCGGCGTTCGACGCCGGGCCATATGGGGTGCTGGCGGCGAGCCATCGGGGCGACGTCTGGTATCCAAAACGCGTGCCGCGATGGCGGACGGTCGAGTGGGGGGGCAGTGGAGCGGTCGTCAAACGGCATAAGGCAAGCTACTTTATCGAGCGCATCGCGTTGTCCGCCTATTGGACAGACGACGCGGCAAAGCGCGACGCGTCGGTGCGACGCTATCGGGTCAGTGCGATGGGATGTGGCGACTTGCCCGGGACGCGTGTCTACCTGCAGGCGATCTATGAGGTCCGTCGTCGCGAGCAGGAGGTTCGTCCCGGTGGGGGCAGCGGATCGGACACTTCGCGTTCGTCGTATTCGTCGCGCGCATTGAGTTGGCGCGAGGTGGTGACGTGGCACGACGATGCCGTGGGGCAGCCCACGCACGGCGCCCAGCGCGAGTCTTGCGATGCATCGTGATCCGCGGGCGATGTCGGGCGTCACGTTGCTGGAGTGTGTCGTCGCGGTGGCGGTGCTTGCCGTGGCGCTGCTGGCGGTCGCGCCTTCCATCGAGGCCGTTCGCCGCCGGGTGGGGGTGGATATCACGGCGCGCGCATTCCTGGCGTCGATGCAGGCCGCGCGAGCGGAAGCCCTGGCGCGCCACCGGCGCGTGGCGATAGCGCCGCACGATGGCGGGGCGCTGAGCAGCGGCTGGGTGACGTTCGTGGACGAGAATCGGAACAATCGCTTCGACGCGGGAGATCAATTGCTGGGACGACATGCGCCATTACCACCGGGAGTACACATCGAAGCGGACTGGGCGCTGTACTACACGGAAGGGCTGGCATTCGCGGAAAGCGGCTTCATGCGAGCCGATCGCGATAAATGGCTCTCGGGTACGGTGCGGATCGAGGGAAATGAGCGGCGCATCTGCATCACGATCAATGCCTATGGCCGCGCCCGCGTGGCACGTCGGTGCGCCGCCGCGCCGCGCTGATGCCATCAACGCGCGCCGTCATGCAGTCATGCGGCCGTGGCGTCGAGAAGTGGTGTTGCCGCCATGTCCCGAGGCATAAGGGGGGGCGTGCCAATTACATGACGGGGGGGATGCCGGCGTCGTTCGCGTTGGCGTGGGTGCTGTTCGTGGCAGACGCGGCAGTGCCGCGTGCCGCGTTGGGTTCATCGGCTTGCGGCGCCGACGGCTTCGTCGAGTCCTGCCAGAGCTTGATGCCTTGCCATGCGAGCACGCCGAGGCCGCCCCACTTGAGACCGCGACGAACAACGCGTCCGACGGGGGTATGCGACAAACCGGTGAGCGCAAGAGAGGCCACCGAGCTGACCAGGGGGTAGCGCTCGAGCAGACCGCCGAGTTTGAGTCCGGAGTTCGCGAGGCCCCCAAGTCCGGAGAACTTCGCGAGGCCGCCCGGCAACAGGTAGCGCACCCAACGGAAATTGCGCAGACGCTCGCGCGTCACGTGCGCGGCCTGGATCAGTTCGGCGCGCTCGACGGCGATACGCGTGAGCACCAGCTCCTTGCGAATGGCGAGGAGATCGTGGCGCGAGCGTCGTGACGGTCGCGGGCGGCGAGGGCGGTTCGGTTCGAGCGGCACGGGCAGATCTCCTTCAGTCCGGACGCAGTGCGTCGCGATCCTTTTCGAACTCGGCCAGCGTGGCCTCGAACGGCATCGGCGCATCGCGCAGAATGTTGCGCGCCCGCACGGCGCACCACCCCGCCAGCACCAGATACACGGCGAAGATGCCGGTCATGGCCTGAAGACGGTAGGTGTCCCAGAAAATCACGATCACCAGCGCAGTCAGCGACACCAGGGCGAGCACGCCGAAGAGCATCGCGGCCAGGCCGAGGAAAGCCACGCCCATCAGGCGTTCCTTCTCCTCGGTCAACTCGATGCCGATCAGTTCGATGCGCGACTGTACGATCTCGAGCATCGCACCGGCGAGGCGCCGCAGCGAAGGCCGCGGCGGGGTCGTGCGGTCATTGTCGGTCATGGGGTGGGCTTGGCGGCCCACCTGACCCGTCGCGCCGGTCAGGCGGGCTCCGCCTTGGGCAGAGTTGGCGAGGAAGTGACTTGCGTCGGCGTAGCTTACTTGCGGTTGAGCAGGAGGCCGATCACCACGCCGATGCCGGCGGCAATGCCCACGGCTTGCCACGGATGGTCGTGAACGTAGTCGTCGGTCACGCGCGCCGCCTGCTTGCTCTTCTCGACGACGACAACCTGCACGTCGGAGGCCTTTTCCTTGGCTTGCTTGAGCAGTGCCAGGGCCTTGTCGCTCAGTTCGGAGGCGCGCTCACCGGTCGTGTTGGCAGCTTGCTTGAGCAGATCTTCGGCGTCGGCCAATACGGATTTGATATCGGTCATGAACTTCTCCTTGTTGGTAGGTACTTGCGACATGGTCATTACCCGATTTTGGGAGGAAAATGCGAGAGGGATATGAGTCACATCGTAACGCGTTCAATGCGTCGTTGCCAGAAAACAACGTCCCAACGGCCTTATATTTCGAATAATTATTTGCACCAAATTTTTTATTCGTTCTGGCAAAGGTTAGCATCCTTTAGTCTTTACCCCACTGAGTTGACGGATCTCAAGGAGACTGTAAATGACATTGCGTTTGGGTGACATTGCCCCCGATTTCGAGCAAGACTCGTCGGTTGGCAAAATCAAGTTTCACGAATTTCTCGGCGACAGCTGGGGGGTACTCTTCTCACACCCGGCCGATTACACGCCGGTGTGCACGACCGAACTGGGTCTGACCGCCAAACTCAAGGGTGAGTTCGAAAAGCGCAACGTAAAGGCTATTGCGTTGTCGGTGGACGATGCCGAGTCGCACAAAGGCTGGATCAACGACATCAACGAAACGCAGCACACGACGGTCAACTTCCCGATCCTGGCCGACGGCGATCGCAAGGTGTCGCAGCTCTATGACATGATCCATCCGAACGCCAGCGAAACTGTGACCGTTCGCTCGCTGTTCGTGATCGATCCGAAGAAGAAGGTGCGCCTGATCATCACGTATCCGGCCAGCACGGGGCGCAACTTCGACGAGATCCTGCGCGTGATCGACTCGCTGCAACTGACCGATAACTACTCGGTGGCGACGCCGGGTAACTGGAAGGATGGCGAAGACGTCGTGATTGTCCCGTCGATCAAGGACGAAGCCGTGCTGAAGGAGAAATTCCCGAAGGGGTACAAGGTCGTGCGTCCGTACCTGCGTCTCACGCCGCAGCCGAACAAGTAATCTGGGTCACGCGTCACTATGATGTCGACGGATGTCGACGTTGTTCGACGGCCGCAGAAACGGAAAATGCCAGCGCGAGAGCGCTGGCATTGTTGTTTGGTACGCGCCGTCGCTCGGGGGATTGACGGCCCGCGACTTGCGGCCTGAGAAACGACGCGTACCAGACAAGTGCCCTACACCGCGCGAGCGGCGCGCGGTGTAGGGCATCGAACCCCTCCAATCGATCGATTCGATCGATTGGATGCGATGCGCCGACAATCAGAAGAACGCCTGGATGCCGGTCTGTGCGCGCCCGAGGATCAGGGCGTGAATATCGTGTGTGCCTTCGTAAGTGTTGACCACTTCGAGGTTCACCAAATGGCGGGCGATGCCGAACTCATCGGAGATGCCGTTGCCACCGAGCATGTCGCGCGCGAGACGGGCAACATCAAGGGCCTTGCCGCACGAGTTGCGCTTCATGATCGACGTAATCTCGACGGCGGCGGTGCCCTCGTCCTTCATGCGCCCCAGACGCAGGCAGCCTTGAAGGCCCAGCGTAATTTCCGTCTGCATGTCGGCCAGTTTCTTTTGGATCAACTGATTGGCGGCGAGCGGGCGACCGAACTGCTGACGGTCGAGCACATACTGGCGTGCCATGTGCCAGCAGAATTCGGCGGCACCCAGCGCCCCCCAGGCGATGCCGTAGCGGGCCGAGTTCAGGCAGGTGAACGGACCCTTCAGGCCAGAGACACCCGGCATCAGATTCTCTTCGGGCACGAACACCTGGTCCATCACGATCTCGCCGGTGATCGACGCCCGCAGACCGACCTTGCCGTGAATCGCCGGGGCGGAGAGACCCTTCCAGCCCTTTTCCAGAATAAAGCCGCGAATCTTCTCCTCGCCATTCTCGTCGGCGAGCTTGCCCCAGACGACGAAGACGTCAGCGATCGGTGAGTTGGTGATCCACATCTTGCTGCCGCTCAACTCATAGCCACCGGCGATCTTTTTGGCGCGCGTGGTCATGCCGGCGGGGTCGGAACCATGGTTGGGTTCCGTCAGGCCAAAGCAACCGATCCATTCGCCGCTGACCAGCTTCGGCAGGTACTTCTGCTTCTGCGCTTCGCTGCCGAATTCGAAGATCGGCACCATGACGAGCGACGACTGCACCGACATCATCGAACGATAGCCCGAATCCACGCGTTCGACTTCACGCGCAATCAGACCGTAAGCCACATAGTTCAAGCCCGGGCCACCGTAGGCTTCAGGAATCGTCGGACCGAGCAGGCCGATCTCACCCATCTCGCGGAAGATGGCCGCGTCGGTGCGCTCGTGACGAAACGCCTCGAGTACGCGCGGTGCGAGCTTGTCGTTCGCGTAGGCGGCTGCCGCGTCGCGAATCATGCGCTCCTCGCTGGTGAGCTGCGCATCGAGCAACAGCGGATCTTCCCAATGAAACTGTGCATTGCCTGCCATGACCTATCTCCTCCGATGTTCTCGAAAAATGCGCTGACACAATTCTCGTCGGCCCCGCTCGACGGGCCGGCGTACCTCGCGGCCGCTCGAACCCGTAACGTGCTCCGACTTGACTAAAGTTCCGCAATGCGGAACAATGTTCCAAAACTGAAGTTAGTTTAACACTAAAATTTTTGGCTCGGCAACGGTCAGTTGTTGCATGGGTCGCCCCTTTTTGATGCGGAGCGCGCGATGGTTGTGGTCAAAACATCCCTGTCTGCCTTTGCCGGTGCGCCGGCACATGGTGTGCCGCCGTCACATGACGAGCGCAAGTTCGTCACGGCGCTGGCGCGTGGTCTTGAGCTGTTGCGTGCCTTTGGGCCTGACGACGTCCTGTTGGGCAATCGCGACTTCGCCGCACGCACCGGGCTGCCGAAGGCGACCGTCAGCCGGCTGGCCTATACGCTCACCGAGTTGGGCTATTTGCGTTACGACGCCGATCTGGGCAAGTACGCGCTCGACGCCGGCGTGCTGGCGCTGGGATATGCGTTCCTGAACGGCACCGACATGCTGACGCTGGCACGTCCGCATATGCGCGCGCTGGCCAAGGAAATGGGGTGTTCTATTTCGCTTGGTTGCCGGGAGGGCATCGACATGATGTATCTCGAGACCATCCGCAGCGATTCGGCGCATCTCACGCTGGGCCTGACGGCAGGATCACGCTTGTCGATGTTGACGAGTTCGATGGGGCGCGTCTACCTGGCGGCCATGACGCCTGTCGAGCGGGAGACGTTACTGGCCGATCTGCACGATGCCTATGACGCCAATCCGGCGGCGCTGCGCAATGTGGGGTGGGACGCGCTGCAGTCGGGCGTCGACAAGGGCATCGAGACGTACCGGCGCGAGGGGTGTTGCTATTCGTTTCGCGATTGGCATGAAGGGGTGAACGCGGTCGCGGTGCCGTTGCGCGACGTGAGACAGAACCGATGGCTGGCGATCAGTTGCAGCGGCCCGTCGTCATCCATTCCGGATGCGGTCTTCCGCGAGGAGATCGCACCTCGATTGAAGCAACTCGCCGCGCGCCTCAGTGGGCAGGTGTAAGTCGGTAAACATCTGAAAAAATCGGCAAACGGCGGTGGTCCATCGGGTTGGGGGCCGCCCGCGGCACTCCATTGCCGGTTAAGTCGCACCGCGGGCGGCCCCCAACCCGATTCGCAACCGCCCTCGATGCGACGACACCCTCCAACATGACCCAACCAACAAAGCCAGGACGACCGCTGTAACTACAGCAGCGACGAGCAGAGACGAACAAGAACGAGCAGGGGGAAACATAGGGGCGCATGATGGCGGCGATTGTCCGTCCCCTGACGTAGCGACTTAACCGGCATTGGAGCGGAGTCAGGGGACGGGCAATCGCCGCAGCCCTGGGCATGTGACAGGGCTGCGTGCGAATCTATGCGAAGGGTGTTGTCACAGCACTGAAAAAAACTCAGAGCAACGTCCGCACATGCCAAAGCTCGGGGAACAGCACGACGTCGAGCATCTTCCGAAGGTAGGGGGCGCCATTGGTACCACCGGTGCCTTGTTTGAAGCCGATGATTCGCTCGACCGTCGTGACGTGGCGGAAGCGCCATTGCCGGAACGCGTCTTCGAGATCGACCAGCTCCTCGGCCATCTCGTACAGTTCCCAGTGTTGCGATGGGTTGCGATACACCTCAAGCCATGCGGCCTCGACGGTGGCGTCGTGCGGCGTCGGCGTCGTCCAGTCGCGCTCCAGGCGTTCAGGGGCAATGGCAAATCCGCGCCGTGCCAGAAGGCGCACCACCTCGTCGTAGAACGAAGGGGCGCCCAGCGCGGCCTGCACCTGCGCGAAGACATCGGGGCGATGCGAATGGGGCTTCAACATCGCCGCATTCTTGTTGCCCAGCATGAATTCCAGAATGCGGTACTGATACGACTGAAAGCCCGATGAGCTGCCCAGCGACGGGCGCATCGACGAATACTCCGACGGTGTCATCGTCGCCAGAACGCTCCACGCCTGCACCAGTTGCTCGAGAATGCGCGACACTCGGGCGAGCATTTTGAACGCGGGGGGCAGGTCGTCGTTGTGCACCGCCGTACGGGCCGCCTGCAACTCGTAGAGGGCCAGCTTCATCCACAACTCGCTCGTCTGATGCTGGATGATGAACAGCATCTCGTTGTGGTCGGTCGAGCGCGGATGCTGCGCATTCAGAATCGGATCGAGCGACAGGTAGTCGCCGTAGCTCATGCTCTTCGAAAAATCGAGCTTCGCCGCGTGCCATTGCGTGGCATCGGTCGCGGCATCCGCCGGTGCGGTCGATACGCCCGGCGTCGCGTCGTCCGCGCCTTGATGGCCGAACGGGCACCCGCCCGATGCGGGCGTGGCCTGGGGTGGGGTGGTCTGCGGGTCGTGCGCGCTGGAAGGGGTCTTGCTCATGCTTTTGATTCCTCTCTCAGGTCACCGCGCCGCGGCGACGAAATTCGGGCTTGTCCCACGAACCCGTGGTCAGCACGTCACGCAGAATTTCGACCGAATCCCAGACATCGGCAAAACTCGTATACAGCGGCGTCATGCCGAAGCGCATGATGCGCGGCTCGCGATAGTCGCCAATCACGCCGCGCGCGATCAGCGCCTGAATCACGGCGAACCCCTCCGGATGCTCGAAGCTTACCTGCGACCCGCGCGCCGCGTGATCGCGCGGCGTCACCAGCGTGAGCGGGAATTCGGCGCAACGCGTTTCCACCAGCTCGATGAACAGATCCGTCAGCGCCAGCGATTTACGACGCAGGGCGTCCATCGAGGTCTGCGCGAAAATGTCCAGGCCGCACTGCACCAGCGAGAGCGAGACGATCGGCTGCGTGCCGCACAAGTAGTGCCCGATGCCATTGTCCGGCGTGTATTCCGGCTGCATCGCGAACGGCGTGCGATGGCCCCACCAACCCGACAGCGGCTGCCGTGAGGTATTCAGACGGCGCTTGTTTACCCACACGAACGCGGGCGCACCCGGGCCGCCATTCAGATACTTGTACGTGCAGCCCACGGCATAGTCGGCGTTGGCGCCGTTCAGATCGACGGGCACCGCACCCGCGGAGTGGCACAGATCCCACACGCACAGCGCACCGGCCGCGTGAATCTCGGCCGTACGCGCGGCCATGTCGTACATGGCGCCGGTGCGGTAGTTCACATGCGTGAGCAACACCACGGCGACGTCATCGCCCAGCGCGGCGGGCAGCTCGTCCGGCGAATCGATCAGGCGCAGCGAGTAACCGTCGTCGAGCAGGCGCGTGAGGCCTTGCACGATGTACAGGTCGGTCGGGAAGTTGCTGCGCTCGGAGACGACCACCTTGCGTTGCGGCGCGAGGGTGCGCTGCGCATCAAGGGCGGCGGCCATCACTTTGAAGAGGTTGCTCGACGTGGTGTCCGTCACCACCACTTCGCCTTTGCCTGCGCCGATGATCGGGGCCAGGGCGTCGCCGAGCGTGCGCGGCAGCGCGAACCAGTCGGCCTCGTTCCAGCTGCGGATGAGACCCACGCCCCATTCGGCGGCGATCACCTCCTGGGCACGCTTGGCCGAGGCCACCGGGCGCGCGCCCAGCGAGTTGCCGTCGAGATAGATCACGCCGGGCGGCAGATCGAATTGGGCGCGCAGCGGGGCGAGCGGATCGGCCGCGTCAAGGGCCAGACATTCGTTGCGAGAAGACGTCATGGTTTGCGTTTTGTCAGTGAAAGCTATGCGGAAAAGGGAAGTCGTATGTCGTGGTGCATGAGCCTGGCGCAGCCCTCGCGGCTCAAAGCGAACGCAGCACTGCACGTACCGGACTCGCATCGAGCCGCATCAACTTGAGTGGCAATGCGATGAGTTCGTAATCGGACGGTGCAATGGCATCGAGCACCAGTCCCTCGAGGATCGCCATGCGATGTGCCCGAATGCGGTGGTGGGCGTCCATCGTTTTGCTCTCCTGGGGATCGAGCGACGGCGTGTCGATCCCGACCAACTTCACCCCGTGCGCCGCGAGCAGGTCGATGGTCTCGGGCGCCACGGCGCAAAACGCACTGTCCCAGCGAGCGACGGGCGCCTGTGCATACGTGCGCAACAGCACGCGTGGCGGCACGTCCGTCAGGTAGGGCGCGACCTGATCCGGTGTGACGACCGGCGACGCGCCAAGGCAATGAATCACCCTGCACGGTCCAAGATAAGTCTCGAGCGCCACTTCCCCGATAAAGGCGCCGTCGTCGTCGTAATGACGCGGCGCGTCGGCATGGGCGCCCGTATGTGGCGACAACGTGATGCGCCCGACGTTGACCGGGCAGCCCGGTCCGATCTGCCACACCGACTGTTCCGAGAACGGCGTGTCACCGGGCCAGACCGGTGTGTCGCTCGAGAGCGGGGCGCTGATATCCCACACGCGGCGCTCGTCGCGCGCGTTGGCTGGGCAGTGGCTGGGTTCGGTCATGGGTGTGCGCAAAATCGTCAATCGATATGCGCATCTTAGAAGAATTCGCTTCGCAAGTGCTTGCGTATTCGGGGATGGCGAGGCGTGAAATTGATCGAAAAAATCGTATTTTCTTAATTTTAAGAAAGAATATTCGACAATATTGTGAGGTGATCGAATATTCGACGATTCGCCGCGCAAGGCGATCTGCGATTTCGGACGCTGCCGCGCGGTGATCGGAATGCGCCTACACGGGCGTTGCGCCCGCTGTGTCCCTTACGTTCCAGACGGTCCCGACGTCCCCTGCGTCATCTCGTCGATCAATCGGCGCAGGGTCGCTTTGAGCAAGGTGGATTGTTCTGTACCGAAGCGGGCGAGCACGCCGGCTTCGTGACGGCGCGCGCTGGCGAGCAGCGGGGTGACGCGCTGACGTCCGGCCTCGGTGAGCGAGACCATCGACTGGCGGCGGTCCGTGGCGCTCTCGCCGCGCACGACGTCGCCGGTCGCTTCGAGCCGGTCGACGATCTTGGTGAGCGTCGGCTGCTTGGCGAGCACGATGTCGGCCAGTTGATTGATGGTGCGCGCGCGGCCGTCGGAGAGCGTGGCAAGGACGCGCCACTCCGTCACGCCGAGTCCGGCCGCCGCGACTTCACGGTGAAATTCGTCGGACACCAGCGTGCTCGCGCGCGCGAGCAGGTACGCCAGGTAGTCGTCGACGAACGGTGCACCGGCGGCAGGCATGAGGCGGCTCAGCCGAGCGTCTGCGGCTTGTGGAAGCCACCGGCGTGGAAGATCAGCGGCATGCGCTCGCCAACGTCGGCATGCACGCCGCAACGCTCGACCTCGCCAACAAAGATGACGTGATCGCCTTCGTCGTAGCGGCTGCGGTTATGACATTCGAACCAGGCCAGCGCACCGTCGAGAACCGGCGTGCCCGACGCCGAGAGCGTATAGGGCACGCCCGCAAAACGGTCGCCCTTCATCGTGGCGAAACGCTTGCAGACGTCGAGTTGATCCGACGCCAGCACGTTCACGGCATAGTGCGAGTTCTCGCGAAAGACCGGCATGCTGCCTGCGCGCGTGGCAAGACTCCACAGAATGAGCGGCGGCGTGAGCGACACCGAGTTGAACGAACTGGCGGTGATCCCGATAAGCGATCCGTCGTCGGCGCGCGTGGTGATCACGGTGACCCCGGTCGCGAATTGACCGAGCGCATGACGAAAGGCTGCGTTGTCGAAATCTGGCGCTGAGGCGCGTTTGGCGTTCACTGTCCCTGCACTCCCGTCCGGCAAATTTGATCGGGTTGATTTGTATGAATATTCATATACTATGGCACGAACAACAGATCGACAAGACGCATGACGGCCAGCCGCGTGCCAGAGGGGAATGTCCCCGGCAGGCGAGAAGGTCAAACGCTCAGGAGACGACATGCTGATCGAGCGAATCGAGCATAAGTGGATCGACGTATTTGCCGAGACCTTGCGGCGCTGCGGCATCGGACCCGGTGATGTGGTGGCGATTGTAGCCGAAACGCAATCCCGGCCTGTCAACGTGGAATTAGCGCAACTTGCCGCCGAATCGCTTGGCGCCGCGCCTTTCCGGCTGGTCGTGCCGAGTCCGCGCGTGAGTGCGCCGGTGCCGGTGCGCTCAACCGGCGCAAGCGATGCGCTGGCGGGATTGGCGCCCGTCGTCGCCGCGCTCAAGGCGGCCACGCTGGTCGTCGACTGCACGGTCGAAGGCCTGTTGCATGCCCCCGAACTGCCCGACATCCTCGGCGGGGGTGCGCGCGTGTTGATGGTCTCGAACGAACATCCCGAAATTCTGGAACGCTGCGCGACTGACCCGGCGCTGGAGCCGAAAGTGCGCGCCGCGATCAAGCGTTTGCGTGGGGCCGCCCAAATGCACGTCACCTCCGCCGCCGGTACCGATCTGCGCATCGGGCTTCGCGATGCGCGTGTGGGCGGTGTCTGGGGCTGGTGCGCCAAGCCGGGGCAGGTGGCCCACTGGCCGGGCGGTCTGGCGCTGGCATTCCCCGCCGCGCACAGCGTGAACGGACAGCTCGTGCTGGCCCCCGGCGACATCAACCTCACATTCAAGCAATATCTGCGCGATCGCATCGCGCTCACCGTCGAAGACGACTATGTTGTCGCCATCGATGGCGAAGGTGTGGACGTCGACCTCATGCGCGACTACTTCGCGGCGTGGGGCGATCGCGACGCCTATGCCGTCTCGCACGTCGGCTTCGGCCTGAACCCTCGTGCCCGCTGGGACGCACTCGCCTGTTACGACAAGCGCGATTGCAACGGCACCGAGCAGCGCGCCTTTGCCGGCAACTTCCTGTACTCGACCGGTGCCAACGAAGTGGCGGGACGTCACACGCTCGGGCACTTCGACCTGCCGCTGCGGCGTTGCACGATCGCGCTCGACGGCGACGTCGTTGTGCGCGACGGGCAATTGCAAGGCGAGTTCGCGTCATGACGCGCCTCGTGCCCGCCTGTCGCATCGCCGGTGACGGTCCGCTCACGCTCGTGCTGCTGCATGGCATCGGCGGCAATCGTCACGTGTGGCCCGCGCAATTCGAGACGTTCGTGGCGGCCGGTTATCGCGTGGCCGCCTGGGACATGCCCGGTTACGGCGAGAGCGCCATGCCCGCCGAGCCGACAATGGCGGCGCTGGCCGACCGCTTGCGAACGCTGCTCGATGCGTTGGGGCCATCGCGCTTCGTGCTCGTCGGTCACAGCATGGGCGGCATGGTCGCGCAGGAGCTGATGGCGCGCGGCGCGCCGTTCTCGCACGATATCGCCGCGCTGATCCTGTGCGGCACGTCCCCTGCGTTCGGCAAGCCCGACGGCGACTTTCAGCGCGAGTTCGTGCGGCAGCGCACCGCCCCGCTCGACGCAGGCAAGACCTTGCGCGAGATGGCTGAAGCCATCGTGCCGGGCATGCTCGGCGAACCCTGCGCGGCCGCGCGAGCGAGTGCGCAGGCACTGGCCGTCGACGCGATGGGCGCGCTCACGCCCGCAGCGTACCGCACGGCGCTCCAGGCCTTGGTCGGTTTCGAACAACGCGCCGCACTCGCGCGTCTCGCCGTGCCGGTACTGCTCGTCGCCGGTGAGCATGACACCAACGCGCCGGCGAAAGTCATGGAGCGCATGGCCGAATCCATCCCGGAGGCGCGCTATGTCTGCCTGCCCGGCGCCGGGCATCTCATGAATCTGACGCATCCGGCGGCATTCAACGCCGAGGTGCGCGCTTTCCTCGAAACACTCTAGGAGACCACCGTGGCCTATCAGCCCCCTTCGATCGTCGGCGAGCATCATCCGCTCACGGACAAGCAACGGCGCCTGCTGGCGCTGGCCGAGCAGGTAGGACGCGAGTCGCTCGCGCCGCGTGCCGCCCGCTGGGATCGCGAAGCGTCGTTCCCGTTCGAGAACTACGACGACATGCGCGCCGCCGGCTTGCTGAAGTTGTGCATTCCCGAATCGGACGGCGGCCTGGGCGCCGATTTCGCCACGTACATGATGGTCTCCGCCGAACTGGGCCGCCATTGCGGCGCGACGGCGCTCACGTTCAACATGCACACGTGTTCGATGATGTGGACCGGCATTCTCGCCGACGATCTCGACATGACGCCCGAGCAACGCGCCGAGCATGCGCGTTATCGTGAGCATCACTTCGCGCGCGTGATCCAGGACGGGGCGATCTATGCGCAACCGTTCTCCGAGGGCAGCGCGGCCGCGGCGGGCAAGGCGCCGTTCGGCACCACGGCGACGAAAGTCGACGGCGGGTGGAAGATCAATGGACGCAAGATCTTCGCGTCGCTCTCTGGGGCGGCGAACTACTACGGCGTGCTGTGCACCGAAGACAAGCCCGAGTTGTCGATGAAGGACACGTTCTATATCGCCGTGCCCGGCGACGCCCCTGGCGTCACCGTGACCGGCGACTGGGATCCGCTCGGCATGCGCGGCACCGTCTCGCGCACGCTGCTTTTCAAAGACGTGTTCGTTCCCGACGAATTGCAGCTGATGCCGCGCGGCGTCTACTATCAGGCCGCCAGTCGTTGGCCGCACATGTTCATGACGCTGGCCCCGACGTACATGGGCATCGCGCAGGCAGCGTACGATTTCACCGTGCGCTATCTGCGCGGGGAAGCCGAGGGGATGGGGGCGCCGGTCAAGCGTCGCATGTATCCGACCAAGCAGATTGCTGTCGCGCAGATGCACATCATGCTTGAGCAGACGCGCGCGCTTTTCCTGCGCGCGTTGCAGGACGGGCGGGCCGACCCGGGCAAGGAGGCGCGTCTGCGCGCCTATGCGGCGCAGTACACGATCATGGAGAATGCCAACGAGCTGTGCCGTCTGGCCATTCGTACGTGCGGCGGACAGTCGATGCTCAAGACGCTGCCGCTCGAACGCCTGTATCGTGATTCGCGTTGCGGTGCGCTGATGTTGCCCTGGACCGCGGAGCTGTGCCTCGATCGCATCGGCCGCGAGGCGCTTTACGAACCGGGCGAGCGCGACGAGTAAGCTACGCACTCACGCCTCACCGTCTCTCTTTTCACGGAGAATCAGTTGACGCCCTTTGTAGAAGCGCTTGCCCGTCACGCACGTGCCACGCCGCAGCGGCTGGCGCTGCGCTGCGGCGTTGGCGACGAAGCGCAGCAGACCGACTTCGCCGCACTGTGGCGCCGCATCGAACGCGTGGGCGGCCATCTGCGCGGCACGTGGCGGATCGCTCCCGGCGAGCGCGTCGCATGCCTGGGTTTAAACGATGAGCTGCAACTGGCGCTGCTGTTCGCGTGCGCACGTGCCGGCGCCATCTTCCTGCCGCTGAATTTCCGCCTCGCGGTCCCCGAGCTGGCGGGCATCGTGCGCCATGCCGGGGTGCGCGTGCTCTGGTCCGATGCAACACATCGCGACATGGCCCGTCAGATTCGCGATGCGCTCGAAGCCACCGGCGACGCCGACCTGCCGCCACCCGCCATTGCGTCGATCGAAGGGCTGATCGCGGTGCCATCGATCAAGCCGGTCGATTACCCTGACGTCGCAGCCGATGCCCCCGTGTTGCTCGCCTATACATCGGGCACAACGGGCGAACCCAAGGGGGCATTGCACACGCAGGCCGGGCTGCTGGCCAACGCCGAGGCCAGTTGGTGGGCGCACGAGATGCGTGCCGACGACCACGTCCTCTCGACCTTGCCGATGTTCCACGTCGGCGGTTTGTGCATCCAGACGTTACCGGCGCTGTTGCGCGGGGCGAGCGTTACGCTGCATCCGCGCTTCGATCCGGCCGCCTGGCTCACCGACGTGGCGAAACATCGCCCGACGCTGTCGTTGATGGTGCCCGCGACAATGCGCGCGGTGCAATGCCATCCGCTATGGCAGACGACCGATCTGTCCTCGTTGCGCGGCGTGATGGCCGGATCGAGCGTTGTGCCGATGTCGGCCATCGACGCCTTCCATGCACGCGGCATTCCGCTCGGGCAAGTCTATGGCGCGACGGAGACCGGTCCGGTTTCGATCGCGTTGCGCTTCGGCGAGGCGAAGGCGCATCCGGGCGCGGTTGGCCGGCCGTGCCCCGGCGTGGAAGTCCGCCTGACCGATGCCGCGGGCCAGCCGGTTCTCGCCGGAGACGTTGGCGAGATTCTCGTGCGCGCGCCGAATGTGATGCGTGAGTACTGGCGCGCGCCGGACCACGCTTCATTTGAAGGCGGCTGGTTTCACTCCGGCGATCTGGCGCGGTTGCGCGACGACGGTTGTTTCGAAGTCGTGGGTCGCAGCAAGGACATGATCATCTCGGGCGGCGAGAACATCTATCCGGCAGAAATCGAAAACGCGCTGGTCGACTGTCCGGGTGTGTTGGAGGCCGCTGTCGTCGGGGTGCCGGATGAGCGATGGGGCGAGGTGCCCGTTGCCGTCGTCGTGTCCGCTTCATCGGCGAGCGCGACGCAACAGTCCGTGCTCGATTTCCTCGGCGCACGCATCGCTCGCTTCAAATTACCGCGACGGGTGGTCATCGTCGACGCACTGCCGAAGAGCGCCCTTGGGAAAGTGCAGAAGCCGATTCTCATTGGCTGGCTATCGGCGGCCTCCGAATCGCGAACGTCGATGCTCGGTCGATAATAAAAAACATCACCCGGTTGTCGCTGAAAAGACGCCGAATCCCTTGTTTCATAAGGGGTTCGGCGTTTTTTTATGCGCCGCTTGCGTAATGCGCAAGGGAAAATCCCTATGCGTAATCCTTCGGTTTGTTACCATCCGGTGGGAATTCAATTTTTTACTTTGGGAATTGCGTCGCAAGATAGCGCCCATGTCGTCATCAACGGGATAGCCCGCTGATTTCTTTGCTTTCTTTGGCTTTTTAAGACGATGGACACCACCGAAGCGCAATCGGTCTCAGAGCGCGTGTTGCAAGTCCTGGTGACGGTTGCACGTCATGGACGACCGATCGCAGCGCGCGAGATCGCCGCGCAAACCAGCCTGCCGCTTTCTACGGTTTACCGCCACCTCGTGCCGCTCAAGAAGTGGGGCCTGGTGCAGGAGCACGCCCATGAGGCGCTCTACGAACCGGGCCCGGTCGGCGTGCAATTGGCGTGGGGTTTCGACCACAACTCGCATCTTGTCACCCAGGCACGCGAAGAAATCGAAGCCCTCGTGCAGCGCACTGGCGAGACCGTCGGCCTGCTGGTCGCCGCGAATGGCCAGGTCGTTTGCCTCGACATGCACGAGAGCGAGCAATCGCTGCGCTGCTCCTTTGCGAAGGGGCGTGCCCACCCGCTCGTGCATGGCGCTTCGGCCAAGGCACTGCTCTCGTTCCTGCCGCAAGCCACCCGCGAGAGCTTGATCGGCCGACAACTGGCGGGCCAGCCGGTGGCGCAGGAGCGTCTGGTCGCGCAGGTCGAGGAGATCCGCAAGCAGCGGTATGCGGTGTCCGAAAGCGAAGTCGACTTCGGCGTCTGGGGCGTGTCGGCCCCGGTGTTCGCCGCCAAGGAGCGTTTGGAAGGCACCATCACCTTGATGGCGCCGGCCGTGCGTGTGGCTCAGCGCCACGACGAGCTGATTCGCCTCACGTTGGCGGCAGCCGAGCGTATTTCGAATCGATTGCAATACTTTTAACCGGTTATCCGACCGAGACTACACGAAGGAGTCCCAGATGAAATTGCGTCACATCCTGTTCACGATGGCGCTGGCCATCACCTGCTCGAGCAAGGTTTTCGCGGCCGACGACGTGCTGCGTGTCGCCACCGATGCGACCTTCCCGCCATTCGAATACGTGGAAAACGGCAAGCGTACCGGCTTCGACGTCGAGATGATCGAAGCCCTCGGCAAGGTCATGGGCAAGAAGATCGAGTGGATCGACATCGACTTCAAGGGCCTGATCCCGGCCGTGCTGTCCAAACGTGCCGACGTGGCCGCATCGGCGATCTATATCACCGACGAGCGCCTGAAGGTCGTGAATTTCACGCATCCGTACTACACCGGCGGTCTGGCGATTCTGGTCAAGGCTGACAACACGGCCATCAAGGAACCGGCCGACCTGAACGGCAAGAAGGTGTCGGTCCAGGTGGGCACGAAGTCGGTGCAGTTCCTGAAGGAAAGCTACCCGAAGGTCGAGCGCGTGGAAGTCGAGAAGAACGACCAGATGTTCGAACTCGTGAAGATCGGCCGCGCCGACGCCGCCGTGACCGGCAAGCCGGCGGCGCTGTTGTACGCCAAGGCGAATCCGGTCGTGAAGGTGCTCGACAAGACGCTGACCGTCGAGCGCTATGGTTTCGCCGTGCGCAAGGGCGACACCGAGCTGACCAACGAGATGAACAAGGCGCTGGAGAAGGTGCGTGCCGACGGCACCTACGCCGCGCTGGTCGCCAAGTACTTCGGTACCGCGAAGTAAGCTTTTCATCAACGTAATGCCAACGTAATACCGGGCGGGTCGACCGTCGCCCCGAGTGGGGAGACGGCGCCCGCCGACGCAATAAAGCCGTAGAGCTACTGACGGAGTACGCATGGAACTCGATTTTTCGCCGGTGTGGGCCAACTGGCAGGACCTCGCGCGGGGCGCACTCGTGACCGTCGAGGTAACGGCCTGCGCGCTGGCGCTGGGCTGCGTGTTGGGTTTGCTGATCGGCATGGGCCGCCTGAACCCGGCATATCGCATTCGCTACAGCATTTGTACCGCGTACGTCACATTCATTCGCGGTACGCCGCTGCTGGTGCAACTCTTCATCCTGTTCTTCGGCCTGCCGCAGTTCAACATTCTGCTGCCGGCATTCCTGTGCGGTGTGCTGGGCCTGGGCATCTATAGCGGCGCCTACGTCTCGGAAATCGTGCGCGGTGCCATCCAGTCGATCGAACGCGGTCAGATGGAAGCCGCCCGCTCGCTCGGCATGCCTTACGGCATGGCCATGCGTTCGGTGATTCTGCCGCAGGCGATCGTGCGCATGATCCCGCCGCTGGGCAATGAATTCATCGCGCTGATCAAGAACTCCGCGCTGGTGTCGCTGCTCACGATTCACGACGTGATGCACGAAGGCCAGAAGATCATCAGCGTGTCGTACCGCTCGCTCGAAGTGTATCTGGCGATTGCGTTTGTCTATCTGATTCTGACCGGCACCACCACGCTGCTGCTGCAGCGCGCCGAGAAGTCCCTGCGTGCCGGAGGTGCCGTGCAATGAACGAAGCGAAGAAGGAATTCGGCGCGCCGATCCTGAAGATCGAAGGACTGGGCAAGGCTTACGGCAGCCTTCAGGTACTCAAGGGCATCGATTTCGAAGTCGATGCGCGTCAGGTGGTTGTCGTCATCGGCCCGAGCGGCTCGGGCAAGAGTACGTTCCTGCGCTGCTGCAACGGGCTGGAGACGGCCGAGCAGGGCACTATCGAGATCGTCGGCCATAAGCTCGTCGATCAAGGCAAGATGATGGGCGAGAACGCCCTCAATCATCTGCGCACCCAAGTGGGCATGGTGTTCCAGTCGTTCAATCTGTTCCCGCACTTGACGGTGCTCGAGAACGTTACGCTCGCGCCGCGCAAGCTGCGCGGCATGAAGGGCGCCGAGGCCGAGACGCTGGCGCGCGAACTGCTCGCCAAGGTGGGACTGGCCGCGAAGGCGGACGTCTTCCCGGGCACGCTCTCGGGCGGACAGAAGCAGCGCGTGGCGATAGCCCGCGCGCTGGCCATGCAACCGCAGGTCATGTTGTTCGACGAGCCGACGTCGGCGCTCGATCCGGAACTGGTGGGAGAAGTCCTGCAGGTGATGAAGGCGCTGGCGAACGATGGCATGACGATGCTTGTCGTCACGCACGAAATGGGGTTCGCACGCGAAGTGGCGGATGTCGTGGTGGTGATGGACCAGGGCCGGATCATCGAAGCCGGGTCGCCCGAGCAGATCTTCACCGCGCCGCGCGAAGCGCGTACGCGGGAGTTTCTGCAAGCGGTTATTGCACGGTAAGGCAAGGCAGGCAAAACGTATGACAATCGATCGAACGGTCTGGCAAGGCCGCGTGGATACCGGTGAAGCCGGCCATACCCTGCGTCTGCATCAGATGCTGCGCGACTACGACGCGTCGCAGGTCGCGGGGGGCGCCGTTGTGCTGGGGTTTTGCAGTGACGAAGGTGTGCGCCGGAATCACGGACGTCAGGGGGCCGTCGCCGGCCCGGACATGCTGCGTCGCGCCCTGGCGAGCTTGCCCGTGCAGGGCTCGCCCGCAGTGTTCGATGGCGGCAATATCGTGTGTGCCGACGGCCGGCTCGAAGCGGCGCAGGCCGCACTCGGCCATCGCGTGGCCGAGGTGCTGGCGGCGGGCGCCCGTCCGGTAGTGCTGGGGGGCGGACACGAGATCGCCTACGGCACATTCCTTGGCGTGGCCGAGCACTTTGGCGACCGTTTGCGCGACGAGCCGATGCTGATCCTCAACTTCGACGCCCACTTCGATTTGCGCGCCCAACCGACCGCCAGCTCGGGCACACCGTTCTGGCAAATCTCGCAGTGGCTCGCGGGCCGTCAGGCGCCGTTCCGCTACGCGTGTCTCGGCGTGAGCCGCTACAGCAATACCGACGCGCTGTTCGAGCGGGCGGCGGCGCTGCAGGTGGACTATTGGCTCGACGAGGCCATGCTGGCGCATCGGCTGCCGGAGATGTGTGAACGACTCGACGCGATGCTCGCCGAGGTGAGCCACGTGTACCTGACGATCGACATGGACGTGTTGCCGGGCGAGAAGGCGCCGGGGGTATCGGCGCCGGCGGCCCATGGCGTGGCGCTCGAAGTGGTCGAGGCGCTCATCGGTGTGGTGCGTCGTTCGGGCAAGCTGCGCGTGGCGGATATCGCCGAGTACAACCCGACGTACGACCGCGACGGTCTCACGGCCCGCGTCGGTGCGCGTCTGCTGCATCCGCTTATCACGCAATTTCAGGGCTAGGCCGATAGTCGTGCGCGGGCGCGACATGCGGGCTGCATAGGGTTATTTGCGCCGTTCACCGGACTTCTGCGCGACAATAGGGCGGGCGATCTGCACATGGATCGCCCGCCCTATTGGTTTGGTGCGCCGCGGCAAAATCATAGTCGACAAGCGAGGTCATGATGACAGAGCAGACGAACTCCCTGAGCAATACCCATATGGAAGTTGCCACGCTGGCCGGTGGTTGTTTCTGGTGCATCGAGGCCTGCTACCAGCAGCTCGATGGCGTCAAGTCCGTAGTCTCGGGCTACGAGGGCGGTCATGTCGACAACCCGACCTACGAGCAAGTCTGCGAGGGCGAAACCGGTCACGCGGAAGTGGTGCGGCTGACGTACGACCCCAGCGTCGTCACGTTCGAGGAACTGCTGATCGTGTTCTTCCAGATCCACGATCCGACCACCGTCAATCGGCAGGGCAACGACATCGGCACGCAATATCGCTCCGCCATCTTCTATCAGGACGAGGCGCAGAAAACGGCGGCGGAACATCTCATCGCCGAGTTGATGGCCGAGATGACCTATGCGCATCCGGTCGTCACCCAAGTGGTGCCCGCGCAGACGTTCTGGCCCGCCGAAGCGTATCACCAGAACTACTTCCGTCAGCATCCCGATCAGGGGTACTGCGCTTATGTCGTGGCGCCGAAGCTCAAGAAATTCCGCGAGAAGTTTGCGCGCCGGCTCAAGACGGCGGCTTAACCCGGACCGCGGGCGTTCGACGGGCGTTCGGCGGGCCCGCCGTCGAAGCGCATTGGCGTGTCATCCAACGACACGCACGGGCGCGTCTGCGGTTTCGGCGAGCAATATCAGGCAAGGCTCGCCGACGTCGGAGGCATGCCCGTAGGCGGCGTCGAGGCTGTCGAAGTAGAACGCTTCGGCGGCGCGCGGTACCTGTTGCGTGACGATCTCGAAGCGATGGTGATCGAAGCGAATGTCTAGATACGTAAAGCTCCCGTAGCACCAAACCACATAGCCAGCAAATGGCAACGCAGCGGGCAGTGGGGGGAGTGCTGGGGGTGGGCGCGTCGCGTGCGGCGCGTCGCCCGACGCGGCAGCGGCCTGCGTCTCCAGCCAGCGTCGATAGTCGTTGCGCACGGGGCGATGTCTCATGGGCGTATCTCCTGATGGGGGCCAACGACGGGCAATGATCGGCAAAGGCCGTCAGCGACCGGGACGCACTTATGATGCCGAGTGTGTGTGCCGTTGGGCTAAAGGAGTCTCCGAAAGAGGTATCGGACAACACCGCGTTCTGGCGAAACGAGGGAGGCGACGCGCGGCGGGGCGGTTGCCGTGTTCGTGAATATGACTCGGTCTGCCGTTGAATTTTCTTCGAAGGCAGTTGCCATCGTGGGTTTCGCACGGTCGGATCTCCGCCCGGTGGGGCGTGGCGGGCGTCAACGCCCGGAAAGCCGCGCCGCGCCTAACCGTTCATATGTTCATTAATTTTCACGTAAAATGGCGGCTCCCCTCCATGTCGTCTTCAGGTAGCCCGCCGTGCGCCCCCTGCCTTTTCGCGATGCGTTGATGGCCATGATTGGCATCGCGCTCGTCAACATGCTGGTCGCCCTCGACCAGACCGTCGTCAGTACTGCGCTGCCGTCCATCGTCGCAGAACTCAAGGGTTTCGAGTATTACGCCTGGATCGCGAGCATTTACCTGCTGGCCTCCGTCGTGACCGTGCCGGTGTTCGGACGACTCGGCGATTACTTCGGCCGTCGCCGGTTCGTGATCGCCTCGGTGCTGACCTTTACCGTCGCCTCGGTGCTTTGCGGTCTGGCCCCCAACATGCCGTTCCTTGTTTTCGCGCGCGGGTTGCAGGGGATCGGTGGCGGCATGATGGTTGGTACCGCCTTTGCGTCCGTGCCCGATCTGTTCCCGGACGCTCGCTCGCGCGTGCGCTGGCAGGTCGTGATCACCACGGCCTATGGCATCGGCACGGCGGCGGGGCCATCGCTGGGCGGCCTGCTCTCCGAGCATTTCGGCTGGCGCTCCACATTTTTCGTGAACCTGCCGGTCGGTCTGGCGGCGCTGTATTTCGTCTGGCGATATCTCCCCAGGTTTCCGTTGGCACATCAGGGCGACGTGCGCGTCGATTGGCGCGGCGCGCTGTGGATCGCCGTCGTACTCGGCGGCTTCCAGGTGTTCATCGAGAACTTGCCGGCCCATGGCGCATCGCTCGGGAATGGGCTGTTGATTGCCGGCGTTGCGATCGGCTTCTGGCTACTGCTGCGTACGGAACGGCGGGCCACTCATCCCATCGTGCCGCTCGACATGTTCCGTCACCCGCAGCTCGTGGTGCTCTTCACGTTGTCGGTGCTGATCGGCTTCGTGATGTACTCGCTGATCTTCTTCGCGCCATTGCTGTTGCAGGGCGGCTTCGGTCTCAGCCCGCAGGCCGCTGGCTTGATCGCGACGCCGCTTGCCGCGTGCATCGCGCTGGGCAGCTTCATCAATACGCCGATCGTGGTGCGTCTGTCGCGGCCGACGAACATGCTGATCCTCGGGTTCTGTCTGCTGGCCGTCGCCTCGGCCGGGGTAGGGCTGTCCCATCGCGTGACGTCGCACGGCATGATCGCGCTGATGATGGGCTGTGCGGGCATCGGCATCGGCTTCATTCTGAACAACATGAATGTGTTCGGGCAGGAAATCGCCGGGCGCGAACGTTTCGGCATCACCACCGCGCTGCTGCAGTCGACGCGCATGGTCGGCGGCATGCTCGGCACGACGATCGTGGGCACGCTGGTCAATCACTGGTATGCCAACGGGGTGGCCGGTGTGGTGTCGGGCTACGACGGCACGCCGGCGGCCCATGCCGTCGGCCGTGCGCTCGACCCGCGCATTCTGATCGATCCGGTCCTGCGTGCCGACCTGTTGACCGATCTGCGGGCCATGGGGATCGACGGCATGCCGCTGGTCGAAACCGCTCGCCAGACGCTCGTGAACGCCGTCCACGCCGGGGTGCTGCTCACCGGGATCGCGGCGATTGCCGCGGCCTTGCTGGTGCGTCGTATCCGGCAGATTCAGTTTCCCAAGCGACATGATCGCTCGGCCGTGGCCGCACCCGAATAAGCCGCGAGCCGTCCGGCGTTGTCCGAACGGACTTCGCCGTGTGTCTGAAAGCCAAAGCATGGGGTGAGAGAAGCCCCGTCAAAATGCCGGGTCGGTCCCGACCTCGTTTACAATGCGCGGTGTTTGCCGGGTGAGCCGGCATCTCCGATTTTTGTGAATGAGGTTTCCATGATCATCAAGCCACGCGTGCGCGGCTTCATCTGCGTCACCACCCATCCTGTCGGCTGCGAAGCCAACGTCAAGCAACAGATCGCGTATGTGCAGGCGCAGGGTGCGATTGCGAACGGCCCGAAGAAGGTGCTCGTGATCGGCGCGTCGACCGGCTACGGCCTGGCTGCGCGCATTACCGCCGCCTTCGGCAGCGACGCCGCAACGCTGGGCGTGTTCTTCGAGCGCGCGGGCAGCGAGACCAAGCCGGGAACGCCGGGTTGGTACAACACGGCCGCGTTCGACAAGTTCGCTACCGAGAAGGGGCTTTACGCGAAGAGCATCAACGGCGACGCCTTCTCCAAGGAAATCAAGGCCAAGACCATCGAGACGATCAAGCAAGATCTCGGTCAGGTCGATCTGGTCGTCTACAGCCTGGCTTCGCCGCGCCGCACGCATCCGGAAACGGGGCAGGTGTTCAGCTCGGTGCTCAAGCCGGTGGGCAAGTCGGTGACGCTGCGCGGTATCGATACCGACAAGGAAGTCGTCAAGGCGTCGGTGTTCGAGCCGGCCACGCAGGAAGAGATCGACAACACGGTTGCCGTCATGGGCGGAGAAGACTGGCAGATGTGGATCGACGCGCTTGCCGACGCGGGCGTGCTCGCCCCGGGCGCCAAGACCACGGCGTTCACGTATCTCGGCGAAAAGCTCACGCACGATATCTACTGGAACGGGTCGATTGGCGCTGCCAAGAAGGATCTCGACGAGAAAGTGCTGGGCCTTCGCGCCAAACTCGCGGTCAGCGGCGGGGACGCCCGCGTCGCGGTGCTCAAGGCGCTGGTCACGCAAGCCAGCTCGGCCATCCCGATGATGCCGCTCTACCTCTCGCTGCTGTTCAAGGTGATGAAGGCGAAGGGCACGCACGAGGGTTGCATCGAGCAAATCTACGGCCTGTACAAGGACAGCCTGTATGGCGCGACGCCGAAGCTCGACGACGAAGGCCGTGTGCGCACCGATCAGAAGGAGCTTTCGCCCGACGTGCAAGCTGAAGTCGCTGCACTGTGGGACAAGGTGACCGACGAGAACCTGTACGATCTGACGGATTTCGCCGGCTACAAGCACGAATTCCTGCGCTTGTTCGGGTTCGAGATCGACGGTGTGGATTACGAGGCCGACGTGAATCCGGACGTGCCGATTCCGCATCTCGTGGCGTAAAGCGAAAGGACGTCCGGGAGCGTTCAAGCACTTCGCGGGACGTTCAGCCGCTTCGCAGTGCAATCACGATGGCCCGAGTTCGGCGCAGATGCCGGCTCGGGCCATCGTCGTTTTCGCGAGGGGTGCGTGCCGAGCGTGGCGTGGTTGTGTCTTCACGTCTTCGCGCCGAGCGTTGCGTTGCCGCGTTGCCGCGTCGTCGCGTCGTTCCGTCGTCGCATCGGGCAGGCCATCGTCACTCCGCGCTGGCGAGCGACGGTGTCGAAGACAACTCGACGATACGTTCGGCCAACGCGCGGCACGACAGCGGTGAAGAGCCTTCGGCCTTGTTGTTGACGATCACGTACACGGGATGCCCGGCGAGGGCGTAATGCGTGGCCAGCGCGGCCAGCACGTCGCGCGTGACCGGGTCGGGATCGACGATCTTGTCGAACGGCGCATATTTCGCCTTGGCTTGCTCGTAGCGATGGCCGCTGTTCAGATTCCAGCGGACCACGAGCGGCCCGGCGCCCGCTTCGTCGAGCATCGCCAGTGCCGCGGCCTGACGCTCCACATGGGGCATCCGCGCGTGCAGGCCGATGCAATAGCGCACGCCCAGTTGCCCCAGCGCCCGCATGAGACGCGGCGTGAGCAACGCGCCGTCGCGAATTTCCAGTGCATAGCATGGCCCCGGGGCGGCCAGACCGTCGGCCGTAGTGCCACCCTGCGGCAATGGTGGCAGCGCCGCGAAGAACGCTTCGATACGCTGAATCAGTGCAGGAATGTCACGTAGCAGTTCCGAGGGCAATGGCGAGACTTGAAACACGAGTACGCCGGCTTTCGGCCCGAGTCCGGTCAGACACGGGGTCACGAACTGCTCAGCAGCGATTCGCGCGTCCAGAAAGCAGGGGTTTGTGCTCAGGGCCTCACCCTTTTCCCCACGCACGAGCGCATCGGTGACGACGCTCGGCGCCTTGACCAGGAAGCGGAAGTTTTCCGGCACCTGCTGCGCATACGTCTGATATTCGACGATCGACATCGGCTTGTAGAACGACCGGTCGATCCCGACGCAACGCAGGACCGGGTGGCGCGCGTAAGCCGCGAGTCCCTGACGGGAAAGCTTGGCGTCGCTGTAGTCGTCGTCCCAGACAATGCCTTTCCAGCCGGGGAACGACCACGACGAGGTGCCCAATCGAATCGCGCCGGGCAACCGCTCGCCCACGCGGTGCAGGCTAGAGGAAATGTCGGCCGCACCGACACCGCCGCGGCGCGTCGTACCCGAGCGAGGGGCTTGGCTTTTCGTCGCCGCGGTGTCGCCATCGACCTGCCTGGCACGTCCGCCTGTCGCGGGATCGTCAGGCGCCGTGCCAAACAGATCGAACTGGCTCATCGGTTCTCGTACATGTAACGGCGCGACCAGGGCAGGCGCGTGGCGGACTGACCCGCCTTGCGGCAGACGATCTGATAAAGCGAGACGTGATCGTGCTCGAATGCGTAAGCGCAGCCTGCCAGGTACACGCGCCAGACGCGGAAGCGCTCTTCGCCCGCCAGTTCGCGCAGACGCGGGGCGTGCGCTTCAAAGCGCTCGGACCAGAGCGTGAGGGTGCGTGCGTAGTGACGACGCAAGCTTTCCACATCGCTCGCTTCGAGTCCGCCGCGCTGCATCGATTCGAGCGCGAGGCTGATGTGCGGCAACTCGCCATTCGGGAACACGTACTTGTCGATGAAATCGCCGCCGCCCATCGCCGTCTCGCCGCTGTCCGGATCGGTCGAGGTGATGCCATGGTTCATGGCGACGCCGTCGTCCTTGAGCAGCGACGCCATCTTGGCGAAGTAGTCTTTCAGGTTCTTGCGTCCAACGTGCTCGAACATCCCCACGCTCGTGATGCGATCGAACTGACCTTCCACGTCGCGGTAATCCTGGATGCGGATTTCGATCCGATCCGTCAGGCCGAGTTTCCTGACCCGTTCGGTGGCCAGATCGAACTGATTCTGCGAGAGCGTGATGCCGACACACTTCGCCCCGAACTTCTGCGCGGCGCGAATCACGAGGGCGCCCCAGCCGCAGCCGATATCGAGCAATGTCTGCCCGGGCTGCAAGGCGATCTTGGTGAGAATGTGATCGATCTTCTTCTCTTGCGCCGTGTCGAGGTCTTCGTCGCCGTTCTCGAAGTAGGCGCACGAATAGACCATGTTCTTGTCCAGCCAGAACTGGTAGAACTCGTTCGACACGTCGTAGTGGAACTCGATCGAGCGTTTGTCGGACTTCTTGCTGTGCGTGTAGTGGCGCACCGCACGTTCCAGCGGGCCGAGCGTGGTGAGGCTGCTGCCGGCGAGGGCGTAACTCATGTCGATGACGTCGACGAGCTTGCCCTCGACGTCGATCTCGCCCTTCACATAGGCCTCGCCGAGATTGTCCAGGCTGGGACTCAACAGACGCGTCATGGCCGCGGGGCCATTGATGCGCAACGTTACGCTGGGGTTGTCGAACGCGCCGAAATCGTAGTGCTGTCCATTCCAGAGCGCGAGGCGGATCGGCAGGTTGGAGGATGTCTTGACGCCGCTGACCCAGTTTTCGAGTTTTTTCTCCCACAACATGGATATGCTCCAAGTGTCACCAAAAAAACTTTATTCCGCAGCGCGCGGCGCAGTGCCGTCTCCTCGTCAAACGGGCAGGCAGGCATACCGCGTCGGCGTCGCCGACATCATGATTACGGGGACAGGCGCGCGACGCGCCAGGATCCGTCGGCAAGCTGGAAATATTTGATGCGATCGTGCAGGCGCGACTCGCGGCCCTGCCAGAATTCGAGGGTCTCCGGCACGAGCCGGTAGCCCCCCCAATGGGGCGGTCGCGGCGGAGCGTCGCCGAACTGGCGCCGGAATTCCGCCTCGCGTTGCTCGATGATGCTGCGATCCGCCACTTCGGCGCTCTGCACCGAGGCCCAGGCCCCCAGGCGGGAGCCCACCGGGCGCGAATGATAATAAGCGTCGCTCTCCGCTTCGCTCACCCTCTCGACACGGCCCTCGATGCGCACCTGGCGCTCGAGTTCGATCCAGTGGAACAGCAGGCAGCCGTATGGCGTGGCCGCCAGTTCCCGGCCTTTGCGCGACTCGTAATTCGTGAAGAACGTGAACCCGCTTTCGTCCGCACCCTTGATGAGCACGATGCGAGCGTCGGGTCGGCCGTCAGGCGTGACGGTGGCGAGCGTCATTGCGTTCGGCTCGAGCAGTTGGGCCGCAAGCGCTTGCTCAAACCAGCGTCGGAATTGATCGAACGGGCTGGGCGCGACATCGGTCTCGGAAAGTGAGCCGAGGGCGTAATTTTTGCGCAGGTCCGCGAGAGAAAGCGTCTGGGTCACGACGATCGGTGTCGGTCTGTTGCGGTTGGGGTTGCGACACAGTATAGCGAAGAGTCGGCGGACGTGTGCAAGAGACGATTTGCCGCATTGCCGGCGCATCGATTCGCCGAATGCACCGTGGGACGGGCGACTCGCGCCATGTGCTTGATATTTAAGGAGTGAAGTAACTAGCGGTCCTGTTGCCGCCATCCGCGACGTTGCGTGGCGCGGCAGCGACAATTCCCTCACGTTGGCATGGTCATTGCATTGGCTGAGCGAAGGGGACGTGATCGGCATGGGCGGTCAGGGCGTTTCCCGGCCCGGCCCGAACGTCGGGGCCGTGGCCGAAGCGCGCGGGTCGCGCTTGCCGTCGGCTGGACCGCCATTCGCGCCGGGCACCGGCTTGACCGCCGACGGATGGCGGCTGGGCGGATGCTGCAGGCTGGCGAGCAGTTCGCCGCAAGGGCTGTCCTTGCCCGGGCCGAGTTCGAGCAGTGGCACGAGGGCCGTGTATGGCGCGAGCACGCCCAGCGCGATCGCGCCCCCGGCGCGGGCGATCAGTGTCGGTACATTCACGCCGACGTCCGGATGCTTGAAGGTGCCGCGCACGTAGAGCGGCGAGCGCAAGGACAGGAGGCCGAAGTGCTTCGGCTCGGGCCGGATGGTCAGGTTGAAGTGCTCTCGCTTGAGATCGACCTGTCCGGTAACGCCAATGCTCGTGTCGTCGGTGTCGATGACGAACGTACGCGCGTCCATGACACCGTCGCGCACGGCAAAATCGGCGGCCGCGCATCGCATCTCGATCTGCTTGTCGCCGAAGAGCTTGGTGACGACGATATTGCCGACGTTGAGCCCCAGATACTCCAGCAGCAGCTTGCTCATCGAGCCGCGGTCGATCAGCGTCTTGATCTCGCCATTCGACGAACCGGCCAGTGCGGCAATCGAGTTGCCGGTCGCCGTGAGCGCGGCATCGCCGTTGACCTCACCGACGCTCGTTTTCATCAGGTCGACATCCGGCAGCAACTGCTTCACCTGCAGATGGCGGAGCGAGACCTGCGAGTCGACTTTCATGGGCGTGGTCTGCCCGTCGAGCACAAGGGTCGAGGTGATGCGTCCGCCGGCCACGCCGAATTCCAGCGGCCGGAGCGAGAGTACGCCGTCGTCGAGCACGAGATGGGTGACGAGGTTGTCGATCGGCAGGCGTTTGTCCTTGATGATCTTGCGGCCGGTGAACTGCACATCGGCATCGATGGCACGCCAGCGATCGGTCTTGAACGGGTCGACCGGCAGCACCTTGTCGGACGGCGGCGCTTTCGGTTTGCCCGTCAGATCGCCGCCGCCGGAAGGGTTCTGTGCGCCGACAAGCGGGCCGAGATCGACCAGCCGCAGTTGATTCGACACGACGGCGCCCTGCAGGATATTGCGCGGTTGCCGCTGGCGAAAGACCAGGGTGCCGGACAGATCGCTCTGCCCGACCTTGCCCTGGAAGCGTTCATAACGCCATACGCCCGCGGTATGCAGCAGATGACCGTTGGTCTCGTAGGCCGGGGTTTGCGGCAGCAGCACGCCGGTAATCGGATACAGGTCGGCCATCGTCGGCCCGGACAGGCGCAGATGCATGTCGAGCGCGGAGAGCGTGGCCGGATTCGTGAACGTGCCATTGGCGGCGATCTGCGTGCGTCCGATCCGCACGTCGGCATCGAGCGGGTAGGGATCGCCGGTATCTTCGAGTGAGAGCACGTCGCCCGCGCGGGCGTGGCCGGTGACGGCGACCTTGCGGAAGGTGCCTTTGATCGAGATGCCGATGCCGTATGGCGCCTGGCCGTCGATGGTGGCGATGTTCGCGTTCAGATCGAGTTGCTGCGGCACGAGATTGGCGTGTACCACGCCGTCTTCGAGTATCAGGCGGCCGATGCGCAGCGTCCACGGCGACGGTTTGCCGTCGCCCTTCGTGAAGGTCCAGTTGTTTTGCCCGTCGGCCCGCTGCTCGATGAGCACCTTCGGCGCGGACAAGGCGACTTCGGGCAGCACCACGCGCTTGTCCAGGAGCGGCAACCATTCAAGCGAGAACGTGAGCCGACCCAGCGTGATCATGTTCGGCGTCTGGCTCCACGCAACATTGCCTAACACGATATCATTCGCGATCAGGCGAGGCCGCGGCAGCCAGCGCCCCAGCCCCGGGGCATTGGCGTTCGGGGCCAGCCAGTGCAGCGAGAGGTCACCCCGGATGTCGAACGGACGACCGGTCGCGGCGCTCACCTCCCGGTTGATGAAGGGCCGGGCGTAGTTCCAGTCAAACCACGTGATGACCGCCGCGAATGCCAGCACGATGGAGACCATCGTGATCGCCAGCCATTTCAAGGACGTTACCCATCGCATCATGAACAGTACCCCGTCGATTATGGTTGCTCCGGCGCTTACCACGCCGCCGGAGGCAGATTTTGACGCCAGCCGCCGTTTCGGCGGCGTCGCGCGTTTATACGGTGACGACGGTCTCGCGCGTTTGCGTGACGCGCACGTGGCCGTCATCGGCATTGGCGGCGTTGGCTCGTGGGTGGCCGAGGCACTGGCGCGCAGCGCCGTGGGCCAACTCACGCTCATCGATCTCGATAACGTCGCCGAAAGCAATGCCAATCGTCAGGTGCATGCCCTCGACGGCAACTTCGGCAAGCCGAAGGTGACCGCGATGGCCGAGCGAATCCTGGCCATCAATCCTGCCTGCCGACTCACGCTGGTCGAGGACTTCGTTGCCCTGGACAACCTCGACGCCATGCTGGGTGGTGGCTTCGACTGGGTCGTCGACGCCATCGACAGCGTCCGCGTCAAGACGGCACTCATCGCGTGGTGCGTGGCGCATGCGCAGCGTCTGATCACCGTTGGCGGGGCCGGCGGTCAGCTCGATCCGACACGCATCCGTATCGACGATCTCACCCGCACGATCCAGGATCCGCTGTTGGCCAAAGTGCGCGCGCAATTACGCAAGCAACATGGTTTTGTCCGTGGGCCGAAAGCCAAGTTCAACGTACCCGCCGTGTACTCGGATGAGCCGTTGCAGTACCCGGAAGCGGCGTGCGCCCCCATTGAAGGGGCGAATGCCGTTGCGGGACCGCAGGGCCTGAACTGCGCCGGTTTCGGCTCGAGCGTGTGTGTCACGGCCACCTTCGGCATGGCGGCCGCCGCTTACGTTTTGAAGCGAATCGCGATAGGTGTCGCCTGAAGGCTTCGCTGCCGTGCACCTGTTGTACCAAGGTGCGCGCGTCACGTCTGTAACCAAAAGTTACGAATCAAGGCCGACCTCTCGACCGAGGGGGCGACGTTTCGCCGTCTGAAATGACAATGGCCGGGATGGGTCCCGGCCATTGTCAACGCGGCGCCAACGGTTCTGAATGTCGTTACGGATGACGAGACAACCCGGTGACGTGAATCGTTAGCGCAGTTCGCGGCGCAGCACCTTGCCGACCGGCGTCTTGGGCAGTTCCGTGCGGAACTCGATCACGTGCGGCACCTTGTAGTTCGTCAGGTGTTCGCGGCAGAAGTCGACGATGGCCTTCTCCGTCAGGTCTTGCGCCTTCTTGACGATCACGGCCTTCACCGCTTCGCCGGTGCGCTCGCTCGGCACGCCGACGACTGCCGATTCGAGCACGCCCGGGCACATGGCCAACACGCTCTCGACCTCGTTCGGGTACACGTTGAATCCCGATACGATGATCATGTCTTTCTTGCGATCGGTGATGCGCACGTACCCTTGTTCGTCCATCGTGCCGATATCGCCCGTGCGCAGCCAGCCATCGGGCGTGACCGTCTTGGCGGTCTCGTCCGGGCGGTTCCAGTAGCCCTTCATGACTTGCGGGCCGCGAACACAAATTTCCCCTTCCTGCCCGAAGCCGAGTGCTTCGTTGGCATCGTTGCGGATACTCACCTCCGTCGACGAGATCGGCAGGCCGATGGAGCCGTTGAACTCACTGCCAAGCGGGTTGATGCACACGGCGGGCGATGTCTCGGTCAGACCGTAGGCTTCGATCAGCGCATGGCCGGTGACCTTCTGCCAGCGCTCGGCCACCGCCCGTTGCACGGCGGCCCCGCCGCCGAGTGCGCACTTGAGTGCGCTGAAGTCGAGCTGGTCGAAGCCCGGGGTATTGAGCAGTCCGTTGAACAGCGTGTTGACGCCGGTCATGAACGTGAACCGCCACTTCCCCAATTCCTTCACGAAGCCGGGCATGTCGCGCGGGTTGGTGATCAGCAGGTTCAGCGCGCCCAGTTGCAGGAACACCAGGCAGTTCGCCGTCAGGCAGAAGATGTGATAGAGCGGCAGGGCGGTGACGATGATTTCCTTGCCTTCCTCGAGTCCCTCGCCGATCCAGGCGCGCGCCTGCAACATGTTGGCGATCATGTTGCGATGCGTGAGCATGGCGCCCTTGGCAACGCCGGTGGTGCCGCCCGTGTATTGCAGGAACGCGATGTCGTCGTGACCCAGGGGCACTTCCTGATGCGTGGCACGCGCGCCGTTCGCCAGCGCGGTGCGGAACGGCACGGCGTGCGGGATGTGCCACTCGGGCACCATCTTCTTCACATGGCGCACGACGTAGTTCACGATCCAGCGCTTGGGCGCGGGCACGAGGTCGCCGATGGCGGTCGTGATGACGTGCTTGACCGGCGTGTTGGGCAAGGCCTTTTGCAGCGTGGCGGCAAAGTTCTCGATCACGACGATGGCACCGCAGCCAGCATCCTGGAGTTGATGCTCGAGTTCGCCTGCGGTATAGAGCGGATTGACGTTCACGACGACCATCCCCGCACGCAGGATGCCGAAGACGGCGACCGGGTATTGCAGCAGGTTTGGCGACATGATCGCCACGCGCGAGCCGCGCTCCAGCCCGGGCAGGCTTTGCAGATACGCGGCGAAGTGGCGCGATTGGCGCTCGAGGTCGGCGAATGTCATCGTCACCCCGAGATTGGTGAAGGACGGGCGGTCCGCAAACTTTTGGCAGCTCTGCAGGAACAGATCGTTGAGCGAACGATACGTGTTGACGTCGATCTCGGCCGGCACGCCGGGCGGATAGCTCTTGAGCCAGACTTTTTCCATGAGCGCCTCCTTGAATATGGTTTTTATCGCATCGTCGTCGCCGGGGGAAGAGCATGGGCGCGCGGTGCGTGGTTTCATCGCATTTTCTTTGTGCCGCGCGCGAGAGGGTGCCGAACCGATTGTCTTGCCGATCCGAACTCGCGCGTGCGGCAAACGCGCCCTTCGACGCGCTGCAAAAAGCCGTAGCATACCGTGCCGTCTCGCGCAGGCGCACATGGAAAGCCCTGATTTGGCGCGGGTTTGCGTGGAGTAATTGTTCTAGCCGCAAAGACTTGCCAGCGTGGACGATTCCGCGCTAATCCCGCATGGAATGCGCGATACATTAGGGAAATCGGAGTTATGACAAAAGAATTGCAAAAATCACTTGCGTGGTAAGCGGGTTTCTTACATAATTCTGTTCTCACGACGCGGCTGTAGCTCAGTTGGATAGAGTACTTGGCTACGAACCAAGGGGTCGTGGGTTCGAATCCTGCCAGCCGCGCCACTTATTTCGAGGGCCTCCTCACCGGGAGTCCCTTAGTTTTTCGGGAGAGTCCTTCCCAGTGACGCGCCGCATGTCATGTACATTCGGCCCGCGTCGATGAGAAGGCGAACCGACAGCGATAGTATCGTCTGATCGGGACTCGCGTGCAGTACATGCGGCTGTAGCTCAGTTGGATAGAGTACTTGGCTACGAACCAAGGGGTCGTGGGTTCGAATCCTGCCAGCCGCACCAACTCAGTTGGTAAAAACGCTCCAGACGCGAAAGCTTCTGGAGCGTTTTTTCATTGGCGCCGCCGAAAGGCACGGTGCCATGCGATGCCCGTCTTGCCTGCGCCGTCGAGCGAGATGACCGCGCCGCGCGAATGTCATCTTGTTCGGCGATGCATCGTATCGCGTGCCCCTCACCCCGTCGTCGAGCCCGGCGTCGATCCCACCTGCCATCCCAGACCCAGCGCCTTCTGTAGCGTCACGAACGACTTGAGCAGTTGCGCATCGCCTGCGACCCGGTCCTGCTCGGCGGAAAAGCGCGTGCGCTCGGCATCGAGCCAATCGAGCGTGCTCGCGGTGCCAGCGCGATAACGTTGACGCGTGAGCGTTGCGGCCCGCGTGGCCGAAGCCTCCACACTGCGCAGACGGTATACGTTTTCGCGCTGATGCCCGTAACGTGCCAGTGCCACGTCGGCATCGCGCAACGCGCTGAGCACGGCGCTTTCATACTTCGCCTGCGCCTGATCGCGACCGGCCTTCGCGCCGTCAACGCTCGCCTGCACGCGTCCAAAATCGAGCGCATTCCATTGCAGGCGTGGCAGCGTCATCCAACTGAAGTTGTCTTTACGTACCAGATGGCCCGGATCCAGCGCCGAATATCCGAGTTCGCCCATGATCGAGAGTTTCGGAAACCAGTTGGCCGTCTGCACGCCGATCTGGGCGTTCTGCGACGCCAGGCGACGTTCTGCCGCACGGATGTCCGGGCGTGCCTGCAACAACGCGGACGGATCGCCGATGGCGACCGTCTTCGGCACGCTCGGCAAGGCCCTGGGGACCGACAGCTCGGTGTCCAACGCACCCGGCGCACGGCCGGTGAGCAGCGCCAACTGATCGAGCGATTCGATGACGTCCGCTTCGAGCGGCAGCACGCGCGATTGCGTCTGTTCCACCTGCGTGATGAGCCGTTCGACGTCGAGTTCCGACGCGACGCCCCCCGCGCGACGCTGGCGGGTGAGATCGAGCATCTCGCCTTCGAGTTGCGCCGAGTCGCGCACCAGCGCCAGCCGTGCCTGCTGATCGCGCAAGGCGACGTAGGCCTGTGCGACTTCGGCGGCGAGTTGTACGTGGGCGTCCGCGAGATCCTCCGACGCCGCATCGGCATCGGCGCTGGCGGCCTCGACAGCGCGTCGCGTGCCGCCGAACAGATCGATCTCCCAACTCGCGTCGAACCCGGCGACATACAAGTCGAGCGGGCCGCGACCACTGCCGCTGCCGCCATTGCCGCCAAGCAGGCTCAGATCGGGCGAGCGCGTGCGCAGCGTCGCGAGATCGACGCCTGCCTTGGGCAGCAGGTCGGCCCGATGATTGCGCAGGCTCGCGCGAGACTGGCGCACCTTCGCCTGTGCCGCGCGGATATCCGGGCTACGGGCGATGGCGTCGTCGATCAGCGCCGTGAGTTGCGCATCGCCAAGCGTCGTCCACCATCGGGCGACCTCCGGCGTATGCGCCGCGATGCCGTCTCCGGCATGCGCATACGTGGCGCCCGTGCGCAGGGCATTGGCCGCCACCTCGGGCGCGCCACGATAATCGGGGCCAACCGTGCAGCCGGTGACGAGAAGGGCGGCCGCGAGGGCCATCGTTCGGAAATGCAGCGTCATGATCGTTCAATGTCCGCCCGAACTGAAGCCGGTCGGTTGCTTGAGCAGCAGGGCCAGCGGCACGCAAAGCAGCAGCGCGATCCCCAATGCATAGAAAGTTTCGGAAAAGGTCATCACGCTCGCCTGCTGCGCGATCTCGGCGGCCAGCTGTGCAGTGGCCTGCAATTGCGCATGCACGCTATCCCCCGTCTGCGCGAAGAAGCTCGCCGCGTTGGCGGCAAGATGCGCCTGACCCAGCGAACTGTTGGCGGTGATCGTCTCGCGCAGCATGGCGTCGTGATAGGCGGTGCGACGGTCGATCAGCGTACCGAGCAACGCGAGTCCGACGGACCCGCCCAAGTTGCGGGCCATGTTGTACAGACCGGCGGCGTCTCCCGCGTCCTGCGCCTCGACGGCCGCCATCGACGCCTGGTTGAGCGGCATCATCGCGAGCATCTGTCCCACGCCGCGCAGCAATTGCGACATCGTGAAGTCATGCCCCACGCTTTGTGCGGTCAGATCGATGTCGAGCATGCAACTGGCGAAGAAACACAGCAGCCCGAGAATCACGAGCAGACGAATGTCCACGCGGCTGATCAGACGAGGCAGGAACGGCATCATCAGAAAGGCAGGTAACCCCGAGAGCAGCATGATGTTGCCCGACTGCTGCGCGTTGTAGCCGGCGATCGTCGCGAGAAACTGCGGCAGCAGATACGACACGCCATAGAGTCCCGCGCCCACCGTGAACACGATGTAGATCACGCTCGCGTAGTTCCTGTTACCCAGCAGCGAGAGCTTGACGATCGGTTTCTCCGCCGTGAACTGCGCCACCAGCATCATGGCGATGCCGACGGCCGACACGATCGAGAGCCAGACGATCAGCGGCGAGTCGAACCAGCGTTCGCGCTGTCCTTCCTCCAGCACGACGGTCAGCGTACTCAGGCCGATGGTCAAGCCCACGATGCCCAGCCAGTCTGCCTTGAAGAACGCCTGCAGATGGGTCGGTTCGCGCTTCAGGCCGAGCATGAGCAACGTGACGATAGTCGCCGAGATCGGCAGGTTCAGGAAGAAGCACCAGCGCCAGTTGGCATTCTCGGTGAGCCAGCCACCGACCACCGGGCCGAGCAGTGGGCCGAGCAGTACGATCAGGCCGAACATTGCCATGCCCACGGGCATCTGGTGGCGGGGCAGGCGCGTGCGGATGATCATCTGCGCCGTCGGAATCATGGCGCCGCCGGCAAAGCCCTGCCCGATGCGGCCGACAATCATCTCGGCCAGACTGCTCGATGCGCCGCACATCATCGAGAAGAGCGTGAAGAAGACGGCGTTGAGCATCAGGAAGCGCCGTAGACCGAGCACGCGCGTGAGCCACGCGGCGAGCGGGATCATGACGATTTCCGACATCAGGTAGCCGGTCGAGATCCAGGTGCCCTCGGTGCCCGACGCACCGATCTGCCCCTGTATTTGCGGCAGGGCGGAGTTGGTGATCGAGATGTCGAGCGTGGCCAGCAGGGCGCCCAGTGCGCCGGCCGCCACGGCGATCCAGTCCGACGCCGACGCGTTGCGCGGCGTGGCGGCGTTCGCGGCGCCACCGCCTGGGTGTCCCCCGCGTCCGCCAGGTCCCCCATGCCCGCCGCTGCCGGCCGCCACGGCACTCCGCGCCTGGTCGCGCGTCAGCTCGACGGGCAAGGGCGACGAAGACGACGCGAACGGCGAAGGCAAGGCGATCGACGATGTGTCCATCGTGCCACGCTCAGCCATGTTGCGCCCCAACGTTTGCCGATGACGGTGCGGCATCGGCGTTCGACGGCGCGCTGGTGACGGGGCCGACGAGGGCGTTCAGTGGCGCGCTGAGCGCGAGCTGTACCACGGGGTCGCCCGCCCGATCTGCCTGATCCGCTCGACTCGCCTGCTTGGCGGGGGCGGCCGTATCGCGGCGATGCGTGTCGACGTCCGCCGTCACCGACAGGCCCGGCAGCAGCACCGTGCGCAGCGATGCCGGCACGTCGAGCCGGATGCGCACCGGCACGCGCTGCACGATCTTCGTGAAGTTCCCGGTCGCATTCTGCGCGGGCAGCAAGGCGAACTGTGCGCCCGTGCCCGGCGAGAGCGAATCGACCACGCCGTGAATCGGCCGACTCGGCAGGGCGTCGACGTGAACCGTCACCGGCTGGCCGGGCCGCATATGGCCCACCTGCGTTTCCTTGAAGTTCGCCGTCAGATACACGTTCTGCACCGGCACGACGGTCAGCAACCGCGTGCCCGGCTGAGCGAACTGGCCCACGCGCACGGCGCGATCGCCGACGCGGCCGGCCAGCGTGCTTTTGACCACGGTGTCGGCGAGATCGAGTTCCGCCTTGCGCGCACTGGCCTGTGCGACCGTCAATTGCGCTTTGGCTTGCGCCAGCGCGGCGTCGAGCGTGTCGGCCTGACGCTCGCTCGCCTGAACGCTGGCTTGATGGCTCTTGAGCGTGGCGTCGGCGCGGGTGCTGGCATTGCGCAGCTCGGCAAGACGCTCGTCGGTTTCCGCGCCGGTGGCCACGAGCGGTGCATAGCGTTTGACCTGGCCCGCCGTGTAGCGCGCGTCCGCTCGCGCACCGTCGAGTTCGGCGCGCACTTGCGCAATCGTCGCGGTGTGCTGGGCGCGTTCGGCCTCGGCGCGCGCGACATCG
This sequence comes from Pandoraea soli, assembly GCF_902459595.1. Lineage (NCBI taxonomy): Bacteria > Pseudomonadati > Pseudomonadota > Betaproteobacteria > Burkholderiales > Burkholderiaceae > Pandoraea > Pandoraea soli. The sequence continues at coordinate 12,122 of NZ_CABPSG010000014.1, read as the reverse complement.
GCTTCGCGTGCCTGCACGGTTGCCTGTGCCTCGTCGAAGGCGGCCTGGTATTGACGCGCGTCGAGCCGCACGAGCGGCTGACCAACGCTCACCGTTTCGTTGTCACGCACTAACACTTCCGTTACGTAGCCGCCCACTTTCGGCGCGACAGTCATGCTGTCGGCTTGCAGGTAGGCATCGTCGGTCGACTCGATGAAGCGCCCAACGAACCACCAGTGCGCGCCCCAGCCAAGACCCGCGACGACGCCCAGTGCCAGCGCACCTAGCAGAATCGTTTTGCGGCGACGGTTGGCCGGCGTCTGCGTGGTTTCGGCGGCTTCCACGGTCCTGGCGGTCGGGGTGTCGGCGTGGCGTGCGATCGGCGGTGTCGAGGTTGTCGGTTTGACCGGTGCTGCGGTTGACATGAGGGGGCCTTCAAATTATTCCGTTTGGCAAAATTATTCCAGTTGATCGATTTGTGTCAAGTGTTATATTTTTGACGAAAGTTTTGGCAAGCAAGGACAGACATGACAGGAATTTCACGCGCCGGGCGGGCACCGCGCACGCCTGTGCGAACGCGGCATGCGGTCGACACGGGGTATCAACGGGGTGAGGAAACGCGCGCGCGCATCATCCTGGCGGCGATCAAGTGCTTTGGCGAGTTCGGTTTTGCGGGGGCCTCCACGCGGGACATCGCGAACGAGGCCGGTGTGAACGCACCGGCGCTGCAGTACTACTTCGACAACAAGGAGGGGGTGTACACGGCGTGCGTCGAGTACATCGTGGGTCTTGTCATGGGGCAGATGGGCGAAGCGATCGAGGCGGCCGAGCGCGTGGTGGCCGAACCGGAGGCGACCGACAAGCAGCTTATCGACGCATTCTGCGAGTTGCAGAACCGCAAGGCGGGGTTCATGGAGGAAGTGCCGGAGATCGAGGGTTGGCACATGTTCATGGCCCGTGAGCAGGCAGGGCTTGGACCCGAGGCGGGTTTCAAGGTGTTCCACGAGCGCTTTTCGAGCCGGCTCGCCGCAGTAGGGGCGAACATTGTGACGCGGCTCGCGGGCGTGGCGCCCGACGATGAGGCGATGCGGGTTCGGGCCGTGTGTATCAGCACGCTGGGCATGGCGTTTCGCGTGATGCGCCGCTCCGTCGACAGTTCGATGGGGTGGGCCAGCGAGCCGAATCCCGAACGCAACCGGATGGTGCGCGAGGCGGTGCTCGAACAGACGCGATACCTGCTGCAACGCATCGTCAAGCAACGCAAGTCGGGTGGGTAGGCACGTCGCAACGCGATAGCGGCACGACAGCGGCAATCTCGGAAAACGGCGTTCACGGCGCAGATAGCACACCGTGCCCGAGCTTGGCCGGGCGTTACGATTTCAACGCAAAAAATGGAATTTGCTGGCCATTTGCGGCGGACAACTGGCGGCGATTCGAAGGATCTGCCAGAATCCGGGGGAACTTGATGGATTCTGCCAATGAACCTTGACCTTGCCGATCTGCGTATCCTGCGCCATCTCGAACTCAACGGGCGCATCTCCAACCAGGAGTTGGCGGATGCCGTTGGGCTGTCGCCATCGGCCTGCCTTCGCCGGGTGAAGTTGCTTGAGGATCGCGGGGTGATTTCCGGATACCGCTGCATCGTGGACGCACAGCATATCGGCCTCGAGTTCGAAGCCCTGGTGCAAATCTCGCTGCGTCCCGATGTCGATCAATGGCACGAGAAATTTCTCGCTTGCGTCCAGAATTGGCCTGAGGTGGTGACCGCACGCATCGTCACTGGCTCGGCCAATTACATCTTGACCGTCAGGGCCCGGAATCTCGCGCATTACTCGGATTTCATCGTGAACGAGTTGTACCGTGCGCCGGCGGTCATGGCGATCCAATCGAACATCGTGCTCAAGACAATCAAGCAAACCCAGTCGCTCGTCGATCTGGTGAAGCAGAAATAAAAATATCGACGATATTCACCAGTTCCCGAAAGACGGTCGGGACTTCCCGGAAGAAGAGACGCAGCATGGCAGTGATTACCACCATCGAGGACTTGCGGGTGCTCGCGCAGCGGCGCGTGCCGCGCATGTTTTACGAGTATGTCGATTCCGGCTCATGGACCGAGTCGACGTATCGGGCGAATGCGGCGGACTTTGGCGGGATCGCGTTTCGCCAGCGTGTCGCGGTCAACATCGAGCATCGCAGCACGCGCACGACGATGTTGGGCGAGCCGGTCGCCATGCCGGTGGCGTTGGCGCCCACCGGCATGACCGGCATGCTGCATGCGGACGGCGAGATTCTCGCCGCGCGCGCGGCCGAGGCGTTCGGCGTGCCGTTCACACTCTCGACCGTGTCGATCTGTTCCCTTGAGGATGTGGCCGCGCATACCAAGGCGCCGTTCTGGTTCCAGTTGTATGTGATGCGCGATCGCGACTTCATCGAGCGACTGATCGATCGCGCCAAGGCGGCGGGGTGCTCGGCGCTGATGGTGACGATGGATCTGCAGATCAGCGGCCAGCGTCATCGCGACATCAAGAACGGCCTGTCGGCGCCGCCGAAGCTCACGCTGCCGAACATTGCCAACATGATGACCAAGCCGCGCTGGTGCCTGGGCATGCTGGGCACGCGCCGTCGCACGTTCGGCAACATCGTGGGGCATGCCAAGGGCGTGGACGACATCGGCTCGCTCGCCGCGTGGTCGGCGGCGCAGTTCGACCCTCGCCTGTCGTGGGACGACGTGGCGTGGATCAAGAAGCGCTGGGGCGGCAAGCTCGTGCTCAAGGGCGTGCTCGATCCGGACGATGCGCGCGCGGCGCGCGACGCAGGGGCGGATGCGATCGTGGTGAGCAATCACGGCGGGCGTCAGCTCGACGGGGCGATCTCGACGATCCGGGCGCTGCCCGACATTGTCGCGGCGGTGGGACGCGACACGCAGGTGTGGCTCGACGGCGGCGTGCGTTCCGGGCAGGACGTGATCAAGGCGATGGCGCTGGGCGCGAAGGGGACGTTGATCGGGCGACCGTTCCTGTACGGGCTGGGGGCGATGGGCGAGGCGGGCGTGCGTCGCGCGCTGGAGGTCATTGCCAAGGAGATGGACGTGACGATGGCGCTGACCGGTCGCACGAGCATCGAGCGTCTCGACACGTCGATGCTCATCCCGGGAAGTTATCCGACGGGCATTGGGCCGTACCTTGCGGAGCCCGGCGGGCGGTGAGCCGTCTGTCGCGCCAGAGAGAGAAGCCGCAGCCATTGTGTTTTTTTAGTAGCCTGAAGAAAGAGCGCGTGAAGACGCGGATCTGAATCGCACTGGGAATCGTGGAGGCCGGTTGGTTTAAGTTAATGCAGGCGCTTCAGCAGTAATTCTGAGTTGCCCGTAGTAATCTGCCTCAGCCTCGGCTGGCGGGATAAAGCCCAGCGGTTCCATCAGCCGATGATGGTTGTACCAAGCGCCCCATTCCAGAGTTGCAAGCTCGACGGATTCCCTTGTTTTCCAAGGCGCGCGCCGGTGAATCAGTTCCGTTTTGTACAGGCCGTTGATCGTTTCCGCCAGGGCGTTGTCATAACTGTCGCCGCGGCTGCCGACCGATGGTTCGATGCCCGCTTCGGCAAGTCGGTCGGGGTACCGAATGGAAACATATTGCGATCCTCTGTCGGAATGATGGATCAGCGTCCCGTCGTCGCCCGGTTGGCGGGCATACAGCGCCTGTTCAAGCGCATCGAGTACGAAGTCGGTGCGCATAGTACGACTCACCCGCCAGCCAACGATGCGCCGTGCAAACACGTCGATGACGAACGCCACGTACAGCCAGCCCTGCCACACGTCGAAACGTAGGTGAAATCGGAAACCCAGAGCTGATTTGGCCGGTCGGCTTTGAATTGGCGATTGACCCGGTCCAGCGGGCGGGGTGCCGAGACATCGGGAATCGTCGTGCGAACCCGTTTGCCGCGAACCGCGCCTTGCAATCCCAGCCGCCGCATCAATCGCTCGATCGTGCAGCGGGCCACCCGGATTTGCTCCCGGTTCATCTGCCTCCAGACCTTGTCTGCGCCGTAGACCCGCATGTTGGCGTGCCAGACACGCTGGATTTCCGGGTACAGCACGTCATCACGCTTGACTCGGGCGCAGCGCTTCGATGGATCGCGAAGCTGGGCAGCATGGTGCCAGTAACCCGACGGGGCAATCCGCAGAACCTTGCAGATCGACTCGACCCCGAAGGTGTCGCGATGCTGATCGATGAAGGCTTTCAGGACTTGATACGGCGGTCGAGCTCCGCCTGGGCGAAAAACGCGCTGGCCAGTTTGAGAATCTCGTTGGTCTTGCGCAATTCCTTGTTCTCGCGCTCCAGCGCCTTCAGGCGCTCACGCTCGCTCGTGGTCAGGCCGGCACGTTCGCCGTTATCGATCTCGTCGCGCTTGACCCAATCGTTCAGCGTTTGCGGCGTGCAGCCGATCACCGGCGCAATCGACTCGACTGCCGCCCACAGCGAAGGATGCTCGCTACGCTGCTCGCGCACCAGGCGCACTGCGCGCTCCCGGACTTCCGGGGAAAACTTGCTCGATTTCTTGTTCATGGCTCCATTTATATGGACGCCTCCCGTTTGCAAGGGATTTCGAACTCTGACGTGACAGGAACGGTCGCAGCTTTATATCCGGCCTTGTTGCAGCCGGTTGTTTCGCTGCGGGCCACTATGGAATCCGCTGATCCGCGCCTCATTTCTCTCACGAGCTCGTAGCTCTCGGAGCCATTCAGGTTTCGCAGACCACGGTCCGACCTGTGTTGCCACCACTCTCGATCCCAACGCAACCTTCGACGTGCCACCTTTACAGAACCAGTCTCTCAGGAGATGTTTGCCGTTCCGACTGGATTCACGCTTACGTATCCCTTCTGGTACGGTCGATCATGAGCAAGCACCGCCCAAATTGTGCGTGCGATCTTGTTTGCCAGCGCGACGATGACCACGTTCGGATGCCGTCGCTTCTTCAACTGCTCGACCCACGGACCCGAGGCGTTCGCATGAATCAAGACACTACGGGCACCGTGAATCAGTAGTGTGCGCAGATAGGTGTCACCGCGCTTGCTGATGCCATGAAGATTCACCTTGCCCCCCGAACCAGTCTGCCTTGGCACCAGTCCCGCCCACGCTGCAAATTCGCGCCCAGATCTGAACGCTTTTGCGTCGCCCATCATTGCGACTGCCGCAGTCGCGGTCAGCAATCCCACGCCGGGAATCTCACTGATCGCTTTCACAGCATGGTCATCTTTCTTCCATTCACGCATTCGGCGTTCGATCGCCGCGATCTGCTCATCAAGCTTCGTCAGCCCGGCCCACTGCTCACGCAATGTGTCGATGAGCACTGCGGGCAAACGCTCCGCAACTCGCGCAAGAATTTCGGGTATCGCTTTGTCAAGCGAAGCCCGTCCCTTGGCCGACACTTCGCCATACTCGGCTAACAATCCGCGCAAGCCGTTGATCTGCATTGTCCGGAACTTCACCAGTTGCGCCCGTGCCCGATGCAGCGCCAGCATTGCTTGCTGCATTTCGGTCTTTACCGCGACTGCCTTGCCGGGCTGCTGCACAGCAAGCCAGATCGCTCGAGCATCCGCCGCGTCGTTCTTGTTGCGGATGTTGAACGCCTTCACGAATTCCCCTGGCATCAGCTTGACCTGATGCCCCATCTGCACCAGCTTGCGTGCCCAGTGATGCGCTCCGCCGCACGCTTCCATTCCGATAAGGCAAGGGGACAAGTTCGCGAAATGTTCGAGAAACGCAGCGCGTCTGATTGGCTTGTTCACGACCTCGCCAGTGTCATGGTCTACGTAATGCACCTGGAAAGCAGTCTTTGCAATGTCGATTTCAACTGGTGTCAGATTCATCGCTAGCCTCCGCTTCGCCGTGAAGATCCATGTCATCTTGCGCTATGCGCTCGCTCATGTCGAAGGCCTGGGCCTCACGATGCGGGAGGGATGCGTCCATACCATTTCTCTCAAGAGTTGGAGCCTCCTCAAACTTGAACTGACCCCCGAGAGTTGGACGTTGAAGCGTTAGTTTTTTCCCGCTCGCATTCGATATTCCACGGGACTCAGTCCACCAAGTTTCGATTTGATGCGGTGCCGGTTGTAGTAGTCGATGTAGCCCTTCAGGCCTACCCGTAATGCATCGACGTCTTCGAAGTCCGTGAGATGGAAGTACTCGGCCTTCAGAGTGCCGAAGAAGCTCTCCATGGCCGCGTTATCGAAGCAATTTTCTTTTCTCGACATACTTTGCTTCATTCCATAGCGCGCCAGTGCCGCTCGGTACGGTTGCATGCGATAGTGCCAACCCTGGTCTGAATGAAGCATCGGTGTAGCCGCATTTCCGCGCTTCTTGACAGCTTTCCTGAGCATGCCCATGACCATCGGGAAGTCGGGGCGATGGCTCGACTCGTAGGCAACAATTTCCCCATTGTAGAGGTCCATGACCGGAGAAAGGTACAGCTTTTTCCCCGCGACCCGGAACTCGGTCACATCGGTAACCCACTTCTCGTTTGGGCCCGACGCGGTGAATTCGCGATTGAGCAGGTTCGGCGCGGCCTCGCCGACCTCGCCCTGGTACGACCGGAACTTCTTCCGGCGCACCCTCGACCTGATTCCCAATTCGCTCATGAGGCGCTGCACCTTCTTGTGATTAACTAGCTCGCCATCACTGCGGATAGTCAAGGTGATGCGTCGATAGCCATACAAGCCGCGATGTGCAGCATAGACAGCCTGAATCTTCGCCTTGAGCCCACCATGCCGGTCTGGGGTGGCCAACGTTTTGACCCGATAGTAGTACGTACTGCGTGGCAACCTCGCCGCCTGGAGAAGATCGGTCAAGGGGAATTCCTGCCTCAGTTCAAGCACTATTTTGGCTATTTCTGCCGCGCCAACTTCTTTGCTAGAACCAAGGCATTGAATTTTTTTAGGTACGCGACCTCCGCGCGTAACTGCTGATTCTCACGCAGCAGTTGGTCCGACTCATCAGATCGCGGAGCTTCCAACGACTCGTTCGAGGTCTTTTTCTTTGCTGGCACCGAAACATCCCGTCCCGACGGGCGCATGCTCTTTAGCGAACGGAGCTCTCCCCGTGCTTTCTGTTGTTGCCACATCGTGATGCTGTGCGGATTGCCGATATTGTAAATGGCAGCCAGCTCTCGACAGGAAAGGTTCTCGGCCACGCCCCGGTGCACCACCTCAAGCTTGAACTCAATGGTGTAAGCACCACGCTGCCGGACGAGCCCAGCGTTACCATGGTGACGATATGCCGCGACCCATCGCCTCACCATGCTTTCTGCAATACCGAATTTCGCCGCAAGGAGCTTATAGCCCCCTTTGCCAGCAAGGTACTCGCGAACCACCTTCTCCTTAAACTTTGCATCGAATTTCCTCACGGAACCTCCAAGGTCGTGTCCAACTCTCGGGGGTCAGTTCAACTCCGGGGCGATTCAGAGCGCTGAGCATACCTTGCTCGTTGATCTGAGATGCGTGACGTTTTTTAAGGGTTATATGTCCTTTGAGACACCTACAGCATGCTCGATAATTTGCCGACGAAGTCAAGTCGAGTCAAGTGTGGTCGCACTTGGTTCATTGGTTCATTGGTTCATTGGTTCATTGGTTCATTGATTCATTGACTCGATCAATGGTGAAGCAGAGATAGGAGTATAGAAATGAGGCTTAAGAACAAATCGGCGTTGATCACGGGAGGCACAAGTGGCATTGGTCTTGCCACTGCCAAGCTCTTCATTGCAGAAGGCGCTCAGGTGGCGGTAACTGGTCGCGATGAAGCCGTGTTCGAGCGTGTCAAGGCCGAGCTTGGAGAGAATGCGCTCGTCCTCAAGGGTGACGTGCGTTCGATCAAAGACATGCGGGCGATTTCCGCCAAAGTAAAAGAGAAGTTCGGTGGCTTGGACGTCGTGTTCGCTAACGCCGGTTGGGCTTTCCCAACTGCACTCAACGACATCAACGACGAACTTTATGACGAGATCATGGACATCAACGTCAAGGGCGTAGTGTTCACACTTCAAGCGGTGCTGGCGGACTTGCGAGAGGGCGCCTCAGTCATTCTCAATACGTCATTCGTCGATCAAACCGGTAAGCACGGTATCTCACTGACAGCAGCCGCAAAGGCTGCTGTGCGTTCACTTGCTCGAAGCTGGTCTTACGAGTTTCTCGACCGAAAAATCCGATTTAACGCCATCGCTCCCGGCGCGATGGATACCCCCTTGATAAGCAAGTGGGGGTTGTCAGATGAAGTTGTTCGAGAGCGCAAGCAGGCAATGGCGAAAACAATTCCGGTGGGTTACATGGGTAAGGCAGAGGACATCGCCTACGCAGCGCTTTATCTCGCGAGCGACGAATCCTCTTATGTTATCGGCACTGAAATAATCGTCGATGGTGGAGCTTCACAGCTTTAAGTTATTGGCGCCGGATTTCAACCGCTAGTAATTCAATATCTAAAAAGATCATCAGGCTTTTCGGCGTGGTGGATCTTTAATTCGGCCCAATCTAGCTGTTTTTGTAGAGGGCCAAAGTGTAAGGAGAATTTATCTTGGTCGACCCAAAAAATGACGATGACGGCGAACAGCTCAGCAAAGCCGGTCATTCACGTCGCGATGCCATCAAGCTTGGAGGTGTCGCCGCTCTTGCAGCCGTTGTGGGAGGTGGGGCTTTGCTTAGCCACGCCACTCCTGCCTTTGCGCAGACCAGCAGTAAGGTGGGCAGTCTGGATCAAAATGATCCGCTCAATATTTTGATCGTGAATTACGACGGAGGCACACTCCTTGATTTCGCCGGACCCAGCGAGATTTTTCACCGGCTTCCGAATACTAATATACGCTATGCGAGTCTCAATGGTGGCAACGTAACCCTCGAATTCGGGGTCGTCTACGGGAATACCGAAAGATTAGCCGATATTGAGAAAACTGATTTGATCTTGGTGCCCGGTGGATCTGACTTGACTGCGCCGATGGGACCGGCATATCAGGCGCAAATCCGTCGACTGGCTGAGAACGCCAAGTATGTGACGTCAGTTTGTAATGGGTCGCTTGTGCTTGCCGCAACGGGAGTGCTCAAGGGCAAACGCAGCGGGTGCCATTGGGCCTTTCTTAACGAGTTGCCTAAATACGGTGCGATCCCTGTCGCGGAGCGCTTCGTAGAGGATGACAATGGACGATTCATGAGCGGAGGTGGAGTAACTGCCGGAATCGACTTCGCGCTACGCGTTGCAGAAAAGCTCCGCGGCCGCAAGGCTGCTGAATTCACACAACTCTTGATCGCCTATGACCCGGCGCCGCCCTTCCATTGCGGCGATCCTAGCGACGCGCCGCCAGAAATCATCGCAATGGTTGACAAAAGATTGCCTGGCGCATCGAAAGGCCTCGCCTTGATTCCGGGCCTTCACTGAAATGATCACAGGCAACGCGCAAAGAATATCAACAGGTTGCGATGAGGCCGCAACCTGCGTTGCCTGCGCGAACTGGCCCAGTCTGATGTACCCCTCCATCACCAGATGATTTGACAGGAAACTAAAAGATGCGACCGATTCGCTTTTTTGCTGCTGCCGTTGCAGTTTGCTTTTCTCCTTTCGTTTTTTCCATGTCCGCGTCGGCGAATGGCCTGACACCTCAAACCGAAGCGGCCATTAAGGCTGAGAATGTACGATGGGCGGAAGCCTTTGGCCGGGGGGACTACGACGCGATAGGCCATCTCTATACAGAAAATGGTGCACTCTTACCGCCCGGGGGAGACAGAGTCACGGGAAGGCTTGCGATTACCGAATACTTCGCCAAGGCCTACGCCGGATCCCAGCCAGGTTCAGTATCATTCAGCAACGATGAATTCTATGGCGACGATCAGGCCGTGGCTGAGGTCTCGGACGCCGAAGTTCGCGATCATAGTGGAAAGCTCCAAATCCATGCCAAGCAAACGCTTATCTTCCTGAGGCAAGGTGGCGTCTGGAAGTTGCATCGTGATATGTGGAGCAGTTATGCCCCGTAAGGGTATGAAGTGCATCGCTATTCCCCGAACAGTCGCTCAGCTTTCAAAGCGAACGTCTCGATCATTACAGATACCGTGCGCCATCCGCTTGACGATATTGATTCCTTTATCGAAATAGCTCACCGATTGAAATGACAGGCAGGAAATTTTTCAGGAACGACACTTGATGATTGGCGGACTGATCTTCCCCGATATGGATCAATGTGATTTCACTGGTCCTTTTGAGGCGCTGTCGGGCATTCCCAACTCGACGTTCCTCACACTGTGGAAAGACAAATGCATTGTGCGGGATATGCGAGGTATGCAATTGGTTCCCGACACGTCACTCAAGGAAGCCCCTCAACTCGATGTGCTAATCGTTCCGGGAGGTTATGGCCAGGAAGAAGTCGAAGTCGACGAGGAGGTTCTGGCTTTTATTCGTGCGCAAGCCGAGCACGCCTTGTATGTTTACCCGGTGTGTACGGGAGCTCTCATCTGCGGCGCTGCTGGTTTGCTGCACGGCCGAAAGGCGACGACTCACTGGACGGCGATGGGAGCGTTACCGTTCTATGGCGCCATCCCTTGTGACGACCGTGTCGTCATCGACGGTAATTATGTGAGTGCGGCGGGGGTTACATCAGGCATCGATGGGTCGCTTATTCTAGCTGCAGTTCTTCGTGGTGATCAGGTAGCAAAAGAGCTGCAACTCTACATGGCCTACGACCCGCAGCCGCCTTTTGCTTCGGGTTCTCCTGCGAGGGCATCTGCCGATGTTTTGAGTAACGTTCGTGCGCGAGCACTAGTAATCACTGAGCAACGCCTTGCTAGCGCTCGCAGATACGCGGAGAGAGTATTGGATTCCCTATAACGACTCAGTGTCGTTTGATACCGTCGACGTTTCTCGCCGCCCCCCTCCAGAAAGGGCACTGTTCGGCGCAGACCAACGAATGATTATCGTCTGCCGAAGAATCGGCTCTCGCGACGGATCGATTGTGGCGGATGTCCATGGAGTTTGACAAAAGCCCTCCGCATCCGCTCCGGATCAGTGAATCCCACGGCTAGGGCAATCTGTTCGATCGGCTCGCTACCATCTTGCAAGCGCAGTCGTGCTGCTTCAACGCGTAAGCGCTCAACTGCCTTGGCGGGCGTTTCACCGGTTTCTCGACGAAACGCCCGTCCGAATTGCCGCGGACTTAATCTTGCAGCCTCTGCGAGCCGCTCAACAGGTAGAGCTTCAGCTAAATGTTCCCTGGCAAAGTTCAGAGCAATGCGGATGCGGTCCGATTCCGGTTCCATTTGTGACATGGCCGAGAATTGAGACTGCCCTCCTGGTCGGCGATACGCCACGACCAAAAGCCTAGAGACAGTGCGCGCAGTTTCTGCACCCATATCTGTTTCGATCATTGCTAGTGCCAGATCTATTCCAGAAGCGATGCCCGCCGAGGTCCAAATGTGATCGTCCGCGATATAGATACTATCGCCTTCGACTCTGATGCGAGGGAAGCGTGACTGTAATTGAGCGATATATCGCCAATGCGTTGTTGCTCTCCGATTGTCCAGCAAGGCCGTTTCCGCAAGCAAAAACGCTCCGGTACACACGCTTGCCACCCGCGAGGCTCTCTTGCCCAATTTCGTGGCAACAGTCACGTTTTCCGTTGTCTGCATCGGCTCTATATCACCACCCACGAAAATGACGGTGTCAAATGCGCGCCGCCCGACAGACTTCGTCTCAATTGGAAGCCCTGCATTGCTACGAACCAACCCACCCGCTTGCGAGATCACATGGAGATCGTAGGGAGTTTGGCCGGCGGCCGTAGCCACCTGGTTGAAGGTCGAAAGTGGCCCAGCGAGGTCAAGTGCATCGTAGCCACGGCAAACAAAGAATCCAATTCGATGCATGATGAGGTACTCAACCGGAAACCATGGAGCGTCTCATTGTAAGGGAAAAAGCGTATCCTGACATTTGTCTGAAAATGAGGGAAAAATGACATTCAGGTTAAAAATAGATCAAGGGGGTACTCGACGATACCTAAGACATGGGGTTCGCGCGCGCAGATGAAGTGGGGGACGGCATCATCGCGGAGCCGGCTCTTCTTCATACCAACTCCTCGTCTGAGCTGAGGAGCCATTATCTCTAGATTTGATTGGTACGAAATTTTCA
>NZ_CABPSG010000013.1:0-80900 GCF_902459595.1 Pandoraea soli | reverse complement strand
GCTCAAATGCCTGTAGTTCTTCTTCATCGCAACACCCTACATCATTCGCGGTGTTGCACTTGAAACTGGAGACTAAGCAGTATCCCGTTCGTCGCTCCACGTTGCCCCTTCGGTCTCGATGATTTCTTCCGCTTGCGCGGGCATGCTCATTGCGGCGAGCATCGCCGCGACAGCCAGACAGATCTTGGACTGACGAAGTGTTTTCGACGTCTGAACTTTGCTTTTCATTTCGATTTTCCTCAAAGAATTCGTTACGACGACGAACCAGTTCATCGTCACCACAACAGCGGCGCTCCACCGCGAAGTGGCGAATTCTATTGACGAGCCATCGAAATCAAGGCGATTTCAGATGTTTTTGGTAAATACCCCAAACATCACACAAATTTTAAATTGTGATTTATCACACTATTTTCACCCGACTTCCAAAAGTAATATCCCAAAATACAAATTCAATTAACGTCAACATCCTAAAATCAACGTTAAATTAGGTACGCTGACAACGTTTTACGACGACAACTCAGCAATTTCCCATTCGCATTTTTTTAACCGCAAGCCCCCTTTTTCGGTGAGTCCAAAGCCTTTCGCTCAACCTTCGCTGGCACAAAAAAAACCCGTCGTGCCCTTTCGGGCACGACGGGTTTTCCGTCCCTCTTTCCAGCAAACGGGCCTTACGGCCGCCTGCGCTCGCTCAGACGCATCACACGCGCTCTCGCATCGTCGTCAGCTCAGGCCACCGGCTTGCGCTTGGGCTTGATATCGGTGCTGTCGATTTCCTCGAGCACGTCGCGGAACTCCGCGATGTCCTCGAAGCTGCGATACACCGACGCAAAGCGGATGTACGCGATCTTGTCGAGCCGCTTCAACTCGCGCATCACCAGCTCGCCAATGCGCTGACTCATCACTTCGCGCTCCGCACCGGCCAGCAGCTTGTATTCGATGCGCGCAATCGCGGCATCCATCGCTTCGGCACTCACGGGGCGCTTGCGAATCGCCAATTGCATGCTGGCGCGCACCTTCGCGCGATCGTATTCGGCGCGGCTGCCGTCTTTCTTGACGACCGCCGGCATCGCCAGCTCGACACGCTCGTACGTGGTGAAACGCTTGTCGCACGCCGGGCATTTCCGGCGCCGCCGAATGGCGGCGCCATCTTCCGCTTCACGCGAGTCGATGACCTGCGTGTCGTCGTGACGGCAGAAAGGGCAGCGCATGCGGGCCGCGTCCGGGGCTTAGCCGTAGACCGGGAAACGCTTCGTCAACTCGGCCACTTGTGCGCGCACACGAGCCAGGTTGTCGGCATCTTCCGGGTTTTCCAGCACGTCGGCGATGAGATTGCCGACCAGTTCCGCTTCGGCTTCCTTGAAACCGCGCGTCGTCATGGCCGGCGAGCCCAGACGCACGCCGCTCGTCACGAACGGCTTTTCCGGATCGTTCGGAATCGCGTTCTTGTTGACGGTGATGTGCGCTTCGCCCAGCGCCGCTTCCGCCGCCTTGCCGGTGATGTTCTTGGCGCGCAGGTCAACCAGCATCACGTGCGATTCGGTCTTGCCCGACACGATACGCAGGCCGCGCTTGACCAGCGTCTCGGCCATCACGCGGGCGTTCTTCACGACTTGTTCCTGGTACGCCTTGAATTCCGGCGACGCGGCTTCCTTGAACGCGACGGCCTTGCCGGCGATCACGTGCATGAGCGGGCCGCCCTGGATGCCCGGGAAGATGGCCGAGTTGATCGGCTTCTCGAACTCGGCCTTCATCAGGATCACGCCGCCGCGCGGACCGCGAAGGCTCTTGTGCGTGGTCGTCGTCACGAAGTCGGCGTGCGGCACCGGGTTCGGGTACACGCCGGCCGCGATCAGACCGGCATAGTGCGCCATGTCGACCATGAAGTACGCGCCGACCGACTTGGCGATCTGCGACATACGCTCGAAGTCGATCCTCAAGGCGAAGGCCGAGGCGCCCGCCACGATCAGCTTCGGCTTGTGTTGCTGCGCGAGCTTCTCGGCAGCGTCGTAATCGATGTCTTCGTTCTCGTTCAGGCCGTAGCTCACCACGTTGAACCACTTGCCCGACATGTTGACCGGCGAGCCGTGCGTGAGGTGGCCCCCATGCGCCAGGCTCATGCCCATGATCGTGTCGCCCGGCTTGAGCATGGCGAAGTACACGCCCTGGTTCGCCTGCGAGCCCGAATTCGGCTGCACGTTCGCGGCTTCGGCACCGAACAGCGCCTTCACGCGATCGATGGCCAGTTGTTCCACGATGTCGACATATTCGCAACCACCGTAGTAACGCTTGCCCGGATAACCTTCCGCATACTTGTTGGTCAGTTGCGAGCCCTGCGCTTCCATTACGGCCGGGCTGGTGTAGTTTTCCGATGCGATCAGCTCGATGTGGTCTTCCTGACGCTGATTTTCTTTCTGAATCGCGGCCCAAACGTCGGGATCGACGGAGGCAACGGTGGATTTCGATTTGTCGAACATGGCGTTTCCGTTGAATTGAACAGATTTTCCGGGAGGGGATGGCGCAGCGCATCTTCCTTTGTGCTTCGGAAGACGATAGACAGGGCAGCACCAACCATCACGGCTGCCCAGGCGAACGGCAAATAAGACCCCGGCGCTTCCCGGTGGGTTGCTCCACCTCGGGCACACAAGGCTGTGCACCCTAATCGCCAGTCACGCGGGGTTTGTGGCGTCGATAGTTTATGCGAGCTTGCGACGTTAGGCAACCGGAGCAAACGCACGTCAATCCATGCAGATGCACCAAATTGGTGCCATGCGCCGAGCCGGCTTGACAACAGGTCGGACGGCCCGATTCGGCGGGCTCACACACGATCGCGTTCGGCCGCGGCCGAACGCAAAAAGGGCGTCTGATGGGCCTCGATGGCGCGGGCGCGCGTCGGGTACAGTTGCGTCCACGCCTGTGCGGCCCAGGCGCCTCCCAGCCGGTTCACGAGACGGTCGCGGCGCGCCAGGAGGTGGGGCACGATTCCGCTCCGGTCCTCGGCCGCCGCGGCCACCTCCGCAGCGACCGATGTCGCGCGGACCAAGTCCTGGGCATCGTCCACCCAAGGCGCGATGTCGTGCGCCGAAATTCGCCCGAGGCGGAAGGCCATCTCGGCCGCCAGTGCCCGAACACCCGTCGGATTCTTCAGTTCGTCGAGCACCGTCTTGCTGTCGGCGGTCTGTGTCAGCCCGGCCAAGCGCCGCACGACCGCCGCGGAAGGGTCCTCGCTGCGAAACGGCGTCAAATCCGACAGTGCACTGCGAACGCCGACGTCGAGGCAGGGCCTGAAATCGACCGTCATCATGTAGGGCAAGTCGTTCTTGTCCCGCCAGACACCGACGTTTTCCATGACGGCATGGCAAAGCGCCCGATTGCCCAGCCATAGCGCGGCGACGTACTGACGCTCCAATGCGCATCGATAGACGTCGGGGAGCCAACCGCAGAGCACGCCACGCATCTCGTCGCGTGTGCGCGCGGCATCGGCATAGGCCTGGGCCGCCGCGCCAGCGCCTGCAGGTGGTTGCGCACCGCCGAACTGCGCCAGCACATGCGCCATTTGCCGTCCGGCCGCGCGGGCACCGTCGCGAGCACGCTCACACGCATCGCCCCCACCGCCGCGCACACTCGGCGAACCTTGCGCGCCGTCGGCCCCCTCGATGGCGCGCCGCGCGATCTCCCCCTCCAACCATTCACCCAACGGCCGGTACACGGGAAGATATGTCGTCGCCAGGTAGATCCGCTCGGGCGCCTGGGTTCCATCGAATGCCAGCGAGCATCCCCGCACCAACAGGGCCGTCGGTGTCGCCAGGCCCAACGCGCCGAACAGGCGAGAGGCAAGCCACGCTCGCGTGGCATGCCCGGCGCTCGGGAACGCCGTCACCACGTATTGCGGCGCTCGCGCGTCCGCTTCGAACGATAGTCGAACGGCCGCACTGGGGACGCCTGCCGGAAGGGCGTCGTGCACGCGCCGCGCGGCAGAAAAATCGTAGGGTCCGATGGGAGGCAGCGGTGCGCCGCTACCATCATGTCCGGTGACCGCCCCGAACGTTCCGAGCGGTCCGGCTTCCGGCAATAATTCGGCCCGCGTCGGCCTGGCGGCCGCGGGACTGGCAGGGGCGCCTGCGGCATGGCCCCTAAAGCGATAAGCGTTGACGTCCATCACGACTCTCCTTCGTCGTATGGCGGGGCTCGGGCGCGCGCAGCGCCTGTCGACCGACCCGGTTGAGATCGGCCGATCTTGCTGCGCCACCGGACGCCAAGCTTTCGAAAACGGGGCAAGTTCAGACAAATCCGCCGCGCGTCAAAGCTCGATCTTCGTTCCCAGCACGGCGAGGAACTGCGCGATCCACGCCGGATGCGCGGGCCAGGCGGGGGCGGTGACCAGATTGCCGTCGGTATGGGCTTCGTCGATCGCGATCTCCATGTACGTCCCGCCGGCCAGCCGCACCTCCGGCGCACAGGCCGGATACGCCGAACACTCGCGCCCTTCGATCACACCGGCCGCTGCCAGCAGCTGCGCGCCGTGACAGATCGCGGCAATCGGTTTGTCGCTCTCGGCAAAATGTCTGACGATCTCGACGACCTCATCATTCAACCGCAGATACTCCGGCGCGCGGCCGCCGGGAATCACCAGCGCGTCGAAGTCGGCGGGTGCGAGTCCATCGAATGTCGCATTGAGCGTGAAGTCGTGACCGCGCTTCTCGCTGTACGTCTGATCGCCTTCGAAGTCATGAATCGCCGTGCGCACCTTGTCGCCCGCCTTCTTGCCGGGGCAGACCACTTCCACCCGGTGACCCACGGCCATGAGTGCCTGCACGGGCACCATCAGCTCGTAGTCTTCGACATAGTCGCCTGCCAGTACCAGAATCCGCTTCTTGCCCATATGACTCTCCGTTCAGAGAAAAGATGGAAGGGAAACCGCCCCTCCATGTTACTCAATTCCGGTGACGTCGCCGCGACGGCCTTCGATACCCCGACCGTCGTCGACGAAAAAAAACCGCGTGCCGAAGCACGCGGTGTCAAGCCGGCGCAAAACGCCGTCGGTCAAGCCGAGGTTCGCGCCACACCCTCTGCCGGGTGCTGCGCGAGCCGATATCGTCAGTCAATCAGTAGGTTTCCAGATGCAGACGCCCTTCCGTCTTCATCCGTTGCCAGAGGGCCTGCCAGTCGAGCCCGGCGTCGCCCGCGATGGTCTGCAGCACTTGCAGCACGCCGTCCTCCATGCCCTTGAGCCCGCACACATAAATGTAGGTGTGGTCATGACGCAGCAGCGCCGCCACATCGGCCGCGCGCTCGCGCATGGCGTCCTGCACGTAGCGCTTGGCCTGTCCTGGTGTACGCGAGAAGGCCAGATTCGTGTCGATGAAATCCTTCGGCAAGTTGAGCAAGGGGCCGAAGTAGGGCAACTCGCCCTGCGTGCGCGCGCCGAAGAACAGCATGAGCTTGCCGGTCGCGCCCTTCAGACGGCGACGGCGACGATACTCGGTCATCGCCCGCATCGGGGCCGCCCCCGTGCCGGTGCAGATCATCAGCAGATGCGAATCGGCGTGGTTCGGCATCAGGAACGTGCTGCCGAACGGGCCCATCACGTTCACCACATCGCCCTTCTTCAGATCGCACAGGTAGTTCGAACACACCCCGCCAACCGCCTGCTCCTGGTGATCCTTCGTCACGCGTTTGACCGTGAGCGCCAGGTTGTTGTAACCAGGACGCTCGCCGTCGCGCGGCGACGCAATCGAGTACTGTCGCGCATGGTGCGCCCGACCGTCGCTCGAGGTGCCCGGCGGGATGATGCCGATCGACTGTCCTTCGAGCACCGGGAACGGCTGCTTGCCGAAATCGAGCACGATGTGGTGGATGTCGCTCTCGGTGCTGGCGTCGGTCAGGCGATAGTTGCCGACCACGGTCGCCTGTACCGGCGCCTTGTGGTTGTACAGATTGACATAGGGCTTGGCGGCGGACCACGGCGGCACGACCGAGCCGCGCACGAAATCCGAGCCGGCGATGACAGGCTCGGGGACGTCGGCCGACGCACCGCCAGCCACGCCCGGCGCCGCCTCGCCGATCCTGCCCTGACCGGCGAGCGCATCGTCCTGCACGGGCAACTCGTCCCACGTGAGCTGGTCGTCGACGGCGTACGCGTCGGCCTTGAGCACGTCGCGCCAGTTGTCGATGGCTCCCGTCGGGCACGGCGAGATACACGCCATGCACCCATTGCACGTGTCCGCGCGCACAACATAATTGTTCTCGTCGTGCGTGATCGCGTCGACCGGACACGTCTCCTCGCAGGTGTTGCAGCGAATGCAGATCTCCGGATCGATCAGATGCTGCTTCAGAACTTCGACCGGAACGGGGCCGTTCATGATGCTGTCTCCTTGTGGGGATGGCTCGCGCCTGGGCTCTCGTTGGCCTTAGTTGAAACGCACGTACTCGAAGTCGATCGGCTGGCGATTGATGCCGAGCGGGGGCGGCGCGATCCAGTTGGCAAACTTGCCCGGCTCAGTCACGCGGCCCATGAGCGACGCCACATACGCACGATCTTCCGCCGACGGCAGCCACTCACGCTCATGCGCGGCCCATTCGGCCTCGCTCACCACACGGCCGTCCGGCGACACGCGCACGCCCGCGAATGTGCCGATCTGACGATTGAACGCCTTGTGCGGCACGCTCAGGCGGAAGTCGATACCGGCCTTCTCCAGCACCTTGTTCCAGCGATTCACCCCCGCGACCGAGTCCTTGATGTAATCGTCGCGCAGCACTTCGTTCATCGCGTTGAGCATCGGCACCTCGCGCTCCACGAGCTTGCCGTTGTCCACGTCCAGCAGCCGGTACATCTGGCCGTTGAGTTGATGGTCGTCGTCGCGCTTGCCCTCTTCGTAGCGGCCCTTCAGACCCGAGCTGTAGAAGATGGCTGCGTTCGACGACTGATCCGCACCGAACAGGTCGATCGTCACGGAGTAGTGGAAGTTGACGTAGCGCTGAATCGTCGGCAGGTCGATCACGCCCGCTGCCCGCAGCTTCGCGACGTCATCGGTCTTCAGTTCGTTCATCACTTGCGCCGTGCGAGCGATCACGCGCGAAACACCCGACTCGCCCACGAACATGTGGTGCGCCTCTTCGGTCAGCATGAACTTCGTGGTGCGCGCGAGCGGATCGAACCCCGACTCGGCCAGTGCCGAGAGCTGGAACTTGCCGTCGCGATCGGTGAAATACGTGAACATGTAGAACGCCAGCCAGTCCGGCGTCTTCTCGTTGAACGCGCCGAGAATACGCGGATTGTCTTCGTCGCCCGAGCGGCGGCCAAGCAGCGCTTCGGCTTCTTCACGGCCGTCGCGGCCGAAGTAGCGATGCAGCAGGTAGACCATTGCCCACAGGTGGCGGCCTTCTTCCACGTTCACCTGGAACAGGTTGCGCAAATCGTACATCGACGGCGCCGTCAGCCCGAGGTGGCGCTGTTGCTCGACCGACGCGGGTTCCGTGTCGCCCTGCGTGACAATGATGCGACGCAGGTTCGCGCGGTGCTCGCCCGGCACGTCTTGCCACGCGGCTTCGCCCTTGTGCTCGCCGAAGTGAATCTTTCGATCCGCGTCGCCCGGCGTGAGGAAGATGCCCCAGCGATAGTCCGGCATCTTCACGTGATCGAAGTGTGCCCAGCCGCCCGGATCCACGCTTACCGCCGTGCGCAGATAGACGTCGAAGCCGTGCGAACCTTCGGGCCCCATGTCGCCCCACCAGGACAGGAAATTCGGCTGCCACTGTTCAAGCGCACGTTGCAGCGTGCGATCGTCCGACAGGTTGACGTTGTTGGGGATCTTCTCGCTGTAGTTGATCGAAGCCATCGTGGGAATCCTCGTGTCTCGTACGTATTCTGTGTAAAACGACTTGTTCGGTCCTGCCACCCCCGGCGTTCGTCACCGGCGACGTTGCAGCCCATTCGTCAGACGCGGTTCGGGTCGAACTGCGCCTTGTTGCCCTTGCCGTAGACCTTGAGCGCGCCCTTCTCGCCCACGGCGTTCGGACGGATGAAGATCCAGTTCTGCCACGCCGACAGACGGCCGAAGATGCGGGTGTTCATCGTCTCCTTGCCGTTGAAGCGCAGGTTCGCCTCCAGGCCGGTGAGCGCGTCGGGCGACATGGCCGCGCGCTCCTCGATCGCGATGCGGATTTCGTCCGGCCAGTCGAGATCGTCGACGGCGGCCGTGACCAGCCCGAGGCGTTCCGCCTCATCGGGGCGCACCTGGCGGCCAATCGTGGCGCGCACGGCGTCGAGTTCCGCCGCGTCTTCATAGAAGCGCCGTGCCAGACGCGATTGATCGGTGACCATCGGCAACAGGCCGAAGTTGACTTCGGTGAGTGTGATTGCCGGTTCATCTTCCTCGCTGGCCGGCAGCGCCGCCATGTACGTGCGGTCGGCCGCGAAGGCGAATTCGGCCAGCGTGCCCGTGAAGCACGAATCTGGCTCGATCAGCGCGAAGAGCGAGCGTGAGGACACGTCGATACGCGCAAACGTGCGGCGCAGCATGCCGATGGTCTCGCGAACCAACCAGTGATCCTGATGGGCCAGCAGCGATGCGTCAGCCGCCAGCACGTGTTTCGCCTCGCCCTCGGTGCGCAGCAGCCACGTGCCGATATCGAGTTCGTTCGTGCGCAGATTGAGAATGGCGTCGTCGAGTTCGCGCGCCATTTTCAGCGGCCACCAGTTCACGCCGGCGGCCTCGATACCGTCGATGTCGGCCGGCGGCGTGGACTTCGGCGGCTTCACGGTGAGGCTGGCGGTGCGGTTGGCGCGGTCGATTTCCACGTCGACGAATTCGTAGCGGATCGCGTCCGGCTCGTCGGTGCGCTCGAGGCGCGTGAGCGTCACGCCCTTGCCGCCCGGACGGTCGCTGCCTTGAGCCAGTTCCAGCGCACGCGCCGACACCGTTTGTGCGAATTGCGCGGGCTTGACGACTTCGTCGACCAGGCGCCATTGCTTGGCACGCTCGCCGCGAATACCCTCGACGACGGTGCAGAAGATGTCGGCGCGGTCGTTGCGCACGTGACGCTTGTCGGTCAAGCGAGTCAGGCCGCCGGTGCCCGGCAGAACGCCCAGCAGCGGCACTTCCGGCAGCGAGACCGACGACGAGCGGTCGTCGATCAGATAGATCTCGTCACAGGCCAGCGCCAGCTCGTAGCCGCCGCCCGCACACGCGCCGTTCACGGCGGCGAGGAACTTCAGACCGGAATGGCGGCTGGAGTCCTCCAGACCGTTACGCGTTTCGTTGGTGAACTTGCAGAAGTTGACCTTCCACGCATGCGTGGACAGGCCGAGCATGAAGATATTCGCCCCGGAGCAGAACACGCGGTCCTTGGCGCTCGTAACAACCACCGTCTTCACTTCCGGGTGCTCGAAGCGGATGCGCTGAACGGCATCGTGCAGTTCGATGTCCACACCGAGATCGTACGAATTGAGCTTGAGCTTGTAGCCTTCGCGAATGCCGCCGTCTTCCGAGATATCGATGGCGAGCGTCGCCACCGGGCCTTCGAAGCTCAGTTTCCAGTGCTTGTACTGCGTGGGATCCGTACGATAGTCGACGTGGGGTTTGCCGAACATGATTGCCTCCAACACGAATAATGATCTTGTTGGATTGCAATATAGTGCAGCACAACTACAGCGTCAACTAATTTTCCAAATAAAAATGAATTATTTTGCATTCCCATAAAGGTTAATCTGACGACAATTGCACGGCGAGGCGGCCACGCAATTGCAGATAGGCGTCGGCCAGCACCCGCCCGCCGGTGTCGAAGCTCATATCCGCCTTGGCATAAAAGTCTTGGCGGCCGGCCAGAATACGCTTGAGGTCGTCCATCGCTTCCGCATTGCCCGACATCGGGCGCAGATCGCCCTGCGCCACCACCCGCTTCATATGCTCTTCGGGCGACGCCTGCAGCCATACCGTATAGCAGTGAGTGAGCAGGAAGTTAAAGGTCGCCGCGTCGCTCACGATACCGCCCGGCGAGGCGATCACGGCACGCGGATGCTCGGCCACGACCGCTTCGAGTGCGCGCAATTCATAGCGGCGATAGGCGCTCGCACCGTAAAGCGA
The DNA here is from genome assembly GCF_902459595.1 of Pandoraea soli. Classification (NCBI taxonomy): domain Bacteria; kingdom Pseudomonadati; phylum Pseudomonadota; class Betaproteobacteria; order Burkholderiales; family Burkholderiaceae; genus Pandoraea; species Pandoraea soli. Next base: position 70,818 of record NZ_CABPSG010000013.1, on the reverse strand, counting down.
GTAGATCTCCGACGGCGGGCACCCCGCCAGTTTTTCGATCACGCGATTGAGTTCGACGAAGGGCACGTGCATGTCGTCGGCGAGCATGCGGCCCAGCGTCGACTTGCCCGCGCCCCGCAACCCGATCAAGGCGATGCGGCCACGCCGGTCCGGGTCGCGCTCGCTCCCGGCAAACAGCTCGCTGAGCGCCTGACGCGCACGCGTGAGCGCCTCGCCGTCGCGCCCGTGCAAAATTTCCCGAATGAGCAACCATTCCGCCGACGACGTCGTCTCGTCCCCCACGATTTCGGCCAACGTGCAATTTAGTGCCTGTGCGAGCTGACGCAGGAACAGCACGGACGCGTTACCGACACCCGACTCCAGATTGGCCACGTGACGCTCGGAGACACCGGCGTCCAGCGCAAGCGCCTTGCGCGTCAAGCCACGCCGGGCGCGCAGCGTGCGCACCCGCTCACCCAGCGCGACCAGGAACGGGTCTTTCTCATGGGCGCCTCGCGCCGTCGGCACCCCATCGGCTTGCGCACTCTTATTCATCAGACAAGATCCTCAATGCAGGTAACATGTAATATATTGCTTGACAGCCAAAATTGCATGCTCTAATTTTCACCATGCGCCGATAAAAAAGCAAACGCGGACCGGACATCCCGAGTCCCGCCATTGATCGGCGTCGTATCGACGTCCCCAGGAGACATGGATGGATGTGCCCCAATTTCAGGCGTTGATCGCCGACCTGACGCGGCAACTCGATGGCCGCGCCCTCGACGCCTCCCTCGGCGATTGGCTCAACGCGCATTACGGCGCCGGCTCCGCCGGTTACGAAGCGCTTGCCGACGCCTGTCGCACCGGCGTTGCCGAAGGCTGGCTGTGCAACCGCGAAGGCGGTGGCATTCGCTACGGACGCGTCATCAAGCCCACCCCCGACACACACGGATTTTCCGTCGACGTGGTGGACATGGCCGATCTGGCCGGACCGCACCATGGGCATCCGAATGGTGAAATCGATCTGATCATGCCGTTCACACCGGGCGCAACGTTCGACGGACATCCGGCGGGCTGGTGCGTCTACGGTCCCGGCACGGCGCATCGACCGACGGTCGCCAGCGGACGCGCTCTCGTGCTGTATCTGTTGCCAGACGGCGCCATTGAATTCACGCGCAGTGCCTGATCCGGCGCCTGCCCCCTTCCCGATTCCCCCGGTTCATGCTCATGCACTCCCCTTCCTTGCTGGAAAACTACGTCGCCGGCCACTGGGTGGCCGGTAGTGGCGCGCCCACCGCGCTCACCGATCCCGTGACAGGCGAGACACTCGCCTTCGTATCGAGCGCCGGTCTGGATCTCGACGCCGCGTTCGCCTTCGCGCGAGACGTCGCCGGCCCGGCGCTGCGTGCCTTGTCGTACGGCGAGCGCGCGCAGCAACTCTCGCAGATCGTCGCCACCTTGCAGGCGAACCGCGACGACTACTACGCGATCGCCACCGCCAATTCGGGAACGGTCGCCACCGACTCCGCCGTCGACATCGATGGCGCTATCTACACCCTGTCGACGTATGCCAAGCTCGGTGCAACGCTGGGCGACGCGCACACGCTGCTTGACGGTGCGGCGGTGCCGTTGGCCAAGGATGCGTCCTTCGCCGTGCGTCACGTGTTTCGTCCGACACCGGGCGTGGCGCTGTTCATCAACGCGTTCAACTTTCCCGCCTGGGGACTTTGGGAGAAGGCGGCCGGCGCGTTGCTCGCGGGCGTGCCGGTCATCGTCAAACCGGCGACCTCGACCGCGTGGCTGACGCAACGCATGGTGGCCGACGTGGTCGCCGCCGGTGTGCTGCCACCGGGCAGCCTGTCGGTGATCTGCGGCAGCGCCGCCGGTCTGCTCGACCGGATCGGCCCGTTCGACGTGGTCTCCTTCACCGGCTCGGCCGATACCGCCGCCACGCTGCGCGCGCACCCCGCGTTTACCGAACGCTCGGCGCGCATCAACGTGGAGGCCGATAGTCTGAACAGCGCCCTCCTGCTGCCTGACGCGGCGCCCGGCACGGCCGCGTTCGACCAGTTCGTGCGCGAGGTGGCGCGCGAGATGACCGTCAAGGCGGGTCAGAAGTGCACGGCCATTCGCCGCGCCATGGTTCCCGTCGAGCACTTCGACGCGGCGGCGGCGGCCATTGCCGAGCGTCTTGCCAAGACGGTCGTCGGCAATCCGCGCAACGAGGCCGTCAAGATGGGCGCGCTCGTGAGTCTGGCGCAAAAACGCGCCGTGCTCGACGGCGTCGCCCATTTGCAGGCGGAAGCCGAAACCCTCTACGACGGGAATCGCGAGACCGCTTTTGTCGACGCCGGTGTCGACAGCGCGTGCGTGGCCCCCGTATTACTTGGCCTGCGCGATGGCGCGCGCGGACAGCGCGTGCACGACACGGAAGTCTTCGGCCCGGTGGCGACGCTCGTCGGCTATCGCGATCTCGACGAAGCGGTCGTGCTGGCCAAGCGTGGGCAGGGCTCCCTCGTCGTCTCGCTGTACAGCAACGACGCCGTGGCGATGCGTGCGCCCGCTCTCGCACTGGCCGACGCACACGGCCGTGTGCACGCGGTCGACCCGTCGGTCGTGAAAACGCAAACGGGCCACGGCAACGTCATGCCGCAATCGCTGCATGGCGGCCCGGGCCGCGCCGGCGGTGGCGAAGAACTGGGCGGTTTGCGCGCGTTGCGCTTCTATCACGTGCGCTCGGCCGTTCAGGGCCTCGCCGCGCTGATCGAAGCGATCACACAGGATGCTGTCGAACTCCCGAAGGCGTAATCTGTTCTTCAGCGGCTGTCGCAAACCGTCGCAGTCAAGGTGATTCATTCAGGCGCCGCCAGAGCGCCGACAAGTCCTCACGCCGCGCGTGCACGCCTCCTACGAGTGCGCCGTGCGGTGATCCACCGGAGACACCATGGAAGCCGTACTCACGCCACCGCCGGCGAACTTCAACTTCGCCGCGCATCTGGAGGCGCTCAATCGCGGGCGCGCTGCCAAGACTGCTTATCTCGACGACACGCGCGCGCTCACTTATGGCGAGCTGGCCGAGCAAAGCCGACGTTTCGCGACCGGACTCGCGCGCGTGGGGATCCATCGTGAAGAGCGCATTCTGCTCATCATGCTCGACACCATCGACCTGCCGGTCGCCTTCCTTGGTGCCCTGTACGCCGGTGTGGTGCCCGTCGTCGTCAACACCTTGCTCACGGCCGACGATTACGCCTACATGATCTCGCACAGCAAAGCGCAGCTCGTGATTGCGTCCGGCGCGCTCCTGCCGAGCGTGCAGGCCGCGCTCGACAAGGTGGCCGAGGGCGGGACGCCGCCGCCGTGCATTGTCTCGCAACCGATCGCGACCGACGCGGGCAACGCACGCGCCCTGCCGACCTTCAACGCCCTGGTCGACGGCCCCCCGAGCGCACTGCCCGCCGACACCGACGGCGACGACATCGCCTTCTGGCTATATTCGTCGGGTTCGACCGGCAAGCCCAAGGGCACCGTGCACACGCACGCCAACCTGTACTGGACGGCCGAGACCTATGGCCGCCACGTGCTCGGCATTCGCGAAGACGACATCGCCTTCTCCGCCGCGAAACTCTTCTTCGCTTACGGATTGGGCAATGCGCTGACGTTCCCGCTCTCGGTCGGCGCGAGCGTCGTGCTGATGGCCGAGCGACCGACCGCGCAAGCCGTGGCACAACGGCTTCGCGAGCATCGACCGACGATTTTCTACGGCGTGCCGACGCTCTACGCCAACCTTCTCGCCTCGCCGCACTTGCCGGCCCGTGAAGACGTGGCGCTGCGGCTGTGCACGTCAGCGGGCGAGGCGCTGCCGCGCGAAATCGGCGAGCGGTTCACCGCGCATTTCGGGGCGGAGATTCTCGACGGCATCGGCTCGACCGAAATGTTGCACATCTTCCTGTCGAATCGCGCCGGACAGGTCGCCTACGGGACGACGGGCGAACCGGTGCCGGGCTACGCCGTGGCATTGCGCGACGAAGACGGTCATCCCGTGCCCGACGGCGAGATCGGCGATCTGTACATCAAAGGCCCGAGCGCAGCGCTCATGTATTGGTGCAATCGCGACAAGACGCGCGCGACGTTCCTCGGCGACTGGCTCAAGAGCGGCGACAAGTACCAGCGTCTGCCCAATGGGTATTACGTCTATGCCGGGCGCAGTGACGATATGCTCAAGGTCAGCGGCCAGTACGTCTCGCCCATCGAAGTCGAGATGGTGCTGATGCAGCATGACGCGGTGCTCGAGGCAGGCGTCGTGGGACGCGACGACGGCGGCCTGACCAAGACACAGGCCTTTGTCGTGCTCAAGCCCGGCATCGCAGCCACCGACGAGATGGCCACCGAGTTGAAGGCCTTCGTCAAGGCGCGCCTCGCCCCGCACAAATGCCCGCGTGAGTTGGTGTTCGTCGACGATCTGCCAAAGACGGCGACGGGCAAGGTGCAGCGCTTCAAGCTGCGCGAGTTGCTTTAGGAGACGACAAGACGATGTCGGACGTACAGTTCGCCCGGATCGAGACGGCCTCGCACGGCCCGCTCTCGCTGGAATACCGATGGCTCAACCGTGAGCTTGCCGACGCCCCGCTGCTGGTCTTCCTGCACGAGGGGCTGGGCTCTGTCGCGATGTGGAAAGACTGGCCGCAGCAGTTATGCGACGCGGGCGGTTTTCGCGGCCTCGTGTATTCGCGCAACGGCTATGGCCGCTCCACGCCGCGCGCGCACGGCGAGAAATGGCCGGTCGACTTCATGCACCGTCAGGCGCGGGAAGTGTTGCCCGCCTTTCTCGATGCGGTAGGCGTCGGCCCCGAGCAGGCCGGGCACGTGTGGCTCGTCGGCCATAGCGACGGCGCCTCGATCGCGCTGCTGTTCAGCGCGGCGTTCCCCGACCGGCTCGCCGGTGCGGTGGTGCTCGCACCGCACCTGTTCGTCGAGGATCTGTCGGTGCAGAGCATCGCGAAGACGAAGACGGTGTACGAGACGACCGACCTGCGCGCGAAGCTTGGCCGCTATCACGACGACGTCGATTCGGCGTTCTGGGGTTGGAACGATATCTGGCTGGACCCGGCGTTTCGCGAGTGGAATCTGGTCGGCGCGGTGGCGAGTATCTCGAAGCCGCTGCTGGCGATCCAGGGCGAGGACGACGAGTACGGCACGATGGCGCAGATGGACAGCATTGCCACGCATGTGCCGCACGCGAGCGTGGTGAAGCTACCCGCGTGCGGGCACTCACCGCATCGCGACGCGCCCCAGGCGCTGGGCGAGGCCATCATCGCGTTCATAGGCCGACATCACGCGTCGGCGGACCGTCAGGCGGCATGACGTCACCGTCGGGCGCCCACCGAGAGGGCGCCCGTTGCCGCGCTACCCTTCAGATCACTCGCACGCTGGGCGTACCCGGGCGCATGGCGCCAATGATGCCGGCTTCGTTGAAGCCGTCTGCGCGGAAGACCGCGAGCACGTCGTCGACCGCACCGGGCGCGCACGACACCAGCAACCCGCCCGCCGTCTGCGGATCGCACAACAGATCGCGATCACGCGTCGTCAGCCGCTCCCCCATCTCGACCGACGCCCCGTAGGACGCCCAATTCCGGCCGGATGCGCCAGTAATGCATCCCTGGTCGGCCAGTTCGCGCACGCCGTCGAACAGCGGCACGTCGGACATGCGCAGATACGCCGCCAGATTCGCGCCGCGGCACATTTCGAGCGTGTGGCCGAGCAGACCGAAACCCGTCACATCCGTGAGCGCATGCACGCCGGGCAATGCCGCAAGCGCCGGGCCGACACGGTTCAGGCGCGTCGTGGCGTCGATCATGCGGCGATAGCCCGCCGCGTCCAGTTGGTTCTTCTTGAGCGCCGCCGACATCACGCCCACGCCCAGCGGCTTGCCTAGCACGAGTACGTCGCCCGCCTGCGCATCGGCGTTGCGCTTGAGCCGCTTCGGATGCACCACCCCGAGCGCGGCGAGACCGTAGATCGGCTCGACCGAATCGATGCTGTGCCCGCCGGCAATCGGAATGCCCGCCTCGGTGCAGATCGATTCGCCGCCGCGCAGAATCTCGCGGATCGTCTCGCGCGGCAGCACGTTGATCGGCATGCCAACGATGGCCAGCGCAAAAATCGGCTTGCCGCCCATCGCATAGATGTCGGACAGGGCGTTGGTCGCGGCGATGCGGCCGAAGTCGAACGGGTCGTCGACAATCGGCATGAAGAAGTCCGTCGTGGCGATGATGGCCTGCTCGTCGTTGAGCTGGTAGACCGCGGCGTCGTCGGAGGTTTCCGTGCCCACGAGCAGCGCGGCGGGTGCCGGCAGCGGCGTGTCGTTACGGGCGAGCAGCTCGGAGAGTATGCCCGGCGCGATCTTGCAGCCGCAGCCGCCGCCGTGCGAGAGCGAAGTCAGACGCGGAGCGGCCGGTGTGGCGCCCGCTTGGGTTGCATCGATTGCGGTCATGGTCGTTGGTGTTCGTTGCGAATGGCCGGGAACCCGTCACAAGGCGTGCGGCAGCCTCGATCGGCGCGTCGCCGGCGAGATATTCGCACTCGCTGCGCCCGGAATGACGACAGTTTGCCAAAAGTCGACGTATTATGAAGCAGCTTTTGCGCGTCGATTTGTCTCGAAATGGCGGTCGGCGGCATAAGGCGACCGATTCACCGCGTCCCGGCATCGGGGGACGCCATTGCCGCAGCATCGCAACACCCTAACCACCACGCGCCGTGAGCGCTGACGCCCAAGGGGACCCTACCATGCAACGCCGCCGCTTTCTCTCGCTGGGCGCCTGCGCCCTGCCCGCCTCCGTCCTGTCCACTTCGCTCGTTTCCGCCGCTGCGCAGGCCGCGCCGACCGATTCGCCGTCGCCCAGCCCGGCCGACGGCTGGCGCACGTTCGAACTGACCACGCGTGTCGACTTGCCCGCCGCGAGAGGCCCGGCGAATGTCTGGCTGCCGGTGGCGATATCGCCGTCCGGCACCTACCAGCATGCGCTCGGCACGCGCTGGGAGGCCCCCGGCGCGGTTGCCGCGTTGCGCATGGTGCATGGTGCATCGGGCATCGGTGTGCCGATGCTCGCGGTGGCATGGCCCGAAGGGGCGGCCCAGGACACGCGCACCGTCACGCTGGTGAATACCTTTACCACGCGCGATCGATCCGTTGACTTGTCGCAACCACCCTCGGCCAACGCCCCGCGCGAATCGCCGGAGGTGTTGCGTCAGTACCTCCGGCCGACGGCACTTCAGCCGACCGACGGCCTCGTGCGCGAGACGGCCGAAAAGATCACGCGCGGCGAGACGGGCGATGTGGCAAAGGCGCGCGCCATCTATCAGTGGATCGTGGAAAACTGCCGGCGCGAGGGCACCGTGCGCGGCTGTGGCACGGGCGACGTGCGCTATATGCTCACCACCGGCAACCTTGCGGGCAAATGTGCCGACATCAACGCCCTCTTCACCGCACTCGCGCGCTCGGTCGGCATCCCCGCCCGCGACGCCTATGGCGTGCGCGTCGCGACGTCGCGGCGGGGCTTCAACAGCCTGGGCAAGGCGGGTGACGTCACGCGGGCGCAGCATTGCCGCGCCGAGTTCTACGCGGCCGGCTACGGTTGGGTGCCGGTCGATCCGGCGGACGTGCGCAAGGTCATGCTCGAAGAAGTGGCCGGCGGTCTGCCGATCGACGACCTGCGCGTGCGAGCCGCGCGTGCGATGCTCTTCGGCCAATGGGAAATGAACTGGGTCGCGTTCAATCACGGCGCGGACATTGCGCTGCCGGAGGCTCCGGGAACACTGGCGGCGCGCGAGAGCACCGTGCCGTTCCTCATGTATCCGAATGGCGAAGTGGCGCACGCCCGGCTCGACAGCCTCGATCCGGACACCTTCCGCTATCGGATGAACGCCCGCGAACTCACCGCCTGACGTCGATCACGAAGGAGCGCACCGCCATGCATCGCCGTCATTTTCTTCACACCCTCGGCGCCCTCGGCACGGCCGGTGCGCTGGGGGGCGTCGGCGCACCGGCGCGGGCCGCCGGGCCGGTCAATGGGGCGGCGGAAGTCGATGACAGTGCGCTCGCGGGCACGTCCGGCGGCACGCTCTCGGCGTGGCGCGGGGCCACGCCCGCCTTTACGCTCGACGGGCTCGACGGCCGGCCGCACGCGTTGTCCGAATGGCGCGGGCGCGTGGTCATCCTCAACTTCTGGGCTACGTGGTGCGGCCCCTGCCGCGAGGAGATTCCGGCGATGGGCGAGGTGGCACGTCGATACCGTCAGCGCGGCCTCGCGCTGGTCGCCGTGAATTACAAGGAACCGCTGGCGACCGTCAAGCCGTTCGTCGACAAACTCCCCATCGACGGCACCGTGCTGCTCGACGCCGACGGTGCCGTCTACAAGCGTTTCGGATCGCTCGGTCTGCCGGCCACCTATCTCGTCGATCGTGCGGGCAACGCGCGCTTCTGGCGCATGGGCGAACTGGAATGGAGCGACGTCGGATTGCACGGACATATCGAAGCGTTGCTTACGCAAAAAGGCGGCACGACAGCCTGAGCGTGCGTCGTTGCTGTGCCCCGTACGGCATCAAGGCACTCCCCAGTTTCCACTTCCGTCTTCCCGCCTCCCGCCCCCCTCATCCGGCCGCGATCGACTGCGCGGCCTCGCGCACATGATCGAGCAGTCGCGCCGCCGGCCCGGCGAGCACGCCTTCGCGATGGGCGCAAAACAACGGTGCACGTGGCGCCGGCGTAAGCGGCCGGTAGACGATACCTTCCACCTGCATGCGCATGAGCGATGCGGGCACGACCGACACGCCCAACCCTGCCGCGACGAGCGAGAGCGTCGTCAGCAGACGCGGTGCCTCCTGTTCGATGTTCGGACTGAAGCCCGCACCGTGGCATGCCGCGATGATGGCGTCGTACAGCCCCTGCCCTGTGCGGCGTCGATACAAAATCAGCTTCTGCGTGGCAATGGCCGTCATCGGCACGGCCGCCTTGCCCGCGCGCCCCGTCAGGGCAAGCGGATGCGCCGACGGAACCGCGAGCACCATCGGCTCTTCGAGCACCGGGACGAAGACAATCTGCGCGGTATCGCCCTGCGGCTGGCGCACGAATGCAACGTCCAGATGCCCGTCTCGCAGGCCGTCGAGCAACTCGCTCGTACTGCTCTCGTCGAGCATCAGCGAGACGGCCGGCGCATCGCTTCGGAAGGTACGAATCACCGTCGGCACGAACGGGTGCAGCGCCGCGGAACTGGTCAGGCCTACCGACAGTCGTCCCTTGATGCCGGCCGCGACACGGCGCACGTCGTCAACCGCCTGATCGAGTTTGCGCACGACCTCGTACGCGTCGCCAAGAAATGCCTGGCCGGCGTCGGTGAGCGCCATGCCGCGCGGCAGGCGCTCGAAGAGCGTCACGCCCAACTGGCTTTCCAGCACCCGGATCTGTTGCGAGAGCGGCGGTTGTCCGATGCCCAGGCGCTCGGCCGCGCGCGTCATGTGCCCGGTTTCGGCCACCGCAATGAAGTAGCGCAATAACCGCACGTCGATATTTGCCATATTGATCCGATATGATTCAAGTCACTTCCATATATTGGACAATATAGCGCTATCCGCCTACGCTCAAGGGGTTCCGCGCGGCATCGGTGCTGTCCGTCCTTCGATGGCCCCTCTGTCTGGCGGCCCCCACCGCAGTCCCGTTTTCAAATCGAACCCGCCATGAGCCTTCCGGCCCCCTCCGCACCTGCCGCCTCCGGCGCGCCCGCCACGACGCCGGCCCCGCCGGTTGCCGACGCCCCTAGCATTCGCGCCTTGTTCCTGGGCTTCCTCGGCCTTGGCATGACCGCGTTTGGCGGGGCGCTGCCGTTGGCGCGTCGCATGATCGTCGAGAAGCATCGATGGATCACGCCCGCCGAATTCACCGACTTGCTGGGGCTGTGCCAGTTTCTGCCGGGCGGCAACATCATCAATCTGTCCGTCGCGCTCGGCATGCGCTTTCATGGGTGGCGCGGCGCGCTCGCATCGATCCTCGGCCTGATCGCCGTGCCGTCGGCGGTAGTGATCGCGCTGGGCACGATCTATCAGCATTTTCAGTACGACCCGCACGTGCGGCATCTCTTCGCCGGACTCGCAGCGGCCGCTGCCGGGCTGTTGATCCAGATCGCGTGGAAAGTCTCGTGGCCGCTGCGCAAGTCCGTGGTGCTTGCCGCGGTGGCGGCGGCGTGTTTCATCGCCATCGCGGTGCTGCGCCTGCCGCTCGTGCTCACCATGCTGGTGATGACACCGATCTCCCTTTACGCCACGTGGCGGGTGTCGCAATGACCGGCACCCTCGTCTCGCTCGCGCTCATCTTCTCGCAGTTGTCCGTGCTGGCCTTCGGCGGTGGCAACACCATCCTGCCGGAGATGGAGCGTCAGGTCGTCGATCTGCATCACTGGATGACGTCGGAACAATTCAGCGCACTGTTTGCGCTGGGACAGGCGGCGCCCGGCCCAAACCTCATGATCGTGACGCTCGTCGGCTGGCACGTGGCCGGCTGGCAGGGCATGCTCGTCACATCGCTCGCGAAGTTCGGGCCGTCATCGCTCATCACCGTCGGCGTGTTGCACCTGTGGGAGCGCTTCAAGGACCGGCCATGGCGTCGCCTTGTGCAGGCCGGTCTGGTGCCGATGACGGCGGGACTCGTTGCCGCGAGTGCGGCCTTGATCGTCGAAGCGTCGGCGACATCGTGGTGGCTCGGCGGGATCACGGCGGCCGTGGCGGTGCTCGCGATCCGCACGCGCGTGCATCCGCTGTGGTGGCTCGCCGCGGGCAGCATCGCGGGTTTGCTCGGTGGGGCGTACCTGTAGCGGCAGCGGCAGCGGCCGCGCCCGCCGCCTACGTCACCCCCTGCCCGCCTCGCGCACTTGCGCATAAGACGCGTGCCAGTGATCACGGCCCAACGCGCCGATCCCGTCGACCAGATGCATCCAGTCGGTGGACCCGATCACCAGCGACGCGGGCGTATCGCCGCGTGCCAACGCTGCAAGCCGCGGCGGACACGGGGTGCGCCGCCCGGCCCTTCCAGGCCTTCCGGCCACGAGCATCACTCGAGCAATCCATGGCGCAACGTCCATCGGAATCGCCGGTACCCGGACATCTCCCGCCCGCGGCACCGGTTCGTCGGTCCATCGCCAAGCGAAGCGCGCGCTGATACTCGCGCGTGTCGCGACGCCGATGGCGTTGAGAACGCGCTCGCAGGTCATCCCGCGTTCGGCGGCGGTATTCAGCGCGCGGACGGCGAGATTTCGCCAGTCGCCGTCGCCGCCACAGTCATCGCATACGCTGGCGGCGAACAGCGCGACTACGCGGGATCGAACGCGTCGCAAGGCCTCCGGATGGGTCAGCATCGCGCGGGCGTCTCGCGTGTCGTCCGAGAGATCGTCGGTCGTCTCCAACGGATCGAAGAGTTGGACGTCTACCGGATGTACGCTGAACGTCGGCGAGCCCTCGGCATCGTGTCGCCAATCGGGTTCGAGACGTTCGCGCAGCAGTGCGAAGGCAGCGTCGTCACGGATCAGCGAGGGGCGGTCGTCGCTCAGGTTGAGCGCGTGCCGGACGGCGCCGGACAGCCGGAAACCCAGGCCATGGGCGAGCAGCTGGCAAAGCCCGACGACGCGGTCGCTTTGCGCCAAGCTCGCTTGCGGCGCGTCGGCGAGATGCAGAATCAGCGATTCCGCGATGCGCAGTTCCGCGAACTTGCGGCGCGTGGTTGTGCTGGCGCGTTGCGAAACCGCGGTGGGTGGCAGGGGATGGGCGGCAGTCTGCGTTGCGTCGAATGCCGCCAGACACTGGCGCATGGCGGTGACTTCCTCCACGGTCCGCCGCCGCAGTTGCGCATCGGTGTCGAGCGCCCACTCGCGCAGCGCGCCCTCGCCCGCCGTGCAGGCACGCTCCAGCGCGCGCAGCTCGGGCCAAAGATATCGGCACGCGGCGCCCACCGTGACGGCGCTCAGCGCACAGGCGAACGTCACGTCAGCGGCCCCGGGGAGTGCTGCGCCGGGTCGCTGATACCTCAGGCTCGCGCTTTGCCATGCGTCGTACAGCAGGTGGTGCAGTCCGCTGTCTCGCAAACACGCGGCCGCGCCTGCGAAATCGCCGCGGACCCCGTCATGCAGGCAGTTCACCGCCTCGTTGGCCAGGCGCAGGAACGGATTCACCGGGTGGGATGCTGCATGGGACACGAATGGCATGTCGTCGCCTCCTGGATGTCGGAAAGGCGAGCATCGTCCACCGTTGCGGCGCGAGACGCTTCAGGATTCGCTCGCCCTTCTGTCGGACAGCCTCACATGGAATCTGGGATGATGGCGGCATTGCGTTGCCGCCGAATCCGTTGGAGGCTCCATGTCGATCATCGCCGAGTTGGCCGCATCCCGCTCCGCCTTGCTTAGGCCGCTTGGGCGACTCGCGCGCTCGTGGGTCCCGACGTGTCGATCTGATGGCCCCCGGCGCGCGGGGACGCGTGCGTTTGTGGGCGGGTTGACGGTCGTGGCCGTCGGCCTGAGCGCGGCGGTGGCACGGGCGGCCGATCCTGCCCCGGAGGCCCTTCTCTTCTCAAAGGCCGCGCCGGGCGGTGCCTTGCCGTCTGGATGGCGAAACCTGCCGGTCGTGAGCGGGAAGAAACTCACCACCTACGCCGTCGTCGTCGATGGCGGGCGCAACGTCATCGAGGCCACTTCGGTCGACTCTGCGTCGGCGCTCATGGCCCAGGGCGACGGCGTCGACCTGAGCGTGACGCCCCTCGTATCGTGGCGCTGGAGAGTCGACCAGGCGATTCCGGGCGCCGACAACCGGGTGGGCGACAAGGAGGATTCACCCGCGCGGCTGGTGTTCTTCTTCGACGGCAATACCTCGTCGCTGCCGTTCGGCGATCGGGCGGCCATGGCGCTGGCCAAGGCGGGGGGCAAAGACCTGCCCTATGCCACGCTGATGTATATCTGGTCCAACGATGCCGCGCCGGGCGGCGTCATCCAGAACCCACACACCGATCGGGTGCAGATGCTCGTGGTGGCGGGCGGCAATGCGTCGCTCGGCAAGTGGCAAACGTTCTCGCGCAACGTGGCGGCGGACTACGAACGCATCTACCGGGAGAAGCCGGGCAAGCTGCTCGGCTATGGCATCTTTACCGACAGCGACAACACGCACGCCAGCGCGCACGCCTCGTACGGCGACGTTCGGTTCGGCGCGGGAAAGTGACGCCAAGGCACGCGCCGCGCGCAGGACGACGTCGCGAGACACTCCGCGTCCGGTTTTATCTGCCGACACCGATTCGAGAGGCGGCGACCATGCCGTCGAAAAAATCCCGGAAAGCCCCGCCTGACGGGGCCTTTGCGCTATTACAACAGTCACTTGCGTGCTACGCTATCTCGCCTAGAATCTGAGCCAGAGTTTGTCGACGGGCTCATTGCTGTTCACGCCTCTCACCGCCCCGCGAGCGCCATGCAAAAGAATCGCCAGCCCAAGGACGTTACGTTCGCTTCCAGTCCGGTATTGCAGTCGCGCATGTCGATGTGGCGCTCCAAGTTTGTCGTCATCACGATCACCCTCGCGTTCATCGGACTGGTCGCACGAGCGTTCTGGATTGCCGGCCCGGGCAACAGTTTCTACATCGCGCAGGGCGAAAAGCGATACGAGCACACCATTGTCATGCCCGCGGTGCGTGGCAAGATCGAGGATCGCGACGGCCGCGTACTCGCGACCAGCCTGCCGATGCGCACCATCTGGGCGGTACCGGCCGAGGTGCCGGACGACCTGTCCGACAGCGCCCTGCAGAAGGCCAGCAAACTGCTCGACATTCCCGTGAAGGAACTACGCGCCAAGCTCATCGGCGAGAAGAAGTTCGTCTATGTGAAGCGTCAGGTCTCGCCGGAGATCGGCAAACAGATGGAAGTCCTGGGCATCCCCGGCGTGTACGAAAGCAGCGAATACAAGCGCTTCTACCCCGAAGGCGAAGTCGCGGCGCATGTGGTGGGCTTCACCAATGTCGAAGACAAGGGCCAGGAAGGCATGGAGCTGGGCGAGGAGCCCTTGCTCGAGGGCAAGGCGGGCGTGCGACGCGTCATCAAGGACCGCATCGGCCGGACCATTCAGGACCTCGACGACTCCAGCCCGCCGCGAGACGGCAAGGACATCCGTCTTACGCTGGATACGCGTGTGCAGTACATCGCCTACGAGGCGTTGAAGAATGCGCTGGAACGCACGGGGGCGAAAGCGGCGATGGCGGTCGTCATCGATGCCAAGTCCGGCCAGGTGCTGGCGCTGGCCAACTTGCCGACCTATAACCCGAACGACCGAGCGCATTTGACGGGCGAGCAGTTGCGCAACCGCGTGTTCACGGATGTCTTCGAACCGGGCTCGATTCTCAAGCCGTTCACCATGGCGCTGGCGTTGGACCTGCATCGGCTCACGCCGACCACGCTCATCGACACGGGGCCTGGGCGATATGTCTTCGAAGGCGCGACCATCAGCGACGACAGTGCGAACGGCGTGTTGACGGCGGCGGGTGTCATTCAGAAGTCGAGCAACATCGGCATGACCAAGGTGTCGACGATGTTGCGGGCGGAGGAAATGTGGGACATGTTCACCGAGATCGGACTGGGTCAGCAGCCGAAGCTGGGGTTCCCGGGGGCGGTCTCGGGGCGTTTGCGTCCGTACAAATCGTGGCGGCGGATCGAGCAGGCGACGATGGCGTACGGTTACGGGGTCTCGGCGTCGCTGTTCCAGTTGGCGCGTGCGTACACGATCTTTGCCAACGATGGCGTACTCGTGCCCATCTCCATCATCAAGCCGGATACACCGGTGCAGCCGGAGGGCGTGCGGGTGATCGACGCGCACACGGCGGCGGAGATGCGCCAGATGCTGGCGGGCGTGGTCGATACGGGCGGGACAGCGACGACGGCGCAGGTGGCCGGCTACAGCATTGGGGGAAAAACCGGCACGGCCTACAAGGCGGGCGCGCACGGATACGATCACTCGAAGTATCGGGCGTCGTTCGTGGGGATTGCGCCGTTGTCGGCACCGCGCCTGGTGATTGCGGTATCGGTGGATGAGCCCAAGGCGTCGCAGCACTTTGGCGGTCAGGCGGCGGGACCCGCGTTTGCGGAGATCGCGTCGCAGGCGTTGCCGCTGCTGGGGATTCGTCCGGATCTGCCGGTGCGGCCCGGGGTGATCCTTGCCGCGCCGACGTCGGATACGCCGCCGGATGACAAGGCGGCGTCGCACGGATAGGCCTTCGTGCGCTTTTTCGCGCCTCGTGCCCTTGCGCGTTGTAGTTCCGTGTTGCGTTCGATAGGTCTTGATGCGCCCGGTCGCTTCCAACGCCGGCGGTGAATCGGGTTGGGGGCCGCCCGCGGCACTCCAATGCCTGTTAAGTCGCACCGCGGGCGGCCCCCAACCCGATACGTCAATGCACACGATGCGACGACACCCGTCGGGCGACCGAGGTGGGTGGTGAAACAGAATGCGGCTCCGCAAGCAGCCAACAGAAACGCGTATCCCTAAACTGTCAACATCAGGCATCGGCCAATGACAGGCTGCATCACTGAGGCTTCAATTCCCTCAGAAACGCTTTGAGCAAACCGACATCATTGCCACGCAGGCCCTCGCGCGCACTCGCGTAGCTATGCTCGGCCCGGATGAAAAACTCCTGCGGACTCGCGAGGGTCGGGATACGCCCAAAAGCCGCAAGCAGCGCGGTGAGCACCGACTTCAGATACGCCTCGAGGTTGGCACACAGCAGCGCGATGTTTACCATGCGGCCGCCGCTGTGGACGATGTCGCAGCGGGCTCGCCAGATCCGTTGCAAATGCCAGCGCAGCCCTTCCTCACAACGTTCGAGGAACTTGTTCATGTCTTGAGGCGAGGCCAAATAGTTCAGGAACTGGTCAAGACGCATCTGAGTAAGCGGTAGCGCCTGCAACTTAGCGCTAATCGTCTGGCGATGGGCCGCTTGACCGAGGACATCGTAGAGTTGGGCGAAATCCAGCTCTTTGAGCACAATTGGTCGGCCGGTAGCGGAATCGACGAGTTCAACCGACTGTTCGAGCAGCACCTCGCGATACGCGTTTAGGTGATTTATCACGGACACGCCCATGAGGACCGGCGTAACGCTCCCCTCGACTGCGTCGGCGATCGAGTTTGACCCGCCCATACCTTTGGCGAGGAATTCGAGACCAGTCCACCAGTTAACGAGCTTGTTCTCGAAACTGGTTGTATCAGCACCCATCCGATACAGCCGGAATGCAGCGAGCACCCGGTCACGGCCTTCCTGAGAGAAGCGATCACCGCTGACCAGCACACTGACATTCCTAGCAAACGCGTCAAGCTGCTCGGGGCTCACCGATGACTGTGGATTCGGCACTACCTTCGGGATCGGCAGTATGCGCCAGTTGTTATCGCTCGTCTTTCGAACCGCGAACAACTCAGACACGGCAATGTTCGCCCGGTCGTACTCGAAACGGACCAGATCGAGCACGCGGTTGATACGTTCGTGGACTCGCTGGCCCGCGGTGCGCGCGTCGAGCGCACCCTCCACAGTGGTAACAAAGAGGCGATACCCCTGCTCCTTCATGCCGCCATCAAGCGCGGCGACCTCGGCTGGGGTGGCTTGGGCGAACGTGATCCCGCCGATGCTAGCGGGAAACGACTTCGGGTCAGTGATGCCGTCCACGGCAAACCACACCTCCCAGGAACGCTGCTCCGACGTAATCAGCTTCTTGAGTAGGTCGAAGCGCTGTGCAAAATTATATGGTTTCGTTTGCCGCCTAAATGGAACGAGGACATGGCTGTACAGTTGGAACAGCCCCTCAATGCTCTGGCCCCGCGCGATCAGGTAGCTGATGAGGCTCCCCGTAAGCGACCGGATCTCGTTGAAGCGCTCAAACTCGGGCCGGGCGTCCGGTGACAACACGGCGTCGTGAATACCCTGAATGATCTCGCCGACGTAGTAGCGATGCAGCGTGGCCTGGTACTCGCGCAGATGCGACTCAAGGAGCGACCGCCCCTTGTCCAGCGACGCCTTATCGTATTTCACACCAAAAGATTTGCCTAACAATGTGCAGATCGTCGCCGTCGGGACGCTGAGCGCGGGGCGCTTGAGCGCTGCCTCGGAGACCAGGATCTTGATCGCCTCGCGCCCCACCATCCAGCGGTCCTCACCGTTCGCATGTGGGTACGCCGTCAGCCGCATCAGCTCCTCAAGGATGTTGACCGCGTGCATGACGCGCACGCGGTGCGAGTCGAGAGAATACGCATACGTCATGTTGTACCAGACGCTCGCGAAGACCGCCTGTTCGCGCGTGAGCGGATACTGCGCCAGTTTCGGATCGTTTTTCATTGCACCTGCGGCTCGTTCGTCTTGCGTACGCGGTTTTTTGGCGTACACTTTTTCAATGCTGGCGTTTTCGCGGCCAAGTTTTCGGGACATCACGACGCGTTTTTGTTGACCGAGGAACTTCGCGCGCCTATAGTACGTCATACTTACGCCAAGCCCGTCGCGCTGTTTTTGACGGCAAGATTATCAAGGGGTCAGGAGTGTGGGTCTGGGCGGTGTCCCGCTGCATTTTCTGTTCCCCAACCCATTCAGAAGGCTCGCCAAACGGCGGGCCTTTTGTTTAGCCCCCTTCTGCGTCCCACCCCGGCAATTGCAGTCTCCTAGGCCTCGGCACTCAAGGGCCGTCTTGGTCTGGTAACACCCGCCCCCGGCGTTGACCACTTTTTCACACCTCGATAGAGCCTCCACGGAGCTCTTTGACGACTACGACTGGATTGTATCCTGTAGCGCTACACAATACAATACACTCAGGCAATCGCTCAGTCACAGTTGGTCAGCTCACGTTAATCGAGGATTTTATGGCTCTGCCTAACGATATCCCCCATCCTGGAACGCGCATCAGGGCCGAGATCATTCCACAGGGGATGTCCGTCACCAAAGCCGCGCAACTTATGGGGGTAGGCCGCCCAGCCCTGTCGAATTTGCTCAATGGCAACGCCGCTTTGTCCGCCGAGATGGCCGCACGCCTGGAGAAGGCGTTTAACTATCCGCTCAAGGACCTCATGGAGATGCAAGCGCAGTACGATGCGGCACAGGCCAAACGGAAAGACGCGCCCGCCGACATCAAGGCCTATGTGCCGCCCTTCTTGAGAATCAAGGCCAACGATATCGAAGATTGGGTCTCGCATAACATCTTGGCGCGCAGCCGCCTTGCGGTGTTCTTGCGCACACTGGTGCACTCGACCGGCAGTGCGCTCACGAAAGTGGACTTTCCCGGTAACGACGACGCTGAACGTCCGGGATGGGATGGGTTCCTAGAGGCAAACGAAGGAACGCCTTGGGTTCCTGCCGGGCGTTCCGGCTGGGAGTTTGGAACCAACGAGGACCCTAAGGCGAAGGCAGAAGGCGACTTCGAAAAGAGCGTGAGGCCCCTTGGAAGTGAGGAGCGCGCGGAAACGACGTTCATATTCGTTACGCCGCGCCGGTGGGCCGGGAAGGCCTCCTGGGTTGCCACCAAGAAGGCGAAAGGACTTTGGAAGGACGTTCGCGCTTACGATGCGAGTGACCTTGAGCAATGGTTGGAGCAGTCGCTGCCTGCGCAAGCGTGGTTCGCGAACGAGACGCACATCCCTGCGGAGCACGTGCGTTCACTCGACAAGTGCTGGGCAGACTGGGCCGGCATCTGTACCCCGCCGTTGAGTGGTGCTCTGTTTGACTCTGCCATCCAGTCGACCAAACGGGCCTTGCTCGCTCGCCTCTCCAAACCGTCAGAGGGGCCGATTTTGATTGCGGCTGACTCTACTGACGAGGCGCTTGCCTTCCTTGCCCAGTTGCTTAGCGAGCGTGGTGGTAACGATCTGGCGTCATATCGCGACCGCGTTTTGGTGTTCGATAAGCCAAATGTATTGCCGCGCCTGATGGCAGGGGCGCAGACGTTCATTCCGGTCGTGTTTTCGCGCGAAGTCGAGCGCGAACTCGCTCCCTATGCGAATTCTATGCACTCGATTGTCATCTACCCTCGCAACGCCGTGACTGCTAGTCCAGACATCGTTTTGGAACCGGCCAGCTTCGAGACCTTCGATAAGGCACTTGGAGAGATGGGCAAGAATCGTGACGACATCGCGCGGCTTGCGAGTGCGTCGGGCCGATCGCTCACCGTCTTACGCCGTCAGCTTTCGTCGGTCCCGGCGGTGCGATCGCCGGAATGGGCGATGGACCGTCAGACGGCGGCCAGCCTCGCGCCGTTCCTTTTTGTGGGTGCATGGAATAGCCAAAATGAAACCGATAGGATCGGACTTTCGCTTTTGGCCGGAGACCGTCCGTATGACGATCTTGAGAAAGATTGCCAAAGCCTTGCTCAATTGAACGACGCACCGATCTGGTCGGTCGGCACTTATAGGGGCGTGATCTCGAAGATTGACTTGCTTTACGCTATCGCTGGCGCAATAACGCAGGCCGACCTGAATCGCTACTTCGCGGTAGCACGCATGGTACTCGGTGAAGACGATCCAGCGCTCGATCTCGACGAGGGTCAGCGCTGGACGGCTGCGATTCATGGAAAGACGCGTGAGTTTTCCAGTACCTTCCGCGAAGGCATTTCGGAAACGCTGGTCTTATTGGCCGTCCACGGCGAGCAACTGTTCAAGAGCCGCCTCGGCATCGATACCGAAATTGAGGCAATACACGTCGTGCGCGAATTGCTTCCGACACCATTGAGCACGCGGATTCTAGAGGCGAACGATCGCGACCTTCCTACCTATGCGGAAGCCGCTCCCGATGAATTCCTCTCGATCCTGGAACGAGACCTCAAAGCCGAGAAACCCGCTGTTCTCGGGCTCCTGCGTCCCGTAGACCCTAGCGTGTTCGGGCGCAGTCCGAGCCGAACCGGGTTGCTTTGGGCGTTGGAGGGTCTTTCCTGGAACTTCAAAACGTTGCCGCGCGCGGCCTCGATCCTCGCTCGGCTCGCGCAGGTAGAAATAGACGACAACTGGGTCAACAAGCCGATCAATTCATTGCTGTCTATCTTCCGCGCTTGGATGCCCCAAACCGCGGCCAACCGCGAGCAGCGAGTGGCCCTGATGAAGAAACTCGCCGAGAGATTTCCAACCGTGGCATGGAGGATCTGCGTCGCACAGTTCGGCACCCATCATCAAGTCGGCGACTATAGCCACAAGCCGCGCTGGCGCCCCGACGGGTATGGATTCGGCGAACCGCTTCCCACTTGGGGACCTACCATCGAATTCATGCGAGAGATGGTCGAGATGGCGTTGACCTGGCCGAATCATTCGCTTGGAATGTTATGCGATCTGATTGAGCGTCTGCACGGCCTGACCGAGGCCGACCAAAATCGCGTCTGGACGTTGGTTGAAGGCTGGGCAAAAAATAGCGCTAGCGATGCCGATAAAGCGGTTATGCGCGAAAAAATCCGCGTTTCCACTCTGTCTCGACGCGCGGCCCTTCGAACGAGAAAGGGTGGACAAACAACTCGCGTGGCGACCGCAGGCATGGCGGCCTATGCGGCACTCGAACCGAGCGACCTCCTCAATAAGCACGCTTGGTTGTTCCGCAACGGATGGGTTGAGGAGTCCGCCGACGAGATCGAGGACATCGAGAAAATCGACTTCCACAAGCGCGAGGAACGCGTCACTCGCCTGAGGATCGCCGCGTTGCGCGAGATCGTTGCGCAGCGCGGCCTCGCCGGGATATTGCAGCTTGCCGAACGCGGGAACGCTACGTGGGTGATCGGCGGACTCGTGGCCAGCGCCGTGTTGTCCGAGCACGAACTTATGGAAGTGCTGCGCCTCGCGCTCGCGCCGATCCTCGCTGGAAAGGAGGAACTTCACGCGCACAAGAATTTCGTTAGCGGCGCCCTGCGAGCTCTGATCGATGACGACAAACGCGGAGCTGTCCTCAAGAGCGTCGCAGCCGACCTCGCCGCAGAGGACGTCATACAGCTATTTGTGCTCGCACCGTTCTGCAGAAGCACTTGGAAGCTGGTCGATACCCTCAGCGAGGCAAACCAGACCAAGTATTGGAGCGAGGTCACACCAGACTGGATTCGCGACGCGGACGCCGAAAACAACGAAGCAGTCGAGAGATTATTGAAGGCAGAGCGGCCCCGTGCGGCGTTCTCGTGTATTCAGTTTCATCCGGCCAAACTCGATGCCCAAGTTCTTTTCCGCCTGCTATCGGCGACGGCACAGGGGGGCAAGGATCGGCCCGGTGAGTACAGGCTCGAGCATTACTATGTTGAAGAGGCTTTCAAGCACCTCGACAGCAGTCCGGCACTAACTCTCGATGAGAAGGCTGGCTTGGAATTTGCCTACCTCGATGTCCTAGCACGCCCCTGGGATCGTCAGGGCCAGTACGGAATCCCGAACCTTGAACGGTATATCGAGACTCATCCCGAATTTTTCGTCCAGGCGATATCTTGGGCCTACAAACGCAACGACGGCGGGACGGATCCCGCCGAATTTCAGGTCCCATCCGAGCGCATCGCGGACATGGCCGAGCGTGGCTACAAACTGCTGGAAGCCATCCAACGCATTCCCGGCCACAACGACCTCGACGAACTTGCCGGGGATCGTCTAGCAAAGTGGATCTCTACCGTTCGACAGTCCTGCGCTCAGTTGGGCCGCTCTGAAATTGCCGACATCTGCATCGGCAAGCTGCTTTCGTTCGCGCCGGTCGGTGATGATGGCGTGTGGCCGTGTGAACCGGTGCGGGACGTGATGGAGGACATCCAATCAGAGCCCCTAATGAAAGGGGCATGCACCGGAGTTTACAATTCCCGCGGAGCTCACTGGCGCGGCGAAGGTGGCGAGCAGGAACGCGCGCTGGCAGAAAAGTATCGGAAGTGGGGACAACTGATTCAGGTCTCGCATCCGTTCGTTTCTTCCAAGCTTCTAATGGATCTAGCCGAAAGCTACGACCGCGATGCGAGCCGTGAAGACACCGAAGCAGGCATCAGGCGTCGCCTGAGGTAAGTGTTCTGGCGGCATCGCACTCCTCGCGCCAAGGGCATCCTTGACGTGCGCGTCGGCGGAGGCTCGTGGAGTTCGCCCCCACATTTTCGGTGCAGTGGAAGTGCAGTGCTCAATTCTCCTGGGGTGGCTGAAGTTACGCTTAACGGCTGTTCCTAAACAACTTTAGATTATGTTCGTTTACGGATGCATAGTCTTAGTTTTCAGCAACCTCCCGCGTCACACGCCGAATTCGCGAACCACGCCTGCCGCCCTCCCCCCCGCATCGGTCCGTCAACGCAAGCGACGCGGCAACACCGAACGGACAACCAAGGTGAGCGGTAAGAGAGAATGCGCGAACCACGCTTGCGGCTCCCCTCCTCGATCCGTAAGCGCAAAGGATGCGACGGCACCGAGGGGACGACTCGGGCGACTGGAATGACAGGATGCGTGAGCGACGCTTGCCGGTGCCCTGACGGAGCGACTTTAAAGTGGAGCGCAGTCAGGGTACCGGCAAGCGTCGCGGGTATGGGGGCTAGCGGGTGCGTGGGGGGGGTGGATAGACGGGCGGTGTCGACGGATCGGAGAGGCGTGAGCAAGAAAGGCAGTTCGATGATTCGAACTGCCTTTTTTGCATACCTCGACACAAGAAATCCCACGCCTGCCAGCGCCCAGAAAAGAAAAAGGCGGCGCCGAACCCGGCGCCGCCTTTCTCTCACTTGCCCGAAGAAACGCGGACAAGTTCTGAAGAAGCCTTACATCCCCGGCATCATCAGTGTGTTGGCGTTGTGCATGATCCACAGCGAGCCGACCAGCACGATGGACACGATCAGGATCGTGAACGCGAAGGCCATCACGTTCCAGCGCTGTTCCGACGAGCGGTCCATGTGCAGGAAGTACATCAGGTGGACGATGATCTGCACGAGGGCCGCGCCGAGAATCAGCGGCAGCACCGTCGACGGCGGCATCGTGCCATCCATCACCAGCTTGAACGGTACGACCGTGAGGATCACTGCGAGCACGAAGCCGATCAGGTACGACTTCACGCTGCCGTGGCTACCACCGGCCGCATTGTGGCCAGCGTCGTGGCCATGCGATTGCACCGATTTCGTATTGCTCATTTACATCGCTCCCATCAGGTACACGACCGTGAACACGCCGATCCAGACCACGTCCAAGAAGTGCCAGAACAGCGACAGGCATTGCAGGCGCGTGGTGGTGGTCGAGTTCAGACCCTTCTTGCCGATCTGGAACATCAGCACGGCCATCCACAGCAGGCCCGAGGCCACGTGCAGACCGTGGGTGCCCACCAGGGCGAAGAACGACGACAGGAAACCGCTGCGGTTCGGGCCTGCACCTTCCAGAATCAGGTGGTGGAACTCATACAGTTCCATCGCGATAAACCCGGCACCCAACAGCCAGGTCACCGCCAGCCAGCCCAGCACCGTGCTCTTCTTGCCGTTGTGCAGACCCACCATGGCAAAGCCATAGGTGATCGACGAGAACAACAGGATGAACGTTTCGACCAGCACGAACTTCAGGTCGAACAATTCCTTGCCCGTCGGGCCGCCCGCAGACGAGTCACGCAACACCGCAAAGGTGGCGAACAGGCCGGCGAACAGCACCAGGTCGGTCATCAGGTATACCCAGAAACCGAAGATCGTGTTGCCACCGGTGTCGTGGTGCGCGTGGTCGTGCGCATGCGCATCGGCATGCGCGCCAGAGTGTTTGAGAACTTCGCTCGTCATGATTAAGCCTTTGCTGCTGCGGCCAGTGCCTGATGGTGAGCCGTTTCAATGGCCACCACTTCCGGCGACTGCACGTAGTAGTCGATCGAATCGTCGTTGCTGCGGCAGATGAACGTCACGATCATGCCGACGAAGCCCACGATGGCCAGCCACCAGATGTGCCAGATGGCCGCGAAACCGAACACCAGCGAGAACGCACTGATGATGAAGCCGGCACCGGTGTTCTTCGGCATGTGAATCGGCGTGTAGCTCGTCTTCAGGTCGCCCTTGATGCCATGCGCCTTGCGATAGGCCAGCTCGTCGATGTCATGCACGCGCGGCTCTTCGGCAAAGTTGTAGAACTGCGGCGGCGACGACGTCATCCACTCCAGCGTACGGCCATTCCAGGGATCGCCCGTCGTGTCGGCGAGCGCCTTGCGGTTCTTGATCGAGACGACCAGTTGCAGCACCTGGAAACCGATACCCGCGGCAATGAACAGTGCCCCCACCCACGCGGCGATCAGCCACGGCTGCCACGCAGCGTTTTCGTAGTGGTTCAGGCGACGGGTCATGCCCATCAGGCCCAGCACATACAGCGGCATGAACGCGAGGTAGAAGCCGATCAGCCAGCACCAGAAGCTTGCCTTGCCCAGACGCTCGTCGAGCTTGAAGCCGAAGGCCTTCGGGAACCAGTAGTTCATCCCGGCGATGTAACCGAACAGCACGCCACCGATGATCACGTTGTGGAAGTGAGCAATCAGGAACAGCGAGTTGTGCAGCACGAAGTCGGCGCCCGGCACCGCCAGCAGCACGCCCGTCATGCCACCGATCACGAACGTGACGATGAAACCCAGCGTCCACAGCACCGGCACGGTCATTTGCACGCGACCGCGGTACATCGTGAACAGCCAGTTGAAGATCTTCACGCCCGTCGGGATCGAGATGATCATCGTCGCGATACCGAAGAACGCGTTCACGTTGGCACCCGAGCCCATCGTGAAGAAGTGGTGCGCCCACACGAGGAACGACATCACCATGATCGCGGCCGTGGCATACACCATCGACTTGTAGCCGAACAGCTTCTTGCCCGAGAACGTCGAGATGATCTCCGAGAACATACCGAACGCCGGCAGAATCAGGATGTACACCTCCGGGTGACCCCAGATCCAGATCAGGTTGATGTACATCATCGGGTTGCCGCCCAACTCATTCGTAAAGAAATGGAAGTCGAGGTAGCGGTCGAGCGAGAGCAGCGCCAGCGTCACCGTCAGCACCGGGAACGCGGCACACACCAGCACCATCGTGCACAGCGAGGTCCACGTGAAGACCGGCATCTTCATCAGGTTCATACCCGGCGCGCGCATCTTCAGGATCGTGACGACGAAGTTCACACCCGTGAGCAACGTGCCCAGACCCGAGATCTGCAAGGCCCAGATGTAGTAATCCACCCCCACGCCCGGACTGTATTGGATGCCCGAGAGCGGCGGGTACGCCAGCCAGCCGGTGCGCGCGAATTCACCCACGCCCAGCGACAGGTTCACCAGCGCCGCGCCCGCCACGAACAGCCAGAACGAGAGCGTGTTCAGGAACGGGAATGCCACGTCGCGGGCGCCGATCTGCAGCGGCACCACGAGGTTGACGAGACCCGTCATGAACGGCATCGCCACGAAGAAGATCATGATCACGCCGTGGGCGGTGAAGATCTGGTCGTAGTGCTCCGGCGGGAGAATGCCCGGCGAGTTGTGCGCGAGCATGAGCTGCGTACGCATCATCATGGCGTCGGCAAAGCCGCGCAGCAGCATGACGAGCGCCACGAGCACATACATGATGCCGATCCTCTTGTGATCGACCGACGTGATCCACTCGTTCCACAGGTACTTCCACTTGCCGAAGTAGGTGAGCAACCCAAGGATGCCCAGCCCCCCCAGCACCATCATGCCGACCGCGCCGACGATGATCGGCTCGTGGTACGGGATGGCTTCGAGAGTCAGTTTGCCAAACAGCGTTGACATTGTTGTTTACTCCTTGTGCGCGTGCGCAGACGCACCGGCGTGCATCGCATGCGCGCCGGCATTGTCCATGGCCATGGTCATCGCAGCGGCGGCCGGTGCCGTCGCTGCGTCGTTGGCCGCACCCTTCATGTCCATCGTCTTGTCCATGCCCTTCATGTCCATGGCACCGTGGTTCTCATGGCCTTCCTGCTGCTGGGCCATGCCGGATGCCATCGGGGCGTGCACGATCGACTGGAACAGGTTCGCGTCGACCGAGCTGTAGTACGTGACCGGCGTGTTATCGCTCATCGGCACGAGCGAGGCGTAGGCGTCCTTGTCGAGCACCTTCTTCGACTCGCGCACCTTCGTCACCCATTGCTCGAAGTCGTTGTCGGTCATCGCCAGCGTCTTGAAACGCATGCCCGAGAAACCGCCGCCGCTGTAGTTCGCCGAAATGCCGTCGTACGCGCCGACGTGGTTGGCGATCAAGTGCAGCTTCGTCTGCATACCGGCCATCGAGTAGACCTGGCTACCCAATTGCGGAATGAAGAACGAGTTCATGATCGATTCCGACGTGATCTTGAAATTCACGGGGGTATCGACCGGAACGGCCAACTCGTTGATCGACGCAATCCCTTGCTCCGGGTAGATGAACAACCACTTGTAGTTCATCGACACCACTTCGACCGTGATCGGCTTCACATCGCTTTGCAGCGGCTTGTAAGGATCGAGTTCGTGGGTGGAGACCCAGGTGATGCGCGCGAGGATCGCAATGATGATGATCGGCACGAGCCAGACCACGATCTCGATGGCCGTGGAGTGCGACCAGTTCGGTTCATAGCGGGCCGCCTTGTTGCTCGCGCGATACTTCCACGCAAACCACAGCGTCATCAAGATGACCGGAATCACGACGATCAGCATCAGCCAGGTGGCCGTGAGAATCAGGGATTTGGTCTCTTCTCCGATCTGCCCCTTGGGGTTGAGAACGGCCATGTCGCAGCCAGCCAAAAGCAGCGGCGAGCACAGGGCGAGGAGCCTTAGCAATCGCGGGTTTCTGTGTTTCTTCATGTCACACGACAGGGTTGAGTTGGCCAACGAACGGCGCAACACGGGCTTACCGGCCTGATGCAGGGTCGCAGGAGGTTGGCAAGGGTTAAGGTGAGACGGGAGCAGTCGCCGCGCCGATATTGCACCGGCCGAACTACGACGACTGTGTCATCGAAAAGACGGGAACCGGAGCACGTTGCCGCCCCGAAGACCTCAAGTCACTGCCCGACTTCTTGTCTTTTACTTCCATCACGGTGCGGCATTATGCCGAAGTTTAATTAGGCCGCACATCGCACACACACCGGCGCGACAATGTGTCGCGCAGCCCTCACGCATACGCGCGCGACGTTTTCAAAGCAGATCGGCACCTGTTTGGCGGTAAACGCTGTGCAATGCAGCAATTCGGGAAGGTTCTTAGATTTCAAGAGGTGCGACGTTGTGTCGCACCTTCATTTGCCGTGCCGCAGCGAAACGCACCAAGTTAGTGCGTCGAGAGGAAAGGAGGGCAGCGGAGGACGTTGGCCCGGCGTTTCAATCCAGCGACAGGCGCACGGCGAACGCCATGAGCGCCGCGCCGAACGACCAGCGTTGGACTTTTTGTGCCAGCGGGCGGGTGCGCAGCCAGCGGGCGATGCGGGCGGCACCGAAGGCGAGCGTCACGTCAAAGATCGCGCCCACGACCAGCAGCAGTACCCCCAGTTCGAGCACCTGCGACCACACTGGCCCGGCTTCGGCGCGGACAAACTGGGGCAGCAGCACCGAACAGAACAGCAGCGCCTTCGGATTGAGCACGCTGGAGAGCACACCGCGCCGCACGGAATGCGCGAGCGGCGGTGCAGCGTCGGTCGGCGCGGCCGTGGTCTCGATGCCGAACGCCGGAGAACGCCAGATCTGGATCGCCACCCACGCCAGATAGATCGCGCCCGCGATGCGCACCGTCTCGAAGAGCCACGGCGCCGAACGCAACAGCGCCGCCACGCCGCAGGCCGAGAGCGTTACGTGCCCGGCACGCGCCAGTGCCAAGCCGGCCGCCGTCGCCAATCCGTGCCGCACCCCTCGCGTCATGCTCGTCTGCATGACGAGCGCCATATCCGGGCCCGGCAACGCGTAGACGACGATCAACGCACCGACGAAGACGGTGAGCAACTGCAGCGAAACCATGATTTTCCCCTGACGGCCGCAATGGCGGAAACGAACCTCATGATCTCGCTATTCCACGAGCGATACACGGCGTTTTTCACTCATACCTCGCTAATAATTTAGATCATTTCACCTCGCAAGCGCATTTCACGTTGGAATCTCGCCATATCAGAGGTCACGCCCGCAACAATCAACCTAATCCGGAAGGATGAGGGCAACACTTTCCGGAAACTGCAGATCGTGGTGGAATGCCAGCTTTGCAGTAGCTTTCGTAGCGGGATACTCATCATGAACGAACTCGACGCCATCGATCGGGCGATTCTCGCCATCGTCCAGCGCGATGGCCGCATTTCCAACGCTCGGCTTGCCGAACGTGTGTCGCTGTCCGAAACACCCTGTGCGCGACGTCTGAAACGGCTCGAAGCCGAGGGCTATATCACCGGCTATCGGGCAGAACTTTCGCACCGCGCGCTGGGGCTTGGCGTGACGGCATTCGTGCATGTGCGCTTCGCCGTTCATGACCGTGCGCTGTCCGAGCAGTTCGAGCGCGAAGTCCAGGCCATCGAGCGCATTGTGTCGTGCCACAACATCTCCGGCAGCGCCGATTACCTGCTCGAGGTGGTTGCCACGGATCTCGACGATTACGGCATGTTCACGCGCGACGTGCTGCGCGCCCTGCCCGGCGTCTCGTCCATCGAATCGATGCTGTCGCTGCGAGAAGTCAAACGCGATACCGGTGCGCCGTTGCGCTAATCCGACTCTCGGTGGCATGGCGCGCATTTGCCCGTAGAATGGCGGGCTGACTCGACTTAGCAGACCCCAGGTGCCTCATGCCGGACGCCACGCCCGTCGTACCTTCCCAGCCGACCTCCCTGCCGCGCGATGCGCTTGGGGCCAGCGCCGCCAACGATGACGCCCTGATGTTCGACCTCGCGCCCGTTTCGCTCTGGCTCGAGGACTTCAGCGGTGTGAAGCAATTGTTCGACGAATGGCGCGCACAAGGGATCACCGACCTGCGCGCCCACTTCAAGCTCGACCCGGCACACGTCGCCGCTTGCTCGCGACGCATTCGCGTCATCAAGGTCAATCGACGAACGCTGTCGATGTTCAACGCCCCATCGCTCGACGCGCTCGTGGCCGGCCTGCCGCGCATCTTCCGCGACGACATGCTCAAGACCCACATCGAAGAGCTTTGCCAGTTGTGGGACGGCCGTACACACTTCACGAGCAAGACGGTCAACTACACACTCGATGGCCGGCGTCTCGATGTGCTCCTGAACGGCTCGGTCCTGCCCGGGCACGAAGCCACGCTGGAACGCGTGTTGATCTCGCTGGAAAACGTGACCGAACTCGAACACGCCCGTGAGCGCGTGACGATGGGCGAGCAATACGCACGCGGGCTGTTCGAATACTCGCCAGTCTCGCTATGGGTGGAGGATTTCAGCGCCATCAAGTTGTTGCTCGACGACGCCCGCGCGCGCGGCATCACGGACTTCCGCACGTTTACCGACGTTCACCCCGAATTCGTGGAACGGTGCATGACCGAGATCCACGTGCTCGACGTGAATCGCCACACGCTGGCGATGTTCGTCGCCCCCGACAAGGCCTCGCTGCTCGCCCGACTGCCCGAAGTGTTCCGCGACGACATGCGACACAATTTCCGCGAGCAGTTGGTCGACCTGTGGGAGAACAAGCTGTTCCAGCAGCGCGAAGTCGTCAACTACGCGCTCGATGGCAACGAGATCAACGTTCACCTGCAGTTCGCGGTGCTGCCCGGTCACGAGGCGCGCTGGGACCTGGTGCTCGTGGCACTCACCGACATCACCGCCCGCAAGAAGGCCGAGTCGTATCTCGAATTCCTCGGCAAGCACGACGTGCTGACCAAGCTGCGCAACCGCTCGTTCTATGTCGACGAACTCAACCGGCTGGAGCGCAAGGGGCCCTATCCGGTGACGGTGATCGTCGCCGACCTGAACGGCCTGAAGACCGTGAACGATCAGTTGGGGCACGCCGCAGGCGACGCGCTGCTGCGCCGTGCGGGCGAGGTGTTGAGCAAAGCGGTCACCGCCCCGCAGATCGCGGCGCGCATCGGCGGCGACGAATTCGCATTGCTGCTACCCTCCACCGATGCGACGAGTGGCGCGGCGCTGATCGAGAGCATTCGCCAACTCGTGGAGCTGAACAACTCGTTCTACCCTGGCACGGCGCTCTCCTTCTCGATGGGGATGGCGACGTGCGAGGCAGGCGAGCGGCTCGAAGCCACGACCCAGCGGGCCGATCTGCTGATGTACGAAGAAAAGCGCAATCACTACGCCGGCACCATGAACGAACGGCGAGTGCTCGATGGGCTGCCGTCCGGCGCCGGCGAGATGAGCGGTGGCGGCAGTCGCGACTGAAGCGACTGAAGCAACTAGCGCGGCTGGAAAGCGATCAGGCTCATGCCCGCTAACGCAACGGCCACGCCGGCCATGTCCCACGGCGTCGGGCGCATTCCATCCACGAGCCATAGCCACACAATCGCCACGCTGATATAAACGCCGCCGTACGCCGCATAAACACGACCGGCCGCCGACGGATGCAGCGTCAGCAGCCACGCGAAAAGCACGAGCGATATCGCCCCCGGCACGAGCAGCCATGCGCTGCGATCTTGCTTGAGCCACAGCCAGGGCAAATAGCAGCCGACGATCTCCGCCACCGCCGTGACGACATAAAGCAGGAAGGTTTTCATCGTGCGATTATGCCCGGCGCGAATCGGATGCGTCATTTCGCTGGCAGCATCGAATGGCGAAGTCGTCGCGTGGCCTACAATGCCGCGTCTACCGGAGAAGCTCATGGAATCGTTGGAAGCACGCGTCGTCGAACTCGAAGTCAAGGCGGCGTTTCAGGAGGATTTGCTCGAAACCCTCAACGACATCGTCACGCGTCAGGAGCAGCAGCTCGATTTGCTGCAAAAGCAGCTCAAGGCGCTGTACCAGCAGATGCAGTCGCAGGGACAAGGGGGGAACGATGGCAATCCACGTCACGAAGTCCCGCCGCATTATTGAACTGGATCGAACCGGCGAGCCGGTCGCGCCGTTGCACGAAGACGAACGCGCGTGGGCACGGATTGACACGGTTCTCACGGGCCAACGCCGCACGCAGAACGATTCTGCGTCGTCCGGGTCACATCATCATCGACGATTCAGGCATGGCCGCGCCGTGCCCGTCCCTCGGACCTTCGTAACATGAACGCTTACCGCGCGCCTCGCCGCCTCCCCCTCACCGACACCACCGACACCACCGACACCTCGTACAGGTCCGTGACCTCGCGCCGCGACGCACTGCGCCTGACGGCGGCGGGGATCCTCGGCCTTGCGCTCGCCCCGCTCATGCGCCCGGCCAATGCCGCGTACAACATCTGGACCGGCGAGTACACGATGACGCGTCAGGACATCGAGGCGGCCGTCGGCAAACGCTTCCCGACCACGCTCAACTACGGCCAACTACTGTCCGTCGAACTGACGCATCCGAAAATCGGCTTCAATCCGCAGGCCAATCGCGTCATGACGCAGATCGACGCGCACTTGCAGAACGTCTTGCTGCAGGGCCAGCCGCTCGCGGGCGTGCTGAGTCTGTCGAGCGCGCTGAAATACGACCCGGTCAAACGCGCCGTGTTGCTCGACAACCCGAACGTCGAGCGTGTGGATGTGAACGGCATGCCCCCGGCATACGACCAACAATTGACGGCCATTGGCGGCTCTCTCGCCCAGCAAGTGCTCAATCAGTATCCGATCTACACATTCAAACCCGAGCAATTGCGTTATGGCGGACGCGATGTCGAGCCGGGCGCCATCACCGTGCTGCCCGACGGCATCAAGGTCGAAGTCAAAACGAAGTGACCGGGCCGGGCGCCGGGCCGCAAAACAACAAGGGCAGTCCGAGGGCTGCCCTTGTCTTATCCCGCGGGGTTCTCCGACGTCGCGCCTACGCGTGAGACCGGGAACGCGCCGAACTCAGACCACCGTCAGCGTCACGTCGATGTTGCCACGCGTGGCGTTCGAGTAGGGGCACACGATGTGCGCCTTCTGCACCAGCGCCTCGACCGTCGCGCGATCCACGCCCGGCACGCTGATCTTCAGTTCCGCCTGAATGCCGAAGCCGGTCGGGATCTGGCCGATCCCGACGCTTCCGTCGATCTTCGTGTCGGCGGGCAGCGCAATCTTTTCCTTGCCCGCCACGAACTTCAGCGCGCCCAGGAAGCAGGCCGAGTAACCGGCGGCAAACAGTTGTTCCGGATTCGTGCCGCCAACGCCCGCGCCGCCCATTTCCTTGGGTACAACCAGCTTGACGTCAAGCACGCCGTCGGACGACACGGCACGGCCATCACGGCCTCCGGTAGCGGTGGCATGGGCGGTGTACAGCACTTTTTCGATCGACATAACGAACTCCTGGTGAGTAGAGAATTTCACTTCCAAACTTCGATCGTCCCGGCCCGACACACCTTCACGGCGTTGCCTTCCGGCCGGACGACCCCTCTGACATCCGCTGGCCGGCTCGTGCGAGCCGGCGTCAACTCAAGCGACGCCGCACACCGACGCCACCACATCCTCCAGGCGCGACGGCGCCCGGAACAAACGGGAAGCCATCACGCTCCCCTGAAACCCGGCAAACAGCGCACGCGCAGTGCCATCGGGCGACGACGTCAGCGTGAGCGAACCGTCTGCCACGCCCTGGGCCAGCACACGTGCCAACCATGCTTCGTGATACGCGAAGAATCGCTGCACCGCTTCGCGAACCGTCTCCGGCAGCGTTTCGATGTCGGCCGCCAGCATGCCGCACAGACAGATCCGATGGCCGTCGGCCGCGATGCGCCCGAATCCTTGCGCATACAACCCCAGCTTCTGCGCAGGCGGCAGTGCCTCGTCGATGCCCGCCAGCCCTTCGTTGATCAACGCGTCGTAAGCCTTGATGGCTTCGAGGACGAGATCTTCCTTGGCCGGGAAGTAATAGTGGATGCTCGACGTCTTGACCCCGACCTGCTCAGCGAGATCCCGATAGCTGAAACCGTTGTAGCCCCGCGTCATCAGGAACCGCTGCGCATGCTCGAGCAGTTGTTCCTTGACGGTCGGCGTCGTTGGCGATGTGTTTGTGCGATTCATGAAACGAACTTTATCTACCAGTAGATAGATAGTCAAGCCGTTTTATCGGATCGACCGATGGATTTTTTCAATGAAGTCCATAGCCGGGACGCCACCGCATCCCCTGCCATGTTCGGCGCCCAAGAAGAAGAACAGCGGATCTCGCGAGCCGCTGTTCCATGAATGGCCAAATCTCTCCAGGTGTCCGACGTCGCTCAGAAGTCGATCTTCGCGTTCAGGCTGACCATGCGCGGGTCGGCCGGCTTGATGTAGTTGTCGTACTGATATTCCCAATACTTGCGGTTGGTCAGGTTGCTCACCGCCGCGCGAAGCGTCACGTCCTTGCCCGCGACGCGCGTGCGGTAGGTCGCGCCGAGGTTGATCAACGTATAGCCCGAGACGGTCAGCGAGTTCTGCGGATTGAGCGCCGTGCGACCGTTGTAGCGAATGTCGCCCCCGACCGAGAGACCCGGCACGTAAGGCACCTTGTACTCGACGTTGCCCG
Source organism: Pandoraea soli (assembly GCF_902459595.1). Taxonomy (NCBI): domain Bacteria; kingdom Pseudomonadati; phylum Pseudomonadota; class Betaproteobacteria; order Burkholderiales; family Burkholderiaceae; genus Pandoraea; species Pandoraea soli. The sequence goes on along the minus strand of NZ_CABPSG010000013.1, from coordinate 37,310 downwards.
AGAGCACGAAGCGCGGCGCACCGCCCACCCGGTTGCCGTCGAAACCGTTCGTACGGGCGTACCAGCTATCGAGCGCCATGGCACTGGCGCCGAGCGTCCACCGTGGCCCCAGCTTCACCGCCCCCGCCAACTCGATCCCCTGGTAGATCGACTGGCCGTCCGAGACGCGCGCGTTGGCGCTGTTCGTGTACACCGCACCCCGCTCAATGCGGAAGAGCGCCGCCGTCGTGCTCCACGTGGCCTGCTCCGTCTTCACGCCAACCTCGTACTGACGGCTCTTGAACGGGTTGAGCACGGCGCCCGCGTTGGCGTAGGCCGCCCCCACCACTTCGCCAGCCTCCAGCGCTTCCACATAGCTGGCGTACGCCGTCGTGTTCGGCGCGAGCTTGTACATGACGGCGAGCGTCGGCGTGAACACACCGTTCGTCGAGTAGGTCGAGATCCCTTGCGCGTTCGTCTGATTGTAGTTCGTGAAGCGCGCGCCACCGAGCACCGACAGTCGATCCGTGATCTGTACCGTGTCGGAGGCGAAGACCGAGCGCTGCTCAATGGCGCTGGCGCGTTGCGCCTGGAGCGTCGAGCCGTCGCCAAAGAACTGATACGACGCCCCCTGGTACAGATTGCCCGAGTAAGTCGAGAAGGGAACATACGCGTTCGCGGTGACCGGGCTGTACAGATACGCGTAGTCGTTCGTCTGATACTGCGAGGCGTAGCCGAACGTGAGCTGATGCGCGAGCGGCCCCGTACGAACTTTGCCCTCGGCCGCCACCTGCCACGCGTGGAACGTATTGATTTCGTCGCCCAGATCGTTCAGGCCACGGAAGTCGCCGGCGCCGTTGAGCAAATAGAGCGTGGCTTCGTTACGGTCGCGCGTCGACTTGTTGTAGGCGAAGTTGGCCGACACCTTCCAGTCCGGGTTCAACTGATATTGCAGGCCGGTCGTGTAGAACTGCGTGATGGTGTTCAGATGCGTGGCCTGCGTCTGAAGATTCGCGTTCGACACATTGATCGGCCCCGGCAACTGATGGCCCTGGAAGAACGCCGTCGAGAGCGAGGGCGTGGTGCCCGTCGCCCGGCGATCCTGGTACATCGCCCCGAAGTTCCACGTCAGGTCGGGCGTCAAACGTGCGTCGAGCGCGAGCGACACCGTGTCGCGATTCAGATTGCCGTCCGAATAGGTGCGGCCTTCCTCGTGCGTGTAATTCAGCCGCGCGCCGAACATGTCGTTCGGCCCGGCACGCCCCCCGAGATCGACGTGCTCGCGCCAGATGCCGTCTGAATGAAAACCGACATCGACGCTGGCGATGCGCTCGTCCGTCGGCTTCTTCGTCACATAGTTGACGACACCGCCCGGGGCAACGAAGCCGTACATGAAACCGGACAACCCCTTGAGCAGTTCCACGCGGTCGAACTGCTCGTACGGCATCGTCACGCCGTAGGTCATCACGGGCATCCCGTCGAGCTTGAAGCCGGATTGCCAGTCGATCGGCATGCCGCGCACATAGATGTAACCGGCCCAGGCGTCGAAGGCGTTGCTGCCGTCGGTCACGGAGGCGTCGGTCGCGAATACGTCCCCAAGCTTCGCGGGTTGGCGTTGTTCGAGCTGCTCCTGGCTGACCACCGTTGTCGAGAACGGCGTATCGAGCTGGCTACGCGAGCCAAGCGCGCCGGATTGCACCGGCTGCTTGAGGTTCTGCGGCGTTTCACGCAGGGCCGAGCCGGTCACCGTTGTGGCCTGGAGCGTGGCTTGGGCGTCGGCGTCGGTTGTCGTTCCATCCGTGGACGTGGCCGCCATCGGCCGGGCGATGGCCGGTGCGGCGGCAAAGGCCAGGAGTGCGGCCAGCGCGAGCGGCGCCAGACGGCTACGGGGAACGACGACGTTGCCCGTAGCGGTGCGGCCAGCCTCCCTCGAGGCGCCGTGGTGGTAAGCGAAGGTCATGCTGGAAATCCCGAGTGACGGTTTAAAATATTTATTTAATGAGAATCGTTAGCATTCTCATTCAAAGATAGGAATATTAACAAACGTTCACGTATCGTCAACAAGTGTTGAAGATCGGCGTCGCGGGACAACACGGAAATACAACATTTCCATCCCTTACAGAAAGGGAATGTTGGCAAACGACGCTGCCGGACAGTTGCGGCGGCGGTGGTTTCGGGGCGGTGGTCTGACCGGCGCATCGGAAACCGTGTCAAATAGGCTAGTATTGCGGCACTGTCGCCGACCGAGCGGCTAATCGACTGGACCGCCGACCCTCATCCGGGGCGCGCGTGCAATGTGGTATGGACCTCGACGCCATTGATCTGAAGATTTTGCGGGAGCTGCAAGCCGACGCCCGCCTCACCAACGTAGAACTCGCCTCGCGCGTGAACCTCTCGCCGTCGCCTTGCCTGGCGCGCGTGAAAGCGCTCGAAGCGGCGGGCTACATTCGCCAGCGCGTCACGCTGCTCGATCCGTCCCGGCTCGGGTTGCACATCAACGTTTTCATCCACGTCACGCTCGAAAACCAGAATCGCGACGGTCTGGATGCCTTCGAAACGGCCGTCACCGCATTGCCCAACGTCATGGAGTGCTACCTGATGTCGGGCGACGCCGATTACCTCCTGCGCGTCATGGTCAGCGACATGAGTGCCTACGAGACGCTCATCACCGATCGGCTCTCCCGCATCCCCGGCATCCGCAACATCCGCTCCAGTTTCGCGCTCAAGCAGGTCTTGTACACCACGGCCGTCCCGGTGCCGGACCGCTCCGGCGATGCCTGAGGCCGCGTCCCCCGCTACGTTCGCGACGTCCGACGCTGGCCCGCCCCCGCACGGCGGGGCCGGCCAGCAGATCGCCTTGCATGTCGCGGCCATGTTGTTCGGCGCTTCGGCGCTGTTCGGCGAGCACATTGCCGCGAGCAGCGCGATGATCGTCTTCGGTCGCGGCCTCTTTTCGTGGCTTGCGCTGAGCGTCATTGCCCTCGCAGGTCTGGCGGGCATGCGCAGTGCCGCGCGGGTCGCGGGCGGCGCGCCGTGGCGCGGGCTCTCGCCCGCCTCGGCGTTGCGACTCATCCTCGCTGGCGGGCTCCTCGCCGCACATTGGCTCGCGTTCTTCCTGGCGATCAAAGCGGGCGGCGTGGCCGTCGGCACGCTCGGCTTCGCCTGCTTCCCGGCGTTCGTGATCCTGCTCGAATGGCCATTGCGTCGCGAGCGCCCCACCTTGGGCGACGCGGGCGTCATCGCACTCGTGTGCGTCGGTCTGGCGCTCGTCACCCCGGCGTTCGACTGGCGCGCCGGGGCAACGGTCGGCCTCGCGTGGGGGGTGCTCTCCGGCGCCATCTACGCCGTCATCGCCCTGTCCAATCGCGTGCTGGGCGCGCAAGTCTTGCCGCTGCAGGCCAGCTGGTGGCAATGCTTCGGCATCCTGCTCGTGCTCGGCCCGTTTGCATGGCGCGAGGCGCTGTCGCTCCCCGCGGTGCAATGGGGCTGGCTCGCATGCCTCGGCGTCGTGTGCACCGCCCTCGCCTACACACTGTTCATCCACGCGCTGCGCACCGTCAAGGCCAGCCGGGCGGCGGTGGTCATCGCCCTAGAACCGGTCTACGCCATCGCCTTCGCATGGGTCCTCTTCGGCACCTCGCCCACGCTCAAGATGGCCGCGGGCGGTGTGTGCATCGTCGGCGCCGTGGCCTGGTCCGGTTCGATGCGCTCACGCCGTCCCGCTCACTGATGTCTCACGGATCCCTCACTGAGGCTCCCATGAGGCCGTCGACCGTCAGACGAACATCCCGCCCGACGCCTCGATCCGCTGGGCATTGATCCAGCCGGTCTCGTCGGCCAGCAGCGCCGCCACCATGCCGCCGATGTCGTCGGCCTCTCCCACGCGGCCCAGTGCCGTGTTCGCGGCCACCATCTGATTGACGCCCTGATTGTCACGCACCGTGCCGCCGTTGAAGTCCGTCGCGATGGCGCCCGGCGCCACCGTATTGGCCCGGATACCGCGCGCGCCCAACTCCTTCGCCAGGTAGCGCGAAAACACCTCGATACCGCCCTTCATCATCGCGTAGGCCGACGCCCCCGGCAGCGAGAATCGCGCCAGACCGCTCGAGACGTTCAGGATGCGTCCGCCGTTCGCGATCAGCGGCAGCAACGTCTGCGTGAGGAAATACGGCCCCTTCAGGTGCAGCTGTACGAGTTCGTCGAACTGCGCCTCGGTCGTCTCGACGAATGGCGCGTGCAAGCCCGTTCCGGCGTTGTTGACAAGGAAATCGAACGTATCGCGCTGCCAGACATCGCCCAGCACACGCCTGATCTTTGCGGCGAATGGGCCGAACTGCGAGGCATCCGACACGTCGAGCGGCAATGCCACGGCATTCGCACCCAACGCGACGATCTCAGCCACCACCGCGTCGGCTTCCGCGCGCTGGCTGCGATAGGTGAGGATGACGTCGATTCCGCGACGTGCCGCTGCCAGCGCCGACGCGCGGCCCAGGCCGCGGCTGCCACCGGTGATGAGAACGATTCTGCGAGTCATGGTATTTCTCCTGAAGGCGTTGGGCCTTGCCGGTTGGCAACGCCCTGTTGAACCCCATCGACACCCGCGCCGTTCAATGTCGGTGACAGACGGCAGGTTGAGGTGCGGCGGTATGTTCAACAGGTTATTGCAACGAATTTCACCAATAAACCCGCCAGGATTGATTACACTGATCAAATTTACATAACAATCAACGATTGGATCGACCGTCGCTCACCATGCATCAGCTCGACGCCATGCGCATCTTCGTGCGTGTTACGCAGACCGGCAGCTTCACGCAGGCCGCCGACAGTCTTGGCCTGCCTCGCGCCAGCGTGTCCAACGCCATCAAGCAATTGGAGGCCAAGCTGGGCACGCGCCTGCTGCATCGGACCACACGACGCGTGCAACTCACGCAAGATGGCCAAGCGTGCCTTGAGCGATGCCAGGATTTGCTCGCCGACATGGAAGAGTGGGAGACGATGTTCGTCGCGCGCGACGAAGCGCTGACCGGCCGTCTGCGCGTCGATTTGCCTGCCACGCTCGCGCGTACGACCGTCATTCCGCAACTGCCCGCCTTCTTGGCGCAACATCCGGCCCTGCGCCTGGAACTGTCGAGCACCGACCGGCGTGTCGATCTCGTGCGCGAAGGGTTCGACTGCGTGCTGCGCGTGGGCGCCGTCGCCGATTCAACGCTGATCGCGCGACCGCTCGGCCACATGCGGCAGATCAACGTCGCGAGCCCGGCGTATCTCGCCCGCTACGGCATACCGCGTTCGCTCGACGACCTGCGCTCGCATCGACTGATCCATTACGCGACGACGTTGGGCGCTCGCCCCGTGGGCTGGGAATACTTCGACGGTGAACGCTATGCGCAGTGGCCAATGGAGGGAGTACTGACCGTGAACAATGCCGACGCCTATCAAGCGGCGTGCCTCGCCGGACTTGGGCTGATTCAGGCGCCCGAGAGTGGTGTGCGGGGGCTGTTGTCCGACGGCACGCTGCAAGCCGTACTCCCGGAGTATCAAGCGGAGCCGCTGGCGGTCACCTTGCTGTATGCGAACCGCCGTCACCTGCCCCGGCGCGCCCAGGCGTTCATGAACTGGCTCGCCGACTTGCTGACGCCGCGTCTGACGGAGATTTAATGTTGCGTTGCCATCCGTTGAAGTCGGCGGACAAACGCCCCACGCGACGACCATCGCGACTGTCTACGCCTCACTGACGCGCCCCCCTTCCGATAATCCCCGCTCGACCATCACGACGAGGCGCTGCCCCAACCCGTCGACCTGATCGTCGGGCAGATTGCGCAGCGGACCGTCGATGACCAGCACCGACAACCCATGCACGGCCGCCCAGGCCAGATACTCCGCGCCGGGTCGCTGTGCCGCGTCGATGAGCTTGGCCGCGACCATACCGTCGAGCGCCGCCCCCAGCAGTTCGAACGGGTTGAGACCGCTCGCCCCCGCCTTGGCCGGATCGGCCGCCGAACGCACATTCTCCGACGGAGAAAAGGCCGTTCGAAACAGCCCCGGATGCGCGCGAGCGAAGTGCAGATAACCGATGCCGACAGCACGCAGCCCAGAGCGGGCGCGTGCAACCCTATCGAGCGCCGACGTCTCGCACGCCGCCAACTCATGTTCGATGGCCACCGCCAACTCGGCCAGGGCCGCCGAGCGCACGGCGTCGAGCAAAGCCTGACGGTTCGCGAAGTGCCGATACGCCGCATTCGGCACGACCCCGACGCGGCGCGTTGCCTCGCGCAAGACGACCGCATCCGGCCCGCCCTCGCGTGCCAGCGCAATCCCGGCCTCCAGCAACGCCCGGCGCAGGTCGCCATGTCGATATGTCGTGCGCGCCGGGCCGGCCGTTGTTACCTGTTCAGTCATTACAACCCCTTGTGGACAGTGTCCATTATGTCTGCTATTGTTTGTGTACACTGTCCACAAAGACAAGTTGCGGTGCATCATGTCTCGATGTACCGGGCGGCAGGGGAGTCTCGTCGCCGTTGCCGTCCCCCACCAGAAGTCACTCGCTTTACATCAGGAGGCACTATGGTTGAGACGTATCCCGCACACGGCGACGAAGCCGCCATTCGGGCGATTCATTCGGCATGGCTCGACGCCGTGCGCAGCAAGTCGGTCGGCACACTGCTCGAGCATTACGACCCTGACGTCGTCGTGTTCGACGTGATGCCGCCCACCGAGCATCTCGGCACCGAGGCGTATCGCCGTCTGCTCGAGGGTTGGTTCGGCCACACGGTCGGGCCAATTCATTTCGAAGTCACGCAGTGGCATCTCGTGCACGCCGGCGATCTGGCGTTCAGCCACAGTGTGAATGTGGTTCGCAACACCGGCCCCGACGGACAGATGCACGGCGCCACCGTGCGCGCGACCGTGGGCTATCGCAAGACGCAAGGCCGCTGGCGCGTGGTGCACGAGCACGCGTCGGTACCCATGACGTTCGCACCGTAATCCTTGTCTGCCGGGGCGTCGCCACGCCCCCCCCTTTTCCGAATCGAGAGGAGCGTTCCATGCAAGTCCATTCCTATTTGTTTTTCGAAGGTCGTTGCGAAGAAGCCATTGCGTTCTACGAGAAAGTGCTGGGCGCGAAGCGCGGCATGCTCATGCGCTACGGCGAGAGCCCGGAGCCGTGTCCGTCGGGGATGCTGCCGCCCGGGAGCGAGAACAAGATCATGCATGGCGAATTCACCCTCGGCGATTCGATGGTGATGGCCTCGGACGGCATGGTGAGCGGCAAGCCCAAGTTCGACGGCTTCTCGCTGTCGGTCGACTTCGCCGAAGTGGCCGCGGCCGAGAAGGCCTTCCACGCGCTCGCCGACGGCGGCGAGGTCAACATGCCGCTCGGCGAGACCTTCTTCGCGAAGACGTTCGGCATGATCAAGGATCGCTTCGGCATGAACTGGATGGTGATCGTGCCGAAGGAAATGCCGAAGGGCTGAGGTATCGGCGCGCGCCGGGCGCTTGTCCGGCCGCTCGCTTCGTTGCTGTGGGCGGGTATCGGCGCCGACGACGGCTCCGCTGCCCGCCTTTTTGCGCCCGCGCGGCGTGCCCAACAACTTCTTCACGCCTGTGCTATCGTCGCCGCCATGCCATCCGTGATCTCAATCCAGAATCTGTCGAAGACGTACGCGACGGGTTTCCAGGCGCTCAAGAACATCAATCTGGAAATCCAGCGCGGCGAGATCTTCGCCCTGCTCGGCCCGAACGGCGCCGGCAAAACGACCCTCATCAGCACCATTTGCGGCATCGTGCGTCCGACCTCGGGCACGGTCACTGTCGACGGTCACGATATCGTCACGGACTACCGTGCCGCGCGTGAGGCCATCGGGCTGGTTCCGCAGGAGCTGACCACGGACTCGTTCGAGTCGGTGTGGGCCACTGTCTCGTTCTCGCGCGGCCTGTTCGGCAAGCCCGCGAATCCGGCGCACATCGAAAAGGTGCTGCGCTCGCTCTCGCTGTGGGAGAAGAAGGACAGCCGCATCATGCAGCTCTCGGGCGGCATGAAGCGGCGCGTGCTGATCGCCAAGGCGCTCTCGCACGAGCCGCGCGTGCTGTTCCTCGACGAGCCCACCGCCGGCGTCGACGTGGAGTTGCGCCGCGACATGTGGCGCCTCGTGAACTCGTTGCGCGAGACCGGCGTGACCGTGATCCTCACCACGCACTACATCGAAGAAGCCGAGGAGATGGCCGATCGCGTGGGCATCATCACCGGCGGGCAGATCACGCTCGTGCAGGAGAAGACCGAGCTGATGCGGCACATGGGCAGCAAGCAACTCACGTTGCAACTGACCGAGCCGCTCAGCGCCGTGCCCGAGGCGCTGGCTGCCTACGGCCTCACGCTCGGCGCCAACGGCACCGAACTCGTCTTCGCCTACGACGCCAACATCGAGCAGACGTCCATCGCCACCCTGCTGCGCGACATGGAACGCGCCGGTATCTCGGTGAAGGATCTGCATACGACGCAAAGCTCGCTCGAAGATATCTTCGTCTCGCTCGTGCACAGGAAAGAAGGATGAGCCGCGCCATGAATTTCTACGCCGTCAGGGCGATCTACAACTTCGAGATGGCGCGCACGCGTCGCACGCTGATGCAGAGCATCATCTCGCCGGTCATCTCGACCTCGCTGTACTTCGTGGTGTTCGGTGCGGCCATCGGCTCGCGCATTCCCGAAATCGAGGGCGTGCCTTACGGCGCGTTCATCGTGCCGGGCCTCATCATGCTCTCGCTGCTCACGCAGAGCGTCACGAACGCGTCGTTCGGCATCTATTTCCCGCGCTTCACCGGCACGATCTACGAACTCCTCTCCGCGCCGGTGTCGTATATGGAGATCGTGATCGCCTACGTGGGCGCGGCAGCCACCAAGTCGATCGTGCTCGGGGTGATCATGCTCGGCACGGCCGCGCTGTTCGTGCCGCTGCGCATCGAACATCCGATATGGATGGTGTTGTTCCTGGTGCTCACGGCCGTGACGTTCAGCCTGCTCGGTTTCATCATCGGCATCTGGGCCGACGGCTTCGAGAAACTGCAACTCGTGCCGCTGCTCATCATCACGCCGCTCACCTTTCTCGGCGGTAGCTTCTACTCGACGCACATCCTGCCGCCGTTCTGGCGCACCGTCACGCTGTTCAATCCGGTTGTGTATCTCATCAGCGGTTTTCGCTGGAGCTTCTACGGGCTGGCGGACGTGAGCGTCGGGGTGAGTCTGGGCATGACGCTCGTTTTCCTCGCCGTCTTCCTGAGCATCGTCGCCTGGATGTTCAAGACCGGTTACCGGCTCAAGAGCTGACCCCGCCTGCCGGACGGCGAGCCGTCCGGCGCTGGGCGTGTGCCGTCGCCGCGTCCGTCAGATCGGCGGTGTCTCGAGAAACGCCGGCAGCGCTTCCGCCTGCGCGGAAAAGCTGGCGATTTCCGGAAACTCGGCGGTGAAATCGAGTTCCGGCACCAACAGGTGATGGAACCGCCATGCCACGGCAATCGTCACGCCGTGCTCGCCGATCCGGTCCGGCGTCGCCTCGATCGGCACTTGCGCCAGCTCAACCTCCAGCGCGTGAAAGGCTGCATGCACCTGTTTGCGCACGCGATCGGTCCACGGGACGTGCCGCTTCTCGCTCGGCCGCAGTTCGCGCTCATACACCAGTTGCACCGACTTTTCGCACGCCGCCAAGGCCAGGCCCGTCAGGCGCAATGCGCGCAAACGCTCGGCAGGATCGCTCGGCACAAGCCGCTGCGCCGGATCGACCAGCGTCTCCAGGTATTGCAGGATCAGCGTCGAGTCCATGAGCACCGTGCCGTCGTCGGTCACGAGCGTCGGGGCCTTCACGACCGGATTGATCTCGGCAAACTCGTCAAACGTTCGAAACACGGACAGCGCGTGATGCGCATACGGTAGGCCCAGCAACTTCAGGCAAATCGCCGTGCGGCGCACGTAGGGGGAATCGAGCATTCCGATCAATTGCATGTCTTGCTCCTGAGGACGGCAGTCGCCGCCGGGTCGTGGGGTCTTGCGTAGGCAGAATGGCGGCGGGCGGTGCCCGCATCCGCACAAGCATAGCGGACGTCCGATGCTCCGCAAATCGAATTCGATCACCGCTTTCTGCGAATTTGGCTCACAAGAGACGCGCGCGAGCCTGTCGCGGGCGAGCGCGCCCCATGACGGGTAGAATTGCCCGAATGGCCGACTCGACAAGGAGACGATTCATGAACATCCTGATGGTGCTGACCTCGCACGACCGCCTCGGCGACACGGGCAAGAAAACCGGTTTCTGGCTCGAAGAATTCGCCTCACCGTACTACGTATTCATCGACGAGGGACTGGCGGTCACGCTGGCGTCCCCCGCAGGCGGACAACCGCCGCTCGATCCGAAAAGCGACGAGCCCGATGCCCAGACCGACGCGACGCGACGCTTCCGTGAAGACTCGGTCGCGCAGCAGGCGCTGGCGAATACCCTCCGGCTGGCCGACGTCAAGGTCACCGACTACGACGCCGTCTTTTACCCCGGCGGCCATGGCCCGCTGTGGGATCTCGCGCAAGACCCGAACTCCATCCGTCTGATCGAAGCTTTCGAGCGTGCCGGCAAGCCCATCGGCTTTGTCTGCCATGCGCCGGGGGTGCTGCGTCAGGTGCGCAGCGAGAACGGTGAGCCGCTCGTACGGGGGCGCCACGTCACAGGCTTCACCAACGAGGAGGAGGCCGCCGTCGGTCTCACCGACGTGGTGCCGTTCCTGGTCGAAGACGAACTCAAACGCCTGGGCGGGTTGTATGAGAAGGCCGACAACTGGCAATCGCATGTGGTCGGCGATGGCCGGCTGGTCACGGGCCAGAATCCGGCGTCGTCGGACGAAGCGGCGCGCACAGTGCTCGCCATGATGGAGCCGCGTCTGCCTTCCCTGCCCTCGTCCCTTCCGTGATGCACGAGAGGCGCTCGCATCGTGCCATCTCCACGCGCTGACGCGGCGGCCTCAGTCAGCCCGCATCAGCGCGTTTCCCGCCGGCGCTGCCAATCGGCACGCACCGGTCAGATTTTCTGCGTCTCGTACGGGCCGAGATAATCCGCCTTGCCGACCGCCACGCCTTGCGCGCGCAGAATGTCGTGCGTGGTCGTCACATGAAAATAGAAGTTCGGCAATGCGAACTTCAGCACGTAGTCGACGGCGTCCATCGTCGTCTGATGGTCCTTGAACTTCAGGGTGATCTGTCGCGACTCGGCCCCGTCGAATCGCTCTTCGAGAATGCCGGCGATGAACGCCTCGGTGTTCGCGATGCGATCGCGCAGTTGGTCGAACGTCGTCTCGTTGTCGTCGAACTTCGGCGACTCCACGCCCGTGATTCGCGCGACGGCGAACTTGGCCGTGTCGCTCACGCGCTGCACTTGCGCCACGAAGTCGAGCATGTCGGGGGCTAGCTTCGCCTTGAGAATCGTCGCGGGGTCGAGCGCGTTCGCTTCGCAATGCGCGCGCGCCTTCTGGAGGTAGTCGGCCGTGACGGTCAGGCCACGCAGATAGACCGGAACGGTGGCGCGATAAAGAGAGATCGACATCGGAAGGCTCCTCCAAGTTTGGCATGACGGTGAGCGCACTCGAAGCGTGCGACAAGACATGCTATCAGCCCCGAAACATTCTCGCCGGGCACCCCGAACGGCCCGCGGGAGCGGGAATGCGATCGTCGGCGGGGTCGGCGCCGCACGGTGTCGCCGTGCCGCCGGCCAGCATACGGCGGTGATATGCTTCACTCGCACACCGTGCCTGCCTGCGCTTGCCTCGCATGCCGAACCGGATGCGCAAAACCTGCCATGCAAGTCGACAGAGGAGCTGCCATGGGTGCCCCCCGCCACATCCCCACGCCGACCGAGGCCGCCACCGTTGCGCGCGCGTGGGTGAGCCAATTTGCCAAACCCACGGTCATCGGCATGTCACTCGCCTTCGTGGCGGGCTATATCGACGTCGTGGGCTTCATCGCGTTGTTCGGACTGTTCACCGCGCACGTGACCGGCAACTTCGTGATGATCGGCGTGCAGTTGGTCGCGAGCACCCATGTGGGCGTACTGGCCAAACTGTTGGCACTGCCCGTGTTCGTCATCGTCGTCGCGCTGGTGAAACTCGTGGTGCAGCGCTTCTCGCGAACGGAACGACGGCCGCTGCGGCCGCTGCTCGTGGTGCAAACGTTGCTGCTGCTCGGCTTCATGCTCGTGGGCATGGCGGCACAACCCATCGTCTCGGCCGATGCGCCGCTGGCGATCCTGTCGGGCATGTTCGGCGTGGCCGCCCTCGCGATCCAGAATGCCGTCGGGCGCCTGGTGCTCGCCGATCTGGCCCCGACCACGATCATGACCGGTAACACTACGCAAATCGTGATTGATATCGTCGAGTTGGCGAGCGGTCATTGCAGCGACGACAACGCCGTGCGAGCGCGTCTGCGCAAGATGATTCCCGCCTTGGCGGCGTTCGCTGTCGGGGCCGTTTTCGGCGGCTTCGCGTATCACGGCACGGGGTTCTGGTGCGTGTTGCTGCCAGTGCTGCTGCTCGTGGCGCTGGCGATCGCCAACGAGTGAGCGGTTGACGCTGGCATCACGCGTTTGCCTACGCAGCGCAGCGAATGCGTCCGCGCTTTGGCCGAACGCGGTAAAATCGCATCCTTCAGCCGTGCGCTTCGACGCGCCTCGCACCCTCATCCGCCCATCCCCAAGCACCGATCTCCGCCAGTGACTGCCACCCCCGCCAACCTTCTTTCGACCGAGAACTCCGCCGATAGCGGCGATGCCATCCACGACGCCCGCCTTTGGCGCGACGACGGATGGACGGCCAAGGTCGTCAAGAACGAGGACGACGACGGCTGGGCGGTCGCCATGTACAAGGACGGCGAATCGGAGCCGGCGCTCGTCGGTCCCTGGACCATGGGGCGTGACAAGAAGAATCCGAAGCCGCTCGATGTTGGCGCTTTCCACACGCTGGTGAAAACGGCCGACGAAGTGCTGCGCCGTCACGAACAGCAGTTGCGCGCCCAGTTGCACAAGCGCGTGAGCGTCGACGGCCCCGACGGCGACATCGACGTCACGCTCGACATCGTGCCCGACGACTACGACCCCCACGCTGTGCTGAGCGCTGTCGACCGTTTCGGCGAAACCGTCGCGTCGGTCAAGGTGCCGCCCACGTTCAAGCTCTCGCGCCACAGCGCCCGCGCGTGGGTCGAGAACGACTTCCAGCGCCCCCAGTAAGCGCCCGCTCACTCGCCTCTCGGCGTTTTCGTCGGGCGCTCTATCGGCAGCGGCGACATATCCCATTACGTTGGATACCGGGATTACGGCTCGTCTGGCTGGGTCTTCCAACGCGCTCTATGATGGGCTTCGCCGACGCTCTGCTCGCCACGCGAGCGGGCACTCACACTGCCCCGCGTCGATACATCGCGATGCTCACCGTCAGGAGACCCTATGAAACGCTTTCACATCGCACTCGCCGTGCGCGATCTCGACGCATCCATTCAGGACTATTCGGTCCGTCTCGGCCAGCCGCCAACGGCTGTCGTGCCGGGCGCGTACGCCATGTGGCGTACCGATCTGCTCAACTTCTCGATCAATCAATCGCCGTCACGCGCCGGGGAACTGCGACACGTCGGCTTCGAGGACGACGACGCCCCCGCATACTCGAGCAGTACCGATTGCAACGGCTTGATGTGGGAAGCGTTTTCCGCGAAGGAGCAGGACCAACGCATAGTGAGCACTTACGGGGTAGCGGTGCGTCACGCGTAGCCCTCTGCCCTGCCGTCGGCGTTTTACGGATAATGACGCGGTACGGCAGCGAACTCAACGGAGGCATGACCATGCATTACCTGCTCACTTACGACCTCGTCGACGATTATCTCGAACGGCGGGGTCAGTACCGCGATGCGCATCTGGCGCTCGCATGGCAAGCGGCCGAGCGCGGCGAACTGCTCTTGGCCGGCGCCCTGGAATCCCCCGTCGACACGGCCGCCCTGCTCTTCGAAGGCGACTCGCCGGCCGCGGCGGAAGCGTTTGCGAACGCCGATCCCTACGTAGCCCATGGACTGGTGAAGTCGTGGCGCGTGCGCCCGTGGAAAACGGTGGTGGGGAAGATGGCGAGTTCGCCGGTGCGTTAAGCGCGACGGCCATTGCGTGCGTTCGCGTCTGCGATTGCCGCATCGCATGCCGTGGATGCACGCGCAATCCGCCGCAGAAAAACAAAACGCGCTTGGCGATGAAGCCAAGCGCGTTTGTCGACAACCGATTGAGCGTCGTGCTTTCGGAAAGCTCCGAGAGTCACGCCGGTAAATCTGGCGTCCCCTAGGGGATTCGAACCCCTGTACTCACCGTGAAAGGGTGATGTCCTAGGCCTCTAGACGAAGGGGACATAAAGTCTTCCGTTTTGGTGGAGGTAAGCGGGATCGAACCGCTGACCTCTTGCATGCCATGCAAGCGCTCTCCCAGCTGAGCTATACCCCCGTACGGCGAAGAAGTGAGACTATAGCGCGGTTTTCGAAGGTTGGGAAGCCCCCGCCCCAAAATATTTGGCGCGAACGCGACGTATTGGCGTCCATCCCGATCGGTCATGCCGCTCGCGCTCACTGACTCAGTCCGCGCGCCTCGATGGGCCACAGCCCTTCGACTCGTCCGTGTCGCACCGCGACGTATCGGTCGTAGAGATTGACTGTCGGATCGCAATGCCCCGGCACAAGCAGGATAGGCTCGCCGAGCCAGGGCGCACCGTCCTCGTCGGGCGACGCCAGTTCGAGCACGCCATGTTCGTCCGACGCCGTGCGGTACTGCGGCTGGCCCGCCTGTTGCGACGACCAGAAGCGCGGCAACCCGGAATCGGTCGCCACGCTCTTGAGTCCCGCGTCGCAAACGACGATGCCCGCGCGCGCCGTGCTCATGACCGTCGACGCGAGAAAGAGACCGTGAAGAAAGCGCCAGTCGTCGCGCCATTCCAGCGCGCCATAATGACCGTCGAGAAACACATACGAGCCAGGCTGAATCTCCGTGTACACGCCGCTCTCGATGTCGAACTCGGCCGTGCCGGTTCCGCCGCCGGTCACCACCGGACAGGGGATGCCGCGCGCCTCCAGAAAGCGCACATAAGCCGCCGCGCGATCGGCGGCAAGCCGCGCCGTGTCGCGTCGCGCGTCCCAGCCATCGACATGCTGCGCACTGCCGTGATACGCCTGCAACCCGCCGAAGCGCAGCCCTTCGTAATGATCGATCGCGTCGATCAGGTTGCCCACGGCCTGCGTCGAATCGACACCGCAACGCCCCTGCCCCACATCGACCTCGGGCAACACCGCGATGCGCACACCGGCGCGCTGTGCCGCCTTGCCGAGCGGCGCCACCTGACGCACGTCGTCCACGCACACGGACAGCGTCACGCGCGCGGCCATCGCCACCGCCAGCGCCACACGGGCTTCGCCAACGAACTCGTTGCTGATGTGGATGCTGCCGATGCCCGCGTTGACGAACGGAATCGCCTCGGTGAGCTTCTGACAGCAGATGCCCACCGCGCCCGCCGCCATCTGCGCCTGGGCAATCGTGGCGCACTTGTGCGCCTTGGCATGCGGACGCACCGCCACCCCGCGCGCGGCCGCCGCGCTCGCCATGCGCGCGACGTTCGCGTCGAAGGCGTCGAGATCGAGCAGCAACGATGGCGTTGCCACCTGGGCAAGCGAATCGCCCACACGGGCGACCGGCGGCACCGCAAGACGCCCGGAGGCAGCGTTCGACGAGGCCGACGAGGCCGAAGCCGTATTGTCCGAATCGGGCATCACAATCCTTTGAAGGGCGTTTGCAAAAAATCGGCATTCACGCAGGCAGCGCGCGGTCCAGCACACACGCCACATGAAGCGCTTGCGTGTGCGCTCCATCGTGGATCTGATGCCGGCAACTGGTGCCGTCGGCAACCACAATGGCATTCTCGCCGCGCTGCCTGACCGCCGGCAATAGCGTCAATTCGGACATCGCTCGCGACGTGTCATAGTGCTCGGCCTCGTATCCGAAACTGCCCGCCATGCCGCAGCATGACGATTCGATCGATGATACCTTCAGCCCCGGCACCCATCCAAGCACCGCCGTGACGGGCGAGAACGCGTCGAACGCCTTCTGATGGCAGTGCCCGTGCACCAGGGCTTCGTCCACACCGTCGGGCAGCGCGCGCCAGGCCACGTCGAAGCGGCCCGCCGTCTTCTCACGAACCAGAAATTCCTCAAAGAGAAACGCGTTGTCGGCCAACTTGCGGGCCGCATCGCCAAAGCCGTAGCCCAGCACTTCGTCGCGCAACGACAGTAGGCACGACGGCTCCAAGCCCACGATCGGCACACCGCGCTCGACGAACGGCATCAACGCGTCGAGCAGGCGCCGCGCCTCCGCCTTCGCCTCATCCACGAGCCCCGCCGCGAGGAACGTTCGACCGCAGCATAGCGGCCGCTCGCCCGCCCGCCGATTCACGTGAACGGTGTATCCCGCGGCGTCGAGCACGCGCTTCGCCGCGCGCGCGTTCTCCGGCTCCATGTAGTTGTTGAATGTGTCGACGAACAGCAGCACCTGACGCTGCCCTGCCGAATCCGCCGCGGGCGAGTCCGCCAGCGGCGCCTGATGGTCCAGGAACGAAGCCTTCAGTGCCGGCAGCGAGCGCTCCGGCGCCAGGCCGAGCCAGCGCTTCGCCACGTTGCTGCCCGGCAGCCGCTGCGCCGCATCGAGCAGGCCGCCCACGCGGCTGGCCCATGGGGCGTAGCGCGGGAGATAGGCGATCAACTTGTCGCGCAGCGACACGCCGTGACGCTTGGCCCGCGCGTGACGCGCCTCGATCTTGAAGCGCGCCATGTCGATGCCCGTCGGGCAATCGCGCTTGCAGCCCTTGCACGACACGCACAGATCGAGCGCCGCCTTGACGTCGTCGCTGGCGAGCCCCGCCTCGCCCAATTGCCCCGACACGGCCAGACGCAATGTATTCGCACGTCCGCGCGTGACGTGCTGCTCGTCGCGCGTGACACGGTAGCTCGGACACATCGTGCCGGCGTCGAACTTGCGGCAGTGCCCGTTGTTGTTGCACATCTCGACGGCCGACGCGAGTCCGTGTGTGGCATCGGTGCCGGTGTCGGGCGCCGTCTGCTCGCCGGTCAGCGCGTTGCGCTGTACGTTCCATGCCGTCCAGTCGAGCGCGGGCGCGATCGGTTGGGCGGCGTAGCCCGGTGCGAAGCGAAACAACTCGCGCGTGTCCATCTTCGGTGGACGAACCATCTTGTCCGGGTTGAAGCGATTGTCCGGATCGAACAGTTGCTTGATCTCGCCGAACGCCGCGTTCAGCCGCGGACCGTATTGCCACGCCACCCACTCGCCGCGGCACAGCCCGTCGCCGTGCTCGCCCGAATAGGCGCCCTTGTATTCGCGCACGAGCGCCGCCGCCTCCTCGGCGATGGCACGCATCTTCACGGCGCCGTCACGACGCATGTCCAGGATCGGTCGCACGTGCAGCGTGCCCACGCTCGCATGCGCATACCATGTGCCCTCGGTGCCGTTGCGATGGAACACTTCGGTCAGACGCCGCGTGTACTCGGCAAGATGTTCCAGCGGCACCGCGCAATCTTCGATGAACGACACCGGCTTGCCGTCGCCTTTCATGCTCATCATGATGTTCAGACCCGCTTTGCGCACTTCCCAGAGCGCTTTCTGCGGCCCCGCGTCGGGCATCTTCACCACGACGCCCGGCAACCCCAGATCCGCCATGAGCGTGGCGAGATCGTCGAGCCTGGCGCGCAGCGCGCCAGCGTCGTCTCCCGCGAACTCCACCAACAGAATCGCTTGCGGATCGCCGACGAGCGCCGTCTCGATCACGGGACGGAACGCGGGGTTGTCCCTCGCCAGGTCGATCATCGTGCGGTCGACCAGCTCCACCGCCACCGGCCCCAGCTTGACGATGTGCTGTGTGAGATCCATCGCCTGATAGAACGTGGGGAAGTTCACCACGCCCAGCGTCTTGTGCACCGGCAGCGGCACGAGCTTGAGCGTGATCTGGCGGCTGTACGCCAGCGTGCCTTCCGAGCCGACCAGCAGATGCGACAGGTTGGCGACGCCGTCGTCCGTATAGGCGCGCGGGTTGAGGCAGTCGAACAGATCGAGGTTGTAGCCCGCGACACGCCGCAGCACGCGCGGCACGCGCTCGCGCAATTCCTCGCGCTCGCGCATGGCAATGGCGTGCACGCTCGCGAGTATTGCCTGCGTGCGGGCGTCGGTGGGCGGCGTATGGAGCGCGCCAAAATGCAGTTGCGCGCCGTCGGCCAGCACCGCATCGATGCTCAGCACGTTGTGCACCATGTTGCCGTACTCGAGGGAGCGCGAGCCGCACGAGTTGTTGCCCGTCATGCCGCCGAGGGTGCATTGCGCGGCCGTCGACACGTCCACCGGGAACCACAGGCCGTGCGGCTTGAGCCACGCGTTCAGGTGATCGAGCACGATGCCCGGCTCGACGGTGACCGTGCGCGCCACGGCGTCGAACGCCACCACGCGGCCCAGCCACTTGCTGTTGTCGATGACGAGCGCCTCGCCGATGGTCTGGCCGCACTGGCTCGTGCCCGCACCGCGCGCGAGCACCGGCACGCGCAGGTCACGCGCAATATCCAGCGCGAGGATCAGGTCATCCTGATCGCGCGGCACCACCACGCCGATCGGGAAAATCTGATAGATCGACGCGTCGGTCGCGTAGCGGCCACGGCTCGCGCGATCGAAGCACACGTCGCCGCGCAGCTCGCGACGCAGACGGTCCTGCAACGGCGTGAGTGCGACGCCGCCGCGCTGCATCGGCATCAGAGGCACGGGCTGGCCGACGAGATTCGGATGCGCGTTCGCGCGAGAGTTCGATTGGGAATTCATGACGTTGCGGGTGTTGGACGGGACGGACCCAGGGCCAATCTGGGCGAGGCGATCCTGCCGGGCATGCATGACGGCGGCCCGGCAGGGGTTGTGCGCAAGTCAGACGGCCTGACGGGTGTTGCTCGCCGCGGCGGCATCGCCATCGAGGGAGAATTTGCTCTCGGGCTGCATCCGGAAGGCCAGCACGACACCGAGGGCCATGAGCATCATGCTGCCGACGAACGGCAATTCCCAGTTGCCCGTGCGATCGATGAGATACCCCGAGATCACCGGCGAGAGAATCGCCGCCAACGCCGACCCGGTGTTCATCATGCCGCTGGCGGTGCCCGAGTGTTCCGGCGCGATATCCATCGGAATCGACCACATCGGCCCGATCGTCATCTCGGCGAAGAAGAAGCCGAACGCCAGGCATGCCACCGACACATACAACTGGTGCGTGAACAACATCGGTACGAGCGAGAGCAGCGTGAGCAGCATGCAGATCGACACCATCCAGCTACGTGCGCGCTTCAGGCTGCCGGTGCGCTCGTACAGTTTGTCGGTCACGATACCGCCCAACGTATCGCCGAGCACACCGGCGAAGAACACGCTCGAGGCGAACAGCGCCGACTTCTTCAGATTGAGGTCATAGCTGTGCAGGAAGTATTGGGGAATCCACGACAGGAAGAGCCAAAGCGTCCAGCCGTAGCAGAAGTACACGATGGTGACCGGCATCATGCGCTTGAAGAGCGGCCCCCACGGCAACGACGCGCGCTTGGCTTTCACCGGCGGCAACAGGGCGAGTTCTTCGGTCGTGATGCGCGGATGATCCTGCGGGCGCTCGGTAAACGTGAGCCCCCACACCGCGACCCACACCAGGCTCACGATCCCGCACAGATAGAACGATTCACGCCAGCCATGCGTGGCCATGATGAACACGACGACGGCGGGCGCCACGGCGTTACCGATGCGCGAGGCCGCGTGCGTGATGCCCTGCGCAAAGCCGCGCTTCTCCTTGGCGACCCAGCGCGACATGGCCGACGTGGCGGCCGGAAACGTAGCGCCCTCGCCGAGGCCGAGCAGCAGGCGCGCCAGTAACAGCGTGACGAGCCCCCCCGCCATGCCGGTGAGGATCGTCGCGACCGCCCACAACGCACCGCACACGAGCAGCGTACGCTTCGCTCCGAAGCGATCGCTCACCCAGCCACCGATGATTTGAAAGACCAGATAAGGGTAGGCAAATGCCGAGAAGACGAGACCGATTTCAGTCTTGTTGAGATTGAACTCCTTGCCGAAGCCGGCCGCGGCCGTGCTGACGTTGACGCGATCGAGATAGGTGATGAAATACATGACGCATAGCATCACCAGCACGACCCGGGTCGCTCTGAAAAGCTTCATTGCATGTCTCCTGAAACAGCCTGTGAAGCGCGCCGGCAACATGCCAGCGGCGCAAAAGGTGTTGCGGCGGCCGGGGCCCTTCTATGGTGTGGCCCCGTGCCGTCTGAATGACAGATCAAGCGTTCACTGCAGGGGCGCCCCCAGACGTTGGCGGTCCCCCCATCTCCCAGTCCCTGCGACGACGACGCCTCAGGCGGCCACCTTGAGCGACGGCGTGTCCCGCGCTTGCGCCAGGTAGTCCATTGCGGCAACCACGCCCGACCCGGCGAGTTTCACACCGGACATCCGCAGCCCCATTTCGCAGCCCGAAAGCGTTGCCATCAGCGTGAGGTCGTTGCAGTCGCCCAGATGGCCGATGCGGAACATCGTGCCGCGAATCTTGCCGAGCGCCTGCCCCAGCGACATATCGAAGCGTTCGTAGATGCATTTGCGCACGTCGTCGGCGTCCACGCCTTGCGGCATGACCACGCCAGTGAGCACCGGGCTGTAGACCGACGGGTCCTGACACTGAATTTCCAGCCCCCACGCGCGCACCGAGCGGCGCGTGGCCTCGGCCAGGCGATGGTGGCGCGCGAACACGTTGTCCAGCCCTTCCTCGAAGATCATGTCGAGCGCTTCGGACAGGCCGTACAGCAGGTTCGTGTTCGGCGTGTACGGCCAGTAGCCGTTCTTGTTCGCTTCGATGATGTCCTGCCAGCCCCAGAACGCGCGCGGCAGTTTTGCGTGACGACCGGCGTCGAGCGCCTTGGCCGAGACCGCGTTGAAGCTGATGCCTGGCGGCAACATCAGTCCCTTTTGCGAGCCCGAGACGGTGACGTCCACGCCCCATTCGTCGTGACGGTAATCGGCCGAGCCCAGACCCGAGATCGTGTCGACGAGCAACAGCGCGGGATGTCCGGCCGCGTCGATGGCACGGCGCACGGCCGCGATGTCGGACGTGACGCCCGTGGAGGTTTCGTTATGCACCACGCACACGGCTTTGACGGCGTGCCCGGTGTCGGCGCGCAGACGCGCTTCGATCATGTCGGGCTGCACCCCGCGGCGCCAGCCGTCGGTCCCCGGCAGGCCGATGAACTCGGGCTTCAGTCCGAGGCTCTCCGCCATTTTCTTCCACAGCGTGGAGAAGTGCCCCGTCTCGAACATCAGCACCGCATCGCCCGGCGAGAGCGTGTTCGACAGTGCCGCCTCCCACGCACCGGTGCCCGACGCCGGGTAGATCACCACCGGCTGTTCGGTTTTAAAGATCTTCTTGATGTCGGCAAGCACCTTGCGGCCGAGCGCGCCGAATTCCGGGCCGCGATGATCGATCGTCGGGTAACTCATGGCGCGCAGAATGCGATCGGGCACCGGGCTGGGGCCTGGAATTTGCAGGAAGTGGCGGCCCGAGGGATGAAAATCAAGCTTCAGCATGAACGTCTTTCTCCTCTTGAAAATTCGATTTTGAATTTTGCATGCAAAATACTTTAGCAGAGCGTGCCACTTTCGCAAGAGGCAGGAAGTACTTTTAATACAGTCGTTTACCCTAGAGATACGAGCGCGTCGCGCCATACGTTACAATCATGACCATAGAGATTTACGGATTTTGAATGCAAAACATGGAAAACACGTCGACGATTGCCGCCCCAGACATTCCGCGAGTGGAGCGCCTGCGCTTGCACGACACGGTCGTCGAGCACCTGCGCAAGCTCATCATCGAGGGCGTGCTATCGCCGGGCGTGAAACTCAATGAACGGGAGTTGTGCGAGACACTGGGCATCTCGCGCACGCCGCTGCGCGAGGCCTTCAAAGTGCTGGCCGCCGAGGGACTGATCGAGATTGCGCCGAATCGCGGGGCAAGCGTTGCCCGCATGACGGAGAAGGAAATCCGGGAGATGTTCGAGCTGATGAGCGCGCTCGAAGCGTTTTCAGGCGAGTTGGCCGCCGAACGGATGACGCCGGTCGAGCTGGCCGAAATCAAGGCGCTGCATTATGCGATGCTCGCGTGCCGCGCGCAGCAGGATTTGCCGGGCTATTACGCACGCAATCAGGCGATTCACGATCGCATCAATGAAGCCGCGCGCAACGGGGCGTTGCGCCAGACGTATGTCGCGATCAACCGTCGGTTGATGGCGCTGCGTTTTCGCTCGAACTTCCACGCGGACAAATGGGATCGCGCCATTGCCGAGCACGAGCAGATGATCGACGCGTTAGAAAAGCATGACGGCAAACGCCTCGGCGACATCCTGCGAAAGCATTTGCTCGCCAAACGCGACGCCGTGCTGCAAATCCACGCCGAACCGGCGGACGGCGCGCCCAGCAACTGAGTTCGAGCGGCCGTCTGGCACGCGTTGACAGCGCTCAGACGCGACCGATCACGATCACAGTCGGCGCTCGGCCGCTTCGCGTGCGCGACGCGCCAGCACGGCGGGTGACTCGAGCACCTCGCCGGCCAGCCGCGCGACGAGCGCCGCGACATGACGACCGTATTGCTTGCCGGCGATCACGTCCACCGGGTCGAGCGCGTACGCGGCATCGACGTCCCCTCCGGGTGCCGTGACGGCCGGAAAATTAGCGAGCGATTGCAAGGGCGCGCTCGTGCGCGGCACCATCTTGGCCTCGTCGGCATCGGCCCACAACATGCCCTGCTGCGCGGCGAGCGCCGCGAAGTAGTCCAGCGTGTCGCGCTTGTCGTCGCCGGGACGATAGCTGAACGAAAACCCGCCAGCTACCTTGTTGCGCCAGCCGAGCAGGCGCCACATGCCGGTCGTCGCATCGGCAAACGCCTTGAACGGTGCGGCGATGCCGCCCTTGAAGGCCGGCGCGCCGAAAATGATGGCGTCCGCCGAGGCCAGACGCATGAGCATGGCCTCGTCGTGCCACTGCCCGTCGATGAATTGATGCGGCTCGATGCTGAGCAATTGCGCATGCGCACCGGCGTCGTTGACCCCTTGGGCGACGGAATGCGCGATCATGGCGGTCGCGCCGCCTTGCGAGTAATAGACGATTGCGATATTGGACATGGCGTAGTGCTTCCCGAATGGATGTCCGCCCCATGGCACCGCCCGGATCGCGCTTCCCCGCGCTTCCGCTGGCTTGTCTGGACATCGGTCAAGGCCAGATGATGCCAGTGAAAACCCTAAGGGAATAGCCGGCAGAATCGAACATGACTGTTCCGCCAAAGATAACAATCGAACGGCGACGCCACGCTGTCGGCCAGTCATCACGCACCTGACACGACGATGGCACGCCGCTGACGGCATGCCAGGCCGCGCCCTCCCGAACCGGGACGGGCAGCCCGCGCTTCGCCTCGGGGGTGATCAATTCGCCTCGAATCGTCGAGATCCGCGCTCAAGCCTGGGTTGTCGCCGTCGTCAAATTTGGGAATAGTCAGAAGGGCAAATGAGGCCGTCGGCGCACTCTTGCCGGAAATGCATCCGGCGTCGGTCTGCAAACGACGCGGCGCGGCGGTCAACGTCCAGTGCGCGTGCGCCGTCTCACCCCCTCAGCCGCTCCGACGCCCCCAGCCGCTGCGACAACTGATCGGCCAGTTCGCGGATCTGCCGACCGATGCGCTGCCCGGTTGCCAGGTCGATATCGTTGGTGACGAAACTGACGGCGAGTCCCGCGACGGCGCGTTCGCCGCTCGCATCGAACACGGGCGCACCGAAGCAGATCATGCCTTCGCGCATTTGCCCGTTGTCGATCGAGTAGCCCGCGCGACGCACTTGCGCCATCTCTTCGGTCAGCGCCGCATAGGTCCCCACACTCGCACGCGTGAGCGGCGCGGGCCACGCCCCTGTGAGCAGATCGGCGGCCTCGTCGGCGGGCAGTGTCGAGAGCATGGCCTTGCCGGTCGCCGTGTAGGGCGCGGGTAGCCGCATGCCGGTACGGAAGGTCACGCCGAGCGGCCGATTGCCGTTGTGGCAGGCGAGATAGATCACGTCGGTGCCATCGAGCACGGACAGCGTGACGGTCTCCTGCGCGAAGGCCGACGATGCCTCCCAGACCGCGCGGAATTCTTCGGTGACGTGGGTCTGCGACAGGAACGCATTGGCCCATCCCATGACGTACGAGCCCATCGTCATGCCGCCATTGGCGTGGCGCTTCACGAGCCGCAGCTTGACCAGCGTGTCGCACAGGCCGTGCAAGGTGCTCTTGGGCACGCTCGTCTCCCTCGCCAGATCGGCCAGCGCAATTGGCTCGGCCGCCGCCGCAATCACATCGAGGATGCGTACGGCGCGCACGACGGCGGGCGCGGTGGTCTTGAGCGGTTCGCCATCGCGGGCATCGACGGCGGCGTTGGCGTTGGCGGGGATGTCGAGGTTGCGCTTGGGCATGAATCGGAAATCGGCTTCAGAATGGTCGAAATGGATCGGGGCGGGCTACGCCGCCCGTAGGGTACGGGCAAGTGATGGGAATGCGGCCTTCGGAAAACCCTGAGTTGCACGGAAAACGTTCGATACGTAGAATGAGGTTCAATACATAGAATATCGTTCAATAGATGGAACGGCAAGCGGCAATTCGAGACACTGCCGTGCGTTGTTCTCCCAACCGGAAATGCCGGCGAGTCCGGCCAACTGCCATGCAACTTAAAGACACCTCTCTCTTCAAGACACTCGCCTGGGTCGATGGCCAATGGATTGCGTCCGACAGCGGCAAGACGCTCGATGTGCTGGATCCGGCCACGGGTGAAGTTCTGGCCAAGGTGCCGGAACTCGGCGCGGCGGAAACGACGCGCGCCGTGGCGGCCGCGGAAGCTGCGCAAAAGCCGTGGGCCGCGCGCACTGGCAAGGAACGCGCGGCGGTCTTGCGCCGCTGGTTCGATCTGATGGTCGCCAACACGGACGACCTGGCGTATCTGATGACGCGCGAGCAGGGCAAGCCGCTGGCGGAGGCACGTGGCGAGATCGCCTATGCGGCGAGTTTCATCGAGTGGTTTGCGGAAGAAGCCAAGCGTGTGGATGGCGACGTGCTCGCCACGCCCGCCTCGGACAAGCGTCTGGTCACGCTCAAGCAACCGGTCGGCGTGTGCGCGGCGATCACACCGTGGAATTTCCCGGCAGCGATGATTACGCGGAAGGTGGCCCCGGCGTTGGCGGCGGGCTGCGCGATTGTGGTGAAGCCGTCGGAACTGACGCCGCTCTCCGCCTTTGCCCTGGCCGAGCTGGCGCACCGCGCCGGAATTCCGGGCGGTGTGTTCCAGGTGGTAACGGGCGACGCACGCGCGGTGGGAGGGGTGTTGACGTCGCATCCGGGGGTGCGCAAATTGTCGTTCACGGGGTCCACGGCGGTGGGTCGACTGCTGATGGCGCAGTGTGCGCCGACGGTCAAGCGCATGTCGCTGGAGCTGGGGGGCAATGCGCCGTTCATCGTGTTCGACGATGCCGACCTCGACGCCGCCGTTGACGGCGCGATCGCGGCGAAGTACCGCAATGGCGGGCAGACGTGTGTGTGTGCGAATCGCTTCTATATTCAGGACGGCATTTATGACGCCTTCGCCGAGAAGTTCGCCAAGCGCGTTGCCGGCATGAAGGTGGGCAACGGTCTGGAAGACGGCGTGGTGGTCGGCCCGCTGAT
The DNA here is from genome assembly GCF_902459595.1 of Pandoraea soli. Classification (NCBI taxonomy): domain Bacteria; kingdom Pseudomonadati; phylum Pseudomonadota; class Betaproteobacteria; order Burkholderiales; family Burkholderiaceae; genus Pandoraea; species Pandoraea soli. The sequence goes on along the minus strand of NZ_CABPSG010000013.1, from coordinate 11,499 downwards.
CGAGGGCAAGGCGGTCGAGAAGGTCGTGGCGCTGGTGGACGACGCGAAGTCGCGCGGCGCTCGCGTGTTGGTGGGCGGCACCGCGCACGCGCTGGGCGGCACTTATTACACGCCAACGGTGATTGCGGACGCCACTTCGCAAATGCGCGTGGCGCGTGAGGAAATCTTCGGTCCGGTCGCGCCGTTGTTCCGTTTTACGCACGATGCGGATGCCGTCGCCTTCGCGAACGATACGGAGTTCGGACTTGCGGCTTATTTGTACACGCGCGATATCGCGCGGGCATGGCGCACGGCGGAGGCACTCGAGTACGGGATGGTGGGTCTGAACACCGGCCTGATCTCGAATGAGGTGGCGCCGTTCGGCGGCATCAAGCAATCGGGGGTGGGTCGCGAGGGGTCACGTTATGGCATCGAGGAATACCTCGAAATGAAGTATCTGTGCCTGCAATTGTGACGGCTGGGTAACAGACGCAGGCTCGGGCTCGCATCGTTCGCCGCAGGCTTGTCGCGCATGGGGTAGTGAAGGTCTCACGAGGAAATCGGCCATGAACGCTTTTCGTTTCCAGACGGTTCCGACCGTCGTTGTGGAGTTTGGCGCAGCGCGTTGTCTGGGGGCATTGCTGCGCGAGCAGTATCCGACGGGCACGCGTTTGTGTGTGGTGACGGACGGCTTTCTTCACAAGAGCGGCTTGCTGTCCCCGGCGCTGGCGGATCTCGCCAGGCATGATTGGCAGGTGTCGGTGATCGACGATGTGATCGCCGACCCGCCTGAGCATGTGGTGCTGGAAGCGGCCCAACGCGCTCGCGCTGCCGACGCGGAGATCGTGCTGGGGTTGGGCGGCGGCTCGTCGATGGATGTGGCGAAGCTGCTTGCGGTGCTGCTGCCCGGCGCGCAATCGCTCAAGGAGATGTATGGCATCAAGAAGGTGACGGGCACGCGCCTGCCGCTGGTGCAAATGCCGACGACGGCCGGTACGGGCTCGGAAGTGACGGCCGTGTCGATCGTGACGACGGGCGAGACGACGAAGATGGGGGTTGTCTCGCCGCAGCTTTTTGCGGATCTTGCGATTCTGGACGCGGAACTCACGCTAGGTCTACCCCGCGCGGCCACGGCCGCGACAGGGATCGACGCGATGGTGCACGCGATCGAAGCTTATACGTCCGCCCATTTGAAAAACCCGATCTCGGACACGCTCGCCGTGAAAGCGCTGGAATTGCTCTCGCGCAATCTGCTGAGCGCCTGTCACGACGGCAACAATCGCGCCGCTCGCGAAGCCATGCTGGTGGGTGCGATGTTCGCTGGACAAGCGTTCGCCAATTCGCCCGTCGCCGCCGTTCACGCCCTGGCCTATCCGATCGGTGGCATCTTTCACGTTGCACACGGCCTCTCGAACGCGCTCGTGCTCTCGCACGTCATGCGCTTCAATGCCCCCGCCGCCAGCCAACTCTACGCGGAACTGGCCGACGTGATTCTGCCCGCCAAGGCCTCCGGCAGCGACGAAGCCAAGACCGATGCCCTCATCCGACACATCGAATCGCTGATCGTCGACACCGCCATCCCCCGCACACTGCGCGAAGTCGGCGTGAAACAATCCGACATCGCCCGTATGGCCAGCGACGCGATGCTGCAAACCCGACTTCTCGTGAATAACCCACGCGAAGTGACGCAAGCCGATGCATTTGCCATTTATAGCGCGGCGCTTTGATCGAGGCCCGCTCGGTGCTGCCGGACGCCGATTGTGGTCGCTGATGCTCCCCCCTGCTTCGTATCCCTGCTTCGTATCCCTACAGTGCTTCAACGACGGACCGAGGCCCCTTTCCGCCTCTCAGACATAAACCCAACTCGCTGCAGAAAGGGGCCCCGATCCGTCTCTTCCCGTAACACCCCCCCCCGCCATTCATCACCTCGTCGGCATGCTCGCCAGCGTCGATACCACCGTTTCCGCCAACTCGCCTGCATCCACCGCACTCACATCCGAATCGGTCTGCAATGGCGTCGACTGACATCCCGGTGTGAGCCTGAGATACGGCGGCTCCGCCTTCGCAAATAACGTGACGCTCGGCGTCAACGTCGTGTGCGCCACATGCATCAATCCACCATCAGCACCCACGAATAACGCCGCGTTCGCAATCACCCGCTTCGCTTCGCGCAACGTCAACTGACCCACGAAGGATGTCAGCTTCAGATGCACAAATTTCGCCTCCATCAACACGTTTGCCGCATCCACACCATTGCCCGACCCCAGCAACACTACGCCATCCGGCATCCCCGGCTGGTACGCAATGTCGTACGCCTGAAGGAATTCTCGCCAATGTGCATACGTCCGGCGCGGCTCGACACCCCCCATCGCCAACACCAGGAACGCCCCAGGCAATACTCGCCCCACGACCGACTCCGGCAACGCCGCTTCCTGCCGCAAGTAAGGCTTGGCGCGCGCGAACAAGTCGTCGGACGCCATCCCCAATGAAAAGACGTCGTTGACCGCCGCAAAGCTGAACTGGGTCTGGTTGCGGTCCGGCCCGTGAAAGAACCGGAACAAACACGCAAACGGCAGCGACGGGAAATATTTCCGCTTCAGCCGCAGCGTCGGATAGTTGAACTCCTGCAACACAACGACGTCGTAATCGCCCGGATTCAAACTCGCCGGATCGTCGTACACGTGACGGAAAATATCGTCGCCCTCGAACACGCCCTTCAAGCCCGACGCAATCAACAAATCGACCGGACCCTCGCGCCCACGCAACAACGCACGGCCCGACATATCCATCACAGCATCACCCACCGATGCCTTGCCACCATAGATCCACAACACGCGCGCGCTCGGCGACACCCGACGAACCTCTCGGCTCGACTGCCCGCTCAACGCAAGACGCAAGCGGCGATGCAGGTATTTTTTGGCAACGCTCAGCGATGACGTGCGCTGCAGGAAAACGTCAGGCTCGTGGTACACCCAGGCATAAGGAATGCGGGTGCTCGGTTCGGTGAGAGCGCCCAGTCGGCGGGCAATGAAGCGCTGCAATGGCATGATGGGTTCGAAAGCGAGTCGGCCTCGGCCCCCATCCGCACGCACGTGAACCAGGTTCACATCGTGACGTCAGGCGGCGGCGTCAGAAGGTGGGGAGTATGCCACGTCTGCCCCCCGCTTGACGGCAACGCAACACTCCCCCCGCCCTGCACCACCAGGCGTCCCGCTGACTCGCTCACACCACCTGGAAATGGTGCGTTCCATCGCGATGCAACTGGTCGACGAGCCCATACTCCCAATCGAGGTACGCCTGCATCGCCTCGGCAGCGTTGTCCGTGCCCTCGTACGGGCGACGATAGCGATCGTCGCGCGGGCTCGCCAGTCGCGTCGGGCCCGATTCGAGCGGCAGCCCAGCCTGGATCCACGCCTGCGTGCCACCGTCGAGCACCACGATCTCGGCATCGGTCAGTCGGCGCAAGTCGGCCGCCGCAAAGCGCGCAAGCAAGCTGGAGCCGCACGTGAGCACGTACCGCTGCGCAGGCCCAATCTCCCGCAAGGCCTCGGCCAGGCGCGCGCGAATGACGAACCACGCCCCCGGAATGTGACGTTTGACGTAGTTGACGCCCGAGGTGACGTCGAGCACCACGATCTGGCCAGGCGCTGACTCGTCAAGCCAGCGCGCGAGCACCGCCGGCGAGACGGTCTCGACATCGGCCGCGCTCGGCGTATGCAACGGCCATCCGCCCTGGGCGCTGCGCGCCTCGTCGCCATGCGGCTCGACGACGTAGACGGTCCAGCCCATCTGGGCGAGCCACGAACCGGTCATGTCGGCACGCACGCCATTGTCGTCCGCGAGCACGATCCACGCGCCACGCACCGGTGCATGATGATCGGTCTCCTGCACCAGTTGCCCCCCCGGCGCACTGGCAAAGTCGGGCAAGTGCCCGGCTGCGTAGTCTTCCGGCGTACGCACGTCGAAGCGATAGACGGTGCGCCCAGGCGCATTCAGTGCGGGCACGTCGCCCACCGCGATTCGGCGCACGCCCGCACGATCGGCGATGGCACGGGCCCCAGCGCGCGCGGCGTTCAGGGTAGCGTCGCTCACCGCGGCCGGGGGCCGGCGATCGGCCCCGCGCTCGAGTGTCTGACCGGCGAGCGTCCAGCCGATGGTGCCGTTGCGCAGCGCCGCCACCGGATTCGGCAGGCCAGCGTTGACGAGCGATTGCGTGCCGATGATGCTGCGCGTGCGTCCGGCGCAATTGACGATCACACGCGTGGCCGGGTTCGGGGCGAGTTCGCGCACGCGCAGCACGAGTTCGGCGCCAGGCACGCTGGTCGAGCCGGGAATGTTCATGGTCTGGTATTCGTCGAAACGGCGCGCGTCGACGACGACCACATCGGCGCGCGCATCGAGCAGTGCCTGAACTTCCTGGGCGGACAGCGACGGGGTATGCCGCAACCCTTCGACCCACTCGCCAAAGGCTTTGCTCGGCACGTTGACGTCGCGAAAGACTTCTCCGCCAGCCGCGATCCAACCGTCGAGGCCGCCCGCGAGACAATTGACGTCGGTGTAGCCGAGCTTGCGCAGCACGCCTGCAGCGCGCGGCGCCAGATCCTCGCCGCCATGTTCGCCATAGACGACGATGCGCGTGTCGCGTCGCGGAATCCGCGCCCAGACGTCGATTTCCACGCGCGAGAGCGGAAGGTTCGCCGCCCACAATGGGTGCGCCTGCGCGAATGGATCTTCTTCGCGAACGTCGAGCAACGCAATTTCCTCTCGGGCGAGCAGCGCGGCACGCACGTCGGCATAGGTCAGTTCGGGGAAGGGGAGGTCTTCAGCAACGGCAGTCGGCGCAGCCGTCTGCGACGACGCATCGGTCGAGAAAGAGGACACGGCGGTTCCTTGAATTCGTCAAACGTCGATTCGGTTTGCGTGTCGGCGCGGTGGGCTCGCGCATTTGCGCAACCAGGCAGCTATTGTGGCAGAAGGCGCCCGAACGCGTGGCGTGGGCCGTCGGTGCGTTGCGGCGCCTTTCTTTACGGATTCGGCCATTGCGCATTGGCGTAACCAGAGATGAAGCTTTTGCGCTCGCCCGCGTCGGTGAACACGCTGCGACGCACCGTGCCAATGTTCGCGCCGTACACGTGAATGCTCACCGAGACCCGGTCGGCGTCAGCATTGCTCACACGGTGAATGTCCCCCAACCGCGGCGAGAGCACCTCCACATCGCCCGGCGACAGACGCACCGGCGGCCCCGTCATGACCGGTACGCCCTGCGCGTCGAGCCGATAGGGCTGCGAATCCTCCGCCCCGCGCAACATGCCGATCAGGCCCCACACGGTGTGATCGTGAATTGGCGTGACCTGCCCCGGCCCCCAAACGAAACTCACGATGGAAAAGCGCTGCGCCGGATCGCAATGCAACAGATATTGCTGATAGTGCTCGGGATGCGGCACCGCGAACGCGGCGGGCAACCAGTCGTCACGCGCGACGAGTGGCGTCAGTAGACCCGCGCCGGCGTCGAGCAGCGTTGTCTCGTCCGGATGACGCGCCAGCAGTCGCGAAAGCCCCGCGACGAACGTGCGCAACGGATCGAGCGCTTCGCCTTCCGGGTCGGGCAACTCGCCCGATGCCGCGATGCCATCCAATCGTTGATGCATACGAACTCCCAAAGTTGGGCGCGCTCCCCGGCCGACCCGGTGGGACGCATGTGGTAGCGTAACGCTTTGCCTCTCTTCGTGCCCGCGCGCCATCCGCGCCTGTCGCTTATGCTCGATTTCGATGCCGACGCGCTGATGCGCCTCGTCACCACGCCCATGCCGTTCGGCAAACACAAGGGCACGCTCATTGCCGACCTGCCCGGCAATTACCTGAGCTGGTTCGCCCGCGAGGGTTTTCCGCCGGGCGACATCGGTCGCCTGCTCGCCCTCATGCACGAGATCGATCACAACGCGCTGGGTGAATTGCTGCGCCCGCTACGGGCGCAGGCACGGGCCGCCCGCCCAAGGTAAGCCGAACGGGTCCGTCCCTTGCCCGCCGATCACCCCCCTCGCGGTACCGGCAAGCATCGGCGGCAGCCGGCGACGCACCCACCGCGTTTGCTGCTCGTGCGCATGCGCCAGTTGCAACACCGCGAGATCGGCCTGCGCCGGTCCGATGATTTGCAGTCCCATCGGCAACCCGCGCGCGTCGAACCCGACCGGCACACTGATCGCCGGCAGTCCGGCCAGCGTCGGCCCGATCACGACTTCCATCCACCGATGATAGGTGTCCATCGGCTTGCCCGCCACGGACGACGGCCAGTGCATTTGCGCGTCGAAAGGGAAGACCTGCGCCGAAGGCAGCAGCAGGAAGTCGTAACGCTCGAACAGTCGCGCGAGCGAGCGATACCACTCGCTGCGATCAACGGACGCGCGATACACATCGGCCGCGCGTAACGCGTTTCCCCCCTCGACTTCCCATCGCGCCTCCGGCTTGAGCTTTTCCCGACGCACAGGGTCGGCGTACAGCTCGCCCAGCGAGCCGCTCACGAGCCAGTGACGCAACGTGAGCCACGTCTGCCACAACCGCTCCGGCGCAAAGTCGGGCGCGCAAGCCTCCACTTCGCACCCCATCGCCTTGAAGTCGCGCAGCGATGCCTCGCAAAGGGCCATCACACCGTCTTCCATGGGCAGATGGCCACCGTAATCGCCCAGCCAGCCCAGCTTCAATCCCTTGACGTCGCGTTGCAACGCGCGCGCGAACGGCACCGCGCCATGCGCCTGCGCCAGGGAAAGCGGACTGCGCGCGTCGTAGCCCGCTTGCGTGGCGAGCAGTTGGGCGACGTCGGCGACAGAACGCCCCATCGGCCCCTCGGTGCTCAGTTGCTGGACGAACAACTCAGGCGCCGGACCATAGGGCACCCGGCCCTGCGACGGCCGAAAGCCATACACGTTGCCGAACGCAGCCGGATTGCGCAGCGACCCCATCATGTCGCTGCCATCCGCGACCGGCAGCATGCGTAGCGCAAGCGCGCTGCCCGCCCCGCCGCTGCTGCCACCTGCGCTGCGCGTCGTGTCGTAAGCATTGCCTGTGGTGCCAAAGACGGGGTTGTAGCTATGCGAGCCCAGTCCGAACTCGGAGACGTTGGTCTTGCCGATGAAGATCGCGCCGGCCGCGCGCATGCGCGCAACGCCGATGCTGTCCTGCGTCTCGGGCGCCGCCGACGTCAATGGCGAGCCTTTGCGCGTGGGAAATCCCGCGCACGCAGCGAAATCCTTCACGGCATGCGGCATGCCGTGCATCCACCCCAGAGACTGGCCATTGGCCAACTGCTGGTCGCGCTCGTCGGCCTGCGCAAGCAAGGCGTCGGCATCGCGCAAGCACACGATGGCGTTGACCGCCGGGTTGTACTGCGCAATGTGCGTGAGATAGGCCTGCATGACCTCGCGACACGACACGCGGCGCGTGTGAATGGCGTCGGACAGCGCCAGCGCGTCGAGCGCGACGATCTCGTTCAAGGGCGAGGCATGGGGGGCCGAGGGGCCGGCACGCGAATCGGCAGCCTGCATCGGCTGAGAGGGTTGAGCTGGCGCTGAGGCCATGTCTGTCTCCTTGGCGGTGGCGTCGTCCTGTGCAACGCCGTTGTCTGACGCGTCATTGTCGGTCAAACCCGCCAAGGATGCCGAGGGAAATTTATCTCCCCCGACGCAGGCAACACGTTAGTTCATCTCTTCAATGAAGACCGGCACATCAATGTGCCAGCGGATCGAGACCGGTGGACTCGACGTCCTTCGCTACCGCGGGCGCGGCCAGATACGACAGCAGTTTCTTCGCCTCGTCCGGATGCGGCGCATTCACCGGCACGCCACCGGCGAAACGCGTGACCGATTGCAGCGACTCGGGAATCTTGCCCGCGAACGCAGCCCCCTTGACCGGCAGCAGCTCACTGACCTGTTGCAGCCCCAGCGCATACTCGCCGGCAGCGACCTTCTCGGCCACGGGCGTCTTCTGCACCATCACGCTCTTGCCCCGCATCTGGTCGACGATGCCCAGCTTCTTGAACAGTTCGCGCTCGACGTACACACCGCTGGCGCTGTCGGAGTACGCGACCGATTTCGCGGCAAGCAGCGCGGCCTTGAGCTTTTCGGGCGTACTGACGTCGGGCACCACGTCGCCCGCTTTCACGACGACGCCAATGCGCGAGTCGGCCAGGTCGACGCGGGAATCCGCGCGCACCTTGCCGGCCTTGATAAGGCCGTCGAGGGCGTAGCCGACCATGATGACGGCATCGGCTGACTCGCCACGCGCCAGACGGTTGGGGATCGCCTCGGGCGCCTTGCCCATCGACGGCCCCCACGCGGTGTCCACATGATCGCCGCTCGATGCCTCGAACTTGGGCAGCAGCAATTTGTACGCGGCCGTGAAGCCGCCGGAGTTCATCACGTGCAGGTCTTCCGCGCTGGCCGACGTGGCGCCGAGCAGCGTGGTCAGGGCGATGCCCGCGCCGAGCGCGGCAAGCAGGTGTCGGGGCGCGCGCATGCGCGCCGGGAGGGCGATGGTTTTCATGGCAGTGTCTCTCTGAATTTTGCTTTTGGATGGATGCGCGTCGGCACCCGTTTTGGGGAAGCGTTGCAGGGCGCGCCCGCGAACGGGGCGCGCCTGCCGCGTGGCTTAGCCTGCGGCGAGTTCAGTACGGGGACTCCCCTGCCCGCCAGGGCGGCGGCGGTAGAGCGCCAGCGTCGCGCAGATCGCGCACAACGCGGCGATACTCATCCAGTAGCCCGGCGCGGCCTTGTCGCCCGTGGCATGGATCAGATACGTCGACAACGCAGGCGTGAAGCCGCCGAAAAGCGCCGTCGCGAGGCTATATGCAAGCGAGAAGCCGGCCACGCGCACGTCCGGCGGCATGACTTCGGTCAGCGCCGGAATCATCGCGCCGTTGTACATGCCGTACAGGAACGACAGCCACAGCAGCGAGATCAACATGCGCGTGAAGCTCGGTGCCTGCACAAGGAATGTGAGCACCGGATAGGCAGACACGAGCGTCAGTCCCGCGAAGAGCAGCAATACGGGGCGGCGGCCAATGCGGTCGGACAGCGTGCCGCCGATCGGTAGCCAGATGAAGTTCGACACGCCCACGCACAGCGTGACGAGCAACGCATCGGCGCTCGTGAGGTGCAGCACGCTCTTGCCGAAGGTCGGCGCGTAGACGGTAATCAGGTAGAACGCCGTCGTGGTGAGCGCCACGAGCAGCGTGCCGCCGATCACCACGCCGGCGTTGGCGACCATCGAGCGGAACACTTCGCGCAAGGACGGATGACGCTTGCGCTGCTTGAATTCGTCGCTCTCCTGGAGCGAGCGGCGCAACGCGAAGATCATCGGCACGATCATGCAGCCCACCAGGAACGGCACACGCCAGCCCCACACCGCGATCTGTTGCGCCGTGAGCGTCAGCGAGAGCGTGAAGCCGAGCGCCGCCGAGACGACGATGGCGACCTGCTGGCTCGCCGACTGCCAACTCGTGTAGAAGCCCTTGCGGCCCGGTGTCGCAATTTCCGCGAGGTACACGGACACGCCGCCCAACTCGGCTCCGGCCGAGAAGCCTTGCAGCAAGCGTCCGATCAGCACGAGCACCGGCGCCGCGAGACCAATGGTGGCGTACCCCGGCACGAACGCGATGAGCACGGTGCCGCTCGCCATGATCGCCAGTGTCGTGACCAGCCCTTTGCGGCGGCCGACGTTATCGATGTAGGCGCCCAGCACGATCGCGCCGAGCGGTCGCATCAGGAAGCCCGCGCCAAAGACGGCGAAGGTCATCATGAGCGAAGCGAACTCGCTGCCCGCCGGAAAGAAGACGTGCGAGATCTGAGTGGCGTAGAAGCCGAACAGAAAGAAATCGAACTGCTCGAGGAAATTGCCAGCCGTTACGCGCAGGATCGCGCCGGCTTTCGAGGGGCGACGCGAAACCGCGTCGTTGGGGCGCTGTGACATGCGCTGTCTCCGTGTTGCCGGCAGCCCGGGAGATCGGGCCGCCAATGTATCGTCGGAATGCGCCTCTGCCAGGGACGTTTGAATCGTCATGAGCGCTTTTTGGAAGTTGCCAATGGTGCGCCGGAAGTTCCCGGCTTGTGAATTGCAAGTTTTGGAAGGATTGATGCACATATGCAATCAATCGTAGGATGTTGATGCGCCGTCCGAGCGGTAACGGGCTACACTGCGACCGCTCCGAAGCCTCGGCGTGCTCCGGGTGTCGGGGTGCCTCGAGGCGTCTACCCACTTTCTGCTCCTAACGTCATGGCGATCAACTTCGATCTGAACGATTTGCAGGCATTTCGCGCGGTGGCGCAACTGGCGAGCTTTCGCCGCGCGGCCGAGTCGATCCATCTCTCGCAACCCGCGCTCTCGCGCCGTATCGACAAGCTCGAGGATGCGCTCGGCGTCAAGCTCTTCGAGCGCAGCACGCGGCGCGTGGCGTTGACAACCGTCGGACGCGCTTTCGCCCGCGACGCGGAGCGGATTCTGGACGATCTGGACAACGCCCTGCTGGGTATCCGCGATGTGGCATCGTCGAGCCTCGGACACGTGACCATTGCCTGTGTGCCGTCAGCCGCGTATTACTTCATGCCGCAGGTGATCTCACGCTACCACCAGGCGTTTCCGCGCATCCGCATCTCGGTGCTCGACGCCAGTGCCAACGAGGTGCTCGCGTCGGTGGCGAATGGCGACGCCGATTTCGGGTTGAATTTCATCGGCAGCCAGGAGCCGAACATCGAGTTCAAGCTCCTGTTGCAGGAGCGCTATGTGGCGGCCTGCCGGCGCGACCATGCACTCGCGGGCAGAAAGCGGGTGACGTGGCGTGAGCTTTACGAATACGACTACATCAGTGTCGGCCGCGTCTCGGGCAACCGGCTGCTGCTCGATCAAGCGCTCACCTCGCTGCCCCAGCGCCCACCCAGCATCTGCGAGACGCAGCACGTCACCACCTTGCTCGGTCTGGTAGAAGCAGGACTCGGCGTGGCGGCCGTGCCCACGATGGCAATGCCGGGAAGCGAGCATCCGTTGCTCACGAGCGTGCCGCTGGTCGATCCGGTAGTGACGCGCCGCATGGGGATGATACGCAGCAAGGCGCGGCCGCTCTCGCCGGCGGCGGCACAGTTGTATCGTTACGTGGCGGAGATGAAAGTGCCGTCGCGGCGTCGCACAGGCGGCGATGCCGCATAAAAGCTAACCGCTTTCAACGCACGCACTGAAACATTTTGTTACTGGCCTTACGAGACATGAAACATTGGGGTGACGGCGGCACGGTCGCGTGTCTTTATACTGGGTCCGCATTCATCCGCATCTTATTCACGACCTATGATTAAACGAATTTTCCCAATGGTGGCGATCGCCGCCGTGGTTGCAACGACCTCGCTGGCCGCGTCGGCCAGTGATATGAACAATGCCGTTGGCGGTGCGCTGGGCGGCGTGGCGGGCGCGGCCGTGGGTGGCGCGCTCGGCGGCAGCACCGGTGCGGTGCTGGGCGGCGCAGTCGGCGGCGGGGCCGGCGGG
>NZ_CABPSG010000012.1:0-141689 GCF_902459595.1 Pandoraea soli | reverse complement strand
GCTCGGGCGGGCCGCCCGCGGCCCCGCCACCGGCGGACGCCGCAGCGGCGTCCATCGGCAGCGCCACGGAGGAAGGTGCATCGGCGGGCCGGCTCGGGCGCGCGCGGGAGGGTTCAGTCATGTATCGGTCGATCCTTCAGCCGGCACGACGTCACCTACGGGACGCCGCTCCCATGGCCTGTGGGCGAGTCAGAGCCTGTCAGGGCGATAGCTTACACCGCGATGCGTGACAGGTCTCGTCGGCGACGGCTCGGGAGGCGCCCCGGCCGCCCGACGTTGCCACCGTGCGATTGCGCGCCACTATGGGCATTTGATCTCCATAAATGCAATTTAATGTAGAATTCAGCGTTTTTACTGGTTGTTTGAACGAAGTTTTTCCTAAACTTCGATATCGAAGAGCGCCGCAAAGCGACACGTGCGCACCCCGAACCTTTCCGTCTCCGAAGAGAGTCGATTTGTGGTTCGAAGCATCGTGCGCGGGGGGAATAGAAAATGTACGTCGAACGGCACAGCCGTCCGGCAGGGGCACGTCTGACAATGCCGCGGGTATCGCGGCGCAACGAGTATGTCGTCGCTCTCGCGACGGGGCGACGGAGTGCCTCCGTGCGCCGCGCTGTCGTCGGTGTCCTGAGTGCCTTGCTGGGCACTGCCACGTTAATGACCGCGGGCCATGCGCTCGCCCAAACCGCGTCGACGGCCACGTCCACGTCGGCAGCGGCGTCGTCGCCCCTTGCCGCGAATACGAATCCGGTGGTCGTGGCGCTGCCGTCGTCCGGCGCGCCCAAACCGATCCAGCCGGCGGTGCCCATCGGTCAGGCGACGCTCACGCAGGGCGTGGCGCAGCTCAAGGAGCGCTACAACCTGTCGCATGTGTGGCTGCGCACGGAATCCGATGCTGGCGTGGGGCTCGAAGCGGCCACGTCGGGCGACAACGTCCGACAGTTGCTGCCCGTCGCCAGTCTGTCGAAGTCGGTCACGGCCATCGGCATCGCGCTGCTCGTGCAGGAGGGCAAACTCTCGCTCGACGCAACACTCGGCGATCTGCTCGACACGTATTCGAAACAGCACGGCAAGCCGCTCGACCCGTCGTTGCGCGAGCTGACCGTGCGACGCCTGCTCGCGCATCGCGCGGGGCTCGCCACGAACGGCTACAACGATCCCGTGAATGGCCTGTTCAGCGGACTGGCGATCCGGCGTGTGGGCGGCAGCGCGGACTTCTTCAACTATCTCGACGCCGGCGACGCCGGGCACTCGACCGGCAAGTCCGATTTCGTCTACTCGAACGTGTCGTACCTGTTGCTCGGCATGGTGATCGAAGCGGTTTCCGGCGACGATTACAAGGACTTCTGCGAAACGCACATCTTCGCGCCGCTTGGCATCACCGGCGCCACCCTGCCCGACAACTGGCGTCTGCTGGCTCCGTTCGCCGGGTGGCAGATGTCCACGAGCGCGCTGCTCAAGGTGTGGCGCGTGTTCGACATCCGCCGGCCGAGCCTGCTCACGGAGAAGACGCTGCGCACATTGTTGCTCGACAAGCGCTCCGGCCCGGTCAGCGCGGGTCGCGACGTTTACTACACGCTTGGCGTATTCATGGTGCCCGGCGCGGGCGAGCGAAACTATCGCATCAGTCACGACGGCATCGCCGACTTCTTCCGCACTCAGTCGACCTACTACACCGTGGTGGAGAAGACCGTACCCGGCGACAGTTGGGCGCTCGTGGTGTCGCCGATTCCGTCGCGCGGCCAGTTCGGCGCCATTCAACGCGACGTACGCCGGATCATTCGTCAGGCACGCCTGGTGCCTTGAGGTCGGCGGCGGCGCGAGCATCGCCGAAATCGCAAACGAACGTGCCGGCAATGAGCGCGCGCTTCTGCGAGGCGCTCAGTTGCTTGACGCGGTACTCGGCCCGCGAGGCGGCTGAGCGATCGGCAAAGGTGAGCGAGAGCAGGATGCGCGACGGTGGATAAGCGCGCGTGAAGCGCGCCCCCTTGCCCGCGACGTGCGCCGCATACCGCGCCGCTAAGTCGACGGTTATGCCGGTATAGATGCGTCCGCCCGCGCACTCCAGCAGGTAGACGAACCAGGGCTTCGGCGGGACGGCCATCATCGCGTCGCCCACGATTCGTGGCGGAAGTCGTGCCATCCGCGGGGTATGGCAACGACGTTGGGGCACTGGGCAGGCGCGGGTACAGAGCGTGGCATGTTCGCGACGAAATTTGTCCTGATCGGGTGACGCTGTCGAAGTCGCTAGCATACGATATGCCCACGGCGATGCAAGCGCGCCCCCCCATCGCCGCCGGACCACGTAACACGCCTGCCTGGCCCAACACCACAACGACAAGCGCCATGACCGAATCCGCCTCGCCGGACACCCCTGATCCTCGCCATCACCGCCCCTCGGCGGCCGACGCATTGCGCCGCGAACGCCTGCGCTCACGCGTGCGCACCCTTGGCGGTTACGTCATTTACGGGATGTTCGCTGCCGCCTTGTGGGCCGCCAGCCATGGCAGTTCCGCCCTTGGCCTATCGCCCACCGCCGCACAGGCTGCCGTGCTCGTGCTGTTCACCATCGGGGCGTGGGCCTTCGGTCTGTTCCCGGAGCCGATCACGACACTGACGTTCTTCCTGCTCGCCGTCCTGCTGCATGTCGCAAAGCCGGAAGTGATCTTCGCGGGGTTTCATTCGGCTGCGTGGTGGCTCGTCTTTGGCGGTGCGGTTACCGGTATCGCGGTGCGCACCACCGGACTCGGTGCTCGACTGGCGGCGACGTTGTTCGCACTCAAGCGCCCGACGTATGCGCGTTATGTGGCGTCGGTAATGGTCGCGTGCGTGGGCCTGGCGTTCGTCATGCCCTCGACGACGGGGCGCATTCTGCTGCTGATCCCCATCGTGCTCGCGCTCGCCGATCGCATCGGCCTCACCGAGGGTCGGCGCGGACGCACCGGTCTCGTGATGATGGTCGCCGCCGCGAGCTACATGCCGCCCACGACGATCCTGCCCGCCAACATTCCGAACAGTGTGCTCATGGGCGCGGCGGACTCGTTCTACGGCGTAAAGCTGCACTACGCGCCCTACCTGCTGCTGCACTTCCCTGTCCTCGGTGCGCTCAAGGCCGCCATTCTGGTGTGGGTGATCTGCCGCCTGTTCCCCGACGACGGCCCCCTCACCCAGGTGACCAACGGTGCCGCGCCGCCGCTGTCAAACGACGCCCGGCGCCTGTCGGTATTGCTGGCGTTAGCGCTCGCCGGATTCGCGACCGATGCCTGGCACGGCATCTCGCCCGCGTGGATTTCCGTTGCCGCGGCAATCCTCTGCCTGCTCCCCGCGATTCACATCATCACGCCCAAGACCTTCACCGAGCAGATGCACATCACGCCGCTTATTTACGTCGCGGGCTTTCTCGGTGTGGGCGCGGTCGTCGCGGATTCGGGGCTGGGCGAGAAGCTCGCACGGCTATGCCTGGATGCGGTGAGCATGACGCCGGGCACCCCCGCGATCAATGCCGCATGGCTCATCGCCATCGGGGCGGCCATCGGACTGGTTGCCACGCTTCCCGGTCTGCCGGCGGTGCTCACCCCGCTCGCGGGACAGCTCGCGAGCGCGAGCGGCCTGCCGCTCTATACCGTGCTGATGTTGCAAGTGCCGGTGTTCTCCACCGTCCTCCTGCCCTATCAGAGCCCGCCGATGATGATTGCGATGCATCTGGGCGGCGTCGGCATGCGCGATGGCACGCGGCTGACCGTCGTCATGACGCTCATCACCCTCGTCTTTCTCTTCCCACTCGACTATCTTTGGTGGCATCTGCTGGGCATGTTGCCCTGAATGCCCCTACCGGCGGCTGGGTTCCCGACAGAAGACCAGCCATCGATCGCCGTCCTCCTCACGCCAGAACGCCCCCTCGCGTTCGAGAATCGCACCGAGGCGCAAGCGTGTCGCGCGAACGCGCGTGTCGCTCACGCCGGGCAGGATCATGCCGCGCACGTAGCCGATATGGGGCACCGTGCGCAACAGTGTCCGGATCAGTTGGCAGAAGCGCCTCACGGCATGCTCGCTTGCCTTCGCTTCGGCGTCGAGGCGGAAGTCGGTGATCGTCAGCACGACACCGGCAGGCACACGGTCGAGACGATGACAAAGGGACAGCTCGCCGTTCTCGACGCGCTGTCCCAGTTCGACGTGCGTGCGTTCGCAGATTTCGACGCGCGCCGTAAAACGGTGGGCTCTGAAGAATGCCGCAACGGCGCGCTCGCAAACGGTCATGGTCTTATCGGATGGTGTCGTACATCTTCGTGACTTGCTGGCCGATCATGCCGTACATCGCGCGCGACACTTCACGGATGTCCGCACTGGTCGCGTCGATACGCTGACGCAGCCGATCGTTGGTGCGACGCGTCTCCTCGGTGAGCGACATCTCGAACTCGCCGAGCACATCCTTATCGCGTCCGGCAAGCGAATCGTCGTTGGACACGACATCGAACGGCGACTTCACGAACTGGCTGACGCCCTTGGTCGTTTCGCCGACCGCCGTGCCGAGCACTCTCAACTTGCCCAACTCGCCCCCAAACCCTGCCGCGCCCGATCCCACACCGCCGGCCAACGAGAAGGCACCGGAGACGATGCCGCCGATGGCCGAATACAGCCCGGCGCGGTAATGCGAATTGTTGGCGTTGTACTTCTCGGTGCGCGCGGTCTGGCCGCGCTCGAAGACCATCGCGTCGTGACGCGTGCGATACGCCTGGTCGGTGTTGCGCTCGGCCACCCGCATGGCGAGAAACAGGGCGATGAGTGCCTGCGCGGATTGAAGGCCGTCGACCTGCTCGCGAATGCGCGGCAGCACGCGCGTGCCCTCGTCGTCGGTCGCGGCGCGTTGCTTGGCGTCGGATGCGGCGATACCAGCCTGACGCGGATTCGCCAACGTCGAACTCAATGCATAAGTCATGTCATCACTCCGTAGGTAGACAACGCGGCGGAAAACCGCGTCCGAAAGATCCGCTCGGGCTCACGCCCGGGACAACGAGGCCGCGATACGAATGCGCATCTCGCCCGTTTTCTGCACTTGCTCGCCGGTGGACACCGCGATGTCGTTCTGCTGCCCCACGAGCGTTTCCATGCGCTTGGCGGCACGCTTCTTGTCGTCGCCATTCATTTGCATGAGCAACTGCAACCACATCATGTCGACGGCGAGATCGCGCGCGTCGAGTTGCAGCTTGGCCCGCTGCACGCCGACGATGCCCTGGCCAAGCGCGTTGGCGCCCTGGAACACGCCTCGAGCAGCCATGGAGAGCGACCACGAACCCCGCGCAATGGCAAAGTAGCCCTGCATATTCATGCTCGACGTGAAGGACTTGGTCAGTTCCTTCGATGTCACCGCCTTGCCCTTGGCGAGTTGCTTCGCGGCGTTCTTTGCGACTTTGTTGAAAGCGCGCGAGGCCATCTGCTCGACCATCTGCTGCGTGAACTGCTCGGCCATGCGATTGAAGCCAGCCTTCGCCAGTCGGCGCCCGCTCTGTGTGCCGCTTTGCAGCAGCGACTTGCCCACGCGCTTGCCGACCTCGTTGCCGACGACGAAGCCGATCTCCGAGACCACGCGAGACTTGATCGCCGCGACGGCAGCCTTGTCGCCCGACTTGACCGCCTGCTCCAGCGCCTCCCCCGCGCCCGCCTTGAACACACGGCTCGCAGCTTTGGTCGTCGCGCGCTTGGCGATGAAGCCCCTGATCGACGTACCGAAGCCGATGACCATGCCGAGCATCTGGAACGCCAGTTGCGCGTGTCCCCACTTGGTCGCTTCGCTCTCGTGATAGGCGGCGTTCTTCGGATCGACCAGCGCCATCGTCCTGTGGAACGCCATGCCGAGCCCGGCAATGCCTGCGCCGACATCGGCCACCCCACCCGCGATCATTAACGGATTCATGGTGAGCACACCCGTCACGACCTTGACCGCGCCGACCACCACATCGACCGCCGCGATGAGCCAGTCGAACACCACCCCGAAGATGCCGCCCTTGCGGGCCTTGTTGGCATCCTCGGTTTTCGCGTCCATCTGCTCGCGATACTTCTTGATGTCCTCCTGACGCAGCTTTTCCTGACGCTCGCCCATCAACGTCAGCGCCCGCTGCGTGGACTTCGCCGTGTCGCCCAGCGCGTCCATCGCGATCATCGACGCCATCATCGCCAGCGTGGACGGATCGACGTTCTCGAGCGCAGAGAGCGTTGAGGCATTCGAAGCGTTCGAAGCGCCGTCGGCGCCGGACGCCCCTAGAGCGTTCGCCACCAGTCCGCTGCCGACGGCAAAGAGACGATTCAGCAGGCGGGCGAACGCGTCGTCGGCGTCTTGCCAGTCGACGCCGGTCGGCGGGTCTGGCGCAAAGTCCTCGGTGCGCAGCCAGTCCGGGCGTTCGCGTCGTTGACGAACGGCATCCGGCGACTCGATGACGTCGTTCGCAACGGCGACGGCAGCTGCGGGCGCGTTGCCGACGTTACCGGTCCAAGCGGGTGCGTAAGCGGCTCGTGGGGAATAGATGGCAGTCATGTTGATGTCTTGTCCGAAGGGGCATTCAGCGCGTCGCGTCGCGCACGTGCCGAGCGCGCGAGCTTGTCGTGCTGAGGCTGTTGTGCGCAGATGCGCAGCGTTGCGTCATACGACTTGCGCGCGAATTCCCGGTTGCCTGCGTGCTCGTAGCTCATCCCGGCGAGATACGGCGGGCGTGGGTCCGATGCGTGGATCAGGCCGGCTTTCGCGAAGCACGGCAACGCCTGGTCGTGCTGCCCGAGTCTCTGGTAGCACAGGCCGAGCCCGAACCAATCGTCGAAGGACCATTGGTCGAGCGTGGCGAGTACGAAGTACACCCGTTGCGCCGCCGCGATCTGGCCTTGGGCGAAGCGATGGCAGGCATGGGCGCGCACACGCGCGAGGTCCGCCTCGTCCAGATCGGCCAGCATGCGCAGCGCGCCCCCGTTTTCGAAGAATCGCGAAAGGATCGCTGGCGCTTCGTCCGCGCTCGGCGCCGGTGTCGCGATATCCGGGGACGTTGGCGCGCTCATGTGCGCATCGACCCGTTGATCTGGTTGAGCTGCGAGCCCTGCGAGCTGTAGATCGTGTTCACCAGCGTGGAGGCGCCGTTGTACTCCTGCAGCTTCTTGTTGATCTTGATCTGGTCAACCGTGCGGCTGTCAGAGGCCTGCTCAGTAAAGCCCTCGGCGGCAGCCTTCAGTGTGCGCAGATCGGACGCATTGTATTGCGCGTTGCTTCCCGTCGGTGTGGTGTAGCCGGGCTCGCCGACCCGCTTCGTGCGCGACTCCCACTCCATCATGGTCTTCTTCGTCCCGTCGCCGTACACGGTGATCTGGATGTTGTGCTTGTCGAAGAACGCCCGGATGCCGTCACCGACGGTCATCTTCTTCGACGTGTCCGAGCCGATGTCGTTGATCAGCGATTCGATCAGGTTCCCGACCTCGCGCGCCTCCTGTCCTTCTTTCTGGCGTCGCTGCATCTCCTGGATCATGTGCTGCGCCTCGCCGTTGTTCATCTCCATCATCAACATGGCGTATTGCGCGAGCGTTCCGTGAAAATCGAGCGACTTCGTCACGCCGCCGACATCGATGTCGCGCGTGAGGCCGGTTTGCAGGGGAACGAGGCGGGAAGAGGCGTACTGGATAGGCGTCATGACACTTGATTCCTGAAGTCGGTGAAATCGGGTCGGGCACAGACCTGCGCGGCCCTTTGGAGCTTTGAATCTTTGGATACCGGTTAGATACTGTTCACGATCTTCTTCATGATTTCGCCAAGTTTGGCGATCACCGCGTTGTAGAGCGTGAGGGTATTGTCGTAGCGGGTAACGAAACGTTTGAGCTGGATCTGCTCGCGGGTACTCGATGCACTGTCGATCATGGCCAGCGACTGAAGCTGCGCTTCCAGCGTTTGCAGACCGGCCGCATCGAACGGCTCGTCGGCGGACTGAGGCGACAGCAACTCGTGCCGAATCGCGAAGTCTCGCAGGGCTGGCGGCAACCCTTCGGGCGTCGAGCCCAGGGAAGCCCGCTGCGCCATCTCCCCCACCACCGTTGCAAAATCGCGGGCGTCGCGAGCGACGTTGATGCGCGTTTGCGCCTGCGCCAACCACGCGTCGGCCATCGATTGCAGGGTAGTCAACTGATCGCTGGCGACGCCGATCGTCGAGAGCAGCGGGTTTTGGGAATCGGTGGGCTTGGTGCGAAGCTGGCCAGCGACATCGGTGTACGCCCGCGACGGGGATGGGGTGCCGGAGATTCGATCGATCATGTCGAACCTCGTCTCAGGCGCACACTCGGCGCACGGCCGGCGCACGCTTCGCGGGAACGGTTGGCGCCGCGGCGAGCGGCACCGGCGCGTCGGCGCGCATGCGCTCGAGCGTATGCGCAAGCGCCGCCGTCATGCGACGAATTTCACGCTCGTTACGTTGGAATGCCTCGCTCTGCACGAGCGCTTCGAGACGCTTTAGCTTCTCGCGGGCGTCGGGAGTGCCGGCCGCTTCGAGACGCGCCACCTCGTCGAGCACCGCGTGGTAGTCCTGCATCTGGCGGTGCAACTTGCGCCCGGCCAGTTGCATGTCGGCGCATGCGCGTTCGTACTGAACGAGAAGATCGTCCTCCGCGACCTGCGCCGGATCGACGCACGCGAAGGGCGTGAGGGTGGGATGTTGCAACGGGTCAGACATGGAAGCGCCTCCGTATGTTGCGGTCAGTCATGAAAGACATAACGCATCGTACGAAGACGCTCGACGCTCGCCTTTGCAAAGGCAGCATTCCCTTCCGGTATCACGCCGCGCTTCAGTGATTTCCCATCCGTGCGGCGTGTTGACCGCCCACGATTCACTCAAGCGGCGCCGAATCCGCCCCCTCCCGGCGTCTCGACAACGAAGATGTCGCCCGGCTGCATTTGCGTGCGTCCGATGTGCGCCAGTGTCTCGCGCGTGCCATCCACGCGCTCCACGTAGTTCGCCCCCAGCGCCCCCACCGCTCCGCCCTGCGCCCCGAACGGCGCATGCACGCGATTGTTGGAGAGGATCGACGCGGTCATCGGGGTAAGGAAGCGAATACGTCGCACGGCCCCGTTACCGCCATGCCAACGCCCCGTGCCGCCGGACCCGACGCGAATCCGGTGGCTCTCCAGGCGCACCGGATAGCGCCACTCCAGCACTTCGGGATCGGTCAGTCGCGAGTTGGTCATGTGCGTCTGTACCGCGTCGGCGCCATGGAAGCCCTCGCCCGCACCGCTACCGCCCGCAATGGTCTCGTAGTACTGATACGTCTCGTTGCCGAATGTGAAGTTGTTCATCGTGCCCTGGCTCGACGCCACGCGTCCCAGTGCACCGTAGAGCGCGTTGGTGATGGCGGACGACGTCTCCACGTTGCCGGACACTACCGCCGCCGGGTACACCGGGTTGAGCATCGAGCCCTGCGGCACGATCACCGTCAACGGCTTCAGACAGCCGGCGTTGAGTGGAATGTCGTCGTCGACCAACGTGCGGAAGACGTACAGCACGGCGGCCATGCACACGGCCCGCGGCGCATTGAAGTTGTTCGGCAACTGCGCCGACGTGCCGGTGAAGTCGATGGTCGCGCCTTGCGTGGCGTGATCGACACGAATTGCCACCTCGATCACCGCCCCGTTATCCAGCGCGTAGCGATAGTGCCCGTCGGCCAGCGCGCCGATCACGCGGCGCACGGCGGCTTCGGCGTTGTCCTGCACGTGCCCCATATAGGCGAGCACCACGTCGCGCCCGAACTCGCTCACCATGCGACGCAGTTCATCGACGCCTTTCTGGTTCGCCGCGACCTGCGCCCGCAGATCGGCCATGTTCTGGTCGATGTTGCGTGCCGGGTAGCGCGCACTGGCCAACAGCCCGCGCGTCTCGCGATCGCGCAGTTCGCCCGCCGCGACCAGTTGCCAGTTATCGATGAGCACGCCCTCCTCCTCGACGTGCGTCGAATCCGGCGGCATCGATCCCGGCGTGATCCCGCCGATGTCCGCGTGATGGCCGCGCGAGCCGACGTAGAAGAGCGGCTCCGCGTTCGCGGCACCTTCCGCGCCCACGAACACCGGCGTGATGACCGTGACGTCCGGCAAATGCGTACCCCCGTGATACGGGTCGTTGAGCATGAAGACATCGCCGTCGCGCATCTTGCCGCGATTGCGCTCGATCACCGTCTTGATACTCTCGCCCATCGAGCCCAGATGCACCGGCATATGCGGCGCGTTGGCGATGAGGTTACCGTCACGGTCGAACAGTGCGCACGAGAAATCCAGACGCTCCTTGATGTTCACCGAATACGCCGTGTTCTGCAGGCGCAGCCCCATCTGTTCGGCAATCGACATGAAGAGATTGTTGAAGATCTCCAGACGCACCGGATCGGCTTGCGTGTCCCGGTCAGCGGCATCGCGTTGCGTGGCGCGCGGCACCACGCGCGCCAGCACGAGGTTGCCCTGCGCGCTCATCTGCGCCTGCCAGCCGGGCTCGACCACCGTCGTGCCGCTCTTCTCGGCAACGATGGCGGGCCCATCGATGGTGTCACCCGCGAGCAGCGTATCGCGGGCA
The DNA here is from genome assembly GCF_902459595.1 of Pandoraea soli. Taxonomy (NCBI): domain Bacteria; kingdom Pseudomonadati; phylum Pseudomonadota; class Betaproteobacteria; order Burkholderiales; family Burkholderiaceae; genus Pandoraea; species Pandoraea soli. The sequence continues at coordinate 131,115 of NZ_CABPSG010000012.1, read as the reverse complement.
AACAGCGCCGCCTCGTGCCACGCGCCACCGGCGTAGAGCTTCACGCGATCGACCGCCTGCGGTGCGCCCGACGTGCGGGCATCGAGCGAAGCGATGTCGACGGGCGCATCCGAGCGACCGATGGCTTCGACCGACGCCACCTCGACGATCAGCGCAGCGCCGTCCATCAGGAACGAATAGCGCTGACGATAGGCGGCTTCGAAGGCTGCGCGCATCTGTGCGACGTTACCGAATGGCACCGCCAGCGCCGAATCGGTGCCCGCGTAACGCACATGAACACGACGCACCGTATCGATGCGTGACGGCGGCACGCCTTGCGAGAGCAGAACGTTCACGGCGTCGTCGGCGAGCGCGCCAAGCGCGTCTTCCAGCGCTGCCAGCCCGTCGTCCGACAGCGGCGCTTCGATCATGCGCTCACGCATCGCCGTCTGATCCGCGAGGCCCATGCCGTAGGCCGAGAGCACGCCGGCGAGCGGATGCGCGAAGACCTTCGTCATGCCGAGCGCATCGGCAACGCCGCAGGCATGCTGGCCGCCCGCCCCGCCGAACGTCGTCAGCACGTAACGGCTCACGTCGTGACCGCGCTGCACCGAGATCTTCTTGATGGCATTGGCCATGCTGCCGATCGCGATTTCGAGGAAGCCTTCGGCGAGCGCTTCGGGCGTCTGACGGCGGCCGGTCGCCTGCTCGATCTCCGCGGCCATTGCGGTGAACTTCGCCACCACGACATCGCGGTCGAGCGGCTCGTTGGCGTTCGGGCCGAACACTTTCGGGAAATGCGCGGGCTGAATCTTGCCGAGCATGACGTTGCAGTCGGTCACCGTGAGCGGGCCGCCGCGCCGATACGCCGCCGGGCCCGGATTGGCGCCGGCCGAATCCGGCCCCACGCGCAGACGCGTGCCGTCGAACGACAACACCGACCCGCCACCCGCGGCGACCGTGTGAATGCTCATCATCGGCGCGCGCATGCGCACCCCGGCGACTTGCGTCTCGAATACGCGCTCGAACTCGCCGTGGTAATGCGAGACGTCGGTCGACGTGCCGCCCATGTCGAAACCGATCACCCGCTCGAAGCCTGCCGCGCTCGACGCGCGCACCATCCCGACGATGCCGCCTGCCGGGCCGGACAGAATGGCGTCCTTGCCCTGGAAGTTGTCGGCACGGGTGAGGCCGCCACTACTCTGCATGAACTGCAGATTGACGCCCGGCATCTCCTGCGCAACCTGTTCGACGTAGCGTCGCAGGATCGGCGACAGATACGCGTCGACGACGGTCGTATCGCCGCGCGAGACAAGCTTCATGAGCGGCGAGACTTCGTGCGAGACGGATACCTGCGAGAAGCCCAGCGCGCGCGCCATCGTCGCCAGCGCCTTTTCGTGGGCCTGATAGCGATAGCCATGCATCAGCACGATGGCGAGTGCGCGGATCCCCTTGGCGTAGACCGCTTCCAGTGCGCGGCGCGTCGCCTCGGCATCGAGTTCGCGCACGACTTCACCATGTGCACCGACACGTTCGTCGATCTCGACGACCTCCGCGTACAGCGCCTCCGGCAATGCGATATCGAGATCGAACAGACGCGGCCGGTTCTGATACGCGATGCGCAGCGCGTCGCGAAACCCTTGTGTCGTCACGAGCGCGAGCGGCTCGCCCTTGCGTTCGAGCAGCGCGTTGGTGGCCACGGTGGTTCCCATCTTCACCATTTCGACCTGCTCGGGCGTGATCGGCTCGCCCGGCGCGAGGTCCAGCAGGTGACGAATGCCGGCCACGGCGGCGTCGCGATACTGCTCGGGGTTCTCCGAGAGCAGCTTGTGCGTGACGAGGGTGCCGTCGGGGCGGCGCGCCACGATGTCGGTGAAGGTGCCACCGCGGTCGATCCAGAACTGCCAGCGCGAAGCGGTCTGGTGCGCAGGGGCGCGGTTTTGGGCGGAGGGCGTGAGGGCGTTCGTCATGGGGTCACTCGCAAAGCAATGGTCAAACGTGAATCGGCGGGGTGACGGTGCGGGGGCACCGTCGTCATGCTGTGTTGGCGCAGGGCGCGCGTGTCCCGGTGTGTGGCGCGGCCGATGTCGTCCGCCGCGCCACACACTCGCAAATCTCGGTACCGGGAGAATTAAAGAGAAGTCATCGGACGCGGCAGCGACGGCTGCCGCGGTAGTTCATTGGCGCAGGGTGTCGCTTATCACTGCATGTGCGCCTCGAGCGAATCGAGATCGCGGCCGCGGGTTTCGGGCAGCGTGAGCGCCGCGAGAATCAGCACGCCGTAGGCCACGCCGGCGAAGATGCCGATAGTCGTGCCCAGGCCGTACTGTTTGGAGAGCATGCCGATCAGGAACGGGAACAGGGCGCCCACGGCACGGCCGACGTTGTAGCAGAAGCCCTGGCCGGAACCGCGCACGCGGGTCGGGAACAGTTCGGTCAGGAACGCACCCATGCCGCTGAAAATGCCCGAGGCGAAGAAACCGAGCGGGAAGCCGAGCCAGAACATGGCGCTATCGGTCAGCGGCAGCGACGTGTACGAGAACGCGATCACCATCGAGCCCACGGCGAACAGAATGAAGTTCGGCTTGCGGCCGAGCCGGTCCGTCAGATACGAGCTGACCAGATAGCCGACCCACGAGCCGAAGATGATCATGGCGAGGTAGCCGCCGGTGCCCATCACCGTGAGATGGCGCTCCGTCTTCAGGTACGTGGGCAGCCACGTCGTGATGGCGTAGTAGCCGCCTTGTGCGCCCGTGGTCAACAGCGCGGCGCGGATCGTCGTCGAGAGCAATGCGGGGCTGAAGATGGCGGCCAGGCCGGGCGTGTCTTCCGACGTCTGCTTGGCCTTCTCGTTCTGGTAGACCTCCGGCTCCTGCACGTAGCGACGAATGAAGAGCACGAGCAGCGCGGGCAGCAGGCCGATCAGGAACAGTCCGCGCCATGCCATTTCAGCGGGGAACAGCGAGAACAGCACCGAATAGAGAATAGCCGTCAGGCCCCAGCCGATGGCCCAGCCGGACTGCACGAGACCCACGGCCTTGCCGCGGTCGCGCGCGCGCATCACTTCACCGATGAGCACGGCGCCGGCCGTCCACTCGCCGCCGAAGCCGAAGCCCATGAGCGCACGCGCGGCGAGCAGTTGATGGTAGTTCTGCGCGAGTCCGCACAGCCCGGTGAAGACGGCGAACCACAGCACGGTGAGTTGCAGAGTACGCACACGACCGATGCGATCCGACAGAATGCCGGCCGCCCAGCCGCCGAGCGCCGAGGCGAGCAGCGTGAGCGTGCCGATGAAGCCCGCGTCGGCAAGGCTGATGCCCCACGTCGCGACCAGCGTCGGGATGACGAAGCTCAGCATCTGGGTGTCCATGCCGTCGAGCATGTAACCGACCTTGCAGCTCCAGAAGGCACGCTTTTGGCGCGGGGTGGCGTCGCCGTACCAGCCGAACAGGCTGCCGCCGTTGTCAGACGTATCCAACGTGCCGGCGGGGACTGCCGCCGCCGGGGGCGCGAGAGGGGTTTTGCTTTCCATGAGAAAAAAGGCTCCGGTGATGTCGTGACTTGCCGTGTGATGTGCCCTCGGGCCGCGCTCTCCGATGGGCGTGTGCGGTCACCGGCAGGCGATCGCTCCCCTGCCGCCTCCCGTCATGGCGCGGTGTTTCTGTCTTGCTTGGTGCTCGGGTAAAGCTTCAGTGATGCTTGCTGCTTGCGTGAAATTTGCGGGGTGCTTCAGGTCCTGCGTCGCTGGCCGGTATTGCCGGTATTTCCGAGATGCCCGGGTGCCGTGCAACGCACGTCGCGCGCGATCAGAAAACGGCGAGCGACGCGTTCGGGATATCCGTCATCAGCATGTAGCCCGGCCGGTGCGCGATGGCGATCGGCAGCCTGGCCTCCATGATTGCGGTCTGCGGCGTCACACCACAGGCCCAGTAGACAGGCAGCTCGCCGTCGCGAATGGTGACGGCATCGCCAAACTCCGGCTTGTTCAAATCCGCGATGCCGAGTGCTGCCGGGTCACCGATATGGATCGGCGCGCCGTGCACGCCGGGGAACCGGCTCGTGATCTGCACAGCGCGAATGGCGTCGGCGCCCTTCATCGGACGCATCGACACGACCAGCTCGCCACCGAACTTTCCGGCGCGCTGATTGGCGATATTGGTTCGATACATCGGCACGTTGCGTCCCTCTTCCACGTGACGCAACCCAATGCCCGCCTGCGCCAGCATGCCTTCGAATGAGAACGAGCAGCCGATGGCGAAGACGACGAAGTCATCCTGCCAGCGCTCGGCGAGGTGATCGACCTGTTCGGCGAGTTTGCCGTCGCGGTAGACGTTGTAACCCGGCACGTCGGTGCGGATATCCACCTCCCGGCCCAGTGCCGGCACGTGCCATTGCCCCGGCTCGCCCACGCCCAGCAGGGGGCAGGCCTTCGGATTACTTTGGCAGAAGCGCAGGAAGTCGTGCGCGTGGGCTGCCGGCAGGATAGCGAGGTTGGCCTGTGCGAAGTCGCCGCAGTACCCGGCGGTCGGCTTCCGGAACTGACCGCTGCGCACTGCCTGACGGAATGCGAAGGGCGTGATGGCGTCGCGTTGCGAGGCGAGGTCGTCGAGCACGGTGGGATGGTTCATGACAGCTCCGGCATTGAGGGGGGGGATGCAACGGTGGCATCGGATGGCTGAAGCATAGAAAGAAAAAAAAGTTGTCGCTAACGAGTTTTTCTACGCGCTGCCGTATAGAATTTCTTAACAACATCACGGGTTTTCCCGAGGTTCGTTGTCTTTTTCTTCCTCGATCCGAGGTCAAATTTTGGGCACGCTCCCGGCCCGCCGATTCCCATGAACACGCGATTTCTCGAAACGTTCGTCACGCTGGCCAAGCTGCGCAACTTCCGTGCGACGGCCGCGGCGCTGCACGCCACGCCGGCGGCGATCTCACAGCGGCTCAAGGCGCTCGAGGAGGAGCTGAAAACCGTGCTGGTCGATCGCGACAGCCGTGAATTTCGGCTCACACCCAACGGTGAATACCTGCTGGGCTATGCCAAGGCGGTGGTGGAGGCGGCGCGACGTCTGCAGACAGCGGCATCGGGCGAAAGCACTTTGCGCGGACGGTTGCGTCTCGGCGTGATCGAGACCGTCGTGCATAGCTGGCTGCCGCACTATCTGCGACGCCTGGCGGCCGACTATCCCTCGCTGGAAGTCGAGTTGACGGTCGATGTCTCGGTGCAGTTGCAGCGCCGCCTGGTCGCGGACGAACTCGATCTCATCATCCGCGTGGAGGGCAGCGACGACAGCAGCGTGGTGTGCGATGCGCTCGCCAACTATCCGGTGCACTGGATCGCGCGCACGGGCATGTTTCCGAACACGCGCAGCGGGCTCGCGAAGCAGGTGCTGCAGCATCCGATCCTGACCTACGGACGCGGCACGGCCCCCCACCGGGCGCTGGAGGACATCGTGGCGAAACTGGCGGGCGTGCATGGCGTACCGCTTTCGGAGACCCGCATTACGGGGTCGCCGTCGATCGCCGTGATCGTGCAGTTGGTGAGAGACGGCTTCGGGGTCGCGGCGATTCCGCGGCTGTTCGTCGACGATCTGATTGCGAGCGGCGAAGTCGCGGAGCTGCCGTTGCAGCCGGCGCCGCCGTCCATCGTGGTGTCGATGTCGCGACGCGCCGACGCCCCGCTCTTCGTGCATGGGGCGGCCACGGCCGCGCGCACCGCGTGCGCGGAGTACTGCCGCAAGAGCGACCGGCGGCTGGTGGAATTGTTGTAAGGCGTCGCGCCGGGGCGCTCGGTGCGCGCTACCGAAAATGCGCCAGCCGCGTGAGGAACGTGTAGTCCGCTTCCGCGGCCATGAGGGCCATCAGCACGAGCAACGCCAGCGGCGGAATCAGGATCGCGTAGACCAGCGCGAGCCGCTCCCAGCGCATGTGCATGAACACGGCCACGATCAGGCCCGCCTTGGCCACCATCAGCGCGAGAATCAGCCCCCATCGCAGGTAGCCCCGCAGATCGGCGTAGTCGACGAGATACGATAGCGTAGAGAGCACGAACAACAGCCCCCACACCTTGAAATAGAGGCTGACCGAATGCTGTTGGCCCGAATGTTCGCCGCTGGCGCCAGACGCGTGCGGCGCGGATGTCGCAGAGGATTCCATCGCTCCTCCTACCAGAGATAGAACAGCGCAAAGATGAACACCCAGACGAGATCGACGAAGTGCCAGTAGAGGCCTGCGATCTCGACGAGCTGGTAGTTGCCGCGTCGTTCGAGCGTGCCGTTGAGCACCTTGCGCATCACCGTAAGCAGATAGATGACGCCCGCACTCACGTGCAGCCCGTGAAAGCCCGTGATCATGAAGAAGCACGCGCCGAACTGCGCTGCGCCCATCGCATTTCCCCACGGGCGAATGCCTTCGTGCACGATCAGGTTCGTCCACTCGAACGCCTGCATGCCGACGAACGCCATGCCGAAATAGGCCGTGGCGAGAATGCAGGCGGCCGTCTTGTCGCGATCGCGCCGGTAGGCGTAGTTCACCGCCATCGCCATGGTGCCGCTGCTGGTGATGAGCGTGAACGTCATGATGGCGATGAGCAGCAGCGGCACCGGATGACCGTTCACATTGAGCGCGAAGATCTCCGCCGGGCTTGGCCAGGGGGCGGTCGTCGAGATGCGCACCGTCATGTAGCCGATGAGAAAGCTGCTGAACACGAACGTGTCCGAGAGCAGGAAGATCCACATCATCGCCTTGCCCCACGGCACGTGGAACGCGGCGCGATCTCCCGACCAATCGGTGACGACGCCGCGCCAACCGGCGGGCAGTTCGGTCGACGGGGACGATGCAGGCGAAGACGTATTCACGATGTCGCTCCTCGACGCGTTACGAACCGACGGCGGCAGTGCCGCACAGTCGCTGCGCGATCTCCGGCGTGAGATTGACGATGGCCGCGAACAGCACGATCCACAGCAGAAGCAGGAAGTGCCAGTACTGCGCAGTCAGGGACAGGCGTCGTGCGCGCGCGGCATGGGTGAGCCGACGCGACGCGAGACACGCCCACGCCACCCCGCCCCCGAGCAGATGCAGCGCATGCAATCCGGTGAGCAGGAAGAAGAAGCTGTTGGCGGGATTGCCGGCCACGCCGAAGTGACGCAGCGTCAGGTCGTGCCACACCCAAAGCTGCCCGATGACGAACGCGAGCGCTAGCCCGCCCGCCAGCGCCCAGTCGCGGCGTGAGCGTCGCAACTCGCCGTGTCGCGCCTGCCAGGCCGACGACTGCATCACGAGGCATGCGGCGGCCAGCATCCCCGTGTTAATCCACAGCGCATTGATCGACGGCAACGGACGCCAGTCGCCGAGACTCATGCGCATCACATACGCTACGAGCATCAGCGCGAACAGCATGCCGATCACGCCCATGAGCCACCAGAGCGCGACCTGCGACGCCGCGCGACGCGGCGGCTGTGCGATGGGCACGCCTCCGGGTGGCAGGGATGGCCAGGACGGCGCGGGCTTCATGGTGCGGCTCCCTTGGGTGACTCAGGCGACTTGGGCGGTGGGGGCGGCGGCGTGTCACGACGATGCAGCGCCGCCGAGTCGCCGTGCACCCGGGTGGCGGGGCGTCGTGGATCGGGGGCGAGATTCTGCGGCACGACGTCGTCGATGTCGCCCGGCACGCTGTATTCGTAAGGCCAGCGATAGACCACGGGCGGCGTCGGGCCCCAGTTGCCGTGTACGGGTGGCACGTCGGGCGTCTGCCATTCGAGCGACGCCGCACGCCACGGATTTGCGCCGGCCGGCTTGCCGTGCCGCAGGCTCCAGGCGAGGTTGAACAGGAACAGCAATTGCCCGGCGGCGACGACGAACGCCGCCACCGAGATGTAGGCGTTCATCGTGTGCGCCGACTCGGGGATGAAACTGTAGTCCTTGAACTCGTAGTAGCGGCGCGGCATGCCGAGTATGCCGAGGTAGTGCATCGGGAAGAAGATCGCGTAGGTGCCGAGGAACGTGATCCAGAAATGCCATTGGCCGAGGCGGTCGTTCATCCGTCTGCCGGTGATGAGCGGATACCAGTGGTAGATGCCGCCGAAGATCACGAGCAGCGGCGACACGCCCATCACCATGTGGAAGTGCGCGACCACGAAGTACGTGTTCGACAACGGCATGTCGACGCTGACGTTGCCGAGGAAGAGTCCGGTGAGGCCACCGATCACGAAGGTGCTGATGAAGCCGATGGCGAACAGCATCGGCACGGTCAGATGGATGTCGCCGCGCCACAGCGTGAGCACCCAGTTGTAGACCTTGATCGCGGTGGGGATGGCGATGATGAGGGTGGTCGTGGCGAAGAAGAATCCGAAATACGGATTCATGCCGCTGATGAACATGTGGTGCGCCCAGACGACGACCGAGAGCACGCCGATGGCGAGAATCGCCCAGACCATCATGCGATAGCCGAAGATGTTCTTGCGCGCGTGCACGCTGATGAGATCAGAGACGATGCCGAATGCGGGCAGCGCGACGATGTACACCTCAGGGTGACCGAAGAACCAGAACAGGTGCTGAAACAGGAGCGGGCTGCCGCCGCGATAGTCGAGCGGTTGGCCCATCGACACGACGGCCGGCATGAAGAAGCTCGTGTGCAGGGTCTTGTCGAGCAGCATCATGACGGCGGAGACGAACAGTGCCGGGAAGGCCAGCAGCGCGAGCACCGTGGCCATCACGATGCCCCAGACCGTGAGCGGCATGCGCAGCAACGTCATGCCTTCGGCGCGGGCTTGCAGCACGGTGGTGACGTAGTTGAGGCCGCCCATCGTGGCGGCCACGATGAAGATTGCGAGCGAGACGAGCATCAGCACAATGCCCCACTCGGTGCCCGGCGTGCCGGGAAGAATCGCTTGGGGGGGGTAGAGTGTCCAGCCCGCGCCGGTCGGGCCGCCGGGCACGAAGAAGCTCACCATCAGCACGATGACGGCGAGCAGGTAGACCCAGTAGCTGAGCATGTTCAGGAACGGGAAGACCATGTCGCGCGCCCCGACCATCAGCGGGATGAGGTAGTTACCGAAGCCGCCGAGGAACAGTGCCGTGAGCAGGTAGATCACCATGATCATGCCGTGCATGGTGACGTACTGGTAGTAGTGGTTGGCGTCGATGAAGGAGAACTTGCCCGGGAAGCCCAGTTGCATGCGCATGAGGTTCGAGAGGACGAGCCCGACGAGTCCCACGGCGATGGCCGTGAGCGCGTATTGCACCGCAATGACCTTGTGGTCCTGGCTCCAGACGTACTTCGTCCAGAAGCTGTGCGGGGCGCCGTGGTACCCACCGGCGTGGGCTGCACTGTCGGAACTGTCGGAGTCGCCGGTCATGACTTGTCTCCCTGAGGATTCTGCGCTGATTTGTGTTGTGTGGTGTTGTGCTGTCTCGTGTTGTGCCGCCTTGCTTCGTGGCGCTGACTTTGCGGTGCTTTTTCCGATGTTTCTGTGGTGATGCGTCTACAAAGTGCGAGGCCGAGTCAAGGCGCGGGGCGAATCATCGGCACCCGCGGCGGCACCGATCCCGGCGGCGGATTGACGGGCTGCGCTGGCGGAATAGCAAGTGGCGGAACCGTCGTATTCGGGTCGGTCTGCAACGGTAGTCCCGGCGCTTGCCCCGACCGGCGTGCCGGCTGAGACGACGGCTGCGAGCTTGCGCTCGACGGGCCGGATGGTGTCAGCGGCGCATACTGCGCGGGCGGACGCGGTGTAACCAGTGAGTTTTGGGCGAGTTGCACGGCGGGCTGCGCACGAGCCGACGGGGCCGCCGAGGCCAAAGTTACCGGTCGGCGGGGCGCGGGCATGGCCGCGGCGGGCGCATGTGTTGCCGGCGAAGGGCCGGCCTCAGGAGGTGGCGCGGTACCCAGCGTCCGAATGTACGCGATGAGCGCCTCTAGCTCGTCGTCCGTGAGATCGAGCTTGGGCATGATTGGCGCGAAGCCCTTGGGCACGCGCGCGGTCGGATTGCGGATGAAGGTCGCCAGGTAAGCTTCGTCGACGTGCGCAGAGCTGCCATCCTGAAACGTCTGCGTCGTGCCGTACAGACCTTTCCAGGTCGGCCCGACGCCGGGTGAGCCGTCTACCGTATGGCACGCGGCACAGCCCTTTGCTTGCGCCAGCAATTTGCCTTTGGCCGCGAGTGGGTCGGAAGTGGCTGCCCCGGCATGTTGCGCTTGCAGTGCAGCAAACGTGGGGAGTGTGGCGACCCAGGCGTCGTAGGCCGGCTTGTCCTCGACGACAACGACGCCGCGCATGTTGGCATGGCCGACGCCACAAAGTTGCGCACAAAGGATGTCGAACCGCCCGGTAAGCGTCGGCGTGAGCCACATCTGCGTGACCATGCCCGGCACCATGTTCATGCGCGTGCGGAACGGCGGGACATAAAAGTCGTGGAGAACGTCTTTTGCGCGCAGCAGCAATTTCACCGGCTGGCCCACGAGCAGATGCAGTTCGGGGGCGTCGACGATACGGTTGTCCTGATTCGCGGGATCCTTGGGATTCAGGCCGAGCGGGTTGTCCGCGGTGACATAGCTCGGGTCGGAACTGCCGAGCCGCCCGTCGGGGCCCGGCAGGCGGAAACGCCATTGCCACTGCTGGCCGACGACTTCGACGACACGGGCATTGGCGGGGGGATTGATTAGCTTGGCATAGACGAATAGGCCCGGCGCGAGCATGGCGGCTATGCCAATAGTCGTGATACCGATGAGCCAGGCTTCGAGACGCCGGTTGTGTGGCTCGTAGGCAGCGCGGTGCCCGTCGCGGTGGCGGTAACGGTAAATCGCCAAGGCAACGAAGAGATTGACGGCGACAAAGGCCACACCGGTGATGACCAGCGTGATCGTGAGGGTGTCGTCCATCTGGCGCCAGTTAGACGCCAGCGGGGTCAGCCACCACGGGCTCCAGAAGTGGAAGGCGAGGGTGGCGGCGACCAGGACGGTTAGAACAAGTTCGGTCGCCATAGCGCACGGACACCAAAATGCACGCCCGCCGGGCGCATGCCGTACGAACCGTATAGCACGATGCCTCTCCTGAAGAGCCCCGCCTCGTACTGCAAATTGCACCCAAAGATCCCCAACACACTATGTGGGCCGCGACATGCCCATGGACGGCTGCCGCCTGCCCAATTAAGACTAGACGTTAAGCGCTGCAAGTCAAGCAAGCGTCCGACGGACGACAAGCCCGCTTAAGGTGATCCGCCCAGGTAGTACGGGCGTGCCAGTCATATGCGGCAGTGGAAATGGTATGCTCCTGGTCTAAGAAATTTTGCCAAATTTGAACTCGGCCGCCAGCTGTATCTGCGCATTGAAGCGCCGATCCCGCTAAAGCGGCAAGACACCCATTCCATGTCAGAAACTTCGACTCCCGATACGATCGAGATGCGCGCCTGCATCGCTTGCGGAAGTACAGCCCCGAGACAGTACCTTTATGTCAAAGAGGGTCTACCCATTTTTCGTTGTGGCACGTGCGGCTTGGGCTCCACCGACGTTACGAACTTTGATCCAAAGACCTACTACGATGCGAACTACTTTAACGGCAATCTGCATGACGGCTACGCGGATTATCAAGCGTCAGAATTGGTGTTGCGCCACGACTTCAGCGAAATCGTTTCCCTACTGAAATCGCATGGTCCGAATGGAGGCACGTTACTCGAATTGGGTTGTGCTTATGGATTTTTTTTAAATTTAGCGCGGGCTCATTTCGATGTATATGGCATTGAAATCTGTAGCGATGCGGTTCAAGCCTGCAACGCACGCGGGCTCGTGAATGTCAAGCAAGGCACGGCCGAGTCACACGAGTTGCAGGCCATTCCACGTCCTGACACGGTAGTGATGCTCGATGTCATCGAACATCTGCAGTCTCCGGAAAAGGTGCTTGAAATGGTTGCGCGGCGATTGAAACCTGGGGGCACGGTGCTACTGACGACCGGAGATTTCGCCTCTTGGCCTGCGCGCCTCTTCGGCAAAAACTGGCGCTTGATGACACCGCCACAGCATTTGTGGTTTTTTACGCCGGAGTCTCTCAATGCCCTCGGCACGCGGTGCGGCCTCGAAGTCATATCCATTGAGCACCCCAGTAAGAGGGTTCCGCTATCGTTGATCCTATTCCAGTTGGCTCGACTGCTACGTCTGCGCATTAAGCCCCTCAGGTTCCTCAGCTCGTTTGGCATCAGGCTCAATACCTTTGACGGACTACGGATCGTGTTTCGCAAATCCGCTGACCCGGCGTGAAGCGCCTCCTCGTGAATTGTCCAAATGAAAGTTGACGCGACGATCGAAGAAAATGCGCGGGACGCGGACGCAGATAACCAACGCAAAGCCAAATGAGACATTTTCACATTATTATTCTGCTGACGTATGCCTGTGCGATGGGTATCGGGCAGATTTTGTTCAAGTATGTGGCTATTCATGGCGTTGACCCTGCGTTGCCTAGTGCGCAGCGTTGGCTTTCACTGGCTACCAACGTCACTTTTCTGTTTGCCGTCGCTTTTTACGGAGTCCTGACGCTGGCCTGGATCTGGATCTTAAGCTTCATCCCTCTATCGAAGGGATATCCGTTTACGGTCATGAGCATTGCGGTGGCCGGCATCGGCAGCCACGCCCTCTTCGGCGAGTCCTTGTCGCCGCGCTTCTTCATTGCCGTTGGCTTCATCACCCTAGGACTGCTAGTACTATCATGGGATTGAAAATCTCGACGGATGCTGCACCGTCCAACCGCGCAGACATCTGGATCGTGATCGCCGCCTTCAATGAAGGCACGATGATCAGCGACGTCGTACAGTCGGTGAAACAACGCGGCTACCCTGTCGTCGTCGTCGATGATGGTTCAGGTGATACCACCGGAAATGTCGCCCTTGAAGCAGGCGCCCACGTTGTCAGTCATCCAATAAATCTTGGCCAAGGAGCTGCGTTGCTGACCGGGATCAAGTACGCGGTGCGCAGTGGCGCACGGATTATCGTCACCTTCGATGCTGATGGACAGCATGCCGCAGACGAAATAGAGCGCGTGACCGATGCACTGTTGGAGCACAACGTGGACTTCGCGCTTGGAAGTCGCTTTATCGGGCAGGCCGTCGGCATCCCAAAATTGCGAGTGCTTACGCTCAAGGCTGCGGCCATGTTCACATGGATTACCACGGGTGTCCGCCTGACGGATGCGCACAACGGTTTCCGGGCGATGACCCGAGACGCAGCAACTCGCCTGGAGATTTATCAGAACCGCATGGCGCATGCTTCTGAAATCGTGTCATACATTGCAAAGCACAAACTGCGCGTCTCTGAAGTACCGGTCACTATCACGTACACGGATTACTCGCTGCGTAAAGGCCAAAAGCTCTCTAATTCCGTGCGCATTCTCGTCGACCTTTTTCTGGGGAGGATTTCACGGTGATCGCCCAGTACTTGCTGACCGCGATGATGGTGGCCATCAGCCTCTACTACGTGGCGTTACGTGGTGCGCAGCGCCATCGGATCGCCGTAGTGCTCGGCGCCGCCATCGCCACGTTCCTGATATGGGATGCGAATGTAACGACGACCATCGCTCACATGATCGGCATCGGGCGCGGACTCGATCTCGTCTTGCCGATCTTCTGCCTGTTGCTGCTTTTCCTAATCGTTGCACTTTACCGAAAGATCATCGGCTTACAGGACGATCTGACGGCATTGTGCCGCCAACTTGCTATTAACGACGCCAGGACGCCCACGCCGCCTGAATACGAATCAAAATGACCAATTCAGCAAATCTGCGGCGATTACAATCGACAGCTCACCCACAAGGGTTTGGTGTGCACTCGTCGACCATCCGTCTTCGCGACATTCTGCTGTTGGGTCTTCCGCTGACCGTATCGACCCTCCTCGCGCTTCTGGCGTTCTGGCCCGCCCAAGTGAACTTTGATGCTTCCGTTCAATGGATGGAAGCTGCAAGAGGAACAACCTATACGCCCGGCCTGGTCATCCCCGTCACATTGCTTATGCGCGTGACAAGTATGATTTGGTCCTCTCCAGCAACGTTGATGCTGGTGCAAACAGGGGCAATGTGGCTAGCCGTGGGCTATGTCTTAGCAGAGTTGCTGGCATTGGGCGCCAATCGCAAGTGGGTCATCACTTGCGCCATTGCTGTCGCCGTCATGCCCCAGAATCCCATGATGTTGACCGCACTCGGCAAGGATAGCTTGTATGCATTGGCATGCATGATCTTGTGCGCGGTACAATTGCGCCTCGTCAGGCGCGGCGTGATGGATCTCTACGACACGCGCACGGCCATCTTCTTTGTCTTCGCGGCAGCGTTGCCCGGGATCATCCGAACCAATGGACTGGTCTCGTCGTTTGCGGTGGTGATCGTCACCGGCGCATGGCTTGCGAAGGCACGGGGATGGCGTCGCGCGGCCGGTCTTTTCCTGGCGACCGTACTGTTGCTCACAGCGGTAGTTTGGGGCGCGTCGCGCATGCCCGAGGCCGACAGTACGGCAGGCGGCAACCTAGGCTTGGTATTCTCCAATCATTTTGCTGCAGCCGCAATCCATGACGGTACGTCACTGAGCCCGGAAGAGCGTCAACTGGCAGAACGCGTGATGCCGCTCTCGGACTGGCGCAATAGTTATGATTGCCGCATGGTCGACAAGACCCGTGCTGCGATGTTTATGGCCTATCAGGGGCGCCCAGAGGCGTTATCGGCCATGCTCAAAGCCAATACTGGTGCCTTGGAGTCGCTCGCGCTGACCTTGATGTTACGCAACCCGAAGGCTGCACTGGATCGACAATTATGCATCTCTCGCCCTCTGTGGCACATGGGTCCGACTCCCACCCAGAATCTCTGGGATACGACCGCGCCCGCGGGTATGGTTGGTTTGGATGCCATGATCGTCGAGCCTTATGCGAGTCAACTGCAACTCTCGCCGGTGCTGCCGGAACTGAGCAAGTATCTTAAGACCCTCATCTACCATACGACAATACCGCCCCAATCGTCGGGAATCCAATGGCTTTGGTGGAACACTGCCGTCCCCATGTACCTGTCCGTGCTCGTCGTGGGCTGGCTGTGGCGCAAACGTGGCGATCTACGCGCGGCGTATGTGTATCTGCCGTTCGCCATTCACTCTGCGACCATGTTCCTACTTATTCCCTACCCGGCGTTCCGCTACCAATATCCGGTCTGGGCGATCCTGCCGTTCATGCTGGTCTTCTTGTCGATCCCGTCGCGCACTATCGCTGCGGGATCACCGCGCTAGTGCGTCAGTTGCCGGACGTCGCGTTACCGTGAATGGTGGTCTGAGCAGCAGCGGCCATTCGCGTCCAGCTCTCACCTCGGCGCCGCATCTGTTCCGCGAGCACCGACGGCGCATCTTCGATCGTCGGCAAGTTGCCAACGTAGAACCGCCCGCCGGCCGCCGTGGGGCGCAGCAATCGCTTCGCGACATGCAGCACTCGCGCACGACGGACGCGCCGAATATCCACATCGATCTCGCTCTGGAGCGCCGCTGTCGTCACACCGAGGATTGATGCGGCCTCAATTAACGCCTGACGGATTTCCGCCGCGTACTCGCCATGCAGTACCTGACACACGGCGATGAGATGGGCAAAGTTGAAGTCGCGCACACGACTCGCATCGATCCTCGCGACGGTCTCAAGCGATGCGTGCGCCCACACGGTTTCGACAGAAAAGAACTTAGGCACCCCCGCACTCCAGCCCTTTGTCTGGAATGCTTTAGTCTGTGCTTCGTCCGAAAGCTTGCCCTTGTGCTGATTAACCGCACTGCGTCCAGTGTTGCTCCCGCCTGACGCACCGGGAATCGTCAACGGGTACGCCAGCTTAACGAATCGCCTCGTACTCATCGCCAAACCAATGGCACCCGACACATCTGGACTCGATCCGTGAAAGTAAGCGCCCGAGACGGCCTTGATCTTGTCGAGCACCAGCTTCGCAACAATTCCGTGGTAGATCTTTGGCAGACCGCCCGTGCCCTGTGCCGCGCCACGCAACGCAACGCGCAACGCATCCGAAGATTCGACGCACGAGACGCTGCCGAACTTCCTTGCAATGTACAGGCGTGAGGCGTGCCCCATGCCGAAATGGCGGGATCGGAAATCCGGCCACGCGTAATTCGCGACCACCTCGGGCGCCAAGACTTCGATATCGTTCTCCAGCGCCCACTGCGCGGCATCGAGCGCCTCTGCGGCAATCGTGTCGTCGTCGCCGATTAGGCAGACGTAGCGCCCGGTCGCCGCACCGATGGCGGCATTGTGGTTGCCGGTCATATCCAGGCGCTCCGTCGGACGGATGTAGCGAAGCCGCGGCGAACTTGCCAGCGACGGATTGTCAGCGAGTGCCGCCTCGAGGCGACCGTCGGTGCTAGTATCGGTCACCACGACCTCAAGCCGGGAATCGTCAATGGCCAAAAGCGAGCGAATCGCATGAATGGCGTATTGCCCGCGATTATGGGTCGGAATGACAACAGAAAGCAGCGGTTGCATGACTCAGATTCCAGCAAGTTGTTCGGGCTGCGCGGCAACGGGCTTCATTTTCAGCGCTGACCAGAGCGCAACGGCCAAATACAGATTCATCGGAAAAGCTTCGAAGACGATCGTGGTCATGGAAAAGCACGCGAGCACAATCACGGCAGGCATCGCACGAATCCAATCCACTTGCGTCATCCGGAATTTGACGAACAGGGCGGTCAGCAGGGCACCAAAAATCCAGAAAGCCCCGAAGTTGCCGATCCATGAAGCCACCAACGAATCGGGCGCCACCTGCGCCGCAGGATTCTCGCTCACCAGATTTGCCGCGTTGGTGTAGACGCCGAAATTCGAGATCCCGAAAGACGCGCCGGACAACATGTCCCAAAGCACCTTCAGACGGCCACCTCCGGAGAGTTGAACGAAGTCCGCACGCTGCGTCAAAATGTTCAGGCTAGGGACCAGCAGTAAAACGCTCAGCAGCATCAAGAGCGCGAAGAGATTGATACGACGCTTGCAGAAAACACAAAGCGCCAGCAGTGCGACAGTCACGATGCCCGCCCCCGACTGCGACAATGCACTAATCATTCCCGCCAGAAATACGAAATACCAGCACTTCGCGCGCGAGTCGCCTCGAAGCACAATCAAAAGCGCGGCACTCGCGCATCCGAACAACGATGTCGAATTGGGCACAATGAAAATCCCTGGGGTTCGCGCCGGAACCCCAGGCAGCACTTCACCGAATACTGGCGGCATGGTGAATAGTTGCACCGCTTGTACTGCCAGGCACACATACATACCCCACAGAACCCATCTCGCAGCAGCACGTTTATCTATTCCATTGACCCAGTCTCGCATCAGCAGGAATAGAATGAACGGCGTCACCCACCGAAGGCCGATGGTTGCAACCAACGGGCCATTGACGAGCACCGAAATTGCCCATTGCAGAAGTACAAGGACGACAAGGCCGAGCGCGTAGTCGACCAAAGGGGTTCGCCCCGATTTCCTGGCCACCCACACGATCGAAACAAGCAAAATCAGATAGGCGATGTCTTTGCCTAACTTATACGCGATCGGACCGGTATAGGTGTACAGCGCCAGACTGCCCTGCGTCATAAGGGCAGCGAGATCATAGTAGTTTTGCAGTAGCGTGGCCAGCAGTACGAACGGGAAGAACCATCGCCCCATTCGTAGCCTCAACAACTCAGACCCAGCCCCAGCCCCAAACGGCATGATCATCTTCCATCCTTTGAGGAGCCTAAAATCAACATGCGGTATCCGGCATCCTTTGGCCTCAGACAAAATGCACCGCTCGATACCACCAATGCCAGTGGTAGCAACTCTTCCCTGCCGATCAGAGGTATCGCGGAAACACGAAACGCTTCAACACAGCATCGTTCGCAGTGCCAGTTGAATGCGTTTGGTCGAACGTCGACAACTGAGCCAAGACGTGAACGAGCTTAACAAAACGAGAATCAGAGCCCCGATTTCTGTAATACCGGTGCGCCAATGCATCCTTCGCCTCCTGCTCACAGTCCTCACGCCGCATCCACAGCCGCACCACCACAAAACTCGGCATCGATATTACTCGTCGCAACATTCATCTCCCGCATTCACGTAAAGCGTTGTCAGCGTCAGTGCGCCAAGGCCCCCTTTTTCAAACGCATTAACGTGCCCGCCACAACCGCGGCCCAGCAGGACAACACCCCCACTAGAACAACGCCCCTCGCGATCAAGGAAAATTCACTGACACTAAGTAAATACGTCGCGAGCGCCGTCGTCCCGACGAGCACAGTGGAACGCAGGGCGACGCCCGCCAAACGGCGATCGCACAACACAACAGCGGTCCACAGGAACACAGAATCAAGCGCGATACGTCCCACCCAGGCGAATGCTGCCCCCTGAATACCAAAATTACGCAGGCCGATCCAGAGCGAACCAAAAAAAAGCGGCAGTTCGACGGTGTGGATTATCGCGACAACTCGTGCCTTGTTGGTGGCTTGCAGCCAAGTCAGCGGGGCGGAGGAAACGCAGTTTATCAGCATGCCACAAGCCAGCAGAATCAGAACGCCCGCAGCATGCTCCGAAAAAACCGGACTGATCCAGTGACTCAAAATGAGGTCCGAAAACATGGCGATGATCGCGCACGCGGGCGCGATCATCAAAAACAATAAAAAGGCCGATTTCCCGAACAGGCTCGCCTTATCTATTGCGCCGTCACGCGTGGATTTCGCGAACGTCGGAAACATTACTGCCATGAGCGCTGTAGGAAGGATCGACAGCTTCATGATCATTTCCTGCGGCGTGGCGTAGTAAGCCACCGCACCGGCGGAGACGACCGCGCCGACGGCAAACCGATCCAGATATCCCATGAGCGGTCCAATTATGTTGCTCACAGTCATCCAACCGCCCGATGCAGCGAGCGGCTTGACCAGATGACGGGAGAACCTCAGAGAACCTGCGTGCTCCGGCAATGCACGCCATGCGTAGTAGCCATGCACCAAACACGCCAGAATGCGCCCGACGACCAGCACCCAAGCCACCCAATCGAGCCGCGGCTCGAAATACAAGACAACTGCAAGCGGCCCCAAGAACGTGAACAACCCCATGGGCAAACGGATTAGATTGACGATTCCGAACGCCTGACGCGCCTCCAAAATGCCGCGAAAGCCGGAAGTCAGCACAATGGCGGGCATGCCGACGGCCATGGCACAAACCGCGGAGTAAACCTCATCTCGAAACTGTGGATGCTCGACCAGCCCGATGCCCCAGGGAGCTGCCGCGAGCAGCACCAAGCCAGCCATGATACCGAGACCTGACATAAGCCACGTTGCCGTCGCAACCAGCGGCCCGACGCGGCTATGGTCGTCATGTGCGAGCTCCATCGCAAGCTGCTGCGTCAACGCTCGTCCGAGCCCGAGGTCGAAAAGACCAAAATAGCTGACGACTGCCCAAATCAAAGTCAGCAAACCGAATCGCTCGGTGCCAAGATGGGAAATAAGAGAAGGAATGGAAACGACCGCGACGATCAGCGGAGCACCGAGTCCAAACAGATTGTAGAGAGTGTTTCTAATCAGCACAAAAGCTCATCCCGATACCTCGACCTACCTCGGCGCTCCCGGCTCAATGCTTGAGTGCGCTTAGCGAAAGCTGACGGAAAAATCGGCATTTTACACCACGCCCCTTGCGAAAGTAGCAAAAATGGCGCCCGCACCTGCCAACGCAAACTTCTGAGCAAATACGCGCTTACATCACGCCACAGCCATAAAATACTGTGCCATGACGCATTCGCTATCGCGCGATTCAAGCCGACTTGAGCCTCGAATGAGGTATACTTTTACGAACTGACTTCTACCGAATTTGATGGTTGATGGACTTTGCAACGGCTGGTAAAAAGTTGTTTATTGCAGCCATCCCACGAATATACTTACTTGGTGATGCCGGTGGCAATCGGGGATTCTCGCCCGGATGTCTGGAACTCGGTCCGGATGCGTTGATACCCGATCGCTTTGGTCGACCACGAGTAGAAGATTCTCCGCAGGATGCACCGAACTCGCGAATGAAGGCCCTTATTTTCAGCGATTTTTTTTGCCCAAGCCGACAGGCTGGTGGATCCGCAACCGCGCTCGATTACATCGTTCGCCGGCTCGATTCGAGAATGTCCATTGAGGTCATCACACGATCGACGGAACCCGACGGGACGACGCTCGACGTACATGCCGATACTTGGCAGCCGTATGGCAAAGCGTTGATTCGCTATTGTAGCCGCACCTCCGCGTTGCTGCGCCTGCTTCCCAACGCCATTCATCGGAAATCGCCCGATCTGCTGTTTTTCAACAGCCTCTTTTCCCTTTCGTACACGATTCTTCCACTGATCGTCGCCCGCATGCTCGGCTATCGCGGCGGCATCGTCCTGGCGCCTCGCGGCGAACTCTTCGAAAGCGCACTGGCCCTCGGTGCGCAGAAAAAGCGCATCGCGATTCGTCTGATGCGGATGCTACGCCTGCATCGAGGCGTCATCTGGCAGGTCACGAGCCAATTCGAGGAGCAGGAAGTCAAGCGCAAGTTCCCGAACGCGCATGTCACCAGATGCAATGAACTGCTGCCACCCGACGTCGGCGTCACGCGCCGCCGGATAGCCAAGGACGCGGGAAGCCTGCGCTTAGCGTTCGTATCGCGTTTGGCGAAAAATAAGAATCTTCTTTACGCAATCCAATTGGTGGACAGCATCAAGGACAAGAACGTGACGCTTGACGTCTTTGGCCCTATCGATGATCCGGCCTATTGGGAGGAGTGCCAAGCCGCCATTTCACGACTCGACGATCCCTGCCGGGTCCGCTATAAGGGTATCGCGGAGCGCGGCAAAGTCGTCGACCTGTTGTCCAACTACCACGCATTTCTGTTCCCAACACTCGGCGAAAACTACGGGTACGTGATTCTGGAAGCACTTCTGGCGTGCCGTCCGGTGCTGATCAGCACGGAGACGCCCTGGCGCGATTTGCGCGAAGGCGGAGCGGGCGAAGCCATCGACCTCGCGCGCCCCGACGCATTTGTAACGCAGATCCTGGCACTTCGTGACATGTCCCAGGACGTCTACGACGAGGCCTGTTCGCGTGTCGAGGCCTATACGAAATCGTACTTGCTCGCAGACGAGAGTCTGACGCAACGTCAGATCGCCGTATTTTCGCAAGCCGTTACGACTGCGCCAAAAAACTAACCGGCGACACGTCATTCTCACCATGCGAGTTCTCGTTGTATCGCAACACTTTTACCCGGAAGGATTTCCGATCAACCACATCTGCGAACTGCTCGCCGCTCAAGTCGAGTCGGTGACCGTGCTCACGGGCCAGCCGAACTACCCGGAAGGACGGATATTCAAGGGGTATCGTGCGTGGGGATTTGGACGGGAGTGCCTGGGCGAAAGCGTGAACGTCGTCCGCGTCCCCGTGTTCCCGCGCGGGCCTGGCGGCGCATTGCGGCTGGCGGCGAACTACCTGTCGTTCATTGCCGCAGCGACCGTCCTAGGCCCGCTGCGTCTTTGGGGACAGCGCGCCGACGTCATTTTCGTTTATGCTCCCTCGCCCTTGCTTCAGGCATTGCCGGCCATTTTACTCAAGCGCATCAAGAAGGCGCCGATGGTCCTGTGGGTACAGGATCTCTGGCCTGAAAGCCTGTCGGCAACCGGGTTCATCAAACAGCCCTTCCTGTTGCGCATGGTGGCATATGTGGTTCGGTACATCTATCGGCACACGGACGTGATTCTCGTACAATCTGACGAATTCGTGAACAGTGTGGCGGGCCACGCACCCGGCAAGGACATCCGCGTCCACTACAATTCCGTCGCACCGCAGATGATTTCGACGCACGGAACGACCGAGCCGCCCCCCGCGGAAGTCATGGCCACCGATCGATTTAACGTTGTCTTCGCTGGCAACTTCGGCAAGGCACAGGCGCTCGATACTATTCTGGATGCCGCGGCCCTGCTTAAAGCCCGCGACGATATCCGCTTTGTCCTTATCGGCTCCGGCTCAGAGTCCGCGCACGTCGCTGCCCGTGTCGCCAACGAGAAACTGAGCAATGTCGTGCTGACGGGACGCTTCGCCCCCGATCGCATGCCGGGCGTCTTTGCCTGCGCTTCGGCGCTGCTTGCGACGTTGCGACGCGATCCGATCATGAGCTTGACCGTCCCGAGCAAGGTGCCGGTGTATCTGGCAACCGGCAAGCCAGTGATCGCCGCGATGGATGGCGCCGGCGCGCGGGTGGTGAGTGATGCCCAGGCTGGGATTGCCTGCCCTGCGGAAGATCCTGAAGCCCTGGCGCAAGCGGTGCTGAAGCTGGCCCAATCGAGTGTTGCGCAACGGCAAATGATGGGCGAGCGAGGAAGGAGGTATTATGCCGACCGTTTCGAGGCAAATCGACTGGTCCGCGACCTCGTGAGCCACTTGCATTCCGCTACGAGGGGTGCAAGGCAGGCATAAGATAAAAAATGCATATTTCTTGGGAGAAAAAATGAAAATTCTCGTTCTGGGCGCATCCGGGATGCTCGGGAATGCGGTCTTTCGCACGCTGTCCGCAACGAGCGGTCTCACCGTCGTTGGCACCTTACGCAGTGACGGCGCGCGCCATCATTTTACCCCCGATCTACAGACATCTCTGGTGAGCGGTGTGGACGTCGAACGTGAGGATGCCCTTGTTCGCATCTTCACGGAAGTGAAGCCCGACGTTGTCGTCAATTGTGTTGGACTCATCAAGCAATTGGGCAACGCAAAGGATCCGATTGCTGCGATTCCTATCAACGCCATGCTGCCGCACCGCCTCTCGCTCTTGTGCGAGCTGGTCAAGGCACGGCTTATTCACGTCAGTACCGACTGCGTATTCGCCGGTGACAAGGGACAGTATCTGGAATCCGATACGCCCAATGCTGCGGACGTCTATGGGCGCACCAAGTTGCTCGGTGAAGTCGACGGACCGCATGCCGTTACCCTCCGCACGTCGATCATCGGCCATGAACTCAACAGTCACTTTGCATTGATCGATTGGTTCCTCGCACAATCTGGATCCGTCAAGGGATTCCGCCGCGCGGTGTTTTCCGGCCTCCCGACCGTCGAGCTTGCCGAAGTCATCCGCGACTATGTGCTACCGAACCCGAGCCTGACCGGGCTTTATCACGTCTCCGTGGAGCCGATCAACAAGTTCGACCTCCTATCGCTAGTTGCCGATGTCTACAGCAAAGATATCGCGATCACCCCCAGCGATGAACTAGTCATCGATCGCTCTCTCAACAGCGATCGATTCCGTGCCGCCACAGGGTTCAGTCCCAAGCCATGGCGCGCCCTCGTCGAAAGAATGCATCTGTTCGGATAATCCTGAGCTTCTCTATGTTTAACGATAAAGTATTGATGATCACGGGCGGTACCGGCTCATTCGGTAACGCGGTTCTGAAGCGCTTTCTCAGCACGGATGTTGCCGAAATCCGCATCTTCAGTCGCGATGAGAAGAAGCAGGAAGACATGCGCATTGCCTTGAGCCACCCCAAGCTCAAGTTCTACATCGGCGATATTCGTGAATACGCAAGCCTGCACGATGCCATGAAGGGTGTCGATTACGTCTTTCACGCTGCCGCACTAAAGCAAGTCCCGTCGTGCGAGTTCTATCCGATGGAAGCGGTTCGCACCAATGTCCTTGGGGCAGAGAACGTCATGAATGCGGCCTCGGCGAACAAGGCCTCTCGCGTCGTCATGCTGAGCACCGACAAGGCGGTCTACCCGATCAACGCCATGGGCCTGTCCAAGGCCATGATGGAAAAGCTCACGGTCGCCAAGGCACGGATTCAGCAGCCAGGCGACACCGTGTTCTGCGCCACGCGATACGGCAACGTCATGGCCTCGCGCGGTTCGGTGATTCCGCTCTTCGCAGGCCAGATCAAGGACGGCAAGGATCTGACCATCACCGACCCGTCGATGACCCGCTTCCTGATGTCGCTGGAAGACTCCGTTGATCTCGTGCTGCATGCATTCGAGCACGGCCGTCAGGGCGACATCTTCATTCAGAAGGCACCAGCATCGACCGTGGAAGTGCTCGCACAGGCCCTCATTGAGCTCTTTCAGAGCAAGAGCCAGATGCGTGTGATCGGAACCCGCCACGGCGAAAAGCTCTACGAATCGCTGGTCTCGCGCGAAGAAATGGCGCGCACCGAAGACATGGGTCGCTACTATCGTGTGCCAGCGGATAATCGCGACCTGAACTACGCCAAGTATTTCGTGCAGGGTGAAACCAAGATTTCACTGTCTGAAGACTACACGTCGCACAACACTACGCGCCTAAACGTCGAAGAAGTCAAAAAGCTTCTGCTGAGCCTGGAGTTCATTCAGGAGCAGCTCCGTGCCTAAGATCATGACCATTCTGGGCACTCGCCCGGAACTCATCAAGATGAGTCGCGTCATTGCACAATTCGAGCGCCATACGACGCACGTTCTTGTGCATACGGGTCAGAACTTCGACTATGAGCTCAACCAGATCTTCTTCGACGATCTAGGCATCCGAAAGCCGGACCATTTCCTGAATGCTGCCGGCACAACACCGGCGGAGACGATCGCGCGCGTCATTGAGTCAGCGGACAAGGTCATCGAACTCGAACGACCCGACGCGATCCTGCTGTATGGTGATACCAACTCGGGCCTCGCGGTGATTCCCGCGAAACGCCGCAAGATCCCGGTATTTCATATGGAAGCTGGTAATCGCTGCTTCGATCAGCGCGTGCCCGAAGAACTCAATCGCAAAGTGCTGGACCATCTGTCAGACATCAACATGGTTCTCACCGAGCGCGCGCGCGGCTACCTGCTCGATGAGGGCATTAGTCCCGAGACCATCTTCCGCACGGGCTCACACATGCGAGAGGTGCTCGAGCATTACGCGAATGCCATCGATAAGTCCGATGTTCTGGCACGCCAGGCATTGCCGTCGCGACAGTACTTCGTTGTCAGCGCGCACCGCGAAGAGAACGTCGATTCACCCGAAGCGCTCAACGATCTGCTCGACACCTTGATCGCCCTGCATGCGCAGTACGGATATCCAGTGCTAGTATCGACACACCCTCGCACGCGCATTCGACTCGAACAGTTGGGGCGTGAGTTACCCACGAACGGCATTACCTTCGCCAAGCCGTTCGGATTCATCGACTACATCAAGCTGCAACGCGAAGCGTTCTGCGTGCTCTCGGATAGCGGGACGATTACGGAGGAAGCTTCGCTGCTGAATCTGCCGGCCGTTATGATCAGAAACGCACATGAGCGTCCGGAAGGCATGGATGTGGGCGTCTTGATCATGAGCGGCTTGCGCGCGGACGGCGTGTTGAATGCGGTACGCGTCGTGACTGAAGGGTTCTCCCCCGACAAGCGCCTGACATTGCCCGTGGCCGACTACGAAAATCCGAACGTCTCGACGCAGGTCCTGCGCATCGTCTTGAGCTACATCGATTACATCAATCGGACGGTCTGGCACAAAATGGGCGTCGCGTAATCACAACGCCCGATGGACAAATCGACGGTCAGCGGGCGGCGGCTTTAAGTCGTCCGCGCGACCGAAGCTCAAGCACCAACGCGCAAAGACCACCCAGCAACACACCAAAAATCACCCCGCCACCCACGAATTTGGTGCGGCTTGGGAATACCTTCTTGACGACGGGCATGCCGTCGTCGAGCGCCCGGCTTGGAAATGTCTCGGATGGCCGCAAACTCCGTTGAAATTTCTCTGACTGTTTGCGAGCCTCGTCGGCCTGAGCATCATTACGGTCAATCATTTCCTTTAGTAATAGAACCTCGGCCAACCGGGGTTTCGTGGAGCCGTCGGCCATGCCTTTCGCGTAGCCGGCCCACGAATCCCGCCGCTTTACGGCACGCTCCAGTGCTTTGTCGGCAAACGACGCTTCACTTTGCAAAACGTCCTCAGCCTTGGTCATTTTGACGCCTTGCGTCAAAATCATCACGTCGCGCGCCGCAGCGGCATAACGCGTCGCGTCCTCCGATGTGGGGCCTCTAACCGTGATCGCGACGAGATCGGTGCCACGCGGCGCGCCTTTAAGGGAGGCACTCACCATGTCCTCGCGCACAGGCGCACCGACAGCATGAATCACCCGCTGCGCAAAGCCCGACGTACCAACACGCTCCGCCGCGTTTTGCAGCGGCTCGATCAGTTCGTTACCGACTCGCCCGATCACGACAATCGAAGTTGCTTCCCACACCTGAGGGACAATACGCCCCACGCCAACCCCCGCCCCCCCGCCAATAACGGTGATGGCAGAAATAAGGCCTACATGCCGGCCGAGGAATTTCAATATATCGATTAGAGAAATGTCCCCATCCGAACGATTCTCCAAACCTGATTCTTCCTGCATAGCGATTTCTTCCGTTTACGTTGAACAGCACGACATGCCATAAAGGTACTTCACGGCACACAGCCGGGCAGATACACCGTCGGCATACCCGGCAATTGCGCCGGATGTGTCCTGCTTATTTGCGTGCCTCGTCTTTTCCGCGGCCCATGCCAAGCAACTTGGATACGGAGTTTCGCAGAACATTGTCTACGGCACCAATGGCTCGCTTTGCATGCTCTTCCGGGCGGCCAGTAAACGAGGTGACGTGGAAGTAGTCGGAATTGTCGGGAGAGGCTTCTGAGAAGAAGTAGTTCGACACGCAGCAACGCGGCCCCGGAACCGTCACGGGGCTTACCGAGTGCCACGATTCTTTGTTCGTCTCCATGACAACGAGACGGTTGAACTTAGACACGAGCGTCTTTGCGACCTTGCAGTCCGCATCCCAAAGCTCGAAATTGCCACCGTTTGGCAGCCCCCAATCAGGGGTGACATAGTAAAGCAGGTTTAGGCGGCGATAGCGATCACGACGGGCGTCGTGACTATTATCGATATGCGGATTCAGAAAATCGCCCTCGAACATCATCGACAATCCCCCGGCGTACAGACTCGGGTCGGGTTCGATACGATCGAATTGAACGATATCGGCAACGAGCTTGACCGTTTCCGGATCCTGAAAGGCGAACGTGATGGCCCCCAAAATCGGATCATATTGATCAATTTTGGCCGACGTGCGCTTCTTTTCCCGGAAAGACTCCCGGCTGTAGAACCCATCCGCACTCTTGGGGAAGGCATCGTAGACGGCACGCGCGATGTCTTCAGGAAGGAAATCGTCGATGACGAAGTGACGCGTGGGCGTACCTTGAGGGCTCAGCCATTGGGCTTCGACATTGCCCCTTTCTATAGTCAATTTCCCGGTGATCAAGCGGACAAGTTCATCTTTCGTCATGGCGTGGAAGGGTCCAAGAAATCGATTTGGGATCGTACAGCGACGCTCATCGCGATAGCCTTCTAAGCTATCGGAGGAGGAAAAAGGAGGTATCGGCTCGGCGCCGCGTCTCCGGCAAACGCAACCGCCGATCCAGAAAGAAGTGGTGGAGCGGAGGAGGATCGAACTCCCGACCTTCGCATTGCGAACGCGACGCTCTCCCAGCTGAGCTACCGCCCCACACGAGGCAACAATTATAGCGTTTTTTGGATTTCCGGCGAGCAGCCGACAAAAACGCTCGGGATTTGTTGGATTTTCGGAAATTCTGCCTTCAAACCGCCCCCAAATTCCCCTTCATCCCCTTGATGGACGGGACTTTCGGCGCTTTCGCCACCACCGTCTTCTGCGCGCGCAGATAGCGCGCCACCACATCCCATACCGGCTCGCCCTGGACCCCTTCGGCCACCGGCGCCCAGCCGGCCACCTTGTAGGTCTTGCCCGCTTCGATCAGTTTGCCGTTCAGACGCATCTCCGTGATGCGCTGCCCCATCGGCGCCATCGGATCAATCGTGTAATCCATCCCGCCCACGCGCACCATGTCTCCGCCCTGCTGGTAATACGGATCGGGGTTGAACAGGTTATCGGCCACGTCCTCGAGCACCGTCTTGATCGTCTCGCCGGTCATCGGCGTGAGCGTCGTGTACGGGTAAGTGATCGCCGTCTGATCAAGCAGTTGCTCCATCGTGATCGTCTGCCCCGGCAGCAGCGACGTTCCCCAACGGAATCCCGGCGAGAACCCAATCTCGGCATCCTTCTCCGCCATCACCGCATCGAGCAGCAACTGATCGAACGTCCCGTTGAAGTTGCCCCGCCGATACAACACACCCTCCGTCACCGCCAGCGGTTCCGCAAGCTTCGCCCCAAACGGTGCACGCACGCGCTCGATGAGCGCCTGCATCGGCGCGTCGGCCGGGAGCAAATTGGAGAACACCGGCAGCAACTTGTAGCGGAAGTCCACCGGCTTGCCGCCCTTCACGTCGAAGTCCAGCACCGCCAGGAACTTGCCGTTCGACCCGGCATTCGTCACAAGCGTCTTGCCGCCAGCATTTTCCACGATGACAGGCTTGGGCACCCCGTCGTGCGTATGACCGCCCAGAATCGCATCGATACCCCGCACCCGCGACGCCAGCTTCAGATCGACGTCCATCCCGTTGTGCGACAACACGACCACGACCTGCGCCCCCTTGCCGCGCACCTCGTCGACCATCGTCTGCAGACGCTCCTCCTGAATGCCGAACGTCCAGTCCGGCACAAAATAGCGCGGGTTCGCAATCGGCGTGTAGGGGAACGCCTGGCCGATGATCGCCACCGGCACCCCGTTCATCGTCTTGATCGTGTATGGGGCGAAGACCGGGTCGCCGAAATCGTTCGTCTGCACGTTCTGCGCGACGAAGTCGATCTTGCCCTTGAGCTGCTCCTCGACGACGGACTTCACGCGATCCGCCCCATACGTGAATTCCCAGTGCGCCGTCATCACGTCGACGCCAAGCGCCAGCGTGGCGTCGACCATGTCCTGGCCCTTCGTCCACATCGACGTGCCGGACCCTTGCCACGTGTCGCCGCCGTCCAGCAACAGCGCGCCGGGACGCGACGCCTTCATGCGCTTGACCAGCGTCGCAAGGTGCGCGAACCCGCCCACCTTGCCGTAAGTACGCGCCGCCGCGGCAAAGTCGAGATACGTGAACGCATACGCGTCAGGCGTGCCGGGACGCAGGCCATATGCCTTCAAAAACGACTCGCCCACCAGATGGGGCGCCTTGTTGGCCTGGTCGCCAATCCCCAGATTGACGCTCGGCTCGCGGAAGTACATCGGCAACAACTGCGCGTGGCAGTCGGTGAAGTGCAGCAGATGCACATTGCCAAACTTCGGCAGTTCGTAGAACGACGTCGCCGCCGTGGCCGCTGCCGTCTCGTGATGCGACAGCGCCATTCCGCCGGCTGCCGCCACCGCCAACACCTGCATGAACTCGCGTCGATTCATTTCGTCTCCGTGGCGCACGCATCTTGCGACGCACCGCCTTTGTCGTTATCCATTGCGCATCGATGCCGTCGCGCGACACCGGTCTTGCGTCCGTCGTGACTAGCGCGCCCCCGCTCACGCCTCCCGTCGAGTCGGCGCGACCCGCGCACAGCATGATCTCTGCTTCGCGGGTGCGAGATCGCTACGTCACTTTCCCGCGTAATCCGCCAGCGCCGCCACGTCCTCGCCGAACATCTCGCCGACTTCCTTGCGCAGCACTTTGCCGTTGCGGCCGATCACATACAACTCCGGCAACCCGCGACGCTTGCCCAGCACCGCCCGCCAAGCGTCCGTTTCCATACCCGCCGGAAACGTATAGCCATGCGTCTTGAGGTAATCGATGGCTTCCTGCGGTTTCTTGTCGATCGATAGCGTGACGATCTGGATCGGCTTGCCGCGGGTGGCCTCGTAAAGCTTCTGCACATGCGGATTCTGCTGCGCACAGAACGGGCACCACGATGCCCAGTACTCGACGATGACCGTGCGGTCCTTGAACGCGCTCGCCGGCAGCGTCTTGCCATCGAGCAGCGTGAGCGACGGCAGCGTGACCGTGTCGCCGACCTCAAGCGCGTGCGCCGGAGTGCCGAGAGCCACTGCCCCCACGGCTAACGCCGTGCCCATGACCGCTCTCAAACGCCCGAGCCGGTCAATGCCGCTTCGTCGTGCAACATGGCGCGTTCGACACACTCCGCAGGCCTCAAAAACAACCCACACCAAACGCCGCATCACGTGTGCACCCATTTGCCAAAAGGTCATTCGCGCAACAGGCGAGTCTGCGACAAACGCGAGCACACGCCCACCTCGCCACCCCGCACGCGAGCGCGAGCACCGCAACGGTCGGCGACGATCAGCGGCTCGAATCGGAAATTTCAGGGATGTCATGCAGCGCTCCGGAAGCCGGCGGCGACCGTCGATCGCAATGATCTCGGGTCGCCCGCCGGAACGGCGGTGGCTTACTGGTTGACGGGAGACGCGGGGTCGAGCAGCAACGCCATGACGTCCTTCAACTGCTTTTCCGTCAGGATGCCCGCTGCGCCAAAACGCGGCATGTTCGAGCAAGCCATGTAGCTGTGCGAGTCGTAGACCTTCGCCCACGTGTACTTGACCACCTCGGCCGAATCGCCCCGCAGCTTGCCGTAGTGATACAGCGACGGACCGATGTTGCCGAACGAGATCTCGCTCTTGGTCAACTGGTGGCACGCGTAGCAGTTGCCGCCGTTGACGGTATCGGCCTTGTCGGTGAACTGCAGGCCACGACCGTTCTGGGCCACTTTCTCGCCTTCCTTCCAGTCGCCAAGATATTGGCCGTCGGCCGGTGCCTTGACCTTCGCCATCTCGGATTTTTGCAGACGCTCAGCCACCTTCGCCGGCATCGGCTTGGTCGCGTACTGCGTGCACAGCTTCTGCAGCTCGCTCTGATCGATGCGGTCAAGCTGCGCAATGCCCGAGGCGGTGAACGAATCGCGCAACTCCTGCACGACGGCCGCGTCGGTCGTGCCGCTCACCAGCTTCGGACTCCCGTCCTGCGCGAAGGCCATGCCGACGACGAGTGCCCCGGCCGCTGCCAGCGCGACGCCCGTCGCGCGCAATGCGAATGATTTCATGGGTGTGCCTCGCAATCGGTCAGCGCTTCAGGCCAGGGGCGTCCATCTTGCCGCCATTGGCCATCACGCCGAGGAAGGTAATCAGGTCGATGGACGCCTGCGAGCCGTAATTCAACACAGGCATGCGCTGCTGGCGGAAGCAGTCGTTCATCCGCCACTGCATCGTGCGCAGCGCACCCTGCGAGACGCGATAACCCGGCCACGTCGCAAACGCCTGTCTCGCCGCAGCGGGCTTGGTCAGGTTCGGCAGATCCTGAAGACGGATGCGCTTGTCGTCCGCCCCATGGCACGACGCGCACGAGAAATCGTACGGACCGGAACGGTAATAGAAGATCTTCTGACCGCGCGCGTAAGCATCCTTCTCTTCCTTGCGCGCCTGCGACACGTGAATGATGGCGCCGCGCGACTGACCCGCCACATAGGCGGTGAGCGCTTCGAGATCGGTCGGATCCTGCCCTTCCTTGGAAAACGGTTGCTTGATGACGTCCGCGCGCTTGAAGCCCTGCAGATGCACCATGCACTCGACGATGCGCGACTCGGCATCGAGCACGCGCTTCGTATCGGGGAAGTAGCGCGGCAGTTGCGCGTAGGCGTCCTTGACGACGCCCGCGCCAAGCCCCAGGTCGCACTGCGCGAGCGACACGTTGTTCGGTCCCCGCGGCGTCTTCCAGAGTTCCTCGCCGCGCATCTCGACGAGTTCTGCCGGATTGCCGTCGGCGAGCATTTCGCGGTATTGCGCGATGGCGTCCGCCGTCGAGCTTTCGGCAGCGAATGCGGGGGCACTGACGCCCGCGATGACGAGCATGCCGCCGAGCACGGTCCGCCGCAGCCACGCTGCGCGTCCTGCCGTGCTCATTCGTTGGCTCGCCCGTGCGCTATGTTGCGCCTCGTTCATCTCGATCTCCTCTTCGTGGGGTTGGTCCGCGCAACAGGGAATCTCCCCGGGAGCGCTCGTGCTTGCACACCGCGCGGCGCGGATGTTTCATCACGCCGTCCCACCCGGCCGAACGCGCATGGCAGCGCCTGTGACTCGCCGCCGCACGCCGGCCGACATCCGCCCGTCAGGCGATGGTCGTCTCGTCGGTACGCGAATCGCCCTTGTTGTCGACCCACATCACCGTGACCTTGTCGCCCTTCTTGGCGCCCTTGAACTTGAACGACATGAACGGATCTTTCGAGACCGCCGGGCCCCATTCGGCCGATAGCACCGTCTTCCCGTTGCAAGTCACCGTGACGTTTTGGATGAAGTGTGCCGGGACGATATTACCGGAAGCGTCCTTGCGCTGGCCGGTTTCCATGATGTGGCTCATCAGCACCTTGACCTCGACGACACCGCCGGCCTCGGTTGCGCGAATGCGCATCGGATTACCCATGTTGTGGCTCCTCTGTTCTACGATGCGTCGCTTAACCGCCGCAGCCGCCCAGCGTGACCTTGATTTCCTTCTCGGCCACGAGGTACTTGTTGTCCGCCTTGACGAGCGCGTAGACCTTCGAGGTCTGGCCCATCTTCACGCGCGTGGTCACCGCCGGTTCGGTGCCGTCGGGAATCTGGAACGACGCCGCAAGCGTATTCGGATTCTTCTCGATCAGAATCGCGATCATCTGCGTATTCGGCGCCTTGCTCGCCACCGCCACCGGCACGACCGCACCGTTCTCGGCGATGTCAGGCGCGGTCAGCACGACCAGATCGCTCGGGCTGGTGCCCGTGCCGCCCAGGGCCCTGACCGTGTCGGCCACGCTCCGGGTCGAGAACGCCGCCTTGTTCCAATGCGCCTCTGCCGCGCGCGCCTCTTCGGGCTTGATCAGCCCGGCGGCTACCGCCAGTCCCATTACCGCGGAAAACCGCAGCATGTCGCGTCGCTGTTGGTTCATCTCTGTGTGTTTCCTTCTCTGAGGGCCGCCGGTATGACGTGTGCGAGAGGCACGCAACACACCGGCCGCCGTTCGCTCGCCTGACCCGCCGCCTGTCATGACTGGCGGCGTGCCGGCGAGCCCCCTGCCCCGGTCTTACTTCGCCGGGGCGCCGGCCAGGACCCACTCGACGAGGATCTTGGCGTCGGCATCCGACAGGTTCGGGTGCGCCGGCATCGGGATCGGACCCCAGACGCCCGAACCGCCGCCCTTCACTTTCTTGACCAGCTTGTCCACCGCGCCCTTGTCACCCTTGTACTTGGCAGCGACTTCTTGATAGGCCGGGCCCACCAACTTCTTGTCGACGGCGTGGCAACCCATACAGGCATTGGCACCCGCGAGCTTGGTCGCCGCTGCGACATCGACACCGGCATGCGCCAGCGAGGTGCCGGCCAGCATGGCCGCGGCGATCAGCATCTTCTTCATCGTATCTCCTTCGATTTGTGTAGGGGACAGGGGTCCCGCGGCGGCCCGAAAACCTCGGCGCGTCCGTCGAACCCCCTGCCCGCTCAATGTGCACCACGGAGAATCCAGTCGACCATCGTACGGACATCGGTCTCGGCGACCTGCGACTGCGGCGGCATCGGCATGCTGCCCCAGTTGCCGGCGCCCCCGGCACGTATCTTCGCCACCAGTTTTTCAGCCGCATCCGACTGCCCATGGTACTTGGTGGCGACCTCCGAGAAGGCGGGTCCGATCTTCTTGTCGGTCACGCCGTGACAGGCCAGGCAACCGTTCTTGTCCGCAAGCGTTGCTGCCGATGACGTCGCAGCGGCGGGTTGGGCCGGCGCGTCCAGACTCGCCATGCCTAGCGTGGCGAGGGCCGCCGTCTTGCGCACCGACGCATTTTGCGCGGCAGTGCCCGACAGCGGCGGCAGCTTCGTATCGACACCGCGCACCGGACCGATGATCCGGTTCTGCGCGGCCAGATCTCCATGTGCGTCGCGGGCGTACGCAGGGAGTGCGGACGTCACGATACCAGCCTCAGGACAATCCTGCATACACGCCTTGTTATGAGTATCCGGTTTGTCGCCCACGCGCCACATGCCGTGCGCGCGGGTCATCCCGTTGCGATTGGGCATCAGTTTTTGCACGTCGCCGATGGTCTTGTCCGACAGGACGAAGTCCGACGGCACGATCTCCGCGAGATTCAGCAGGTAGGCGGTGACCGCGTATACCTCGTCGGGCTTCAGCGAACGCGGCGCGTTCCACGGCATGGCGCGGCGGATGTAATCCCAGATCGTCGAGATCGTATCGACCTTCATGAAGGTGGTACGCACCGGCTGATTGTTCGCGAGCAGCGACGCCACGTGCCCGGTCTTGATGTCGTCGGCTGTGGTGCCGCCCACCAGCGAGTTGAACACCTCGTTGCTCTCGCCGAACGTGCCGTGACACGACGCACAGCGGGCGTCGTACACCTTCTGGCCGTCGGCGACGGACCCCTGCCCTTTGGGCAATCCCTTGAAGTCGGGGCGCACATCGATGTTCCACGCGCTCAATTCGGCCGGCGTGGCGTCGCGTCCGATCCCGGCCGGCGTCTTGATGGGCGTCTGGCTCGGCGCCGCCTGCGCCGGGGCCGAAAACCAGGCCGCGACGGTCAGACCCGCGAGCGCCAAGGCGGCGGCCCACAGTCCGGCAAGCACCACCGACTGCACGCGTCGGCGCATGAGGGGCTGCCACTTGCGTTCAATCGACGTGGACATTGGTCACCTCCCCGTTCGCCGCCACTTGCCACGTCTGGATCGCGTTGTTGTGATAGATCGACTTCGTGCCGCGAACTTCACGCAACTGCCGATAACGCGGCTGCACGAAGCCCGTCTCGTCCACGGCGCGGCTTTGCAGCAGCGCCGGTGAGCCATCCCATTGCCAGTCGAAGTTGAAGCGCGTGAGGCACTTCGGCAGCACGGGCGATTCGAGCCGCGCCGCGCGCCACGTTTTGCCGCCATCGGTCGACACGTCGACCCGTTTGATGCGGCCCCGGCCCGACCACGCAAGACCCGTCACGTTGAAATAGCCGCGATCGAGCAACGCCTGTCCGCCGGAGGGTGACGTGATGACCGACTTGCACTCCTGGATGGATGTGTACTGGCGATGCTGGCCGTTGGGCATCAGGTCGACGTAATGGCTCGTTTCATCCTTGGTATTCCACGGTGTGTCGCCGACCTTGATGCGACGCAGCCACTTTACCCACGACACGCCCTGCACACCGGGCACGACCAGCCGCAGCGGATAACCGTTCTCGGGACGCAGCATTTCGCCGTTCATGCCCCAGGCGACGAGCACATCGGAGAGCGCCGCCTCCATCGAGATCGTGCGGGTCATGCCGGAGCCGTCGCCGCCTTCGGCGAGCAGGTATTGGCCGCGCCGGGTGTCGGCGCCCACGTCGTCGAGCAGCACCGACAGCGGCACGCCCGTGAACTCGCAGCACGACAGCATGCCGTGCGTGTACTGGACGGTCGGCACGGCGGCATTGCCCCACTCCATGCCGGTGTTCGCGCCGCATTCGATGAAGTGCATGCGCGACACGGACGGCAGGCGCATGATGTCGTCCATCGTGTACACCTTCGCTTCGCGCACGAGGCCGTGCACCATCAGGCGATGCTGCGTCGGATCGATCTCCTGCCAGCCCTGGTGATGGCGCTCGAAGTGCAGGCCGCTGGGTGTGATGATGCCGAACAGGCCCTGCAACGGGGTGAACGCCACCGATGCCTGCGCCGTCTGCGTGAGCCCCGGCGACTGACGGCGTTGCAGGTTCGCCTCGAATTTCGACGGCATGCCGTACGGACGCGCCGCGACCGGCTGGCCGAGCGACGTGGCCCACGGACGCGGCTCGAGAATCATCGGATCCCCGGCGGCCTTGGGCGCGTCGGCGGCGAAGGCCGCACCGCCCGTGAGCGCGGCACCGGCGGCCAGGAAGCTGCGCTGCAGGAAGCTACGTCGGGTGGGACTCAACCCGTCACGGGCGATGTCGTC
Source organism: Pandoraea soli (assembly GCF_902459595.1). Classification (NCBI taxonomy): domain Bacteria; kingdom Pseudomonadati; phylum Pseudomonadota; class Betaproteobacteria; order Burkholderiales; family Burkholderiaceae; genus Pandoraea; species Pandoraea soli. The sequence goes on along the minus strand of NZ_CABPSG010000012.1, from coordinate 95,307 downwards.
GGCGAGCGTGCTGTCGACGAAGTTCTCCGGAGCCCGGCGCAAACGGCCGGCTCGCGATGCGCTATCGCTGGTCTTGCTCACCCTGTCTCCTCGCGTTTTGTGGCGTCCGCCAGCGTCGCGAGGACACAGACGGCTTACCGCTTGCGTTCGAATCGATAGGTGCGGTCTGGTTGCCGCACTGACCTACGGGTATTGCCGCGCTGCGGTGCTACGGTGTTGCCACGACCTGCGGCGTGTGTCAGTTCGCGCGTGGCATGAAGCCATCGACGGCACGCTCCGGCAGCGCCTCCTCCTCGAGTCGGCCGGCGACCTGCACGCACACCGCACGGCAGATCTCGACCACCCCGGTATCCGCGATCGCGTAATACACCTGGTTCCCGTCGCGACGGCGCGCCAACACGCCCGCCTGATACATCGCCCCCAGATGCCGCGATACGTTCGTCTGCGACGACCCCACCTGCGTCACCACCTCGTTCACCGAGCGCTCGCCACCGCACAGCGCATGCAGAATCCGCAACCGGGTCGGCTCGGACAGCAGGCTGAAATAGTGCGACACCTTTTCGAATACGCGATCGAGTTCTTCCATGACGGTCAGTCTTTGAGTTCGTATGCTGGCACAGGGAATTTCGTATATGCCTAAAGACGCATATACAGATAATCAAAATAACGGGCGAAGGAAGCAAGCTGCACTGCAGCAAGCCGGCGGCCGATGGGTCGCGGTGGATGTCGCAAATTTCGCACTGGTCAGGCGCGTTGCCATGTATACCCAAAGATATAGCGCACCACCCAGCAGTCGATTGCGCGACGTGCAACGACGCGCGTGCCATCAGGCGCGACAGCACGCATGACGACCCGGCGGGTGGAAGCATCAGGGAAAAACCCGATAAGAAAGTGCCCAGGGACGGCGCGCGAGAGAACCCCATTTTGCGGATTGCGCCCCTTGGGCGTGACGGTGGGGCGACGAATCGCCCGCCCGTCTCACTCGAATTGATATGACCAGTTCGCATTGAACCGCAGCGGACGGCTCGGCGAGTTGGTCGGCGCGTCGGCCATCGGCTTGGCGACCGACAGGTCGAGCGAGTAGTACTTGCTGTCGGAGAGCCGCACACCCAGGCCCACGGACGCGAGCTGGTTGTGGAACAACTGCCCCGAACTCAGATAGACGCGCGCCGTATCGAGCATCAGGTACGGCTGGATCGTCTTGAGGAAGCGGAAGTCGGTGCGGAACATCCGATTGAGTTCGATCGACGCCCCCCAGCCCTTGTCCCCGGCGATTTCGCCTGCCGGATAACCGAGGCCGAAGCGCTGACCGCCGAACGTCGCCTGTTCGGACGTCGGCAGCGTGTTGCTGCTGTACTGCGCGCCCGCGGAGACGACGACACCGAACTCCCATGGCAGCACGAGTCCCTGCTTGCCGTCGAGCGTGAAGCGCCAGAAGCCGAGATCGTAGGGACCGAGCACTTGCGCGACGCCGGCCGGCTGCGTCGTGTACGACTGGCTCGCGCCCATCCCGGTAAAGCCCTTGAACACCCCCAACGTGGCACTGCGGGTCTGCTTCTCGGTGACCTCGTTGTACGAGAGCTGCACCTGCGCGGCGCGCACGTTCGTCTGTGAATTGATGTTGTTCGGCGAATTCGGCACTTCGTAGCGATCGCGCGAATTCACGCCGTACATGCCGCCGCTGACCGTCAGGTTGCGCTGGTTGTTCAGCAGGATCGGGTATGACACGTTCACGGCGACACGCTTGGTATCGAGGTGTCGCGTCAAACCGGCGAGCGCCTGATCGTCCGGCTGCCCGCGATAGTGCGATGCATCCACGCGCGCCTGCAAGCCGTTCGACCCGAGCGGCTGGACGTACGACGCCGCATAGAACTCTTCGTCGTTATGCCCCTTCGGGGCGATGGCGGTGAGCTGGATCTGTTCGCCGAGGGGGGTGAGCGCGTTGCTCGTCACCGTGAACACGCCGCGAATACCGGGGTTGTTATAGGTGAGCGACGTGCCCAGCGCCACGGGCTGGCGCGTGACGTCGAGCGAGAGTTCGGTCGCGCCGTCGGTCTGCGTGGGCGGCTGCACGTCGGCCTTGATCTTCATGCCGGGCACGAGCGTGAGCAGGTTCAGGTAACGCTCGAACGTGGCGCGCTTGAGCGGACGCTCCGCCTCGATGTGCGCGGCGATGTCGCGCAACCGCGGTTCCGACGGCCCCGGCTTGCCGGTGATTTTCGTGCTCGAGATATAGCCTTCGACGACCGTCACGCGCACGAAGCCGTCGTTGAAGTCTTGCGCGGGCACGAAGGCGAAGGACAGCAGATAGCCCGCGTCCTGATACATTTTCGTGACCTGATTGGCCTTTTCGACCAGATCGCCAATGGTCACTTCCTTGCCGGCCAGCGGCGCGAAAACCCCGGCCACGTCGGCGAACGGCAGCGACTTGACGCCTTCGATGCCGAAACGCTGCGGGGTGATCTTGCGCGCGAGCAGCGACTTGAGGGCGTCTTCCTGCGTCGGCGGTTGAATGCGAAAGGTGGCGGCCGGTGCCTTGGGCACCTCGATCTTCGGAATGCTTTGCAATGGATCGCCACGCACCGGGCTGCCGTCGGCCCGGGCGGTCTGCATGCTTAGCAGACCGACGGTGCAAAACGATAAGGTGACGACTTGAACGACTCTGCGGCTACGGACCGACTTGACCGAATCCCCACGCGCGACGCGTGGCGCAAGACGGGACTCTCCCTGGCAATGCGCCATCCCTGTGCCCCTTATATGCTTATTTTTTCGTGCGGCCAGTGTAACCGAGAGGCGTGAGGCCCCGTCAACGAAGGAATTTGCCGAGATGCGGCGCCCACACAACAACGCGATCACGCACTCCGGTGGCACGGTCGTTGCGCCGCTTAGAGACTCACCTCCAAACGCGCCTCGACGACCGCGAATGCCGCCGGCATCCGCGTCACGCCAGCATGTCGGCCCAGATGCCTTGCGCCCATGCCATTCCGCGCACGAAATCGTCTCGAGTCGGCCGAATCGAGACATCCGACTTCGCCGGCACTGGGAGCATGGTTCGTTGCACCGGGTCGTAGCGATGCTCACCAGCGATATGCATTGCCTCGTCATTCGAGACGAAGCTGAAGCACAGATTGAAACACACCGGCGCTGGATTGACCGGGCGGTCAGCCAATTCCGCGACAATCGCCGCTGCGCAAACTTTGGCGTGCTGATTTGCCATTTGCCCCGACTTCGGCATCTGTGGCGCGATCTGAATGGCGTCGCCCAACACGTGAACGCGCGGCGCGACTTTCGAGGCGAAAGTCAGGAAATCGACATCGCACCACCGGCCATTCGCCGTGGCGAGCCCTCCCTGCACCACTATATCAGCCGCGGACATCGGGGGAATGACATTGAGTGCATCAACTGCCACCTTCTCGCCTAACTCGAAGCGGGCCTCATACTTTCCTGCGTTGCGGACGACTTCCGTGCAATTGAATTGCGGGTGGTATTCAAGCGAATCGCCAAAGTGCGACGCCCAAAGGCTTCGGAATTGATTCGCCTCAGAGAGAATGTCGGCGTTTGCGTCAAAGACAAGCACTTTGGCGCGAGGATTGTGAACGCGGAGCCAATGGGCCGCCTGCGTGGCCCGTTCGTATGGCGCCGGCGGACATCGTAGCGGTGCCTCTGGAATCGTCATGGCGAATACGCCGCCGTCCGGCATTGCGGCCAGCGCGGCGTGAATCTTTGCTGCCTCAGTCGCATCAGTCCATCCGACCGGCAAGCTGCCGCCCAAATCCTTTGCATCCAGGCCAGCGATCGCCCCACGGTCAAGCGAGATCCCTGGCGACAATACCAGCCGGTCATATGTAAGTGTCGCGCCGTCGTCCAAGTGCACAGCGCGACGCAAGACATCGAACGATTGCACGCGACTGCGACGCCATTCCACGCCATGCCTACGTGTCAAAGCCTCATACGCGATCGTCAGATCGGCGACTCGCCGATTGCCCCCCACCACGAGATTCGAAAGCGGCAAGCTGACGAATGACTCGCGCGGTTCGATAAGCGTAACGCGTAGCGTATTCCTCGAGAGCAATCGCAGATACTTGGCTGCCGTCGCCCCGCCGAATCCTCCGCCAACGACAACGACGTGCGCTTTCCGCGACAAGGCATTACCGGCATTCGCCGCCCCCACGCTACGGCAGAACGTCGCGGCCAAGGTACCAAGTAGAAGGTCGCGGCGACGCATCATCGGGTACTCATTCCCTACAGAGGATATCGGCGAGGCGCGATGCGACCGAGACATCAGCGCCGTGCGCTGATAGATTAGTGAATAGTTGCAGTTCCGCCCGCATTTGGGAGTTGCGGCGCATTCAAGCCATAAAGGTGATCCTGTATTTCGTTGACCATGCGAAACCCTGAAACACACTCGCGAAGGATACGCACAATCTCGTCATGGTTGTTCTTCTCGCAAGCCTCGAACAGACGAGTAATGATTGTCGAAAGCTTGTCGCGCGGAAAGAAGTCCTCCGTCGCCATCATGATCTTCGGATGGCGCGTTCCGGAAACGTCCTCCCCAATCAGCAGCTCTTCGTAAAGTTTTTCGCCAGGACGAAGCCCCGAGAACCGGATTTCAATGTCGCCGTCAGGCGACGCGTCTTCTTTAACCGAAAAACCGCTGAGGTGAATCATGCGCCGAGCGAGATCGGAAATCTTTACGGGCTCCCCCATATTGAGCACAAACACTTCCCCACCCTGACTCATCGCGCCCGCCTGGATAACGAGTTGTGAAGCCTCGGGGATGGTCATGAAATATCGAGTGATGTCGGGATGGGTCACTGTTACAGGCCCTCCGCTCAGGATCTGCTTGCGGAACAGCGGCACGACAGAACCCGACGATCCGAGCACATTCCCGAATCGCACCATGCAAAAACGGGTGGGTACGGACGGGTCGTTCGCGTAAGCTTGGAGTATCAACTCAGCGAAACGCTTGCTTGCCCCCATGATATTCGTCGGCCGGACAGCCTTGTCCGTCGAAATGAGCACCATGATTTCAACATCAGTCGCAATAGCAGCACGCGCCGTGGCCAGCGTGCCGAAGACATTGTTCAGAATGCCTTCGGTAATGTTGAACTCGACGATGGGCACGTGTTTGTAGGCGGCTGCGTGATATACCGTCTGAATTCCACACGACGCCATAACGTCACGCAGACGCGCTTCGTCACGAACTGATCCCAGCACAGATATAAGGCGCACGCCCAGGCGCTTATTGGTAATAATCGCCTCCAGTTCCTGTTCGATCGAATACAGCGCGAACTCGGATTGCTCATAGAGCACCAGCGAGGCGGGGCGGCCTAACACAATTTGACGGCATAACTCGGAACCGATAGAACCGCCGCCGCCCGTCACCATTACGTGTTTTCCGAAGATGTTGGCCTTTAGCAAATCCTGCTGGGGAGGAACGATCTCACGTCCGAGCAAGTCGTCGATCTCAACTTCCCGGATATCTTCAGCCTTCACAACGCCGTCGACTAGATCCGACATTCCAGGTATCACACGCACCTCAACCTTCAGCGGTTCGAGCTGGTTGATGATCTGCAAACGGCGTGAACGGCCGGCCGACGGAATCGCAAGCAATACCTGTCGGATTCCGAAACGTCCAACCAACTGGGGTAATTCGTCTGCCGGGTATGTCTTCAAGCCCAGAATTTGCATCCCCTGCAGAGCCGTCGAATCGTCAACAAAAGCGATGGGCTGAAAATCGCGCCCTGCGCGCAACGCAACAGCCAACTGGCGCCCTGAACTTCCGGCGCCGTAAATGACGACGGACTGACGGTCATGCCGCAGATTCGAAGAGGTAGTCTTCTGCAAAATGGCACGTGCAAGGAAACGACTACCGCCGATGAAAAGCGTTGCCATCATCCAATAGATCAGCATGGCGCCACGCGGCACCGGAGGCAGCGTGAGAAACACGAGGACCGCAGCGAAAAGGCAGACCGCGACCGTAACTGCCACCATCACCATCATCATCGCCCGCGCTTCGATATAGCGAATGACCGCCCGATAAAGACCTAGGCGGACGAAGATCGGGATCGCGACAATCGATACAATCGGATAGACCCACCACGAATAAATCTGTGGAAAATGCCAGACATCCAGACGCAATCCGATTGCAGCCCAAAGCGCGAACGGCAGCAGCAGCGCGTCCATACACACCATTACCGAACTTTTAACGGTTCGCGGCAAATTAGTGATGAACTTAAGCACTTTTCGACACCTCCACCGCCAATTAATGAGACACGCCATCCCGGCGCAGTACTTTGAAGAAAGTCGCTACCAGAATTTTGATGTCAAACAGAAAGCTACGACGCTTCAGATACTGCACATCGAACTCGACCTTAACTGGAATAGGAAGCTCGTCTCGTCCGTTGATCTGTGCCCAACCCGTTAATCCCGGGCGCAACGCATGAACGCCGTATCGCGTGCGCAATTCGATGAGATCGTCTTGATTGAACAAGGCGGGGCGAGGCCCAACCAAGCTCATGTCGCCACGTAGAATGCTCCAGATCTGCGGCAACTCATCAAGGCTCGTGCGGCGCAGCATGCCACCAATAGGCGTAAGACACGACGCCGGATTCGCCAAAAGATGGGTTGCAACCGCGGGCGTATCGACGCGCATCGATCTGAATTTTGGCATGCGAAAAATCTGGTTGTTTCGCCCAACGCGGTCTGACCAGTATAGCGCCGGCCCGCGTGATGTTACACGCACAATTACGGCGACGATTGCGATCGGCACCAGAAGTAGCAGTCCGGCGAAAAGTGCCACGAAAAAATCGAATACGCGTTTCATAGAGCTCAAAGACTGTTGCTTATCCTCGATTACGTTCGGGGGACGATACAGGGTGAAGTTCTGAAACAATATTGTCTGGCCGATCGCCGGGCGACCGGCCATCGATTCATCTCAACATTGCGAATTACGCCAGGCAGCAACCGTTTCCTGCAAGCCATCGTGGACCGTGCAAGGCGGATTCCATCCAAGTTGGCGACGGGTATGCTCGATGTCGACCTGTAATGATCCCAGCACGCGATCGCTGGTTGCTGCTTTTCCGAGAATTCTGGCCGACGCACGCATCCAACCGCAGGGCACAGGCAGCAATCGAGGCCGCACGCCCATAGCTTTGGCAAGGCCTTCGATCAAGCGCCGAGTGCTTAGATCGTCCCCATCAGACACCATGAATGTATGTCCCGCCGCACCCGGGTGCGTGGCGGCGACCGCCAATAGGTCGGAAAGATTCGCAACGTAAACCATACTCCGCAGGTTCCGGACGGCCCCAAATGGCAGCGGCACGCCACGCGCAACGGCTTGCATCAAGCGCAGGAAGTTGGCCTTCACACCCGGCCCATAAACCAATGGGGGACGTACGACGACAACTTCGAGGCCCGTCTTCTTCGACACCCCCCACAGCGAGGCCTCGGCCTCCCACTTGGAGATGCCGTAAGCATCCTGGGGCGCAGGCGGATCGTCGTGCCTGAAAGGCGCTCGCTGGCTTGTGCTTTCGCCGTTCACTTTGACTGAACTCACAAACACAAGTCGTCGAACGCCCGCACGTGCACACGCTTGTGCAAGGCGCTCTGTGCCAGCAACGTTCACTTCACGGAACTTGCGCAACGCTTCGTCGCCGTTGTGCTCACCCATGACGTGCACGCGCGCAGCACAATGGATAACAACATCCACGCCGGATAACGACGCTGTCCAGTCCGTCTCAGGTCCAATATCGCCAGTAATTCGGAAGTTTGACAGATGACCGCCAGCGACCTCTCGACGGACGGCGCCTGCCACATGAATGCCCACGTCCCGCTGCAAGCGCTCCACTACCGCGGCGCCCACCATGCCACTCGCACCGGTCACCAGAATGCTAACCATCATTCGTTAATTGTTCGGATTTACGCATCAGTCGCTACGACGAATGGTCGGAATCGTGTCGAAACCCTTTCAATTCGTTTGCAGGACTTCAATGTTGAAGGGCTCTATGATAGCCGCGCTTACCCGCACGGGCCCGAATGACGGGCGAATTCGAGCAACATGTTGCCAACTATAATCCACCGCAATGCCGCAGTGCGCTGGAGCAGGCCTTCTCGCGATCACCCGTGCGGGCGCAATTGCCTGAAAGCCCGAGCATCACAGCCAACAGGAAATTGATTCTCGCGTTCGGAATCGCGGGCGACAAGCCCCAGAGCGTCCAGCGCCCTTCGCACAGATCACGTTGCCGCTTGCGCGGGGAAAACCGGTCGGTTATCCCCAGCATCGTCGGGCGGGGTGCTCAGTGCGATGATCCCGCAATCAGTCACCGGTCTTGTTCGACGGACCGGGCTTGATCGGTGCGTCGCTGATCGGCGCGGGCGAGGCCAACGGCTTGGCCGTGACCGTTTCGGTGTCGATCGGCGTGGTCGTGACCGCCGCGGCGCTCGAATCGTCAGTCACCGGGGCCGGGTTCTTCGAGGCCTCGGTCGACAGGCGCTGCGCCTCTTCCGGCTTGATGTATTCGTACAGCTTGATGACCTTCTGCACCCCGTCGATACGGCTGGTCACGTTGGCGGCAATGCGGCCTTCCTCTTCCGAGACGAGGCCCAGCAGATACACGTCGCCACGCTCGGTGACCACCTTGAAGACGTTGGCCGAGATTTCCTTCGTGTTGATCAGGTTGGCCTTGACCTTGCTGGTGATCCACGCGTCGTTCGAGCGCGAACCAAAGGAGCTGGCCGGTCCGATGGCAAGTTCGTCGACAATACCGCGCACGTTGCTGATCTGCTTGACGATTTCGACGGCGCGCTGCTTGCTGGCGTCGTTCGGAACTTCGCCGGTGAGCAACACGCGACGGTTGAAGACCGTTACGTTGACGTGGGCGGCGTCTGGCAGGTTATTCGCGGTATTGGCTTCGGCCTTGATCTGAATTTCACGGTCTTCCGTCTGCGCGCCGACGGAACGGCGGTCGGTGGCGACGAGTGCGCCGGTCGCGGCACCGCCGAGAATGATGGGGGCACAACCGGCCAGGGTTGCAGCAATCAACGCCGCCGCGGCGAGCGGCTTGACCACGCGTTGGAAATTCATCGGGCATTCTCCTTGTTGGATGATCGAACGGGACGGCCCCCGCCGCGCCCAGCCGGCACCGCCCGCCCCCGCGGCGCAGTACCTGTCATGCTCTTGACGCCGAATGACGGCAATAGGTTCACGCTTCGCCGAACAGCATCGCGTCGACCAGGTCGCACAGGCAGTGAATCGTGAGCAGGTGAACTTCCTGAATGCGCGCGGTACGATCGGCCGGCACGCAGATGTGCACGTCCAGCTCACCCAGCGCCGCATTGACCTTGCCCCCGCCCTTGCCGGTCAGCGCGATCACGTGCATGCCACGTTCGTGCGCCGCTTCAATGGCGGCGAGCACGTTGCCGGAATTACCCGACGTGGTGATGGCGAGTAGCACATCGCCCTCATGCCCGAGCGCGCGCACCTGCTTCGAGAAGATGGCGTCGAAGTTGTAGTCGTTGCCGATGGCCGTCAGGATCGACGAGTCCGTGGTCAGCGCGATGGCCGGCAATTCGGGGCGCTCGCGCTCGAAGCGGCCGACGAGTTCGGCCGCGAAGTGCTGGCAGTCGGCGGCCGAGCCGCCGTTACCGCAAGCGAGAATCTTGTTGCCGTTGGACAGCGCTTCGAACATGACGTCCGCGGCGGCGGCGATATATTCGGGCAGTGCGTCGCGCGCCGCCAGCTTGGTCTCGACGCTATCCGTGAAGTGTTGCTGAATTCGTTCGATCGACATGGTCGTTTGCCAGGGTGTCGCAAAAGCGGCCGGCCTTGCATGGGTGCCCGAAGGCACTCGCCTGCATCGGCCGGCGTTCAAAGGCCGTATCAGTCTTGAAAATCTTGAAAACGGCGCGTTCGCAAGTGTAACAGGCCGGCGGACACGGGTTTCGTCAGAGATCGTCGGCTCGGAAAGCGTCGGGCAGCCAGCGCACCACGGGCGGACGCCCGTCGAACGTCACCACGTCGAAACGACAACGCCCCGCGGGACGCCGCAGCAGATAGTGACGCGCGGCCAAGGCCAGACGGCGGCGTTTGGCGCGCGTAATGCTCTCGGCGGCCCCGCCGAAGTCGCTGCGCGCGCGGGCACGCACCTCGACGAATACCAGTACACCCACGCAATCCCGCATAATGAGGTCGATTTCGCCGCCGCGACACCGATAATTGCGCGCGACGAGCCGCCAGCCGCGTCGCTCCAGCAACGCCTGAGCGTGGCCCTCGAACGATTCTCCTAACTGATTCGACATGGTTGTTCCGATGTTTTCCGTTGCCGGCGCTGCCGGTGCTACCAACGCCTGTGTGCCCCGCACGGCAACGACGCCGTTTGCGGTAGTGCGACGCCATGGATGAACGCCTGATGTCCCTGGCCGAGGGCCAGCATTACCCGGTGGGCACGCTGTATGTCGTCGCCACGCCGTTGGGCAATACCGCCGACATCACGGTGCGAGCGCTGTACATCCTCGGGATGGTTGACGCTATCGCCTGTGAAGATACGCGCAATAGCGCGCAGTTGCTCCAGCGGTACGGCATCGACAAGCCGTTGATTGCGGCCCATCAGCACAACGAAAACGAAGTGGCGACGCGGTTGGTCGAGCGTCTGCGGGGTGGCGAGCGCATCGCCTATATTTCAGACGCAGGCACCCCGGGCATCTCGGATCCCGGCGCGCGACTGGTCGATGCGGTGCGTGCGGCGGGGCTCGGCGTGGTGCCGGTACCAGGCGCGAGCGCGGTGATTACGCTGCTCTCGGCGGCCGGCGCCTGGGTGGAGACGTTCATGTTCGTGGGTTTCCTGCCGTCGAAGGCGCAGCAACGTGCCCACGCGATTGCTGCGCTTGCAGGGGCGACCTCGGCGCAGGTCTTCTACGAAGCGCCGCATCGGATCGTGGAGACGGTCGCGGCACTCGCCGATGGATTGGGCGGCGCGCGCCGACTGTTGATCGGACGTGAATTGACCAAGCGCTTCGAGGAGATTCACGAATGTGCGCTGAGCGAAGGCGTGGCCTGGCTGAAGGCGGACGCGAACCGTCAGCGCGGCGAATTCGTGCTGGCGGTATCGGGCGCGGCAGCGAGCGCTAGCGAAGATGGTGTCGACGCCGAAGCGCAGCGCGTGCTCGCGTTGCTGGTGGCTGAACTGCCGACGAAAAGTGCCGCGAAGCTCGCCGCCGCGATCACCGGCGCACCCAAGAACGCGCTTTACGAGCGAGCGCTGGCGCTCAAAAATGGTTGATCGCCCCGCGGGGGATACGTTTTTTGAGGCCTAAAGATTCGGACGTTTCTGGAGAAATTCTCAGCGACTCCCCAAACTCTCCCTTCGATATTCCCTCTATGATTGGCTCGATCTCAGGGTCTCGGCTGGTACGCGTCAGCGAATCGGCCGCCTCCCCCCGGGCCTGATGAGATGTCACATGAAAAACATCCTTGCCCGCGCATCGATCGGAATCAGCGAATTGAAATCGAACCCCAGTGCCGCCATCCATCGAGCCGATGGCCCCGTCGCCATCCTGAACCGGAACACGCCGGTCGCCTATCTCGTCCCCGCAGCGGATTGGGAAGCGATCTGCGAGCGGCTCGATGACGCTGAACTCGCCGACCTTATCCGTTCACGCGCCGGCGAAACGCCGGTGAGTACCCAGCTTGACGACCTATGACCTGCAATTCCTACCCTCTGCCCTCAAGGAGTGGCAGGCGCTCGATCCCACGATCCAGCGCCAGTTCAAAGCGAAGTTGCAGCAACGGCTGCAAAGACCCCAAGTTCCCGGCAGTCGGCTGAGGTCGATGCCGGACTGCTACAAGATCAAACTCGCATCGGTGGGATACCGGCTCGTCTACCGAGTCGACGACAAAGCCGTCTCACCGTGTTGGTGGTCGCCGTCGGCAAACGAGAGCACCTTGCGACTTATCGCACGGCCCGAAAACGCGTTCAGTGACGCCGCCGATAATGAAACAAACCCGCCGAAGCGGGTTTGTTTTCTGGCAGGCCAGCGCGTCAGCTCAGCAGCAGCGCGTCATCGTCGAGTTGTTCGCCGCGGGTGCGCTCGAACATCTGCAGCAAATCGGGAACGTCCAGACCCTTGCGTTCCTCGCCCGACACGTCCAGCACGACCTTGCCCTGGTGCAGCATCACCGTGCGGTCGCCGTAATCCAGTGCCTGACGCATGCTGTGCGTGACCATCATCGCCGTCAGCTTGCTCTCTTGCACGATGCGCGCCGTCAGTTCCAGCACAAACGCCGCCGTCTTGGGGTCCAGCGCGGCCGTATGCTCGTCGAGCAGCAAGATCCGCGACGGCTGCAACGACGCCATCAACAGGCTCACCGCCTGACGCTGACCGCCGGAGAGCAGCCCGATACGGTCCGAGAGCCGGTTCTCCAGCCCAAGGTTGAGCAGGCTCAGCTTCTCGCGGAACCGCTCACGCAGCTCCCGATTCAGCGCGAACCCGAAGCTCCGGCGTTCGCCCCGCTTGACCGCCAACGCCATATTTTCCTCGATGGTCAGCGCCTCGCAGGTGCCGGCCATCGGATCCTGGAACACGCGCGCCACCTGACTCGCCCGCTGCCACGCCGTCTTCTTCGTGACGTCGTTACCGTCGATGGAAATCGTGCCCGAATCGACCCGCAAGTCGCCGCTGATGGCATTCAGGAACGTGGACTTGCCTGCACCGTTCGAACCGATCACGGTGACGAATTGGCCCGTCGGGATGTCCAGCGACATGCCGCGCAGCGCACGGTTCTCGATGGGCGTGCCCGGATTGAAAGTGATCTTGAGGTCTTTTGCGCTCAGCATGATCAGGCACCTCCGTTCTTGCGGGGGAACAGCTTGCGGCGCGTTGCCGGCAGCACCAACGCCACCGCCACGAGCAATGCCGTTACCAAATTCAGATCCTGCGCCTTCAGACCGATGAAATCGCTGTTGAGTGCGAGCGCGATGAAGAAGCGGTAAAGCACCGCACCGACCACCACCGCCAACGTTGTGAGAATGAGGCGTCGAGCCGGCAGAATCGTCTCGCCAATGATGACCGCCGCCAAGCCGATCACGATGGTACCGATCCCCATCGAGATGTCCGCGCCGCCCTGCGATTGCGCGAACAATGCGCCCGCAAGCGCCACCAGCGCATTCGAGAGCGCCATGCCCGCCAGAATCTCGTGACCCGTATTCACGCCTTGCGCCCGCGCCATGCGCGAATTCGCGCCTGTCGAGCGCATCGCCAGGCCTTGTTGCGACAGAAAGAAGTAATCCAGTCCAAGCTTCACCACGATGACCACGGCCAGCAGCAACAGCGGGCGCGTCACATAGTCCGGCAACCAGGACACGTTATCCGGCAGGAGCATCGTGAAAACGGTCGGCGACGTAATCAGCGGCACGTTCGGCGCCCCCATCACCCGCAGGTTCACGGAATAGAGCGCGATCATCATCAAGATACTGGCGAGCAGATCCATGATCTTCAGGCGCACATTGAGCCACCCGGTGATGAAGCCCGCCAGCGCGCCCGCCGCCATCGCCGCCACGGTGGCGGCGAACGGATTGGTGCCGCCGGCGATCAGCGTAGCCGCGACCGCGCCGCCCAGGGCGAAACTGCCGTCGACGGTCAAATCAGGGAAATTGAGGATGCGGAAGGAAATCAGCACCCCGAGCGCCACGAGACTGAAGATCAGACCGATCTCCAGGGCGCCCATCATAGAAAAAAGAGACATTGTCGTAATTCCACTGCGCAAGACGGCCCATGCCGGGTCTCGGCATCAGCGCTCACACGGCCGACGTCGGCCAGTTCGGGACATCGCCGGTCGTTGTGCGACCGCTGTCGGGGGAAGCCGTCCCACCCATTCGATAGGAAAAGAGCGGCGGGGACAGAGGGTGTCCGGGCGCCGCCCTGTCGCGCTGCGGTGAGCCGGGGAGGTATCACCCCGCCTTACCGCGCTCACGCATGCTTTACTGCTTGATGACCGTCTTGGCTTCCTTCACCAGATCGTCCGACAGCGTCACGCCTTGCTTGGCGGCCGCCGCCGTGTTGACGAACAGTTCCAGATTCGAGCTGGTCTGCGAGGCAATCGCCCCCGGCTTCTCTCCCTTCAGGATGCGCCCGACCACCTTCCCGGTCTGACGGCCCAGGTCGTAGTAGTTCACGCCCAGTGCCGCAATGGCGCCGCGCTTCACGCTATCGGTATCCGACGCGACCAGCGGGATCTTGCGGTCGTTGGCCACCTTCACCAGCGATTCATACGCCGACACGACGTTGTTGTCCGTGTTCGTGTAGATCACATCGACCTTGCCGACCAGGCTGTTGGCCGCCGAGCTGATGTCGACGGTGCGCGGCGCGGCCGCTTCGACCAGCGTCAGTCCGGCAGCGGGCAGCAACTTCTTCAACTCGTTGACGACCACGACCGAGTTCGCTTCACCCGGGTTGTACACCATGCCGACACGCTTGGCGTTCGGCACGACACGCTTGATCAGCGCGACCTGCTTGTCCAGCGGCAGCTTGTCGGACACACCGGTCACATTGGTGCCCGACGGCGCCCAATTCTTGACCAGTTGCGCCGCGACCGGATCGGTCACGGCCGAGTAGACCAGCGGCACGGACTTGGTCGCGGCCGCCACGGCCTGCGCCGTGGGCGTGGCAATGCCGATGATCACGTCCGGCTGGTCGCCCACGAACTTGCGGGCGATCTGCGCGGCCGTACCGACGTTACCCTGTGCGCTCTGGTATTCCCACTTGAGGTTCTTGCCGACCTCATAACCTTCCGCCTTGAGTTCGTCGCGTGCGCCATCGCGGATGGCGTCCAGCGCCGGGTGCTCCACGATCGCCAATACGGCCACCGATTTTGTCCCCTGCGCGAAGGCCGCGCCGGTCGTGCCCAACAACGTTGCGGCCACGGCGCACAGCAGGGTGCGCTTGGCGAATTTGCCCATCGTCGACATCAAAACTCCTCCAGGAATGCTCTTTGATAGGTGCGCTGAGCCCGTGTCTCGCCGGGTCTCATTCGGATGCACACAAAACGTGCACCGGCGCGTGGGGCACAGTCTACCCACATCCCCCTGAGCGAACAACGGTTGCCAACGCAACCGCCTGGAAGGCCCGTGGAATATCAGGTTGCGCCGAATCGCTGGCAGATTGATGCGGCAATCGGAAAAAAATTAGTCGATTTGGTCGTCAAATTTCCGATGCGCGCACATTCATGCGTGGCATTCGCTCTATCAGATGCGGCGAAAATCGGAATAATGCGCGATTTTTTACACGGAATAGATGGATTTTGCACAACAAATGTGCGGCGAGCATCCCGCGGCTTGGGAAGCCATCAACGCGATTTCAGAATCGGCCGTAGGGAAACGAGGCGCCGCGACGACGCGCGTACGCCGGGTCGCGTCAGGGCGCGTTCTTGCTGTCGTCCAGGCCGAGGGCGGCGACTTCGGTGCGGGAGAGGCGGCGGATTTCGACCTTGGCGTGGCCGGCGCGAATAAAGCCGAGCTGCTTGGCCGCCCCGTAGGAAAGGTCGATGATGCGATTGCGCGCGTAGGGGCCGCGATCGTTGATTTTGACGACGACAGTCTTGTTGTTGGCGATATTGCGCACGAGCGCAAAGCTGCCCAGCGGCAACGTCGGATGCGCGGCGGTCGGCTCGTTCATGTCGAACGTTTCGCCGGTGGCCGTGCGACGTCCATGAAACTTCTTGCCATACCAGGACGCCATGCCAGTCTGGTAAAACGTGCCGGCGTCGGCGCGCAGATGCGCTTCGCCGTCGCGATCCGGCGCTTCGGGATCGCCCGGACTGAGACCTTCGGTACGATACGACTTGCCGGGCCACTGCAGATCGAAGTTCGACCCGACCGGCGCGTTGGCCTCGCGCGCACGGGCGCGCGCGCCTGTCGCCGAAGCGGCGGCAGCCGTGGGGCTGAGGGGTTCGAGCGGCGTTGTGCAGGCTGTCAACGTCAGGGCGAGGGCGCAGCCGACCGCGAACCGTGTGAGGATCTCGCGTGTTCGCATAGCGCGCAAGTTTAACACGACGCAAAATGCAACCTATCAGCGAGCGTTCACTTACGCGCCGAGACTCGCTGAATCGGCATCGCACAGGCTTGATCGGTCTCATCGAACAAGGCTCGCTCAGGCGCTCCGACCCGCTTGGCGAGCAGCGCTCAGGCGTGTCGTCGATTGCGACGCGCCCGGCGGGTCCCCTCGCGCCCGAATTACAATAGGCGAAAACTGCGTCCCCGATATCCCATGAACGTCACTCTGATTCCTGTCACGCCTTTCCAGCAAAACTGCACCCTGCTCGTCTGCGATGCGACGAAGCGCGCCGCCGTGGTCGACCCCGGTGGCGACATCGATCGGATCGTCGGCGAGATCGAACGCCAGGGCGTGACGCTCGAGAAAATCTTCCTGACGCACGGCCACCTTGACCATTGTGGCGGCGCGGGCGCACTTGCCGAGAAGTACGATGTGCCGATCGAAGGCCCGCATCCCGACGACGCGTTCTGGATCGACCAGCTTCAGACGCAAAGCGCGCGCTTCGGCTTTCCCGAACCACAGCCGTTTACGCCCGACCGCTGGCTGGGTGACGGCGACACGGTCACATTCGGCGAGGTCACCCTTGACGTGCTGCATTGCCCGGGGCATACGCCGGGTCATGTCGTGTTCTTCTCGGCGGACGAGCGCCTGGCCAGTGTGGGCGACGTTCTCTTCGCCGGCTCCATTGGCCGCACCGACTTTCCGCGCGGCAACCACGCCGACCTGATCGCGTCGATCCGCAACAAACTCTGGCCGCTCGGCAACGACGTGACCTTCATTCCCGGGCACGGCCCTGTCTCCACGTTCGGTCAGGAACGTCAGACCAATCCGTACGTGGCCGATGCCGTGCTTGCCGGGAGTGCCGCATGAGCGAGGCCGTGTCGCATACCCCCTCGCGCATCATTCCCGCCGACGAGGAGATCTTCGTCAGCACGGATGTCGAGGCCGACGGCCCGATCCCCGGCCCGCATTCGATGCTGAGTTTCGCGTCGGCGGCGTACACGGCCGACAAGGAGTTGATCGGCACGTTCAGCGCCAACCTCGAATGTCTGCCGGAAGCGAAGGGGCATCCGCTGACGATGAAGTGGTGGAAGACCGAGCCGGACGCGTGGGCGGCCTGCCGCGTCGATCAGGAAGACCCGACCAAGGCGCTCAAGGCGTATGTGAAGTGGGTAGAGAAGCTGCCGGGCAAGCCAGTGTTCGTCGCCTATCCGGCAGGGTTCGATTTCACGTTCATGTTCTGGTACATGATGCGTTTCGTCGGCCGTTGTCCGTTTTCATGGTCGGCGCTCGACATCAAGACGCTCGCGTTCGCCATGACCGGCATGCCCTACCGCAAGTGCATCAAGCCCCGGCTGCCGCCCGTCTGGCTCGACCCGCTGCCGCACACGCACGTGGCGCTCGACGACGCGCTCGAACAAGGCGCTCTCTTTTGCAACATGCTCGCCGAGCTGCGCGAGCAGCAGAAGACGTTGACCGAACTCCCCGGCTGGCGCGGCGCCGGACTCACGGCGAATGCCGACGCGCCGGTGTTCAGGTCGGCCGCGGCACAAGCGGCGGCCGAGGCGGTTGCGGACGCCGAATCGCCAGACGCCGGCCCCGGCAAGGACAGCGCGGCCCACGGCTGAACCAGGGTCGCGCGGTGCCATGCGTGAGGGGCTCGACGCGAATCGCGTCGGGCCAGCTTCCGCCATCGCCCGATTACAGCACCTGGCTCGCCAACTCGGGCGGACGCGCAATCACAGCCTTGTCGCCGTTGACCACGATGGGCCGCTGCAACAACTTCGGATGCGCCGCCACGGCGGCGAGCAAGGCGTCGTCGGTCATTGCCGTGTCGGCCAATCCCAGCTCTGCGTACTCGGTTTCGTTGCTGCGAATCATTTCGCGCACCGGCACACCCAGCAGATTGTGCAAACGCTTGAGATCGGCGAGCGTCGGCGGCGTCTTCAGATACTCGATGATCTGCAGATCGCTCCCGCCCACCGCCGGCGAACCTTCCACCAGGGCCAGCGCCTCGCGCGACTTCGAGCAGCGCGGGTTGTGATACACGGTAATCATGGTCCCTCCAATGCGTTCAAAAGGCGTCGGGCGCGACGTCGCCGTGCGCGCCTGACACGGGCGACGGCGAGTATGCATGGTATCGCCGGATACCGCCACTTGCCGACATCCGGGTGCGCATCGACACCTACGTGTTAACCGCGCTGCGCGGCACGCGTGGGCCACCTAAGATAGGCAATGAGGGCTTCGCGTTGCGTTGAGAGTCGCTTCGCGCGGACAAATTCGCGATCCGCGAGACCGCTCCCCGCCCGGTAGACGAACAAGAAGACAAGTGTCGCGAATGTTGCGGGAGACGACGTATGTATGCGCAACCTTCTCAACGCCGGCGGGCACCGCATGCCGCCGGAGGCTTCACCGTCATCGCCTGTGTTCTGGCGGTGTCGGGCTGCGCCAATCCGGATTTCGAGCCCAAACAGCCGCTCGTCCTCAACCTGACGCCCGCCCGGGTCCCGTACACGGCGCTCGATCAGTACAAGATCGCCGCGGCGCAACGCGTGACGGCGGTCAACGCCCGCCAGATCACCCCGGGCAATCCCCAGCCGATGCTGCGCTCGGTGGTGTCGCTCGAGTACTGGGTGGACCGCAACGGGAACATCACGAGCGTGGCGCTGTATCGCAGCAATGGCGACCAGGAAGCGGAGCGCATCGCCGTGACGAGCCTGCGACGGGCCAGCCCGTTGCCGATGCCGAGCCGGGCGCTGGTCGACAGCAGCGGACGCGTGCGCGCCGTTGAAACGTGGCTCTTCAACGACGACGGGCGCTTTCAGTTGCGCAGCGTGGCAGCGCCTCAGATCGACGGGCAGTGATATCGTGACAGGCATCGATCCACCCTGCCCGGCCGGCGCCGGGCGACGGAGATGCTCATGCCGCGATTTGCCGCGAACCTGACCCTGCTTTATCAGGAAGTGCCGTTTCTGGAGCGTTTTCGCGAGGCCGCGAGCGACGGCTTCCGGGGCGTGGAATGTCTGTTCCCTTACGATCATCCCGCACAAGAGGTGCGGGCGCGTCTGGACGACGCGGGGCTCACGCAGGTGCTGTTCAACACCCCGGCCGGCGACTGGGCGAACGGCGAGCGCGGGCTGGCTGCGCTGCCAGGGCGCGAGGCGGAGTTTCGGGACGGCCTCGAACGCGCGCTCGACTATGCCGATACGCTGGGCTGCCGCCAACTGCACGTGATGGCCGGATGCCCCGACCCCTGCGCGTCGCTCGAACGCTGCCGGGACGTTTATCTCGACAATCTCGCCTACGCGACCGGACAGGCTGCCGCGCATGGCGTCACGATTCTCATCGAACCGATCAATCCGCGCGACTTTCCGCGCTATTTCCTGACACGACAGGATCAGGCCCAGGCCATTCGTCAGGAGGTCGGCGCGAGCCATCTCAAGGTGCAGTTCGACGTGTACCACTGCCAGATCGTCGAGGGTGATCTGGCGGTCAAGCTGCGCCAGCACATCGCCAATATCGGCCATGTGCAGGTGGCAGGCGTGCCTGCGCGTCACGAACCCGACACCGGGGAAGTCAACTATCCGTTCCTGTTCCGTCTGCTCGACGAACTCGGCTACGCGGGATGGGTCGGGTGCGAATATCGCCCGCAGGGTGCAACGCGGGCCGGACTGGGCTGGCTCAAACCGTGGCTCAGGGCCACCCGATAAGTTATCGAATCGCCGTGCTGACAATGCCGACCACCGATCGGCATGTCGCTTATCTATTTACGCAGGGATAAACCGATTTCCGAAAAGTGAATCGGAGGGCGAAATAATCTTTTGGATGACGACGAAAGTCGTAGGAAAGATGTAGGTCTGCGCAGGCAAAAAAAATGGCGGGACACATAGGCCCGCCAAAACCACACGCTACGGGGTTAGCGCGAGGAGACCAGATTCAGAGCACTGCATCGAACGACCTTGCAGATCGCGCCGGGGGACGCGTTCCGCCGATACAGTCGCGCTGCTGTGTTACCGGGGGATAAGCACATCAGCGTTGAGAAGCATTTTGGTGGAAACGTATGGGGGGAGGGGTAACAAAGTGTTTCAGGTTGTAACACCTGAGACCTTCGCGCGCCGTCCACGTTGCCGCCTCGCCTTCTCCGGCATGGGTTTCCGGCACATTGACCGAAGCCTCATTTGGTTCGTGATCCTGAGTAACTCTTTCGGCGAGGCATCGACACGGACGATGCCGGCGCGCGCCGGCGCCTCCCATCGATGGCGGCATCGGGGCGCGCGCCTCCGTTTCACGTCCGTGTCGTCAATGTGCTAAGTTCATTCCTCGTGCGTGGCAACAAAGTGGGCGTCCGTCATCCGAAGCCATGTCAACGCCGCGGGTCGGCAGCGCACCGAAAGCAGTGATTCCGTCAACGACAGCACCGGCCCCGACGGGCCGCACTCGCATGGAAACCATGGAACGTTTGGGGCAGATACTGGCGCGCGACCGCGTGATCGGCGTGGTGGGACTGTCGCCGCGGCCGGACCGGCCGAGCCACACCACATCGCGCTACATGCAACAGCACGGATACCTGATCGTACCCATCAACCCGCAAGCGGCCGGTGCCGGCGCGACGATCCTGGGCGAGCCCGTTTATGCGAGCCTGACCGAGGCGGCCAACGCCTTGCGCGCCGAGGGCCTGCGGATCCAGATGGTCGACTGTTTCCGTCGCAGCGGCGACATTCCGCCCATCGCGGATGAGGCCGTCGCCATTGGCGCGACCAGCCTATGGATGCAGTTGGGCATCGAAAACGACGACGCCGCAGCCGTCGCGCTGGCGGCAGGGCTGGACGTCGTGATGGACCGATGCGTCAAGATCGAACACCAGCGCTGGCAGATGCAAGCGGGCCACCCCCGCACCAGCGCGGACGCCCGCCCGCCGAGACAGCCGCTTCCGAAACGCTGAACCGCCGACCTCCAACGCCGCCAATGACCCGCTGATATGACCATCGACGCCGATCTACTCGCCTATTACGACCAAATGGCGCGCAAGTACCCCGCCATTGCCGACAACGGCGCGCCAAGCGCGCAAGACGTGCGCGCTCGGTTCGCCACCGTCGCCAACGAGGCCTTGCGCCCGTTGCCGGCGGGATTGCGCAGCGAGACCTTCGACATTGCGCTGCCGGGCCGCACCCTGCGCGCAAGGCTCTATCGCCCGGTCGAACGCGAAGTGCCGCTGGTGGTGTTCTTCCACGGCGGCGGCTGGGTCGTGGGAGATGTCGACACCCATGGGACGTTGGCCGCCTTCTTGGCGCAGGACGGCGACGTGGCGGTGTTGAGCGTCGATTACCGGTTGGCGCCCGAGCATCCGTTCCCCGCGCCGATCGACGACGCGCGCGATGCCCTGGCGTGGGCGGCGGAGCAGCGCGCGCGGCTGGGCGTGCGCGTCGACCGTCTGGCCGTGGCGGGCGACAGCGCGGGCGGCCACTTGGCGGCGCAGGCGGCGGCGTGGTTCAACGACCGGCATCCGGGGATTGTGGGGGCGCAGTTGCTGATCTATCCGGTGGTGCAGTACCGGTTCGATACACCGAGTTACGAGCGTCTGGCGAACGGCGTGGGGCTGACACGCGACGAAATGCGCTGGTACTGGAAGGAATTTCTGGGCGACGTGGCACCGTCGGCAGACGACGTGCGGGTCAATCTGACCGCTCAAGCGCCGCGTCACGCCTTGCCGCACGCCTTGGTGATCGCTGCGGAATACGATCCATTGCATGACGAAGCGGTGTCATACGCCCAGTTCGTGGCGAGTTCGGGCGGCCGGGCGGAGATCATCGAGGCGCCCGGCCTGACACATAGTTTTGCGAGGCTGCAACCGTTCGTTCCGCAGGCGAGGCTGGTCATGCACGACGCGGCACAACGCCTGCGAGACTGGCTGGGATGATCAATCAGGCTACGGCCAACGCCATCACTTCAGCCACTTGTCGACCACCTTCTGATACTCCCCGGTCTTCTGCGCAAGATTGAGCCACTGGTCGACGTACTGCTTGAAGATGTCGTCACCCCGCGGCAGCAGGTAGGCCTTCTCACCGAACTGCAGCGGCTTGTCCGGGTTGACCGGGCAGAGCGACGGATTCAGCTTGTGCTGCAACATCGTTTCCGAGGCGTCGGTCACCATCACGTCGGCCTTGCCGTCGACGATCTGCTTGAAGATCGTGACATTGTCGGGATAGATCGTGAGCGTGGCGTTCGGCAGGTACTGACGGGCGAAACGTTCGTTCGTGCCGCCCGGGTTGGCGATGACGCGCGTGCTCGGTTTGTTCAGGTCGGCGAGCGTCTGGTACTTCGCCACGTCGGCGCAGCGCACGATCGGCGATTTGCCGTCGACCATGACCACGTTGCTGTAATAAGCGCGCGCCGCGCGATCCAGCGTGACCGACACACCGCCGACGGCAATATCGCACTTGCCCGCCGTGAAGTCGTCCATCAGCCCCTTCCAGGTCGTCGGAACGATCACCGGCTTCACGCCGAGCGACTTCGCCAGCGAGGCGACCAGATCCACGTCGATGCCCTCGACCTGACCATCCGGGCGTCGATACGAGTAAGGCTTGTAGTCACCCGTCGCGCAGGCGCGCAGCGTGCCCGATTTGACGATGTCGTCCAGCCGGGAGTGGATGGCGGGGGTCGCGGAAGGGCTCACGACAGCGGCCGATTGCGCGTGGGCCGCGGCGCCGGCGAGCACCGCCCCGGCCACGAAGGCCGCGCTGGCGGCCGTCAACATGACTTTCATGCTTGTCTCCTGAGGTTTGACGTGATGGCGCACTGCGCTCCCGAACTGTCTGACGCAGCGCGTGGGGCTCAATACTAAAGACACTCCCGGCCCACGCCAATCGGAATGACGCCAGTGTTCCGCGCGCGCCACGTCGACGCGTCGCCGATGGCTGATGTGCGGCATAACAGCCCGCCATGCGTCCGGGCCGGGGATACGCGAGTAAAATGACCGCTTGCCCCAACCCTCCTACCCACCGCCGCGACGTGTCCCAAGCTCTGCAAAACGATACTTTCCTGCGCGCCCTGCTGCGCCAGCCGACCGAGTACACGCCGATCTGGCTGATGCGCCAGGCGGGCCGGTACCTGCCCGAATACAACGCCACACGCGCCAAAGCCGGTAGCTTCCTGGCGCTCGCCAAGAACCCCGCCTACGCCACCGAGGTCACGTTGCAGCCGCTCGAGCGCTTCCCGCTCGATGCCGCCATCCTGTTCTCGGACATCCTCACCATTCCCGACGCCATGGGCCTCGGCCTGTCGTTCGAAGCCGGCGAAGGCCCGCGTTTCGCTCACCCGCTGCGCACCGAGGACGACGTGCGCCGCCTGCGGGCGCCGGACCTCGACAGTCTGCGCTACGTCTTCGACGCCGTCGCCGAGATCCGCCGCGCCTTGAACGGACGCGTACCGCTCATCGGCTTCTCCGGCAGCCCGTGGACGCTCGCGTGCTACATGGTTGAAGGCGCCGGGTCGGCCGACTTCCGCACGGTCAAGACGATGATGTATGAGCGTCCCGACTTGATGACGCATATTCTGGAGACCAATGCGCGCGCCGTTTCCGCCTACCTGAACGCCCAGATCGAAGCGGGCGCGCAGGCTGTCATGGTGTTCGACACCTGGGGTGGGGCGCTGGCCGACGGTCTCTACCAACGGTTCTCGCTCGCCTACATGCAAAAGGCGCTCGAAGGCGTGCACCGCGAATGGAATGGCGCACGCATTCCGCATATCGTCTTCACCAAGGGCGGCGGTCAGTGGCTCGAAGCCATCGCCGACACCGGGCCCGACGCCATCGGGCTCGATTGGACCGTGGATCTGGCGGCCGCGCGCCGTCGCGTCGGCGATCGTTGTGCGCTGCAAGGCAACTTCGACCCTACCGCCCTCTTCGCAGCGCCCGAGGCCATTCGCGCCGAGGTTCGCCGCCTGCTCGACGCTTATGGCAACGCACCAGGCCACGTGTTCAACCTGGGGCATGGTATTTCGCAGTTCACCCAACCGGACCACGTTGCGGCGCTCGTTGACGAAGTCCACCGCTACAGCCGAAAGCTGCGCCAGACGGCGTAGTTGACGATACACACCAGCGGCGGTGCGGCTCGCGGGGCCATTTGCCTTGCAGACCCAACCGCCGTTTCAAGCACCGAATGTCAAGCGTAAATCTGTCGAGTAACCCCTCCAATTTACGGAGTTGTCCCGAAGACTTATGCACAAATTCTCGCTGCGCCGCCGCAAGTGAGAGGCAACAGGGAGCACGCGTGGACGCTGCGCATAAGCTATTGATCAAAAAGCATTTTTGATTCGGGCAAAGTCGAAGCACGGCACCACGTGAGGGCCGCCTGGCGAGGCTGACGAGCGATAATCCCCACAGTTCTCAACATAGTTATCCACAAGCGCTTCGAGCCCACCGGAAACCCGACTTAAATCCGGGGTTTACCGACACTTCTCAGGATTCACTTTAAGTTTGACCCACGCCGACGACCTGCCCGAACCGTCTCTGGCATCCCCTGAGGATGCTCTCTTCCCGGTCGCCAAGCCGCGTATCGGTGTGCCCGCCATCGCCCGCGTGGCGCTCGATACGCCACTGCTCACCCTGTTCGACTATCGGCTCGATCAAGCCGCGAGCCCCGGGCAACTGGTGCAGGTGCCGTTCGGACGACGACAGGTCGTGGGCGTTGTCTGGGAATTGACGCACCGCAGCGAAATCGCCCCGGGCAAGCTGCGTGACGTCACAGCCGTCTGGCATGAATTGCCACCGCTTCGCGACGACTGGCGTGACCTGATGCAGTTCGCGTCGCGGTACTACCAGCGCGGCGTCGGGGAAGTGGCCCTGCCCGCTGTCCCGGCGCATCTGCGCACCCCGATGCGCTGGTCGCGGCTCCTCGCGCAGCGTGGCGTGCAACGCTACCGGCTGGCCGACGACGCCCTTGCCACGCTACTGGAGAACGTGCCCAGCCGGCTGCGCGCGCAGCGCCGTCTGGCCGAGGGCCTGGCGCAAGCCGGCACGCTCGACGCCGATGAGGCGCGAGCCCTGTGCTCGAAGGCCGCCGATGTGCTCAAACAGTGGGCGGCTGCCGGGTGGATCGTCGTCGACACCGTGCCGTTCCACGAAGCGGTTCGCCATGCTGATGAAGCTGATGAATCCGGCGATATGGATGGCGAATCGAGCGCCACTGACGCCAGCGATCCCACCGATTTCACGCTCGCCGATGCTTCGGCCAATATCGACCTCGGCACGCAGAACGCCCCGCGCGCCGCCAGGACGTTGACTGTCGGGCAGGCCAACGCCGTCGCGGCCATTCACGACGCGCTCGAAGCCGCCGGCGCCCAATGCCTTGACGCCACAGCACCGTCGGGCAAGCTCGACGCCGGCAGCGCGAGTGACGCGGGCGATCTCCCCCCCTGCCCCCCCTTCCTGCTCTATGGCGTGACCGGCAGCGGCAAAACGGAGGTCTATCTGCGCGCGGTGGCCGAGGCCCTGCGCGAGCGCGACGCCCAGGTCCTCGTGCTTGTGCCGGAAATCAACCTGACGCCCCAACTCGAAGGCGTCTTCCGTGCGCGATTTCCCGACGAGGCGCTTGTCACGCTGCATAGCGGACTGGCCGAAGGCGAGCGTGCCCGGCACTGGCTGGCGGCCCATCGCGGCGAAGCGCGCATCGTGCTCGGCACCCGGCTCGCGGTGATGGCGTCGCTGCCGCATCTGCGGCTCATCGTCGTCGACGAAGAACATGACCCGTCGTATAAGCAACAGGAAGGGTTGCGCTACTCGGCCCGCGACCTCGCCATCTGGCGCGCGAATCGGTTGCGCATCCCCGTCGTCCTCGGCT
The DNA here is from genome assembly GCF_902459595.1 of Pandoraea soli. Classification (NCBI taxonomy): domain Bacteria; kingdom Pseudomonadati; phylum Pseudomonadota; class Betaproteobacteria; order Burkholderiales; family Burkholderiaceae; genus Pandoraea; species Pandoraea soli. The sequence continues at coordinate 69,424 of NZ_CABPSG010000012.1, read as the reverse complement.
CGGCCACGCCGTCGCTCGATAGCTGGCGGCGCGCCGAACAGGGCCGCTACGTGCGCCTCGCGATGCCCGAGCGCGCCACGCCCGATGCCGTGCTGCCGCGCGTCTCGCTCATCGACATGGACATCGAGCGCAAGCGTCAGCGCACGGTTCACGAAGGGTTGTCGCAATCGCTGCTCGCCGCGATTCGCGCCCGGCTCGAAGCGGGCGAGCAAAGTCTGCTGTTCCTGAACCGTCGCGGTTACGCCCCGGTGCTCAACTGCGATGCCTGCGGCTGGATCAGCGACTGCCGCCGGTGTAGCGCCCACATGGTGCTGCACAAGCCCGAACGGCGGCTGCGCTGCCATCACTGCGGCGCCGAGTCTCGCATACCGCATGCCTGCCCCGACTGCGGCAATCTCGATCTCGCGCCGCTGGGGCGCGGCACGCAGCGCATCGAGGAGGCGCTGGCCGAACAGTTCCCGGAGGCCCGGCTCGCGCGCATCGACGCCGATAGCACCCGCCGCAAAGGCAGCGCGCAGGCGCTGTTCGCGCAGGTCCATGCGGGCAAAGTCGACATCCTGATCGGCACGCAGATGGTCGCCAAGGGCCACGACTTTCGCAACGTCACGCTCGTGGGTGTGGTCAACGCCGACAGCGCCCTCTTCTCGCACGACTTCCGAGCGGCCGAGCGTCTGTTTGCACAACTGATGCAGGTGGCCGGGCGCGCTGGGCGGGCCGCCCGCGCCGACGGCCCCGGCGACGTGCTGATCCAGACGCGCTACGCGGCGCACCCATTGTTCACGTCGCTCATGCGTCACGACTACGCGGGCTTCGCGGCGCAACAACTGGAGGAGCGACGTGTCGCCCTGCTGCCGCCGTTCACGCATCAGGCGCTCCTGCGCGCCGAAGCCCGGCGCCTGGACGACGCCATGACATTCCTCAAGCAGGCCCGCGAGATCGCCGCCGCGCCCGCGCTGCACGACGCGCGCATCTCCCTGTGGGATCCGGTGCCGATGACGATGGTCCGGATCGCGGGCACAGAGCGCGCCCAGCTCGTGGTCGAGAGTCCGCATCGCGGTGCGCTCCAACGCTTCCTCACACACTGGATGAGCGAGCTGCGCGCACTCAAGGCGCCCGTGCGCTGGCATCTCGAAGTCGACCCTCTCGAAATATAAATCGGCATATAGCGTTCCGGAAATTTGACAACATCGCCCGAATCTCCGACGATGCAGATAGCAGTCGATCACCGCACGTCGAACGGTTCACGTCATCTGCACGATAAGAAGTCCTACAGGAGACATCCCGATGAAGTCGCACGACCGGCGCGCCGCCCCTACGGCGCCACACCTCGCTACACCGTCCCTCCCGCCCACCGAATCCCCCTTGGCCGAGGCCTCCCGGCGCCGCTTCTTGCGACGCGCGGGTGCACTGGGCGTCGGGGCCAGCCTGGCGGGGCGAGCGCTCGATGTGCTCGCCGCCACCACCGCGCCGCAAATGGTGACGCTGCCGTTCGCGAATGGCGAACGCGAACTCGTCGCGTATCCGCAGAAGCGCCCGCTGATCCGCTTGACGGCGCGCCCCCCGCAACTGGAAACGCCGTTCGCGATCTTCAACGACGGGCTGATCACGCCGAACGATGCGTTCTTCGTGCGCTACCACCTCGCGGGCATTCCGACCGACATCGATCCGGCGAAGCATCGGATTCATGTGCGCGGAAGCGTCGCCAAACCGCTCGATATCTCGCTCGCGTCGCTCAAGAAGGATTACGGCACGCCGGTCGAGATCGTGGCCGTCCACCAATGCTCGGGCAATAGCCGTGGCTTTTTCGAACCGCGCGTCGCCGGCGGACAGATTGCCAATGGCGCCATGGGCAACGCGCGCTGGCGCGGCATTCCGCTCAAGCGGATTCTCGAACGCGCGGGCGTGTCGGCCAGCGCGAAGCAAGTCACGTTCGAGGGGCTCGACCGGCCGATCGTCCCCACGACCCCCGAGTTCGTGAAGGCACTCGATCTCGATCACGCGATGGATGGCGAAGTGATGATCGCGTTCGCCATGAACGGCAAGGATCTGCCGATGCTCAACGGCTTTCCGGTGCGGCTGGTCGTGCCCGGCTACTACGGCACGTACTGGGTGAAGCATCTGGCGGACATCAACGTCATCGACAAGGTGTTCGACGGCTTCTGGATGGCCACGGCGTATCGCATTCCCGATAACGACTGCAATTGCGTCACGCCCGGCAAGGCGCCCGAGAAAACAAAGCCGATCGAACGCTTCACCGTGCGCTCGTTCGTCACGAGTCTGGCCGACGGCGAGCACGTGGCGGCGGGCAAGGCGGTGCGCGTGCGCGGCATTGCGTTCGACGGCGGCGAAGGCATTCGCGACGTGCAGTTCTCGGCCGACGGCGGCCAGACCTGGCAGGCGGCCCAGCTCGGCCACGAACTGTCGAAGTATTCGTTCCGCGAATGGACGGCGTCGTTCACGCCCCCCAAGCCCGGCGAGTACGCGCTCCAAGTGCGGGCGACGAATCGTGCAGGAGTGTCGCAACCGCTGCAATCGCTGTGGAATCCGGCCGGCTATCTGCGCAACGGGGTGGAAACCGTGCGTGTGATCGCGGCTTGAGACGGGGAACGATCATGAACCTTTCGAAGATTGCGCGCCGCGCGGCCCTGCTGTCCGGCCTGTTGAGTCTGTTCGGCGCCTTCGCCACCCCCGTCCATGCCCTCGAGATCAAGCTACCGCAGGAAACGTCGCAGTTGAAGGCCTCGACGCTCGCCGGTTATCAATCGGCCAACTCGTGGTGCGTCATGTGCCACTCGCTCGACTACGTCAACACCCAACCGCCTATGTCGGCCGCCTTCTGGAGCGCGGAAGTCACGAAGATGGTGAAAGTGTATGGCGCGCCCATCCCGGAAGATCAGGTCAAGCTGATTTCCGAGTATTTGGGAAAAACGTACGGTACCGACCAGAAGTAACGCCTCTCCCCCGGCCCGCGGGCCGGGGCGCCACACGACGTTTCGTGTGTCGACCTCACACCTAGGTGCAACCCTAATATCGACTCAGGTTGCACCTCTTTTGAAACCCGGTTACGATGCCGAAATTCACCCGCTATGGGTGTCACGTTTTCGCGTCATCAGGTAACCCTTCCATGGCTAACACCACCCTCGGCGTCAAGGTCGACGACGTACTGCGTACCCGGCTCAAAAGCGCCGCCCAGCAAATCGAGCGCACCCCGCACTGGCTCATCAAACAGGCCATCTTCGCTTACCTGGAGCGCATTGAGAGCGGCGCGCTGCCGCCCGAATTGAGTGGCGCGACCCAGTCGGGCACCGAGGTGATCGACGGCCACGCGGGCGACGATACCGTGCCGCATCCGTTCCTCGAATTCGCCCAGAACGTGCAACCGCAATCGGTGCTGCGGGCGGCGATCACGGCGGCCTACCGCCGTCCCGAGCCGGAATGCGTGCCCGTGCTCGTCGGTCAGGCCAAGCTGGCCCCGGCGACCGCGACGTCGGCCTCCGACCTCGCCCGCAAGCTCGTCGTCGCCCTGCGCGGCAAAAGCACTGGCGGCGGCGTGGAAGGCCTGATCCACGAATTCTCGTTGTCCAGCCAGGAAGGCGTGGCGCTGATGTGCCTGGCCGAAGCCCTGCTGCGCATTCCCGACAAGGCCACGCGCGACGCGCTCATCCGCGACAAGATCAGCAAGGGCGACTGGCACGCCCACATGGGCAATTCGCCGTCGATGTTCGTCAACGCCGCCACCTGGGGCCTGATGATCACCGGCAAGCTCGTCACCACCACCAGCGAAGCCGGTCTGACCAAGGCCCTCACGCGCCTGATCGGCCGCGGCGGCGAGCCGCTCATCCGCAAGGGCGTGGACATGGCCATGCGCCTGATGGGCGAGCAGTTCGTGACCGGGGAAACCATCTCCGAAGCCCTCGCCAACAGCCGCAAATACGAAGCCCAGGGCTTCCGCTATTCGTACGACATGCTCGGCGAAGCCGCGACGACCGAAGAGGACGCCCAGCGCTACTACGCGAGCTACGAGCAAGCCATTCAGGCGATCGGCAAGGCCTCGGCTGGCCGAGGCATCTATGAAGGCCCTGGCATCTCGATCAAGCTCTCGGCCCTGCATCCGCGCTACTCGCGCAGCCAGCACGAGCGTACGGTCGCGGAACTACTCCCGCGCGTGCAGGCGCTCGCCAAGCTGGCGCGCTCGTATGACATTGGCCTGAATATCGACGCCGAAGAAGCCGATCGCCTCGAAATCTCGCTCGACCTGCTCGAAGCGCTGTGCTTCGATCCCGAGCTGGCCGGCTGGAACGGCATCGGTTTCGTGGTACAGGCCTATCAGAAGCGTTGCCCGTTCGTGATCGATTTCATCATCGATCTGGCGCGTCGCAGCCGTCACCGCATCATGGTGCGTCTGGTCAAGGGCGCTTACTGGGACACGGAAATCAAGCGCGCGCAGGTCGACGGGCTCGAAGGCTATCCCGTCTATACCCGCAAGATCTACACGGACGTGTCGTACCTCGCCTGCGCGAAGAAGCTGCTCGCCGTGCCGGACGCCATCTACCCGCAGTTCGCCACGCACAACGCCTACACGCTCTCGGCGATCTATCACCTCGCGGGCAACAACTACTACCCGGGCCAGTACGAATTCCAGTGCCTGCACGGCATGGGCGAGCCGCTCTACGAAGAAGTCGTCGGCCCCATCGCGGCGGGCAAGCTCGCGCGCCCCTGCCGCGTGTACGCCCCGGTCGGCACGCACGAAACGCTGCTCGCCTATCTCGTGCGCCGTCTGCTCGAGAATGGCGCGAACACCTCGTTCGTGAACCGGATTGCGGACGAAACCGTCAGCGTCGACGAACTGATCGCCGATCCGATCTCGGAATCCGAGAAGGTGCAACCGCTCGGCGCACCGCACGCCAAGATTCCGCTGCCGCGCGAACTGTTCGGTGCAGCGCGCGCCAATTCGTCGGGCTTCGACCTGTCGAACGAGCACCGTCTCGCGTCGCTGTCGTCGGCCCTGCTTGCCAGCGCGGGCACGCCGTGGCGCGCCGCCCCGATGCTGGCCGACGGTGAGCGCACCACGGGCACGGCCCGCGCCGTGCGCAACCCGGCCGATCTGCGCGATACCGTGGGTCAGGTCATCGAGGCGACCTCCGCCGACGTGGACGCCGCACTCGCGCACGCCGTGGCCGCCGCCCCGATCTGGCAAGCCACGCCGGTCGAGGAACGCGCCGACAGCCTGATGCGCTCGGCCGATCTGCTCGAAGCCCACATGCCCACGCTCATGGGCCTGTGCGTGCGCGAAGCCGGCAAGTCGCTGCCCAACGCCGTGGCCGAAGTGCGTGAGGCCGTCGACTTCCTGCGCTACTACGCCGCGCAGATCCGTCAGGGCTTCTCCAACGACACGCACCGCCCGCTGGGCCCTGTGCTGTGTATCAGCCCGTGGAATTTCCCGCTCGCGATCTTCGTCGGTCAGGTCGCCGCCGCGCTGGCCGCCGGTAACCCGGTCATCGCCAAGCCGGCCGAACAGACGCCGCTCATCGCCGCCGAAGCGGTGCGTCTGATGCACGCCGCCGGCGTGCCGGCCGGCGCGCTGCAGTTGGTGCCCGGCACAGGGGAAACGGTCGGGGCCGCGCTCGTGGCCGACGCCCGCACCAAGGCCGTCATGTTCACCGGCTCGACCGAAGTGGCGCGCATCATCGCGCGCACGCTGGCCGAGCGCCTCGACGCCAATGGCCGTCCGATCCCGCTGATCGCCGAGACCGGCGGCCAAAACGCAATGATCGTCGATTCGTCGGCGCTGCCCGAACAGGTCGTGTACGACGTACTCGCGTCGGCCTTCGATTCGGCCGGTCAGCGCTGCTCGGCGCTGCGCGTGCTGTGCCTGCAGGACGACATCGCCGACAAGACACTGCACATGCTCAAGGGCGCGATGCAGGAACTGGCCATCGGCAACCCGGATCGTCTGTCCATCGACGTCGGCCCGGTGATCGACGCCGAAGCGCAAAACAGCATCAACCGCCACATCGAGCAGATGCGCGACAAGGGCTTCCCGGTCGAACAACTGCCGCTGCCCGACGCCGCTCGCCACGGCACGTTCGTGCCGCCGACGCTCATCGAGCTGACCGATCTGAAGGCGCTGCAACGCGAAGTGTTCGGCCCGGTGCTGCACGTGATCCGCTTCAAGCGCGCGCAACTCGACAAGCTGCTCGACGAGATCAACGGCACCGGCTACGGCCTGACGTTCGGCGTGCATACGCGTATCGACGAAACCATCGCCTACGTGACCGAGCGCGCCCATGTCGGCAACGTCTACGTGAACCGGAACGTGATTGGCGCCGTGGTCGGCGTGCAGCCGTTCGGCGGCGAAGGCTTGTCTGGGACGGGTCCGAAAGCCGGCGGTCCGATGTATCTGCCGCGTCTGCTGGCAACGCGTCCGGCTTCGCTGCCCGCCGAGCTGAACCGCAACGAAGCGGCGCTCTCGCCATTGGTGAACTACCGCGACTGGCTGCATGCGCAGGGCAACTCGGCCGATAGCGCTGCCGCGATCCATCGCGTCGACCGTTATCTGGCCACGTCGGCACTCGACGCCACCGCCGTGCTGCCGGGACCGACTGGTGAGCGCAACACCTATGGTCTGGAGCCACGCGGCCCGGTCCTGTGCGTGGCCGCCACGCCGCTCGGTGCGCGCACGCAACTGGCTGCCGCGCTGGCGACGGGCAACAACGCCGTCTTCACCGAGAGCGTTGCCGCCCGCGGACTGGTGAGCGCCTTGCCGGCCGCCCTCAAGGGCCGCGCGTCGGTGTTGGCGACAGGGGCAGACGCCGCCGCCGAGCCGTCGCTCGCCGCGGTGCTGTTCGAAGGCGACAGCGACGAGCTGCGCGCCCTGAACCGCCGCATCGCCACCCGCAACGGTCCGATCCTGTCGATGCAGGGCCTCGCGCCCGAGGCGCTGGCCGCCGGTGACGACTACGCCCTGGAGCGCCTGCTGTGCGAACGCTCGGTATCGGTCAACACGGCCGCCGCAGGCGGTAACGCCAACCTCATGACCATCGGCTGATCGCGGCAGACCGTCAGGTCTCGCGACGAATCCTGTCGGATTCGTCCGAAATCTGGCGGCCGGCTACGATGCCCCGAACGCGCCGTCGTCCCAATTGGGGGGCCCCAGCGGTCGCCAACGTCCTGCATTTCGGGACGCTGGCGGCCGCGATGCGTTAACCGCCGGCCATCTCCACGCCTCCCCGCCCGGCCCGACAAGCCGCAATTAGCGCCCCGCCGCACATCCCGTAGTCACGCACACCGCGCGCAATCGCGGTATCTTCGCGCCCGCCCCCGACATATCACGCGTCTCACCGCCATTGCGCGGTCAACCCGTGCCAGCGACACGTATCGCTGGCCATAGCGGTCGTCGTCCCGCGTCGCCCCCTCTTTCGTCATGCCGGCAGAGGCGCTCGACGCGCGTGACACCGACGCTCAAGGAGGCTACATGTCCCTTTGGAATCCCACTGCGGTGTCATTCACCGTCTATTTGCTATTGATGCTGGTGATCGGATGGCTCGGCTATCGCGCCACCCACAACCTTTCCGACTACATTCTCGGCGGACGTCGCCTCGGCAGCTTCGTCACCGCGCTCTCCGCCGGGGCCTCCGACATGAGCGGCTGGCTCTTGCTCGGCCTGCCTGGGGCGATCTACATGGGCGGCCTGTCGGGCGTCTGGATCGCCATCGGCCTGGCGATCGGCGCGTGGGCCAACTGGCATCTCGTGGCCGCGCGCCTGCGCGTGCACACGGAGGTGTGCGGCAACGCGCTGACCCTGCCCGAGTACCTCACACAGCGCTTCGGTGACCGCAGCCATGTGCTGCGCATCGTCACGGCGCTCGTGATCCTCATCTTCTTCACGATTTATTGCGCGTCGGGGGTCGTCGCGGGTGCCCGGCTGTTCGAAACGATGTTCGGCATGGAATACCGTACGGCCCTGTGGATCGGCGCCGTGGCGACCATTGCCTACGTCTTCATCGGCGGATTTCTTGCGGTGAGCTGGACCGATACGGTGCAGGCCTCGCTGATGTTCGCCGCGCTGGTCGTCACCCCGATCGCCGTGATTGCGCTCGACGGCAGCCCTGCGGCGGCCGTGGACGCGGTAACCGCCGTGCACCCCGCCCACACCGATTGGTTCGGCGATCTCGCACCCATCGGCGTCATCTCGATGCTCGCCTGGGGGCTGGGCTATTTCGGCCAGCCGCACATTCTCGTGCGGTTCATGGCCACGCGCTCGGCGGCGGCGATTCCGCAGGCACGTCGCATCTGCATGACCTGGATGGTGCTGTGCCTGACCGGTGCGGTCGCCGTGGGCTTCTTCGGCCTGGCGTTCTACAGCGCGCGGCCCGATCTCGGCGCCGGCGTGGCGGCGAACCCGGAAACCATCTTCATGGCGCTCACGACCCAGCTCTTCACCCCATGGCTCACGGGTGTGCTGCTGGCGGCGATTCTGGCGGCCGTGATGAGCACGTTGTCGTGCCAGCTGCTCGTGTGTGCCAGTGCACTGACGGAAGACCTCTACAAGACGTTTGCGCGCGGGCCGGTTAGCCAGGGACGCCTCGTGTGGATCGGTCGGGCGATGGTGTTGACGGTGGCGGTGATCGCCGTGGTGTTGGCCCTCGATCCGCAGAGCCGCGTGCTCGGCATGGTGAGTTACGCCTGGGCAGGTTTCGGGGCGGCCTTCGGTCCGCTGGTGCTGGCCACGCTGCTGTGGCCGCGCGTTACCCGTAACGGGGCGCTCGCGGGTATTGTCGTCGGTGCGGCCACGGTCCTGATCTGGAAGCAGTTCGGCTGGTTCGACCTGTACGAAATCCTGCCGGGCTTTGTGCTGGGCGGTTTGGCGCTCATCGTGGTGAGTCGCTTCGACAAGGCCCCGAGCGCAGACGTGCTGGCCCGCTACGCCAGCGCCGAAGCGACGCTGCGTGCGATCCAGCAAGGCGCGACGGGCGAATCCGGTAGCACCGGCGCTCCGACGGCGCAACCCTCCCCATAATCCGGTAGCACCTTCCATCGGAACTTCTCCCTCTTGACCGGCGCGCGCAGCCATCCAATACTGCCGCGTCGGACGCATATTGCGTTTGATTGCGATTGAAGCCGTCCTGGGCCGACCGGCCTTGTGCAGACGGCGATCCAAGAAAGGCATGCCGCGGTGATCCCGCAGGCATGCCACTCAACGACATACACATGCAAGGAGAGGGTTGATGCAATCGAAGCTTACGCTCAGCGCGGTCGCCATCGCGGGACTGCTCGCGTTCGGCACGGCCAACGCGCAACAGGCGCAGGAAGTGAAGCTGGGTTTTGCCGCACCGCTCACGGGCGCCCAGGCGCACTACGGCAAAGACATGCAGAACGGCATCCAGCTCGCCATCGACGAGTACAACGCCACGAAGCCGACCATCGACGGCAAGCCGGTGAAGTTCGTGTTGCAGTCGGAAGACGATCAGGCTGACCCGCGTCAGGGTTCGCTGGTTGCGCAGAAGCTGGTCGACTCGGGCATCAAGGGCATGCTCGGCCACTTCAACTCCGGCACGACGATTCCCGCTTCGCGCATTTATGCGCAGGCCGGGATTCCGGAAATCGCCATGGCGACGGCCCCGGAATACACGAAGCAGGGCTTCAAGACGACGTTCCGCATGATGACCTCGGACATTCAGCAAGGGTCGGTCGTCGGTACGTTCGCCGTCAAGAAGCTGGGTTTCAAGAACATCGCCATCGTTGACGACCGCACCGCCTACGGTCAGGGTCTGGCCGACGAGTTCGAGAAGGCGGCGAAGGCCGCGGGTGGCAAGATCGTTCGCCGCGAGTTCGCCAGCGACAAGGCCGTGGACTTCCGCGCCGTTCTGACCAACCTCAAGCGCGCCAATCCTGACATGGTGTTCTACGGTGGCGCCGACGCGCAAGCCGGCCCGCTCGCCAAACAGATGCGTGAGCTGGGCATGAAGAGCACGCTGATGGCGGGCGAGATGGTCAAGTCCGATGCGTTCCTGAAGATCGCGGGCACGGCCGGCAACGGCTCGGTCGTCTCGCTCGCCGGCCTGCCGCTCGACAAGATGCCTGGCGGCGCCGCTTACGAGTCGCGCTACAAGGCCAAGTTCGGCGCCGGCCCGGAAACGTACTCGCCGTATGCCTATGACGGCGCCATGGCCATGATGTCGGCCATGAAGAAGGCGAACTCGACCGACCCGGCGAAGTACCTGCCGGTGCTTGCGAAGACGAGCATGCCCGGCGTGACCACGCGCGAGCTGGCGTACGACAAGGTGGGCGATCTGAAGTACGGTTCGATCACGCTCTACAAGGTGGTCGATGGCAAGTGGACCGTGCTGGAAACTGTCGGCGGCAAGTAAGCGCCTGACGAAGAGCCGATAGCGGTCAACGACAAGGGCCGGTGAGGATGACTCACCGGCCCTTGTGTTTGATGCGTGCCGCCGTCACCAGACATCCTTGGGCAAACGCTCACGCATCTCCGGCGGCAATGCGTCGCGCGTGAAAACCGGCTCGGCGACGCCCGCGCGGCGTTGAGTCTGATAGTCGCGCCACGCAAACAACGCATACTTCATCAACAAGCCGATCGCGACCAGATTGATGAACGCCATCAACGCGGTACCGACATCCGCGAAACTCCACACCAACGGCAGGCTGGCGACCGATCCGAGCATGACGGCCAGCAGCACCAATGCGCGGAAGATATTGAGCAGCCACGGACGCTGCGTCAGGTAGTCCATGTTCACCTCGGCATAGGCGTAGTTGCCGAGCACGCTCGAGTAAGCGAGGAAGAACACCGTGACGCCGGTGAAGATCACCGCCCAGTTGCCCACGTGAGCGGCCAGGGCACGTTGAGTGAGCACGGCCCCTTCGGGCGCGGCACCGGGCATGTACTCGCCCGAAAGCAAAATCATGAACGCCGTGGCCGAACACACGACGACGGTGTCGAAGAACACGCCGAGCATCTGCATCAGGCCTTGCTGTACCGGGTGTTTGGTCGTGGCCACGGCGGCGGCATTGGGCGCGCTGCCCATGCCCGCCTCGTTGGAGAAGAGGCCACGCTTCACGCCCATCAGCACCGCCTGACTCACGGCATACCCGGCGATACCGCCGGCGGCTGGCTCAAGTCCGAGCGCATGGCGCAAGATCATCGAGATCATGCCGGGGATCTGATCGAGATTCACGAGGCACACGTACACGGCGAGCCCCACGTATGCGAGCGCCATCACCGGCACGATCCATTGCGCAATGCGGGCAACGCGTCGCACGCCACCGTAGATGATCGGTGCCGTCATCAGCACCAACGCAACGCCAATCCAGATCCGTTCCCAGCCAAACGACGCTTCCAGCGCCTCGGCAATCGAGTGCGACTGCACGGAGTTGAGCGCGAACCCGAAGGTGAAGAGCAGCGCCAGCGCAAACAGGATGCCGAATTTGCGCGAGCCGAGACCGATCTGGATGTAATACGCCGGACCGCCGCGGAAGGTGTTGTCGTGGCGCGGCACTTTGAAGAGTTGTGCCAGTGTCGATTCGACGAACGCGGACGCCATGCCGAGCAGCGCGGTCATCCACATCCAGAAAATGGCGCCCGGCCCGCCGATGGTCAGCGCCACGGCCACCCCGGCGATATTGCCCGTGCCGACGCGGCTCGCCAATCCCGTGGCAAACGCCTGGAACGGCGAGATACCCGAGACGCTCCCGGACGTGCGCAGCAGACAGATGCTGTGCCAGAGCGCCCGAACCTGAATGCCGCCGAACCGGACGGTGAAGTAGAGACCCGCCCCCAACAAGGCGATCACGAGGGGGTATCCCGACAGCACCCCGCCGACGGTATCGACCAACGGCTTGAGCCAACGCTCCATGTCACATCTCTCCTGTCGCAACCACTTGTCGGCCCCGTAACGCCAGAGGCAAGCGACGAAGAATCTCAAGATTTGACCCGGCGCGATAGCGGCCGCCAGGACTTTCCGTCGATTCCCATACGCAAGTGCGTGACAAGAAAAAAGCCGCCCGGCAAACGCCGCGCGGCTCAAAGACAAGGCAAGGAGACATCGGCCAGCAGGTTAGCCGAGGCATGTGTCGGCGATGTGTCAGTCAGCGGGATGCCGCAGGACCGGCGCGGGCGCGTTGGTCGCCCCCTGCGTTGCACCCAATGCGATATGACCGCTCGGCAGATGGCATCGTCCGGCGCAGCCAATGCGGCGGGACGGTTCTGAAATGCGAAGCGCGGACTTTCTGCCTTCACAGATCCTTCGCCATACTGCAATTATTGCTTTTGCTATCGCAGACACTGAACCCAGCTGCCCTGGCGGCGCTTTCCGAGGGAAACCCGCAAATCAGAACGCCGTACGTGTTACCAAACTCGACGTAGGGCGTGCCACCGATTGACGCTAGCCGCCCATTGTCGAGTACGTTATGAACACTCGCCCTTTCGTTTGAACCGAACGAGCTCTTGTTACACCATCCCTTCGAGACAATCCCGCAAAAAAGCGCGCCGTTTATCTTGCCGTAGTACCCCGTCTTCCATCCACGGGACGTTCGATAATCGTTGCATCGGTTGTAGTAGTAGTCCCAAGTCGCCATGACAATCGGCTTGTCCCTCTCGACGATCTTCTCCACCTCCTTATGCACGACTTGGGTGACGTACTCGGTGGTGCGCGCAAGTTGCCACGTCCAACCGCCGTCGGAGTCCTGGCAGGAAAGCATCTTGCCGCTAGCGTCGCGACCGATCTCGCCGGGTTGGCACGACGCATTTCGCTCGTTGGATCGATCCAGCCGAATGACACCAGAATCGGATTGCAGTCTGTCCGCCGTCACCTGCCCCGCGCGCTCGATATTGTTGCGCTCCATTCTCAGGGCGCCTCCGACGGTTGCTCCGCGTTGCGCATGCAGGCCGCCGCGAATGGTCGCGTCACCTGCCACGGTCGCACCTTGCACATCGATGCTCCACATTTTCAGGGTGCCGTCGCCCTCGATATTGCGCGCCCCAACGATGTCTTGCCGATTCGTGCCCTTGTCGTCACTCAGATGAAGCGGGCCTTTCACGGTGGCTTTGCCCTTGATTTCAAGTTCGCTCATGGTGAGCTTACCCACGCCGACGATATTCTTGATGCCTTTGATGCTTTGATTCGAATTACCGCTCTCGAAGTCCAGATCGCCCGTGATGTTGCGCGATCCGTCGCGCCGAACATTGACGTCCAGACTGTGCGTCAGATAGCCGCCTCGCATGGCGACCAATCCCGGTTTGCCCAGCGGATTGGGAACAGCCTCCGGAATCGGCTGACTGTTCTCGTCGACAAAACGAAATTCGTCCGGCTTATCGAGCGTGGAGGTCCCGCCGAAAACGCCGACCGTCTTCGCGACGATGGCGGCAAAGGCATAGTCGGGTGCCGACGAATAGGCGCGCTTCGCTGGTTCGGTGAGATACGTCAGCGAATTGATCTGGCAATTGGGCGGGTTCTCCCGATCGCATTTCCGATAGATCCGAATCTCGTAGTCGCCCAAGCCGTGCGGCGGCTTGCTACCGACACCGGAAATATCGAGCACCTTGATAAGCGCTGCCGCGTCCAGATTGCCCATATACGCGTAGCCGAACGACGACGAGGCGGGCACGTGGGCGAACGTATGCCCTTTGATCGGGAACGTCTTGCCGGGCGCCGACAGCAGTTCCGATATCTGCTTGTAATACTTCGCGACGAACGCATCCGCCGCGCTGCCAACGATCTTCAGCCCGTGCCCGACGCGCTCTGCGCGCTCGACGCGCATTTGCCGCATCTGATTCACGCCCCAGAACGTAATCAACATGCCGACCACAGCGATTGCAATGGCGGCGGAGACGAGAAAGATCCCCGACTGGTTTCTTCGCATTGACGCGCCCTCACTTGAATCGTCTGGCAAACACGCGACAACAGCCGCCGGTGATCGTCAGATCGTTGAAATAGGGCATTGTCAGTGAGGTCACTCGCGAGAGGCTTGGGAAATGCCCGTTAACGCCCGATCGGTGACAGCAAATTCCGAAGCGAAAACCCGAAATAAAAAGCCGCGAGACTTTCGTCACGCGGCTTCTTCATATTTCGATTATCGACAGAACTTCCGTGGCAAATGCCGCACGGCGCAAAGACAAGGCAAGGCAACGCGACATCGAGAGGTAGATGACCGGGCGTATGCGGCGGTCATGCGACGGTCACGCGGAACGGTCGCCGCATCGATATCGTTGTGCGACAAACATCAGTGGTGCCAAGGTCCGCCCTCGTTGAGGGCGCCGACGTTCTGCGTCATCGTTGCTCTGAAAAGGTTACGAAACTCCGGCGTGTCACCACGATACCAGGTCGGGCTTTCCATAATGCCGTGCCCAACATTGTTCTTCCCCCAATCCCAGAAGGTCGTGCGCATGTCCCCTGATCTCCCGCCGTACGAGAAGCAATACAAGGCGCCTCCGGGACGCGCCATGCCGCGCACGACGAACCGGCTGAGGCGGTGGTTGTATTCGAGAATGCCGCCAGCATTCTTCGCCTCGGCGTCAAGCACACATGCGCTCGCAAAGCCGACTTCATAGAGAACACTTGCGGCGCTGCGGTTAAGCAGTTTGCTCTTGCCCCAACGCAGGTCGAACTTCGACATCCACCACGACGCGTTACGCTGCGCCTCGGATGTGATCTGGTTCACAACGTCGTCAGGAACATTCTCCCGGGTAATCGTCGGGCTCGACAGCTTCCAGACGCGCCCTCCCCGGCCGTTTCGGTCGGGGTCCTCCGACTGACACGACATCACCCGGCCCTGGGCATCAACACCGATCCCCATCCCAGTGCACGAGCCACCCGAAATGCTGGTGCCCAGCTCGACCACACCTTCGGTCGACTTCAGTGCGCCCGATTCCACTCTTTTGGCATTGACGTGGGTTGCGTCCACATTGGTCGCATCCACATTCGTCGCATCGACGGTCTTCGCCCCTACGGTTCGCGCCCCCGTAATGTCGTTCGCATTCAGGCTCAGCGTTGATCCAACTCTCACGCTATCCGCCTCGACGCCCCCCATGCTCAGCGTTCCACTTCCGGTAATGTCACGCGCACCGATGATATTGCTGCCATTTTTCTGGTCGTTGTCCCGCGAGCCGTTGCTGAGATCCAACGTACCGGCGATACGCGCGGACGACACTTCAAGGCTCGCCATACGCAAATTCCCACGCCCCTCGATATCCCCCGCGCCGACAATGTTGTGACGGGTTGCCCCGTCTTTCCCAGCGCCGTTTTTATCTTCCAGATTAAGATTCCCCGTCATCGACTTGCGTCCATCGAGACTGAGCAGGGTATCCATCGCGCTCGTCTGGTGCCCGCCGCGCACGGCGATCAGGCCCGGCTGGGCAGCCGGATTCGTCACCATGCGTTCCGACCCATCGTTATCGATAAAGCGAAACTGGTCGGGCGCATCGTGGAGCGATATGCCGCCTAACGCACCGATTTTTCGCATCGCGGTGGTCGCCGCATCGTAATCGGGGGCGTCCGAATAGGCGCGCTTGATGGGCTGAGTCAGGTACACCAGCGTCTTGATATCGCACTTGTTGTCGACGCAGTCCTCATACACGCGAATCGCATAGTCCCCCATGCCATTCGGCGGTTTGCTTGCCGCGCCGCGAATATTCATGACCTTGATCAGGTTCTCCGCCGTCAGATTGCCCACCACTCGCGGCGCTGTGCCCTCCGTCGTGAACTGAACGTCGTCAATGATGAAGGGCTCGTTCTTCTCGAACAGCTTACTCAGCCGGTCGTGGTACTTCACGGCGAAGCTCTGCGTCGCGTCGCCGATGATCTTCAACGACTCGCCGACGCGCTCCGCACGCTCGACGCGCAACTGCCGCGTGTAATTGACGCCCCAGAATGTAATCAGCATGCCGGCCACCGCCACGGCGATGGCTGCTGAGATCAGAAATATGCCGGACTGCTTTCTTCGCATTGACGTGCCCCTCGAAACGGCTGGCAAACGCGTCGAATCGTGCATCGGCGGTTGCAACAGCGTTAAAAGGTGACATTCTGAGTGGTGCCACTTTTTTAGGGGTTGGGAATTAGCCGATAAGCAAGGTCGCCAGTCCCGGATACGGAAGCCAAGCCGCGAAAAGAAAAAGCTGCGAGACTTTCGTCACGCAGCTTACCTATCGTATTTCGAAAAATCAGCACTCCACGATATTCACCGCAAGGCCGCCGCGCGCCGTCTCCTTGTACTTCGTCTTCATGTCGGCGCCGGTCTCGCGCATCGTCTTGATGACGGAGTCGAGCGAGACATAGTGCGCACCGTCGCCGCGCAACGCCATGCGCGCCGCGTTCACCGCCTTGACCGACGCCATCGCATTGCGCTCGATGCACGGAATCTGCACCAGCCCGCCAACCGGATCGCACGTCAGTCCGAGGTTGTGCTCCATGCCGATCTCGGCCGCATTCTCGACTTGCTCGACGGTGCCGCCCTGCACCGCAGCGAGCGCCCCGGCCGCCATCGAACACGCCACGCCGACTTCACCCTGGCACCCCACTTCCGCGCCGGAAATCGACGCGTTGAGCTTGTACAGAATGCCGATGGCCCCGGCGGTCAGCAGGAAGTCGATCACGCCCTGCTCGTTCGCCCCGTGCACGAAGCGATCGTAGTAATGCAACACCGACGGAATGATGCCGGCCGCGCCGTTCGTCGGCGCCGTCACCACGCGGCCGCCCGCGGCGTTCTCCTCGTTGACGGCAATCGCGTAGAGGTTCACCCAGTCCATCACCGACAGCGGATCGGACAGCGTGCGCTCGGCGCGTTGCGTGAGCTGACGATACAACTCCGGCGCACGGCGTCGCACATGCAGCGGCCCTGGCAGTTCGCCGTCGGCATCGTCGTTGCCGATGCCGCAACCGCGCGTCACGCACGACTGCATCACATTCCAGATGTTGAGCAACCCGCGACGAATATCCGCTTCCGCCGTTGCCGCGTCGCCGTGGTGCCAGACCTTCTCGTTCTCCCACATCAGTTGCGCGATGGTCTTGCCGCTCGCGCGGCACATTTCGAGCAGCTCCTTGCCCGTGCGGAACGGATACGGCAATTGATCGTGCGCGGCGAGCACCTGTGCGTTCGACGCGCCGGCCGTCACGACGAACCCGCCGCCGACCGACAGATAGCGCCCTTCGCGCAGCTTGTTGCCCTCGGCGTCGAACGCGTGGAATTTCATGCCGTTCGGATGCTCGGCCATCGCCTCGCGACGGTAGAACACCATGTGTTCCTTCTCGACGAACGGCACCTCGTGCTTGCCAAGAATCGACATCACCTTCGCCTGACGCAGCGTGGCCAAACGCCCCGCAATCGTCGCCGGATCGACCGTGTCGGGCGCCTCGCCCATGAAACCGAGCAGCACCCCCTTGTCGGTGCCGTGGCCCTTGCCCGTGGCGCCGAGCGAGCCGTACAGCTCGGCGCGCAGCGCTGCGACCTGCGGCAGCAGGCCGTCGCGCTGCAGACCTTGCACGAACATCAGCGCCGCGCGCATCGGCCCCACGGTATGCGAACTCGACGGTCCGATACCAATCTTGAATAAGTCGAAAACTGAAACGGCCATGGGGCTGTCCTGAAGTGCTGAAACGTAGGGGGACGCGACGAATGCCACCGGCCCGGCGCATTCGCGTGACATCCATAGTGACAAAAAGGGGCCGGCAATGTGTCTGCCAGCCCCTGTCTGCCAAGCTTTTGCGACGCTTATTCGTAGTCGCTCATCGGCACGCAGGCGCAGAACAGATTCCGGTCGCCGTAGACGTTATCGGCACGTCCCACCGGCGGCCAGTACTTGCGCTCGCGCAGCGCCTTCACCGGGTACCCCGCCTGACTGCGCGCGTAGGCGTGCGGCCATTCGTCCGCCGTCACCACGTCCGCCGTGTGCGGTGCGTGCTTGAGCGGGTTGTCCTCGCGATCGGCGCGACCTTCTTCCACGGCCCGGATTTCCTCGCGAATCGCGACCATCGCCTCGATGAAGCGGTCGAGTTCATGCTTCGATTCCGATTCCGTCGGCTCGACCATCAGCGTGCCCGGCACCGGGAAGCTCATCGTCGGGGCGTGGAAGCCGAAGTCCATCAGGCGCTTTGCCACGTCATCGACCGTGATGCCGCTGGTGTCCTTGAGCGGACGCAGATCCAGAATGCACTCATGCGCGATCAACCCGCCCGGGCCGGTGTACAGCACCGGATAGTGCGGCGCTAGTTTCTTCGCAACGTAGTTCGCGTTGAGGATGGCCATCTCGGTCGCGGCCGTCAGGCCCTGCGCGCCCATCATGGCAACGTACATCCACGAGATCGGCAGAATCGACGCCGAGCCGTACGGCGCGGCCGACACGGCACCGATGCCGTTGGCGTCGCGCGAGTAGCCCGTCGAGTGCTGGTTCGGCAGGAACTGCGCCAGATGCGCGCCCACCGCCACCGGACCCACGCCCGGGCCGCCGCCGCCGTGCGGAATGCAGAACGTCTTGTGCAGATTCAAGTGCGAGACGTCGCCGCCGAATTCGCCCGGGGCACACAGGCCGACCATGGCGTTCATGTTCGCACCGTCGACATACACCTGACCGCCGTTCGCGTGCACGATCTCGCAGATCTGACGCGCACCGGCTTCGAACACGCCGTGCGTGGACGGGTACGTCATCATGATCGCGGCCAGACGATCGCGATGTTGCTCGGCCTTCGCCTGCAGATCGGCCAGATCGACGTTGCCGTTGGCGTCGCAGGCGACCACCACGACCTGCATGCCGGCCATCTGGGCCGACGCCGGGTTCGTGCCGTGCGCCGACGCCGGAATCAGGCAGATGTCTCGATGGGCTTCGCCGCGCGACGCGTGATACGCCTGAATGATAAGCAGACCCGCGTACTCGCCTTGCGAGCCGGCGTTCGGTTGCAGCGAGACGGCGGCGTAGCCGGTCGCGGCCACGAGCATCTGCTCGAGCTGATCGATCATCGTACGGTAGCCGACGGTCTGTTCCGTCGGCGCGAACGGGTGAATTTGACCGAACTCGGGCCACGTCACCGGCAGCATTTCCGAGGTGGCGTTGAGCTTCATCGTGCACGAACCGAGCGGGATCATCGTGCGGTCGAGCGCCAGATCCTTGTCGGACAGGCTGCGCAGATAGCGCAGCATTTCGTGTTCGGAGTGGTAGCGGTTGAACACCGGGTGCGTGAGATACGCGCTTTGGCGCGCCAGTGCCACCGGGTAGCCGTTCGAGACGGTGGCCTCGATGGCGTCGAAATCCAGCGAGACGGCGCTCTTGCCAAGGGCCTCGGCCACCACTTCCCACAGGGCGATCACGTCGTCGCGCGTGCTCGTCTCGTCGAGCGAGATGCCGACGATGTCCGCGTCTTCGCGACGCAGGTTGAAGCGGCGCGCGGCGGCCACCGTATGCACGGCATCGGCGCGACCGGCCACGGGCACCGTCAGCGTGTCGAAGAACGTGGCGTTGCGCGGCGCGGCGCCCAGTGCGGTGAGACCGGCGGCCAGCACGGCCGTCAGGCGATGCGTGCGCTCGGCGATGGTGCGCAGCCCCTGCGGGCCGTGGTACGCGGCGTACATGCTGGCCATGATGGCGAGCAGCGCCTGCGCGGTACAGATGTTCGACGTCGCCTTCTCGCGGCGGATGTGCTGTTCGCGCGTTTGCAGCGCCAGACGCAGCGCCGGCTTGCCTTGCGAATCGACCGACACGCCGACCAGGCGACCCGGCATCGAGCGCTTGAGTTCGTCGCGCGTCGCCAGGTACGCGGCGTGCGGGCCACCAAAGCCCATCGGCACGCCAAAGCGCTGGCTGTTGCCAACGGCGACGTCAGCACCCCACTCGCCCGGCGGCGTGAGCAGCGTGAGCGAGAGCAGATCGGCGGCGGCGATCAGCATGCCGCCCTTGGCGTGGATCGCGTCGGCCAGCGCGCGGTAGTCGCGCACGTCGCCGCCCACGCCCGGGTATTGCACGAGCACGCCGAACGCATCGACGTCGGCCGCGGCGGCCACCGGGCCGACCTGCACTTCGAAGCCCAGCGGCTTGGCGCGCGTTTGCACGACTTCAATGGTTTGCGGCAGCACGTCATCGGCCACGAAGAACGTGTTCGACTTCGACTTGCCGGTGCGCTTGACCAGCGTCATCGCTTCGGCGGCGGCGGTCGCCTCGTCGAGCATCGACGCGTTGGCGATCGCCAGCCCCGTCATGTCGATGATCATCTGCTGATAGTTGAGCAGCGCTTCGAGACGGCCTTGCGAGATTTCCGGCTGATACGGTGTATAGGCCGTGTACCAGGCCGGATTTTCCAGCACGTTGCGCAGGATCACGCCCGGCGTAAACGTATTGGCATAGCCCTGACCGATGAACGACTTGAACACCTGGTTCTGGCTGGCCAGCGCGCGCAGTTGCGCCAGCGCCTGCGATTCGGTTTGCGCGGCGGCGAACGGGCCGAGCGACTGGGCGAAGCGCGCGCCGTCGCGACGGATCGACGCGGGCACCACGGCGTCGATCAATGCGGCACGCGACGCGTAGCCCAGCTCGGCGAGCATCGCTTGTTGTTCGGGGGTGTCCGGGCCGATGTGGCGCGCGGAGAAGTTGTCGCGCTGCTCCAGCTCGGAGAGCGAGCGGCGCGGCGCTTGCAGGTCAGTCAAAGCATTCATGGGTCAGATCTCTCGTTCGATCACGGCAAGTGACGGCGGGGGTGGCAGCCGGGACGGTGCCGCGCGAACCGAAGGTCTCGCGGCGCCGCCCCCGGGGGCATCAGCCGCCGATTTTCTTGGCGTATTGTTCAGCGCCCAGCAGCTTGTCCAGCTCGGCCGTGTTCGACGGCTTCACGCGGAACAGCCAGTTGCCGTAAGCGTCGGTGTTGACCAGATCGGGCGAGCCGGACACTTCGGTGTTGGTCTCGAGGATCTCGCCGCTGACCGGCGAGTGCACGTCGGCCGCCGCCTTGACCGATTCGATCACGGCCGAGGCTTCGTCCGCCGCCACGGTGCGGCCAGTGTCCGGCAGTTCGACGAACACGATGTCGCCCAGGGATTCCTGCGCGAAATCGGTAATGCCCACGGTCACGGTGCCGTCGGCTTCGAGGCGGGCCCATTCGTCGGACTCGGTGTACTTCAGGTTGTCGGGGATATTCGCCATGTTGACGCTCCGGGATTCAGTGTTTGGGGTATTCGGTTATCGGTAATTCGTGTCGCCGCACCGTGGCGCCGATGTTGCTCAGGCCACCACGGCCTTGCCGTGACGCACGAACGGTAATTTGACCACACGTGCGGGCAATTGCTTGTCACGAATTTGCACTTGGACGGTCGCGCCGTCCGGCACGCCCTTCGGCAGACGGGCAAACGCGATCGATTGCTGCAGGCTCGGACTGAACGTGCCGCTGGTGATTTCGCCGTCGCCCGCCTCGGTCACCACGACCTGGTGCGCGCGCAGCACGCCGCCCTTGCCGTCGAGCACGAGGCCCGCGAAGCGCCACGTCTGGCCACGCGAGAGCAGCGAATCCTTGCCCACGAACGTGCGGTCGCTTTCCTTCTCGACGGTCCAGCCCAGGCCGGCGTCCAGCGGCGACACGTCGTCGTCCATGTCCTGGCCGTACAGGTTCATGCCGGCTTCCAGACGCAGCGTGTCACGCGCGCCCAGCCCGGCCGGACGCACGCCCGCCGCGACCAGCGCGTTCCACAGCGCGGCCACGTGATCGGCGTTCACGATCACTTCGAAACCGTCTTCGCCGGTATAGCCGGTGCGGGCGATCATCAACTCGCCGAACGCCGTGTCCTTGGCGAAAGCGGCATTGAACGGCTTGAGCGCTTCACTCGCGGCCTGGCTGCCGGGCACCGCCTGCCACACCTTGGCGCGGGCGTTCGGCCCCTGGACCGCCACGATCGACAGGTCGCGGCGCGGAATGATCGTCAGGCTGTAGTCGCCGTGCGCATTGAGCTGGCCAATCCAGGCGAGATCCTTGTCGGCCGTGCCGGCGTTGACCACCACGCGGAACCAGTCTTCGGCGATGAAATAGATGATGAGGTCGTCGATCACGCCGCCGCTCGGGTTGAGCATGCAGGTGTAGAGCGCCTTGCCCGGCGTTTGCAGCTTGTCGACGTTGTTGGCGACAGCGTAGCGCAGGAATTCGCGGCAGCTCGGGCCGTGCAAATCGACCACGCACATGTGCGACACGTCGAACATGCCGGCGTCGGTGCGCACGGCGTTGTGCTCTTCGATCTGGGAGCCGTAGTTCACGGGCATGTCCCAGCCGCCGAAATCGACCATGCGGGCGCCCGCGGCGCGGTGCGTATCGTTGAGCGGAGTGCGTTTGAGTTCGGTCATCGGGGCGTCAAGGCATCAAGGGTCAGGCATGTCGGAATACGGCGTCCGACAATGCAAAAAGGGGTCATCTCGACGACCGGCACTTTCCGCGTCCGGCGCGTGCATGTGCACGTGCCCGGCGCAATGCCAGTTGGCGAGATGACCCCTCTGTCCTTGGTACCTGAGAGATTGCCCGGTGCGTGCGGCGCGCTGTGCGCCATGCCGCTCGTGCCGGCCCCTTCGGTGGGTCGCCCGCGTGCCACGCACGCCGCAACCGCTCTCCAGAGATCGAAGGCGATGCCTTCGGCGCGGACGGTCCTTGATGCCTGAGAGTTTGTGGGTGTTACCCCTTCGGCGGCCCCGGCATGTGCTTCCCGGTGCGCTCTCCCGACCACGCTCGCGCACTTTACGGCGAAAGGCGAAGACTGTCAATTTGATGCCGATGACCGGCGTGCCGATCCGCGTTGAACACCGCCGGACGGGCATCCCCCGTGCCCCGTCGCGCGCGGGAAACGCGCGCATTTTTGATCGCACCGAGCGCGTGCGCCGGTCAGCGCGACTCGCCAGGATTCGTGCCCGCCGGACAGCCGTTCTTGCCCCAGCGTCCGTTACACACGGCCCACACGCAGCGCTGCTTCGGTATCACCTCATACCAGCGATAGCGGTCGCACTGCGCAAGCGCCGCCGCCACGGCACTCGCCGTCGACGGCGCCACGGCCGCCGATGCCACCGGTGCCGCGTGCGGCTGGGCTTCGGCGGCGATCGGGCCAATATCGCTATTGTCGAAATGCGCGGGAAGATCGGCATTGGCCGCCGGACGTGCCGTATTCCCAGCCGCACTGCCGCCTGCGCGGCGGCTGAGCAGTTGCATCATGTCGTCCGGCGCGTTGTTGCGGGTCGCCGGCGGTGTGGGCGCCGTGACAGCGGCAGTCAACGCGGCGGTGGCCGCCGAGGCGGTGAGCGGCGCGGGCTGGCTGGCCGAAGCGACGTCGGCCGCGGCACCGGACGCGGCCGCATCGACCGCCGCCAACGCCTGCGCCCGGGCCAGCGCGGCAGATGCCTCGCCTGAAGCAGCGTCGGAACCCGCCGCCGTCAAAGCGGCCGACGCGACGGCTGGCGGTGCATCGTTACCGGCATTGAAAGGGGTGACGGTCATTGCGTCGGATGACTTGGGCGCCGGGTCGACATAGGGGGCGCGCAGATTCCACCAGATGCCAAGCAGCGCGACGGCGGCGAAAATCGCCGTGCCAACCACGAGCGCGCCGGTGACCCAGCCGGAAGATTCGGCGTCCGCAAATCTCGCGCCACACTGCTCACAGTGCAGCGTGCGCGGCGCATTGTTCGTCCCACAAGTTGGACATTGCACGGCGACCTCACCACGATGGCAACGTTTTTCATTATAGGCATCCGGTCTGCGTCGACGCCAGCCTTCGGCGTCGCGCCGGCCCCACAGTTGGCGTCCGAACAACGCCTGCCGGGCGTGCACGGCCGCGTGGCGCTCGCGTGATAGACTTGTCCACCGCCCGCCGCCTGCCAGTGCATCGCTCCGGCGGGCGGCCACGCATCGCCACCGCCGCCCTCGCCGGCCACCGTCTTCACCCCCTTCGCGTCACACCATGTCCTCCTTCCCGCTCAATCCCGCTCAGAACGAAGCCACACGCTATTTCGACGGCCCATGCCTCGTGCTGGCCGGGGCGGGCAGCGGCAAGACGCGCGTCATCACGCAAAAGATCGCGTGGCTGATCGAGACGAAGGGGTTCGAGCCGAAGCACATTGCGGCCGTGACCTTCACGAACAAGGCCGCCGCCGAAATGCGCGAACGCGTGGCCAAGCAGCTCGAAGGCAAGTTGCTGACCACGCCGGGCAAGGAAGGGCGCAAGGTGCCCGTCAACCAGCTCACCATTTGTACGTTTCACTCGCTGGGCGTGCAGATCCTGCGGCGCGAGGCGGCGAACGTCGGGTTGAAGCCGCAGTTTTCGATTCTCGACGCCGACGACTGCTTCGGGCTGATTCAGGAGCAGTTGGGCACGACCGACAAAGCGATGATTCGCGGCGTGCAGACCGCCATCTCGCTCTGGAAGAACGGACTGGTCACCCCCGAGACGGCGCTGGCCGCTGCCGAAACCGCCGACGAACATCAGGCCGCCCTCGTCTATCGCAATTACATGGCGACGTTGCAGGCTTATCAGGCCGTCGACTTCGACGACCTGATCCGCTTACCCGCCCAACTCTTCGAACGCGACGAGGACGTGCGCGAGCGCTGGCAGAACAAGCTGCGCTACCTGCTCATCGACGAGTACCAGGACACCAATACCTGCCAATACCTGCTGCTCAAGCTGCTCGCGGGTCCACGCGCCGCGTTCACCGCCGTGGGCGACGACGATCAGGCGATCTACGGCTGGCGCGGCGCCACGCTGGAGAACCTCAAGCAATTGCAGGTCGACTTCCCGACGCTCAAGGTCGTCAAGCTGGAACAGAACTACCGGTCGACGTCGCGCATTCTGACGGCAGCGAACAACGTCATCGCGAAGAATCCGAAACTCTTCGAGAAGAAGCTGTGGAGCGAGCACGGCCTGGGCGACCCGATCACGGTCACTGCAATGAACGACGAAGAGCATGAAGCCGAGTCGGTCGTGTTTCGCCTGTCGGCACACAAGTTCGAGCGGCGCGCCGAGTTTCGCGACTACGCCATTCTCTATCGCGGCAACCATCAGGCGCGCATCTTCGAGCAAGTGCTGCGGCGCGAACGCATTCCGTACGTGCTCTCCGGCGGCCAGTCGTTCTTCGACAAGGCGGAAATCAAGGATCTGTGCGCATACCTGCGCCTGTTGGCGAATCCCGACGACGATCCCGCCTTCATCCGCGCCGTGACCACGCCGCGCCGGGGAGTGGGCAGCACCACGCTCGAAGTGCTCGGCAGCTTCGCGGGGCAGGCCAAGGTGTCGCTGTTCGAGGCCGTCTACATGGGCGCAGTCGAAGCGCGGCTGCCACCGCGCCAGCTCGAACCGCTGCGCGCGTTTTGCGACTTCATCCAGCGCATTGCAGCGCGCGCGGCGCGCGACCCGGCCAATGAAGTCATCGACGATCTGATGGAAGGGATTCACTACGAGGCGTATCTGTACGACACGTTCGACGAGCGTCAGGCGCAATCGCGCTGGACGACGGTGCTCGAATTCCTCGAATGGATGAAGCGCAAGGGCACGCGCGGCGACGCGGCGCAGCCCACCGGCCTCGACACGGCCGACGGCCTCGACGACGACGGCAAGAGCCTGATGGAACTTACGCAGACCATTGCGCTGATGTCGATGCTCGAAGGTCGCGATGGTGACGATCCGGACGCCGTGCGCCTGTCGACACTGCACGCCTCGAAGGGGCTTGAATACCCGCACGTGTTTCTGGTCGGCGTGGAGGAAGGCATCTTGCCGCACCTTCGCGAAGACGAGGAAGTCACCGCCGAGAAGATCGAGGAAGAGCGCCGGCTGATGTATGTCGGCATTACGCGGGCGCAGCGCTCGCTGCAACTGTCTTGGTGCAAGAAGCGCAAGCGGGCGCGCGAGACCTACTCATGCGAGGTGTCGCGCTTCGTGCCCGAGATGCAGCTCGACGAAGCGCCGCCCCCACCGCCGGAAGATGCGCCCATGTCGCCGAAGGACCGGCTCGCCAGCCTCAAGGCCATGCTCGCGGGCGGTGCGAACAAGACACCGTCGCCGGGCGCCTGAGTCGACACGCTTGCGCAGTGCGCCGCAAACGAATAGCCCCCGCGAGCGGGGGCTGGCTTGAGGAACGGCGACATCGTACCGGGGCTGTCGGCGGCGGCACGGCGTACCGTCAAGTCAATGCTTGCTGCTATTTGCTACTACCCGAAGACGTCTGATCGCAAGCGGCTGCCGGGCTCGACGCCACGACCATCCCAACCAGACTGGTCAAACAAAGCAGAACAGCAACCAACAGTTTCCGCATAGGCTCGCCTCCACTCGTCAGGTGAGGTTTCACTATAGAAGCCCATTCCTCGGATGACAAAGACATCTTGACCATCGGCGCGACGCGGGCGATAGTCGGTAAAAAACGGGCGAAGCAAGACGTGAATTGCGTCGATTTCAACCCAATGCCCACACCGCCTGCGCTCACGTGATGCGCTCGGCGCGCACGGCGGCGGCGCGTGTGCGGCACCGATCCCAAGCCTTTGTGGAGCTGGTGCGTGAGACTGCATATCCTGTCCGACCTGCATTTGTCCGTGGCGCCGTTGGCCATTCCCGAGGTGGGCGCCGACGTCACGATTCTCGCCGGCGACATCGGTCGGCCGGCGCAAGCCATCGACTGGGCGAAGGCGCTGGGGCGCCCCGTCATCTACGTTCCCGGAAATCACGAGTTCTACGGCGCCACGCTCGCGGGCACGCTGGCAGAATTGCGACGCCTCTGCGTGGGCACGAACGTGCATCTGCTCGAGCGCGGGTCGGTGGTGATTGGCGGCGTGCGCTTCGTCGGCACGACGTTATGGACGGACTTCGCGTTGTACGATGCCGACGGCAAGCACGACGAGGCCGTGGAGGAGTCACGCAAATTCGTACGCGACTTCACACGGATTCGCGTGGGCGATCCGGCGGTGCCGTGGGCGGAACTGCCGTTCTTCTCTCCGGACGACTGCGCGGCACTGTGCCGCGAAAACGTCGCCTGGCTTGGGCGCGTGCTCGCCGCGCCGCACGACGGCCCGACCGTCGTGGTCACGCATCATGCGCCAACGCCGCAGAGCATCCATCCCCGTTTCGCAGAGTCGCTCGTCAACCCGGCCTTCATTTCGGATTTGACCTCATTCGTCGACGCGTCGGAGGCCGCCTTGTGGATTCACGGCCATACGCACGATTCGTTTGATTACCGCGTCGGCCCGACGCGGGTGCTGTGCAATCCGCGTGGCTATTGCTTCGAGGGACGCGTCGAGAACGCGGCGTTCGATCCGACGTTGACGGTGCGGGTGTAATACGACCTCGCGCGCCGGTGGATGCTGGACGCTGGAAACAAGAATCCCCGCCGAAGCGGGGATTCTTTTTGGCGACGAGCGATTCGCGCCAGACGCGGCGCTTAAGCGCTTGGCGGCTTACTTGGCCGCGCTCACCATGTAGTCGACGGCGGCCTTGACGTCGTCGTCGGACGCGCTGGCGGCCCCGCCCTTCGGCGGCATGGCGTTCAGACCATGGAGGGCGGCGTTGTGCAGCGTGTCGATGCCGGTGGCGATGCGCGGCGCCCATGCGGCCTTGTCGCCGAACTTCGGCGCGTTCATCACGCCGCTCGCGTGGCACGCCATACAAACGGTGTTGTAGAGCTTCTTGCCCGCTTCGAGATTGCTGCCTGCGCCGGCGGCGGCGGGGGCAGCGGTCTTGAGCGAGGCCATCGCGGCGGCGGCGGCGGCGGCCGTGCTGGCGTCGGCGCCGGAGGCTGCGTCGGGTGCCGCCGATGCCGGGGTGGCCGCAGCGGCGCCCGAGGCGGGCTGTGCCGGGGCGGCCGGCTCTTGCAGCTTGCCGCCCGAGGCGTTCGCCATATAGACGATGGCCCGTCCGATTTCGTAGTCCGTCACGTCGTCGGGGCTGGTGCCGCCGCGCGCGGGCATGGCGCCTTTGCCGGCGAGGGCGATCTTGAGCATGCCGTCGTAGCCCTGCGCAATGCGCGGCGCCCAGTCGGCCGTGCCGACTTTCGGCGCGCCGGCGGCGCCCGAGGCGTGGCAGGCGGCACAGACGGCCTTGTAGAGTTGTTCGCCCGTCTGATAGACGCGTGGTGCGTTGGCGTCCTTGATATCGACCTTGGCGACGGGTGCGATGCGCTCGGCGATGGCCTGTTCGGTCATGGCGGAACTGCCGGCGCCGGTCAGGGTGTTGTTGCCTACGTAATTGACCAGCAGGACGATGATGACGATCGGAACCAGGAAACCCGCAACGACGGCGGCGATGAGCTGCTTGGGTGTTTTGATCAGAGACTCATGCTCGTTATGTGCTTCACTCATGCGGGATCTCTCAATAGTATTTTTGTGGAAACCGAGTGCATCACCCCGGGCGGCTGGCGCCATCCGGTCAAAATATCGAGCCATTGTAGCAACAAACCCTTGGCCGATGACATGCCAAGGCGGTGCGCAGACGCCGCAAAAGTCCCGTGTTTTCCCTAACTTACGCGAAAGCCAAAGCGGTGTTCCGCGTGCTTCGTGCGCGAAGTGCGGAGGCATTGCATGCACAGTAAATCCGCGCGCACGCGGCGCTTGGCAACGAATTGCCGCATTGTGTGGCGAGACGATGCACGGGGCATGGACGGCGCGCGGCAAAACCGCTATGCTTCTACCTCTTTGCCTACCGGCCGCGCGTTCGCGCCTTCTTCTCCGGTGGTCAGCATAGCGCCCGTAGCTCAGGGGATAGAGTATCGGCCTCCGAAGCCGAGGGTCACTGGTTCGATTCCAGTCGGGCGCACCAATAAACACACGCACTTACGTGAATTTCGCGAACACACGGCACTGAACTCCGTGACCATGCTTCGTTTCCACGTGCCGCAGTACACGCCATCTATTGCATAGCCGCGCGGTCTCAAGGTGTACGGTATTCAATCGACCCCATCCAGCCTCACCTGGGCTCGCGTGTTGACGTCTCGCCATCGAGATGGGGCGGCTCTAGACACCTTAGCTTCGCCCTTGCAGGCGCGCGCTCGCTGATCAGCGAGCGATGTTATCGAGGTAATACTGGGCCGCGCGCGTGACGTGACGCTCGGCGAGCAACGCGGCAAATGCAGCATCGCCGGACTGCACAGCGCGCAGGATGGCGGCGTGCTCTTCCCACGTGATGCGCACCTCTTCGTCGGCGGCATTCACGAACAGCATGCGCGAGCGGTCGCGCATCGAGCGCATCAACTCGGCGAGCATGGCGTTGGCGCCCGCGGAGTAAAGCAAGTCATGGAATTGCGCGTTCAGCTCGAGTAGCCCAGAGGTCTCACCTGCGACAACCTTAGCGTTGCCCGCCTGAAGCACTTTCTCGATGCGCTTGACTAGCTCGGGCGTGCAGTGCTCTGCTGCAAGACGCGCATTCAGCCCTTCGAGCGTGGCTCGAATTTGTACCAGCTCGCGCGCCGAAGCTGGATCGAACGATGCAACGACAGCACCGTGCCGGGGGCGAACTTCCACCAGCCCTTCAACCGCCAGCGCCCGCAGCGCTTCGCGCACCGGCACCCGCGACACATCGAGCTCCTTTGCGATCCGGCCCTCGACGAGGCGGTCGCCGGGCATGTAAGCGCCTGAAGTGATCGACTCCCGCAAGCGCGCAATCACGAGATCTGACAACTGCTGGTGCATGATCGGCTCGCGACCGTTTGCCCCTGTGGCTCCCCGCACCATGATTCCAATCTCCACAAACCGACCGTTCTGCGCCAGTGGACTGCATCCCGCAGATCCACGACACCTCAATGACCGCCACATTTTATAGCAGCGACGGCTTTTTGTAGACTGTACACGATCTGGAAGACGTTATCGTTGCGCAAGTTCAACGGCCTGCCTCATTCAAGGGCTGCGCGGCGCATTAGGCACAGATGCCATGAAAGCGAGCATCTCTCGCCCGAGCCATTCCTCGCCCGAGTTGAAATGCGCGACGATCGATGTGTGATTGTGGCAGCGCGCCTGAACGAATCGCGGCGCCACGCCTCGCGCGCGCAGCAGTGTCTGGAAAAATGCGGCGCCGTAGTCGTCAAGAAACCGGTTTTCGTATTCGGCGATGGCAATCATCGTCGGTACGGAATTGCGCGCGCCGTGAGTCAGCGGCGACCGTTCCGCATATCGGCTTTCATCGGCGCCGAAGTACACCCGCACAGGACTCGCATTCGGATTGCACGGGTTGACATCGGCGAACAGACGCGCGCTGACCAACACCAGCCCCGCCACTTTTGCGCTCAGCCCAGGGGACGATCCGGTCAATGCCGGATCGAAAAGGCAGCCGGCGGCATGCGTGCCGCCCGCCGAGTGGCCGATCAGGAAGAGGCGCGACGGGTCGATTCGCAACTGCGCCGCGTTGGCATGCGCCCAGGCGACGGCTTGCGCGACATCCTGCGCGCCGCCCGGCCACGGCGCCTCGTCGGCCAGCCGGTACTCGACGTTGATCGCAACCTTTCCCTGCCCGGCGAACCAATGGCACACGTTGTCGTACACCTCGCCATTCACGCTTTTGTTGCCCCGCACGAAGGCGCCACCATGAATAAACAGGACCGCCTCACGCAGTGCCGTTCTGCTCGCGCCGGACGCCGCCACCGGCTCAAAAATGTCCATCACCTGACGCGAATGCCCGCCGTATGCCACATTCCGCTCGACGTGCGGACTCTTGGGCGCCGTGGCCAGAATCGGCGTGTAGCAATCGATCACCGCCTGTCGATGCGCAATGATGTCGTCGTTCCAGCGTGGGCCGAGATCAAGCATTAACTGCCGCTGCTTCGGCGGCAAGGCGGAGAACGGCTCGGCCATGGCATCGGAGTGGTCCGTCGCGATTACCATGAGACGCTCACGTTGCCGTTGATGAACGTCTGACACGCCATGCGGTAACCGTTGGCAAGGTCCTCGGCGCTCAGATGCCGCCGCTCCTTTTGCTTGACGTCGTCAGTATGCTCACGCCCCGCCTCCACACGACAACGGCACGTGCCGCACAGGCCACCGCCGCATTTGAACGGAATCCCGCCCTTTTCCCGAAGTGACACGCGCAGCAAATTGCTGTTGGGAAGCGCCTCGACTGTCTTCCCGCCATTCGAGATGAACGTGATCTGAACCATATGGCTTGTAGGTGTCTCCGGATTGCGGCGGCTGAGCCGCGCTTGTCCGTGATCGTGCCCGATGAGCGATTCGAGCGAAGTCACAGCCTCAGGCACGCTCGCGTATTGCTGGAAGAACTTCGTAGGTACCAGATTTGCGCCGCTCGGGTCCGTTTCATCAACGATCTTCACGCGCGATTGCCCGTCCAGTCTCGCGATGACAAATGCTGCGACGTGTCGCGCACCATAGAAATAATCGTGAGTCTCGACCGGCGTGATGCCGGGCGTCGGCTCGCTGCGGTATTGGCCCAGACGGCTGGTAAGTACAATGTACATTCGCTTTCCTCGTTGCACGTTGCTTGGCAATGCTCGGCGATCAGAACGCCGCCGGAAGCTCGTCGTCCTGCGCCAGCTCAATGTCCTGCTCGATCCACAACTGGCAGGCAAGACGGAATCCCGCGTCGAGCCGATCGCCCAGTTGCTTCTTCTCTTTCCAGTTCGGTGCCGACAAATGTTCGCCGCCCGACAGCACCCGGCATGCGCAGCGCGCGCACTTGCCCATGCCACACTCATAGCGCAAATGGGGGAATGGGAACTGCTTGATGCCCGCGCGGACAACCAGATTGGTATTGGCTTTTACCTCTTCACGATACGTCTGCCCGTTCCTGCGGAATACGACAACTGGCATGCGCCCTCCTTTCACGAGAATCACCTGCCGCGTCCCTCGCGACGGCGGCATTTATCTGAGTGTACCGCAACGTTGAATACTGTATACCGTTATCAAAATAAGATCGCTTTCGACGTTGTGATTCGATGGGAAATGGGGGCGTTCCAACGGGATGAAAGGCGAAGGTGTTTTCGTCGAGCGCGGCGTATGACGGGTCCGACGACAAAGGGGCGGCCGGATCCGCCGCCCCGTCGCGCCCCTTCCGTACCCTTCAATGGACTCAGGTGGCCACCCCTTCGGGCGCGGGAAGCTGGAACGTGAAGCTGTCTGCATAGAGGTAACGCATGCTGGCGCCGTTAGCGACGA
The DNA here is from genome assembly GCF_902459595.1 of Pandoraea soli. Taxonomy (NCBI): domain Bacteria; kingdom Pseudomonadati; phylum Pseudomonadota; class Betaproteobacteria; order Burkholderiales; family Burkholderiaceae; genus Pandoraea; species Pandoraea soli. Next base: position 37,343 of record NZ_CABPSG010000012.1, on the reverse strand, counting down.
ACGCCCCTCTCGCTTCGGCAATCATCACGGGGGAGCCGCACAGATACACCGCATGCTCGGAAAGATCGGGATGATCGGCGAGCACGGCATCCTGCACATAACCTCTTGCCCCCGCCCAGCACTCATCCGGACGCGACAACACCGGGACGTAGCGGAAGTCTTCGCGCTGATTCGCGAGCGCGGTCAGCTCATCATGGAGGTAGAGCGACGCTTGCGTGCGCCCGCCCCAATATAGGGCGATGGGGGGCGCACCACTTGCCAGCATCTGTGTCAGCATGCTGCGCAGCGGCGCGATGCCCGTTCCGGTGGCGACCATCACGATGGGCCGATAGTCATCTTCGTGATAGCCAAACCCGCCCAGCGGTGCCTCCACGTCGAGTGTGTCGCCGGAACGTAGTTTGCTCAAACGCGTCTGGGTGAAATATCCGCCCTCGATGTGGCGGATGTGGAGCTCCACTTCGCCTGTCCCGTCACTCGCTTCGGGCGAACATGCCATGGAGAAGCTGCGCGATCCTGTCTCGCCGAGCAACACGTTCAGATACTGACCGGGACGGAACACCCAAGGCTCCCTCTCGCTGGATGCAAGCACCAATCGTGTGACGTCCGGCCCGAGCGGCTCCTTGCGCACGATGCTCACCCGACGCCGCTGCGTCGGTGCAGGCGCATCAAGCAATCGCTCGGTGCTGATCGTCAGATCGGCACACGCATGGGCCTGGCACAGCAGTGCGTAGCCCGCCTCTGCCTCGTCTTGCGAAAGCGCGTCCGGCGTGTCCTCGTAGCGCACCTGCCCCTGCGCAAGCTTGACGCGACACGTCCCGCAACCACCGAACTCACACTCGGATGGCAGCACGACACCCGCGCGTCGGGCCGCCTCGAGGATGGTTTCGTCAGAGGTCGCCTCGAAGCTGCGGTGGGCCTCGATCCATGTGATTCGATAGCTCACGGCGCAAGTCCCCGTCAAAGCTTGATGTCGGGTTGCACGAGCACTTCGCGGCCGCTCTTGCGCAGCAGCATTTGCAGTGCCGCAAGCCCGGCCAGCCCAGCCTGTGTATCCTGTTCACCGTTGCCGCCTGACAAGCCGATGCCGCCAACCACTTGCTTGTCGACCACGATGGGGAAGCCCCCAACAAACGCGGCAAAGCGCCCCTCGAAGCTCCACTGAATACCGAAAGCTTCATTGCCGGGCAGTGCCGGTCCGTTCGGCGGTGTGGTGAAAAGGTGCGTCGAGCGCTTGTGTCCAGCGGCCGTAAATGCCTTGTTCCAGGCAATCTGCGGTCCGGTGATGCGCCCACCGTCCATGCGCTCAAGCGCGAGCGGGAAGCCGCCCTCGTCGACCACGCAGATAGATTCGAGGACACCGATTTCCTGCGAGCGCCCGATGGCCGCAGCGATCATGTGGCGGGCTTCGGCAAGTTCAAGTTTGAAGAAAGGTTTCATGGCAGAGGAAATAGATTGACGGAGAGATGTGCGCGGCTTGTGTTAAATACCGCGATACACCGTCTTGATCTGGAGATAGAACTCGAGGCCATCGCGCCCGGACTCCCGGAACGTCGCGGTGCTCGAATGCTTGAGGCCGCCGAAAGGTGCGTTGACGAGATTGCCCGTGGTAGTGCGGTTGATCTTGACGGTGCCGGCTTCGATATCGCTTGCGAACCGATGCATCAATCGGGCGTCCTGCGTGACAAGCGATGCAGCTAATCCGTACTCGCTATCGTTGGCCACAGCGATGGCGTCTTCGTAGCCATCGACATCGATCACCGCGATGACCGGACCGAAAATCTCCTCTCGCGCAATACGTGCGGTGCGTGGCACGTCTGCAAAGATCGCGGGAGCGACGAAATATCCGTGGGCATAGACGTCATGCGTGAGTGGCTCGCCGCCGCACACCAGCGTGGCCTCCTGTTTTCCGATCGCGATGTAGTCGAGCACCGAGCGCAATTGCCCCATTGTCGCAAGCGGTCCGATATCGATGCCCGGCCGCATGCCGTTGCCGATCTTGAGTGTCGCCGTCCGGGCGGCGAGTCGCTCGACGAACGTTGCGCGAATCTCGCGGGCGACGAGCACACGACTGGTGCCAGTACACGCCTGCCCCGTGAGGGAGAAGCCTCCCTTGATGGTCAGATCGACGGCGCGATCGATGTCGATCATGTCGAGCACGATCAGCGGGTTCTTGCCGCCAAGCTCCATCTGTGTGCGGGTAGACAACGACGCCGCTCGGTGAATCTGCTCACCGGCCGACGTCGAGCCAGTGAAGGAGATGGCCCGTACTTCGCGCGCGCCGACCAGCGTTGGGCCGACGGCCGAAGCGCTGCCCGTCACGAAGTTCAACACGCCCCTAGGGATACCGGCTTCCACAAACGCTTCGACCAGGCGCAATCCACTTAGCGGCGCATCAGATGCCGGCTTGAACACCACCGTGTTACCGCAAACCAGCGCCGGGGCGATCTTTCGTGCGGGGATCGAGACAGGGAAATTCCAGGGCGAGATCACGGTAACGACACCCAGCGGTTCGCGCAAGGTGTATACCGTCATGTCATTGTCGTCGTTCGGAAATGTTTCGCCGCCGTACGATTGGGCTTCAATGGCGTAGTAGCGCAGCGTCTGCGCTGCGCGCAGGAACTCGTCCTTGGCAAGCGCCTTCTGCTTGCCTTCCTCGCGCGTGAGTTCTTCACCAAAGCGCTCGGCGTGGCGCTCGAGATAGGCGGCCGCGTCGATCAATACCTTCGCGCGCGTGCCCACCGACAGGCGCTTCCAGGCGGCAAATGCCGAAGCGGCCGCACGCACGGCGGCGCGCGCATCGACTTCGCCCGACGCCTGAAAATGGCCGACGACGTCGCGCGTGTCGGCTGGGTTCAGGTTCTCGAAGGTGGCGCCCGAGCGGCTAGCGCACCATTCGCCCTCGATATAGTTCAGAAATGTAGGAACGGTCGTCATGAAAGCGGTGTCCTGCAAGGAGTCTTCAATATCCGCGCCGCCGCGAGATACATTTGGCGACTTGCCATCGAGGGCGGCGGCGCGGCAGAACATCGTTCAGGCGGCCAATCCCAGCTCGGGCAGCGGAACTTCGTTCTTGACGTAGTCGTAGTACAACGCGGTCGTATACAACAGTCGCATCTGCGCGCCGATCTCGCAGATCTTCAGGCAACGCTGCTGCAATTCCGGTGTGTTCGCGTTCTCCAACACGATCTGATATCCGCGCTCGCCGTGAATTTCGTCCGAGACAATGTGCAAATCAAAGAACTCGACTTCCTCGTCGGTGAACTGGTACGTTTCGCGCAACGTGGGCGTCTGCTTGCGATAAATCGACGGGACTTGCGATTCCAGTCCGACGACCAACCCGGCCACCGCCACCACCGGGTCTTCACGCATTGCAACCGCGTAACACCAGCTTTGCAGTCCACGCGTTGTCGGCGACATGTTGTCCGGGTCGACGACGCGCTCGCGCGTCGTTCCGCACGCTTCTGCGAATCGAATCAGCAGGTCTGTATGACGATCGCCGCCAATCTCCTCTTCGTACATGTTCGCCAGCAGGAAATCTTTGGCCTCGGTCATGTGGTCCGGCGTACGGGCGTAAAGATAGCCGAGGTAATCGGCGAACGGCCCAACGTAGTGATAGTGGTTCTCCGCCCAGCGAGCGAGGTGCGCTCGCGATAGTTTGCCGCTTGCCCACGCGACGCTAAACGGCGCCTTGTTCGCGCTCTTGCCCTTGATTGCTTCCTCGAGTGCCGCACGGAAGGTTTCGCGGTCCATCAGTTCAGCCATGTCTTGCTCCTTGGTTTCGGGTGGTTCCCCAGCCCCGCCGTTTCGTGATTGGACGAAGAGAGGGTTATTCGTCATTTTTGTACACTGTATACAGTTTTAGCAAAAATGCCAATACAACAAATCGCATGCGCGGGATGTCCCGCAAAAAGGGAAAAAGGTCAGTCGGCCGCGCGGCCGGTGGCCCCCGATACAGTGGCGTGAAGGGTGCGGGAATCTTCGTTGCTTGTGTTCACTGGTTCGATGGCGTCGAGCTTGATGCCGTTGGTCTCGGGCAGCATGACGGCCGCGATGATGACGAGTCCGTAGCCGACAGCAGCCACGATGGGGATGGCAAGCGTGAGTGTTGTGTGACCGCTGGCGAGCCAACCGGCGATGAACGGGAATACTGAGCCGATAACGCGCCCTGCGTTGTAGGCCACGCCATAGCCGGTCGCACGAATCTCGTGGGGATACGTCTCCGAGATCGTTGCCGCTACGCCCGCAAACGTTCCCTGCATCAACACACCCATCAGGAAGCCCAGCACCATCATCACGGGCACGGGTGCCGGAATCAGCATGTAAGCGATGCTCATCACGAACGCGCCGATGGCGAACAGGATGTATGTCGGGCGACGGCCAAGCCTGTCGGTCGACCAGGCGCCCACGACATAGCCCACGATGGAGCCGCTGATGGTGATGGCCAGCCACAAGCCCGTGCCTGTCACCGACAGTCCGCGTTCGGACTTGAGCCACGTCGGCATCCAGGTGGCAATCGCATAGTACGAGCCGAGCATGCCACCCGAGAGCAGACTGCACCAGAGTGTGCGTGCAGCAAGGCTACCGCTGAACACGCCGCGGAACGTCTTGAGTGGGCTGGTCTGACGGCGCTCCGACATGGTGCGGGTAAAGGCCTCCGGCTCCTCCAGATTCCGGCGCAGCCAAAACACCATCAGGGCCGGCGCCACGCCGATGAACAGGCACACGCGCCAGGCCATTTCTGGCGGGAGCCAGTTGAATATCGCGCTGTAGGCAAGTGCCGCCAATGCCCAACCGAACGAATAGCTACTTGCGGTGAAGCCCGAGAACTTACCGCGGTGGGCCGGATTGCGGATCGTCTCCATGACCAACACCATGCACAGCGACGATTCGCCTCCAAAGCCCAAGCCCTGGACAATGCGCATAATGGCGAGCTGCGTTGGCGAATTGGTCAGGCCGCAGCCAAAACACGCCAGCGCGAAGATCGCGATGGTCCAGCGCAGGATGCGCACCCGGCCATAGCGATCCGCCAGCAGGCCCGCACCGATGGCGCCCACGAGCGAGGCGATTAGCGTAAAGGTGACGATGCTACCTGCCGTGGCTTTGCTCATGCTCCACGTCGTGAGCAGCACCGGGATGAGGAACGAATAGATCATGAAGTCGTAGACATCGACCGTATGGCCGATGAACGTGCCCGCAAAGGCGCGCTTCTCGTTTTTTGATAGTGAACTCAGCCAGGACATGAAGGTGTCCTCCTTGGAGGGTCGTGGGTTTTGTAGGGAAGGTCAGGCAGGTGGTGCAAAGGCGTAGCCGGCGGCCTCAAGCAATCTGGCTACATGGATCGAGCGCAGGTCGTGATACAACGGCGCCACGATCTGCACGCCCACAGGCAACCCTTGTACCGTGCGTCCCGCGGGGACAACGGTCGAGGGCAAGCCGCACAAGCCGGAATGCCCGGCCCAGAAAAGTTGCGTCGTTAACGGCTGCGCCCGCCCGTTGACCTCCAGAGTGCGTTGCCAAGGTGCGCCCTCCTCATTCAGCACAAACGCCGGCGTGGCCGCTACGGGGCACAGCAGCACGTCCACGCGCTCGAACAACGCGCGCCACGCGGCTGCGAAACGCTCTCGTAACGGCTGCAATCTGAGCCAGTCGCGATGACGCATGGCCGACCCCACGTACTGAAGCGACGCATAACACGTGTCGTCGGCAGATGCCTGGCCGGCCGCCGTCACAGCAGCGTCGAACGCGTCGCCGTCAAGATAGCCGCACGTCGACGCGCGCAGCATCAGCGTGTAGACGCGCATCAGTTCGTCGGCGTCCAGCGATGGGCGGGCATTCCACAGCACCTGCGCGCCACGGCGCTCAAGATCTTTTCCGAGGCGCACAATGCTCTGCTCGACCTCCGCGTCGACGTCGGCAATCGGGTGATTCGACAGAACACCAAAGCGAATCTGACGCAGGTCGGTCGCGTGACAGCGCGGCAGTTCGAAGCGTACGGCGCAGGCCGCCTCCGCCGGCGGCCCGGCAATGGCTGACAACACCACTTCAAGATCGTCCGCGCTACGTGCCAGCGGGCCTGCCACGTTAATGTCTGGGAACGCCACACCACCCGGCAAGCCATGACCGTCGAGGGGCACGAGACCGTGCGTGCTTTTGTGCGAGAAGATTCCGCAGTAATGTGCAGGGTTACGAATCGACGAGCCGATGTCGGAGCCGACATCGAAAAATGACATGCCTGTGGAAACCGCGGCGGCGCTGCCGCCCGACGAACCGCCCGGCGTGCGTCGTAAATCGTGGGGATTGCGCGTGGTACCGTAGACGTCGTTGTAGCTCTGCCAGTCGCGCAGGAAGATCGGCACATTGGTCTTGCCTAGCAAGATCGCACCGGCATCCGTCAGCCTTTGCACGACGCTCGCGTGTTGCGCCGCAATATTATTCGTGAATGCCGGATCGCCGACAGTGGTCGGCCACCCCTTGACGTCAAACGACTCCTTGATCGTGAACGGGACGCCGTGCAAAGGCCCCCGGACCAGACCAGCGCTCAACTCCTCATCCCGCTGACTTGCGACCGCATACGCTCGCTCGAAGTCGCTGACCACCACCGCGTTGAGCGTCGGATTCGAACGGCGCACGGCCGCTTCACATGCGGCAACGAGCGCCTCCGACGTAACCTCGTGACGCCGCAATGCCTCCTGCACCGCTGTCGCCGTTACCAAATGCCATTGGGGAGCGCCGGGCGAGTGTCGTGATGCGGTCTGGTCGTCCGGGCACTCGACTGTTGGATTCGTCATGATGGAAAAGCCGTTTCAGTATTCTGTATACCATCAATGAACAAATTTTCGCTGTCAAGTCACTTGCTGATCAGGGTTTCTGCTAGGCACTGTCAGCCGACTCCCCACCCGTTCAAATCACCATCAGCCGGTCTACCCGTTGCGCCAGGCGCGTGGCACCGAGTGATTGAGCACCATGCAGCCCCTCGGCCAAGTGCCTGGGCGGTAGACCAGGCTCGCGATGCCATAGGCGCTCAAGCGTCCCTGTATCGCCGGCAACAGATCAGAAATGCCGTCCGGCACCAGAATGAGACGCATTGGGGGCTTCGTGTCCAAACAATGATGGCCCAAAAGGCGCTAATCGCCACCTGGCCGCCTGAAGCCTCACCGCCCACTTCACCACGGGACACCGTCGCAGGGAAACGTCACCCTTATGGCGAGTTCCCTTACTTTGTATTACATTCGGTGTCCTATGCGCATTCAAATAGCGCACGCGCCAACGCTCATCAATCGAAATATGCGCGGTCTCCCCGAGCATTGGCGTCCCATGACTGCCGTAGTGCGGGGGAAAGGCCGACTCTTCTCGGTCACCGGTCGCCATGCACGGCGCGATACGAGAGAATATTCGTGGTCCAAGGCAAACTCGGGCTCGCAGCGCGTCAGGCGCGGCTCGCCACTACGACGTCGGTGACATCCTCCGCTCCCGATTTCGGCTTTGTGCCGGCGCGAGGTCCAGCCCGAGGACCGACGGGTAAGGGGTTCATTCGAACGGTCGGGAGCACAGCCATTGCGCTGGCCCTCGCGGGGGCCGCGGCCCCGGCCTGGGCCGCGGCCTGCACCCCCAGCGACACCAGCGGCTGCGGTGCACCGGGCGGCGACGGTTTCCCGGGTCGAAGCGGCGCGGGCGGTGCCGGAAATGGCCAGGGCGGCGGCTCCAGCCACCTCGACGCCAGCACCGTGACCGTACAGGACCCGGGAAGCTGGGGGGCCCTCGGTACCGGCGGCGCTGGCGCAACCGGAGACGCCGCTGCCGCGACAGCCAACGGTCCCGCGCAAGTGATCGCCTCCAGCAACATCGTTATCAACGCCCCCGTGACGGGCGACGCCGGCAACACGGGACCGGACGGAACCAACTTCGGAAGCGGTGGGAACGGCGGCAACACCGGCCTTTATTACCTTGGCAGCGACATCACCGTCGTAGGCGCGGCAGCGGTCACGGGCGGGGCCGGGGGCAACGGGGGAAATACCACCAACAGCGTGAGCGGCAACGGCGGCGGCGGTGGCGGCGGTGGTAGCGGACTCACCTCGGCCGGGGTCGCAGCGACGATCACCAACAACGGGACGATTACCGGCGGCGTCGGCGGCATCGGGGGTTCCGGTGGGTTCAGCGGCGGCGGCGGCGCTGGCGGCGACGGCCTGCTCTCGCTCGGCGGCAGCGCGTTCATCGTAAATACCGGCACGATCACGGGCGGTGCAGGCGGGGCCGCGGGCGTGGGGGCCTCGGGGTCCGCCGCAGGCGGCGCCGGGGGCACTGGTGTCGATCTTGCCCAAACCCGCAATTCCCTCGCCAATTTCGGAACGATCTCGGGCGGTATGGGCATCGGGGGCGGTGTCGGCGTGGTGACGCGTGGCATGGATTCGATCACGAACGCAGGTCTCATCATGGGTGCGCCGACCGGCGCAGGTGGGACCCGAGCGGCCGCCATCGAGTTTGGCGGCACGGACAATTCGCTGCGTCTGCTGACGGGCTCCTCGATCCTCGGAACGCTGCTCTTCGACGCGGGGGCGACGGCCACTATTGCCGCAAGCAACACAGGACTGACGCTGAACAACGATGTCATTCTGAGCGATGCGGCGTCGCGCGTGACCGTCTCCACGGCGTCGACCGGCTTGACGATGTCGGGCGTGATTTCCGGGGCTGGCTCGCTCAGTCTCGTGGGTGGCAACACGTTAACGATTTCAGGCGCCAACACGTATGCGGGGGCGACGACGATCAGCAATGGCACGCTCGCCCTGACGGGAAGCGGCAGCATCGCCGTGTCGTCCGGCGTCGTGCTGAATTCCGTGCTCGATATATCCGCCGTCACATCGGGGACGTCGATCAAGGCGCTTTCTGGCGCGGGTACGGTGCGGCTTGGCGCACAGTCACTTTCGCTCACCAACGCGGCCGGCACGTTCGACGGCGTCATCGACGGCACGGGCGGCGTCCGCCTGGCCGCCGGCACCCAAACGCTGACAGGCACCAGCACCTACACGGGCGCGACCGTAGTCGACAGCGGTGCGACGCTCAAGCTCAGCGGCGGCGGCAGTGTCGCAGCATCGAGTGGCGTGACCAATAACGGCGCGCTCGACATTTCGGCAACGACAAATGGCGCGTCCCTGACGAGTATCGCCGGCAGTGGGTCCGTCGCCCTTGGGGCACGCACCCTGACGCTCACGAACGCCTCGGGCCTCTTCTCCGGCGTCATCGGCGGCTCCGGGGGCCTGACATTGAATGGCGGCACACAGACGCTCTCGGCCGCAAACGTCTACACCGGCGCGACCACGATCAATGGAGGCACGCTGGCATTGACGGGAGCCGGTCAATTGTCGTCGGCGACGAGCCTTGCCATGCTGGGCAGTGGTGCAACGTTCGACATGTCCGCTGCGGGCGCGCAAGCGGTCTCCGGATTAAGCGGCGCGGCGGGCACACATCTGCTCATGGGGGCAAGTTCGCTGAGCGTCGACGCCTCAGGCAACAGTACTTATGCCGGCGACCTTGCTGGCAGCGGGACCTTTACCAAGCTCGGCAGCGGCATGCTCGTTCTCAATGGCGCGAGCACGGCCTTCACGGGGACGACGAGCGTTGCGGCGGGCACGCTCGAAGTCGGCGACGCCAACCACGACACCGCATCACTGGGTGGCGACGTGGCCGTCGGTACACAAGGGACGTTGCGCGGGCACGGCACGATTATCGGCAGCGTGACCAACGGCGGCATCGTGGCGCCGGGAGGCTCTATCGGCACGTTGCGCATCAGCGGAAACTACACACAGGCGTCCAATGCAACGTTGGCGATCGAGGTGAGTCCGACGGCGGCGTCGCAGCTCAAGGTATCGGGAAGCGCGACACTGAACGGGGTGCTGGCGATTACGTACGATCCCGGCACGTACCAGGCAACACGCTATACGGTGCTTACCGCCGCGAATGGCGTCAACGGTCGCTTCTCTTCGGTCACCGGCGCGCAGGCGGCGGGCGCCAATCTTGGCAGCCTGCAATCGTCCGTCGCTTATGGCGCAAACGATGTAATCCTGTCGCTGGTCGATCCGTCCGTCAGCGATCCGGGGAACTGGGGGCCAGTCGTGATTGCCCCGAAGAGCACGAGCGTCTACACGGCACTGGGCACGGCGGCGCTGGCGAATGCCCAGTCGACGGCCGCGGCGCTTCTCGATCAAGCCACGCGCCGCGCCGTCGATACAGGGCTTGCCACCGGCGACGCGGCGCCGCGCACCTCGCCCGTCTGGGCGATGGCCACCGGATTGCACGCACGTGTGACTGGCTCGGGCGCTCAGTCAGGCTTCCAGGAAAATCAATACGGCTTCCTTGCCGGCGCGCAAAGGCAAGAAGAACGCGTCATGTTTGGGCTGGCGGGCGGCTATTCCCATGCCGATCTTTCGGAACAGGGCACAGCGAGCTCGGGCACACGGGACACGCTGCGTGTTGCCGCGTATGCAAGCCGTGAGATGGGCGCGGTCGATGTTGCCGCCACTGTCGGTTACGGCCTTCACTTCCTGTCGCAGAAGCGCCCATTCGCGGGCATCGGCACGGCCGAGGGCGATCATATCGGGCAGGAATTGACGGCGGCGGCGCAGGCGAGTGCGCCGATGGCGATCGCGGGAATGGTCGTGACGCCTCGAGCCGGTCTGCGCTACGCCTACTTTCACGCGAACGGCTTCGAAGAAAGCGGTGCGGGCGGGCAGAATCTGCGCATTGGCACGGACAACGCACGGAGCCTGCAACCGTTTGTCGGTGTGACGCTCGACAAGGCGTTCGGCGATGCGATGCGCCCCGTGAACGTCCAGTTCCGCGTGGTGTACGCGCACGAACTGCTCGATGTCGGCCGAGTGATCACCGTGGCCTCGCAGGACGGTACGGCCTTCGTCGCATCGGGTGCAGATTTGCCGCGTGGCTTCCTGACGCTCGGCGCCAGCGTCGGCGTGACACTGGCCAAGCACCTGGATATCTCGCTCGCTTACGATGCGCTCGTCAATACGGCACGCGCATCGTCTCAGGCGGGGCGTGTGAAGGTGAGTTACCGGTTCTGAACGGCCTTTCGCGGGCGGCGCTTGCGCTACGCTTGCCGCCGCCCCTTCTTCGCTCAAAACACCACCAGCCGGTCGACCAGTTGCGCGATGCGCGAGTTTGACGCCGACCACGATTCGACCGTGCGCGATCGGCCGTCGAAATACACCGTATTGATCACTGACCCGTTGCGGCTTAGCGTCAGCGTTGCATAGGCGAGATATTCCCTCGGCGTGTTGCCCCACAAAGCATCGCGCCAGGCGCGGCGCACCGAGTAATTGAGCACCACGCAGCCCGTCGGCCAGGTGCCCGGGCTGTAAATCGTGCTCACGATGCCATAGGCGCGCAGGCGTCCCTGTATCGCCGGCAGCAGATCGGAAATGCCGTCGGGCGCCAGCTCGATACACACATTGTGCGAGAGCAGCTCCGGCGCGGCGGGCGTCGTCGGCGGCACGATGGACGGCATTTGATCCGACAACATCACCCCTGTCGACACCATGCTGGAGGCCACTTGCGCGGCGAGCACCGGTACCGGTGTCGTAAAGAGGCACCCGCCCAGGGTGGCGCTGGCGGCCGCCGCCAGCATCAGCACGATCGCCAGTCGTTTCATCAGAACGGCGACACGCCGAGCAGAATGCCCTGCAGCCAGCCACCGCTGCTCCCATCGGCAACCTGCCCCTCTTCCACACGTGCCACCTTGGCCTGCCCCACCTTGCTCGACGCCACCACGTTGCCCGGCGAGATGTCGAACTTGTTGACCACGCCGGTAAAGCGGAACGTCTCCATATTGCGCCCTTGCAGGACCTGCTTTTCGCCGCCCACGACATAAGCACCGTTGGGCAACACGTCCACGATCGCCACCGCGATCGTGCCGGCCAGCGCCGTGCTCGAACTGTTGTTGCCGTTTCCCTTGAAGGCACTCGCCGATTGACCGATGTTGAACCAGCGCTCCAGCACAGAATCGGCCCCATTGGCCTTGGCGCTCTTGGCCGTCACGCTCGCGTTGCGCGAGATGTCGCTCTGCGACTTGTTTCCGCTCGACGAGTTTTCGGACACCGCAATCGTAAGCAGATCACCGATGCGATGGGCGACCGGTGTCTCGAACCAGTTTGTGGCGGTGGTCGACTGGTAGATGGATCCGCCCGTCTGCACGTTCGCCACGCGCGGCATGGGCATCATGCTCATCGGCGTGGGCGCCGGCGCCGAGCTGGAACACGCCCCCAACATGGCCCCCGTGGCCGCCAGCAGCGCGAGCGTCCGGGGAACACCGCGCGCCGCAACGCCCGGTAGCATCGACAGATTCGACATGGTGAGGCGCCCCCGCGCCGGTCCCGGATGCCCCATCCGGTCGTCTTGGAAATGTGTGAACGTTTGATCGATGACGCCGTCGACACGGCGGCCAGCGTCGAGAGGGATAGTAAGGAGCGCCGGTGCAGCCACTAAGCAAAAATAGAGGAAAATTTGTGGAGGCCCGCCGCGTGGCACACCGATGCTGAGAAAATGGCGCGCCAACGCAGGCACAGCCACCTCGGTTCACCCCGTCAGGCGCCATTTCCCGCCATCATCGTCAGCCAGCCCCACAGCGCATGAACTCCGGCATCACCCGCAAGCTTTTCCTCGCGCTCTTCACGACGGGCCTGACCACCATGACGGCCACGGCGCTCGCCGTGCGCGCCGCCCTCGGCGGGCATCGCTGGCTGTGCGGCAACAACCTGATGTATCTGACAGTCCTCGGCGTAGCCCTGCTCGGTGCCGTGGCGCTGCACCTCGCCCGGCGTTTGCTCGTGCCCGTCACCCCGCTGCTCGAGGCCACCCACCGCATGGCGATGGGCGACTACAGCGCGCGCGCGCCGACGGCCGGTGCCGACGAACTCGCCCGTCTCGCCGTCGATCTGAACCGCCTGGCCGACACGCTCGCCCGCAACGACCGCTCGCGCCGCGACCTGCTCGCGGACATTTCCCACGAGCTGCGCACGCCGCTGTCGATCCTGCGCGGGGAAATCGAAGCGATGGAAGACGGCGTACGCCCGCTCACGCAAGACGCCATCGCCTCGCTGCGCGTTGAAATCTCGCAGCTCTCCAAACTGATCGACGATCTGTACGAACTGTCGCTCTCGGACGTCGGGGCGCTGACCTATGCGTTCGCCCCCGTCGATATGACCGAGCGCGTCGCCACGTCCGTGGCCGCGTTCGGCGACTGGTTCGACGCCAAGGGCATTGCGCTGAGCCTGCACCTGCCCGACGACACGCTCGTGATCAACGGCGATCTCCACCGCGTAACGCAACTGCTGGGCAATCTGCTCGAGAACTCGCTGCGATACACCGACGGCGGCGGCGCCGTGCGCGTGTACCTGTCGGCCACGGCCACACAATTGCGTCTGGAGATCGAAGATTCGGCGCCAGGCGTGCCGGACGGCGCGCTGCCGCGCCTGTTCGAGCGCCTGTTCCGCGTGGAAGCGTCGCGCAGCCGGCGAAGCGGTGGCGCCGGTCTGGGGCTGACGCTGTGCAAACATATCGTCGAAGCGCATGGCGGACAGATCACCGCGCGACACTCCCCGCTGGGCGGTCTCGCACTCACGATCACTCTGCCGCGTCACCGCCCTGCGCCTGCGGCCGCGGGGGGGGCGTGCGGCGGCGGATGCGACAGGTCACCCGGCGGGACGCGCCGACTCGGGCCCGCGCGGCTCGATGACCCAGCCCTTGCGAGCTCGTGATGAACCCTTCGCCCATGCCTTCGACCTCGCCGAACCCGTCGCCGGGCACTTCGCACGCATCGACCCCGACGCCGCTTTCCGCCCCAAGTTCACTGACCGACGCGATGACCCTCTCCGACACTGCCCCGATTCTGATCGTCGAAGACGAGCCCAAGCTCGCCGCGTTGCTCGCGGAATACCTGCGGGTGGCGGGCATGCCTTGTCGGATTCTCTCGGACGGTCGCGACGTAGTCCCGGCCGTGCGCGCGACCCAACCGCGCCTGGTGCTGCTCGATCTCATGCTCCCGGGCATGGACGGCCTCGAAGTCTGCCGCGCCGTGCGCGAATTCTCCGAGGTGCCGGTCGTCATGCTGACGGCGCGCGCGGCGGAGACGGACCGGTTGCTGGGCCTCGAACTCGGCGCCGACGACTACATCTGCAAGCCCTTCAGTCCGCGCGAGGTCGTGGCACGCGTCAAAGCGATCCTGCGCCGGGTACGAGGCCCCGGTAGCGCCTCCCCCCCCGCGGGATCTGCCAGCCTTGCCAGCGCGACGCCGCCGCGCGCGCTCGTCATCGACGCCATGCGTCATCACGCACGCCTCGACGGACACGAACTGCCGCTCACGCCTGTGGAATTGCGGTTGCTGGCGACGCTGGCCAGCCATCCCGACAAGACCTTCCCTCGTGCCCACCTGCTCGATCGCATGTACGACGATCACCGCGTGGTCGCCGACCGCACGGTCGATAGCCATATCAAGAACCTGCGGCGCAAGTTGCAGGCGATCCGGCCCGACGAGGAAATCGTGCGCTCGATCTATGGCGTCGGCTATCGGCTGGAATTGCGCACGGACCGCCCCGGCATGGGCGCCGCGCGGCATGGCGTCGCGGCTATCGACAATCCCGCCAGGGCGATGCCAGAATAGGCGTACCCGCGCCGCAGCGCGGTTCCCTTGAGGAGATCGACGATGCCACGCCGCGCCGCTACGCTGTCCCCAATGTCCACTGCCCTCGCAGCCTTCCCCTCATCCGCCCCATCCACCGCCTTCACGCCCAACGGCGCTGCAACGTCGATGCTTGGCATTGCCGAGCTTGCGCGGTCTTACTCGCCGATCAAACGTTTGCTGCAAGCCGCCACGGTCGTCGCAATGCTCGGTGTGAGCGGCGGCGTGTTGGCACAAACGCCCGTGTGTTTCGATAGCGTCGGCCACGCCCTGCCGCCAGAGCAATGCTCGCAAGCCGCACGCGATCAGGCCGCGTCGCAGGCCACCGCTTCCGGCGCGAGATCGCCCTCACTGCGCGACGAGTGTCGCGCGCTCGCCGACAAGATCGCCAACACGCCGGACAAGCCGGTCTACCAGCGCGGACGTCGGGTCGAGTCGCCCGCCGGCGATCGCGTCGACATTCCTACACGCACCCGCCCGCGCAAAGCACTCAAGGAAGAATACATGCGCAAGTGCACGTAGGCCGACACCTACAATTTGACGAAAGATGTCGGTAAGTTGGCGGAACTTGTTGCCCTATTTTCTTGACAATAACGTCAGAGACCGCATAATCGTCGTCACGCCGACGGGTTGTCCGCCACGATTTCATACAGACACATCCGTCGGATGCCGAATTATCGTTCTCATCATCCGCTTCATGGCCGACACGACGCGTGCCCCGTGGAATGCGTCATCGGCCCGACGTTTTATCCGGATCCATGCCGCCGTGCTCAGCACGCGGCACACGCTACCTGGAGGGAGAAAATGCAAAAACGCGAATTCCTGATGAAGACTTCCGTCGCTGTTGCCGCCGCTGCATTCGCGCTGTCGGGCTGCACCACGACCACCCCGTCGCAGGCCAGCAAGAGCGACAGCTCACCCGGCGCCAACGCGAACAAGCGTCGTGAGATCGATGCTTCCGTGAATGGCGCGCTCGACAAGATGTATGCGTCCGTACCGGGCTCGCGCGAACTGGTGAACAAGTCGCGCGGCATGCTCGTGTTCCCGTCGGTGCTGCAAGCCGGTTTCGTCGTGGGTGGCCAATACGGCGAAGGCGCGCTGCGCGTGGGCGGTGCCACGAAGGGTTACTACAACACCGTGACGGCGTCGTTCGGTCTGCAGATCGGTGCGCAGTCGAAGGCCATTATCTTCCTGTTCATGACGCAGGACGCCCTCGACAAATTCCAGCGCACCGACGGCTGGACGGCGGGGGCCGACGCCTCCGTTGCCCTGGTCAAGATCGGCGCGAACGGCGCGGTGGATCTGAACACTGCGACCTCGCCGGTCGAAGTGATCGTGATGACCAACGCCGGTCTCATGGCCAACCTGAACGTCGAAGGCACGAAGGTCAGCAAGCTCAACATCTGACGACGCCCGAACACCGCGAGGCAATCGAGAATGTGGCCGCCTCGCGTCCCACGTCCAGCGCCAAACGACAACGGCGCCATCCGCAATGGATGGCGCCGTTGTTTTGTGCGCAGACGATGACCGTCGGTATCACTCGTTGCTGAACGCCGCCGGACGCCACTTCAGCAAACGCTTCTCGAGCGACGTCAGCAGGTAATCCGCCGCCAGCGCCACCACGGCAAGCACGATCATCGCGGCAAACACGCCACTGGCATTGAACGCACCCTGTGCGGTCGAGATCAGCAGGCCAATGCCTTGCTTCGAGCCGAGGAACTCACCGACCA
Source organism: Pandoraea soli (assembly GCF_902459595.1). NCBI lineage: Bacteria > Pseudomonadati > Pseudomonadota > Betaproteobacteria > Burkholderiales > Burkholderiaceae > Pandoraea > Pandoraea soli. Next base: position 20,933 of record NZ_CABPSG010000012.1, on the reverse strand, counting down.
CCGCACCCACCAGGGCAAAGCCGAAGCTGACGTGCAAGCTGGCGAGAATCCACGACAGTGCCGACGGAATCACCACCGACATCGTCACCTGACGGCGCGACGCCCCCAGGATCTGCGCATTCGCGATCATGTAGCGATCCGCCTCGCGCACGCCCTGGAAGGCGTTGGCGAACACGACGAAGAACACCATCACCACGGCAAGCGCCACCTTCGAGGCCATGCCCAGACCCAGCGAGATCACGAAGATCGACCCGAGCACCACGCGCGGAATCGAGTTGGCGATCTGAATGTAGAGACTGAAGACATCCGAGAGCAGCTTGTTGCGGCCGAGCACAATGCCGCAGATCACACCCGCCACGCCGCCGATCAGAAAGCCCAGCACGGTCTCTTCGAGCGTGACGAACACCTGCGTCCAGAGCGGGCCCTGCGAGGTGCCTTCCACACACCATTCATAGATCTGCGCAACGATTTGAGTCGGTTGCGAGAAGAAGAACGGGTCGATCCACCCCACGCGCGCGCCCACTTCCCAGCCGCCCAACCCGATCACCAGAATGGCCACGCGCAGGAAAATCACCAGCGCGCGACGTTGTTTGATGCGACGCTGCGCGCTGGCTTCCTCGCGCGCGAGATCGGCGTCACTGAATCCTGCCACCATGGCCTGTTCACTCATGTTCATGCCCTCCTCCAGACGGCGTGGGCACGCGCGTCGATGCGCGGCCCGCTAAATCATTGTCGATGCCCCGCGGGGGCGTCGCCTTCAACCGATCTTCACTTCTTCACGCAGATCCGCCCAGATCTCGCGCGAAATGTCGATGAAGCGCTGCTCGTAGCGAACTTCCGACATCACGCGCGGACGCGGCAGATCGATCGTGTACACATTCTTCAACGTGGCCGGACGCGCCGTGAGCACGAACACGCGATCCGCCAGTGCAATCGCCTCTTCCAGATCGTGGGTGACGAACACCACCGAGCCGGACGTTGACGACCACAGTTGCAGCAGCTCGTCCTGCATGAGCGTGCGCGTTTGCATGTCCAGTGCGGAGAACGGCTCGTCCATCAACAGGATTTCGGGGTTGTTGATGAACGTCTGTGCCAGCGCCACGCGTTTGCGCATGCCGCCCGAGAGCTGGTGCGGGTAGTGGTCGCCGAACTTGTCCAGCCCCACGCGCTTGATCCATTGGTCGGCCAGTGCGTAAGCGGCGTCTTTGGATTGACCGCGAAAGAGCGGGCCGGCGGCCACGTTCTCGCGCACGCTGCGCCACGGGAACACCGCGTCGTTCTGGAACACGAAGCCGATGCGCGGGTCGATGCCGTTGACCGGCTGCCCCATCACGCGCACGCTGCCGGCGGTCGGGCGCAGCAGGCCAGTGATCATCGACAGCGTGGTCGACTTGCCGCAACCGGTCGGCCCGACAATGGCGACGAATTCGCCGCGGGCGACCGACATGCTGAAGTTGCGCAGCGCGATGGTGGCGTGGCCGTCCGCCGAGATGAAGCGGCACGACACGTTGTCGAATTCGATGGCCGGGGTATCGCGCGAGACAGGGCTCGCAGCGCGCGCCGGCGCAGTGGGGGTGATGGTCTGGGTCATGCCCGGTTCCTCAGTGACGTCGAAGGTCAAACGGTGTCGTTGCGGTTTTTCAGGGGTGAGTCTGCCCACACACCGGACGGTCGTCGGGTGCGGGCGGCTCGGGTGGCGGCGCGTCGAACGACGCGCGCGCCGGAACTACAGGATCAAAGGGTGACGCGAGATCGAACGCTTACTTCGGCACGTTCGCGGCGTCGACAAACGCGTTGGTGTAGGTCTTCGAGAGGTCGATGTGCTTGCCCTTGACGTTCGGGTTGAACGCGGCGAGCACCTTGAGCACGGTCTCCGGACCATCCTTCGGCATGCGGCCGTCCGGCGAGTACATCGGCAGCGAGTTCTGCAGCGCCTGCAGGTACAGCGCCTTGTTGTTGGCGTAGTAGTCCTTCGGCATCTTCTCGGTGATCTCTGCGGCCGAGTGGGTGTTGATGTACTTGAGCGTCTTCACGAACGCGCGGGCCAGCTTGGTCGCCTCTTCCTTGTGCGTGTCGGCCCACGCGCGCTGCACGTACAGGCTCGACGCCGGGTAAGCGCCGCCCAACGCGTCGACCGTGCCCTTCATCGTGCGCATGTCGACGAGCACTGCCGCGTCGCCCGTGTTGATCAGACGCGAGGCGGTCGGCTCGGTCGTCATGCCGGCGTCGATCCGGTTCTGCTTGATGGCGGCGATGAACGTGTTGTCCGCGCCGACGGGCAGCACCGAGAATTGCGACGACGTGATGCCGTGCTTGGCCGCGAGGTACTGCGTGAGGAAGTTGGTCGACGCACCCAGGCCGGTCACACCCAGGGTCTTGCCCTTGACGTCGGCCATGCTCTTGATGGTGTCGCGGCTCTTGGCATTGACCAGTTCGACTTCGCCGGGCACCTGACCGAAGACCGTGATGGCCTCGATTTCCTTGCCCTTGCTTTGCAGGTCGATGGAGTGATCGTAGAAGCCAACCACGGCCTGCACGGCACCGGCGAGCAATTCGTTTTCGGCGTCGACACCGGCCGGCTGCGAGAGCAGCTCGACGTTCAGCCCTTCGTCCTTGAAGTATCCGAGTTGCTCGGCGAGTTTGGCCGGCAGGTAGATCATCTTGGTGATGCCGCCCACCATGATCGTGATCTTGCCGCTGTCGGCGGCGAAACTCGGCACGGCGGCCAGCGCCAGCGATGCGCCGAACACGGCGGCCAGAACGGGTTTCACGAAGGCTTTCGGCGTACGCACGCCATGGCTTGCTCGCATTATGGTGTCTCCATCGTTTTTAGGGATAATGGCTCAAGCGTCGCGTTGCGGCGCCGGCCGACCGCTGTGGTTTGCCACAGGGCCCAGGCAGCGGTCCTCTGAATCGTTTCCTTTGCCTTGATGCGAATTGTAGAAAACCGAAGCTTTCATCGAGCTTTCGTCCCATGCAGGTTTTCTTGCGCAACCGATGGGTGTTTACCCGCTGTTGGCTTGCGCCGGTTCGGCGGGCACACTCGCCGTCGCTGTCTGCGTCGCTGCCCGCGTCGCCCTACGCCTTTGCCGTCATGAAACTGCTGCTGATCGAAGACAACGACACCCTCGCCCACTGGCTCGCCCGCATGCTGCGCGACGATAACTTCACGGTCGACGCCGCGCGCGACGGCGACGCCGCCGACCGTCTGCTGCAAACCGAGACGTACGACGTGGTGCTGCTCGATCTCATGCTGCCCAAGCTCGGCGGAAAGCATGTGCTGCGACGGCTGCGTGAGCGTCGCAATAATGTGCCGGTGATCATTCTCACCGCCAGCGGATCGGTCGACGAGAAGGTCGACTGTCTCGGCGCGGGGGCCGACGACTACCTGGTCAAGCCGTTCGAAGTGCGCGAGCTGATCGCCCGTGTCAAGGCGCTCGCCCGCCGCCATGCGCCCGAGCAGAGCGCCGACCTGGTGTGCGCCGATCTGGCCTACCACGCGGGCACGCGGCAGTTCACGATCGCGGGCGCGCCGCTCTCGCTGCCGTCGCGCGAACACGCCGTGCTCGAAATCCTCATGCGCAAGCAGGGCAAGACCGTCGCCAAGAGTGCCCTCGTCGACGGCGTCTTCGGTCTCGACGACGAACCGAGCGCCGATGCCATCGAAATCTATATCCATCGCCTGCGCAAGAAACTCGAGGCGAGTCATGCGGCCATCATGACACTGCGTGGCCTGGGTTATCTGCTGCGCGAAAAAGATGCTTAGCCTGCGCGTACGGCTGTTGCTGTGGTTGATGCTGCCGCTCTCGCTCTACATCGGCGCGAGTGGATGGCAGGCTTATCGCAGTGCCCGCGACACCGCCGCGCTCGTGCAGGACCGGGCCTTGCTCACGTCGGCGCAGGTGATCGCCGGCGAACTCGACTGGGTCGATGGCGCCCTGCGCGCGAGCGTGCCACCCTCCGCGCTCGAACTATTTGCCTCGCCGGCGCGGGACCGGGTGTTCTATCAGGTCGTCACCCAAGACGGGCAACTGCTCGCCGGGCCGCCGGATTTCCCGCACCCGCCAATCTTTTCCGCCACAACGCCGGCGTACTTCAGCGTCACCGTCAACGGCGAGCCGCTTCGGGCCGTCAACTATGTGCGCACGATGTACAACGCCGGCACGCCGCATCGGGTCGCGGTCGTAGTGGCAGAAACGATGCACGCGCACGACGCGATGCTCTCGCAGTTGTGGGAACCGTCGCTGCACCGCCAGATCGCCATGGCCGCGCTGGCCGCCTTGCTGGTGCTCATCGGGCTGACGGTCGAGCTGCATCCGCTCATTCGCCTCAAGGACGAGGTCGCCGGGCGCGCGCCACAGGAACTGGTGCCCATTCGCGCCGGACAACTGCAAACCGAGCTGCGACCGATCGTTGACGCCATCAACCTGTGCATCCAGCGGCTCTCGGCACAGGCGCAGCAACAGCGGCGCTTCGTGGCCGACGCAGCGCACCAGTTGCGCACCCCGCTCACGCTGCTCGATACCCAGTTGCAGTTCGCCGCGCAGCTCGACGACCGCGCGGCGCTCGCCGACGTGCTCGCCGCCATGCAGACGAGCAGTCGGGGGCTGGCCGATCTCACCAACAAGCTGTTGCTGCTCTCGCAGGCGGAGGCGGCCGACACGCCGGCGTTCTCGCGCTCGCGCGTCGATTTGGTGGCCGTGGCCGCCGCCGTGCTCGAGGAACTCGTCGCCCTTGCGCAAAGACGCCGTATCGATCTGGGATTGGAGACGGCCGACGCGCACGTGTGGGTCGAGGGCAATGGCGAGCTGTTTCACGCAATGGTCATGAATCTTGTCGACAATGCGATCCGCTATATCCACGAGGGGGGGCGCGTGACCGTCGCGATCGACAGTCCTCAGGACATGGCCCGCCTGCGCGTGATCGACGACGGGCCAGGCATCCAGGCCGAGGCGCGGCAGCGTGTGTTCGAGCGCTTCTATCGCAATGCGCCGCCGGGTCAGCCCGGCACCGGGCTGGGGCTGGCCATCGTCAAGGAAATCGTGGCGGCCAGTCACGGCAGCGTGACGCTGGCGTCAGGCGACGACGGTCGCGGCCTGATTGTGACCGTGACGCTACCGCTAGCGGTAGAGGCTGAACGCAACGCTCTTTAGAAGACGTTGCCGGCGTCACGTCTCCGATACCGCACACCGCAGGCCTGCACCACCGCGTGATAGAAAATCGCAGCCGTATGAAGTCGCAAGAAAAACTCAGCCATTACCGTTGGTTAGATTGAAAAAACCGTTTGAAACACTAGCTCGACTCCATGGGCTAGGACAAACCCTGATATATTTTGGGGTCTTCGCAGAATTTCCCTTAAGTAAGCCGATACTTTTTGATCCAAATCAAAGAGTTATGCTTCGACGTCCGTCACGTGCTTGTTTGCCACGTGTAATTGTGACGAAATGTAAAGTTTGTTAAATTCGGTGGGGTCTCGGGCGCAAGTTGCGGCACGGGACTTTTTCTCTCAGGGATTTGCCTCCATGCCGTATCTCGTCGATCGTGCCGCACAGGTTGCGAGACGTCGCGTGTCACATGACGACGCGTTGCACGCGCGCGCCGTGACGCCGACCTCGGACCCGGCGGCCGCGTGCGACACGGCGTTGCCGGCCGAGCCCGCCGCGCGCCCGCAGGCACAGTCCGAGGCTCACGGAATAGACGCCGCTCGCGAAGCCGAGCGCACGCGCCTGGCCAGGGAGATACACGACGGACTTGGGGCGCACCTCACCGCATTGCAGTTGGTGGTGGCGCGTCTTGCCACGCGCGCCCCGGCCGACGCCGCCGAGTGGCAGTCCCTTTGCACCCAGATTCAGCAGGCAGCAAACGCGGCTCAAGACGCGGCGGACGACCTCGTCTACCGCCAACGCCCCCCCGCGCTCGACGCCGGCCTCGTCGCGTCGTTGCGCGCCTGGCTGCGTCGCTTTGGCGAACAAAGCGGTCTCACCTGCATTTGGCGCTGCGACGACGTGACGCGCGAGCGCGTCGCCAAGCTCACGCCCGACGCGGTGCTGGCCTTATATCGAATTGCGCAGGAAGCCTTGACCAACGTCGCCCGACACGCACACGCCTCTCGCGTAGTGGTGGCGCTCGACGGCGGTCAACGTTCACTCAAACTCACGATTTCCGACGACGGTCGCGGCTTGGTCCGCGGCGCGCGTCGCAAGCAGGGACATTTCGGATTGGTAGGGATGCGCGAGCGCTGCACGGCGCTTGGCGGCACGATACGTATTGGCAGTGCGCAAGGATCGGGGACGCTCGTGAGCGCGCGTCTTCCCTGGCACCAGATTCTGTCGTCCCCGGCCGCGGCACTCGCGACCGGCCATCATGCCCCGGAATCGCTTGCTCTTCACGGATACGCATCATGACGCTCAGAGTGCTCATCGTCGACGACCACGCCATCGTGCGTCAGGGCGTGCGACAGTTGCTCTCCGACAGCGGGAGCATCTCGGTCATCGGCGAAGCCGACTGCGGCGCGGAAGCGCTGGAGATGACCGACGCCGCCCAGTGGGACATCGTCCTGCTCGATATTTCGCTACCCGACACGAACGGACTCGAGATTCTCAAGACCCTGCGACGCAAACATCCGCGTCTGCCGATCATGATCTTCAGCATGTACGGTGAAGGCCAGTTCGCGCTTCGGGCCCTCAAGGCCGGCGCGGCCGGGTATCTGAGCAAACGCTCGAACGCGCAGCAACTGGTCTCGGCCGTGCGACAGGTCGCCGCGGGGCGCAAGTACGTTAGCCCGATGGTTGCCGAGACGCTTGCCGACTTCCTCGGCCCCGACGCCGACCAGCCGCCGCACGAGCGCCTGTCCGACCGGGAATATCAGACGCTTTGCATGATCGGTTCGGGCAAGCGGCTGACGGACATCGCCAACGCGCTTTCGCTCTCGGTCAAGACGGTGAGCGTGTATCGCACGCGCCTCCTGGAAAAGATGCGCCTGAACAACAACGCCGAACTCACCTATTACGTGATGCAGCACGGCCTGGTCAGCGCCGAGATGGGGCCGCTCTGCGCCTGAGTGTTCCGGAATCACGCATCAAGAAGTAAGTAATCACTACGTGGCCCGCTTGCGCGGGCCACGTGCATTTCGGACCGCCGATCCGGTCTTTGCCGTCGGCAGCGTTGCGCCACGCATCGCCTTCCCCCCCAAACCAAGAAATTTTCTTGGATGTCACCCAAGCGTTGCCGCGGGGTGGGAATCGGTCGCCACACCACGGTGACCCAGCCCCTCGTGGCCACCTCTCCAAGCCTTACAGGGATTGAATAGGCGGCAGATTGCCCCTTTCCTTGCGGGATCAATTGGGGAGGAATTTTGTAGACTGATCCTCTAGCGTTTTTCCTACATCGACAGGGCCCGTCGATGGGGGGTGACACATCATTTTGTGAAATCACCCTAAATTTTCCCAATGGCTGTCCGATATCCCCTACAACGGCGGCTTTCGGCGAATGGCTGTAGAGCCGAAGTTACGGCGCTTAAGCCGGAGCCAAAAATTTTGGGAAAGGAGTGGCTAAATGTCATCTGTCATCAATACCAATATCTTCTCGCTGGTTGCACAACGTAACCTGAGCACGTCGCAGTCGGGCCTGCAAACCTCGATCACGCGCCTGTCCTCGGGTCTGCGCATCAACAGCGCCGCCGACGACGCCGCTGGCCTGGCGATCACGGACCGCATGACGGCCCAGATCAACGGCACGCAGCAAGCGCAGCGCAACGCCAACGACGGCATCTCGCTGGTGCAAACCGCCGCAGGTGCCCTGTCGGCGGTGACTGACAATCTGAACCGCATTCGCACGTTGGCCGTGCAATCGACGAACTCGACGAACTCGACGTCGGATCGTGCAGCGCTCGATCAAGAAGTTCAGCAACGTCTGGCTGAAATCAACCGCCTGTCGGCCCAAACTCAGTACAACGGCCAGAACATTCTAGACGGTTCGTTCGGCACCGCCACGTTCCAGGTGGGCGCAAACTCAGGCCAAACGATTTCGGTCGGCCTGACGCAAGGCGTTCAAACGTCTTCGCTGGGCGCCATCGCCTCGAAGACGCTGACGACCACTGCCGCCGCCGGTGGCTTCAAGAGCTACAACGTTACCGACTTGACCGTAAAGGTGGGTGCTGGCGCGGCAATCGCTGTGGCGCCGGGCACGTACAATACCGCCAGCAATCTGGCCACGGCAATCAACGCCGCAGCAGGCTCGAACGTGGTCAGCGTCAACAAGACCACGGGTGAACTGACCACCGCCGCATACGCCAACGTCACCTTCGGCGGTGCCACTGACGGTGCAGCACTCGCGCTGGCCAATGTCTCCGCGACCGGTCCCGCAGCCGACTCCACTGGCGTGGGCAGCAACGTCGGCCTGAACCTCTCTGCTGGCGACCTCACCATCAACAGCGGTTCGACCTCGACCGACATCACCGGCTATTTCTCGACCACGCAGGATCTGGCTGACGCCATCAACGCCAAGAACATCTCTGGCCTGACGGCAGTGGTCGACAAGGGCGGAAACGTTGCCCTGAATTCGCAGAAGCAGTTCTCGATCACCGGCACCGCCACCAAGCTCGGCGCCAACGCCGCCAACGCCGGCGTGTCGGCCGTGGGCGGCAGCCTACAAAACGCCGACGTGCTGACGGTCGATTCGGCAACCAAGATGATTCAGCAAATCGACTCGGCGATCAACACCGTCGACTCGCTGCAATCGACCTTGGGCGCCGTGCAAAACCGCTTCCAATCGACGATTTCAAGCCTGTCGACGACGTCGCAAAATCTGACCACGGCGCGTTCGGGCGTGCAAGATACCGACTACGCAGCTGAAACGGCCAACCTGACCAAGTCGCAGATTCTGCAACAAGCCGGCATCTCGATGCTGGCCCAGGCCAACCAACTGCCGCAACAAGTGCTGAAGCTGCTCCAGTAAGCGCCGTATTGGCAGTGAGTTTGCCCGGCAGCCGTACCGCCGGGCCACCGGCGGCGCCACCTCCACGCGAGGGGGTGCCGCCGTCAGCATTACAGCGGCAAAAGGTTTTGCATGCCGCCGTCTTGCGAGTTGAGCAAATTTTTTGAGAGTGCGAGCGATTTATGGCTACCAGTACCAGTTCCACAGGCAGCATTTCGTCCCCCGGTATCGGTTCAGGGCTGGACGTCAACGCTCTGGTCACCAGTCTGATGCAGCCGGCCACGACCAAGCTTAATCTGCTCAAGTCGCAAGAATCCAGCTATCAAACCAAATTGTCGGCGATCGGCAATCTCAAGTCCGCGCTGAGCAGCTTCCAGTCGGCACTGACCGATTTATCGTCGGCGTCGTCTTATTTGCAGATGTCTGCCGCCGTCGTCGACCCCACGATCCTGTCGGCAAGTGCCGCGAGCGATGCCAGGGCCGGCAGCTATGCGATCAACGTTTCTCAACTGGCGCAGGCACAAAGCCTGACGACAGGGGGCGTTGCTGACCAAACAGCCGCGATCGGCAGCGGCGCGTCGACGCAGGTGACGTTCAGCTTCGGTACGGTCTCCGGCGGCACGCTGACAAGCGGAAAATATTCAGGCGCCAGCTTCGACCCCAACGCCGGCCAGTCGTCGTTCTCGATCACGATCGACAACAAGAACAACTCCCTGCAAGGGATTCGAGACGCCATCAACGCCGCCAACGGTGGGGTTAGCGCCTCGATCGTAAACGACGGCAGCAGTTCGCCAAACCGCCTCGTGCTGACTTCCAGCACAACAGGCCAGGCGATGAGCATGAAGATCGACGTCGCCGCCACCGGCGATGCTGCCGTGCAGAGCCTGCTGGCCAACGATCCCACCGGAACGCAGAATCTCACGCAGACGGTAGCGGCGCAGAATGCAAACCTGACCGTGAACGGTCTTGCCGTGACCAGCGCATCCAATAGTATTTCGAACGCGGTGCAAGGGCTCTCGTTCACACTGATGAAGACGGGCGCAACAAGCGTCTCGGCGAGCAACAACAGCTCTGCGGTGACTTCCGCTGTCACAAACTTCACCTCGGCCTATAACACCCTCCAAAGCACATTCACCCAGTTGACCGCCTTCGACAAAGCCGGGGGCGGCGCGAACAACGGGCCGCTGATCGGCGATTCGACGGTGCAGCTTGTACAAACGCGTATCCAGTCCATACTCAATGCCCGCTTGCCTGGCGTTTCGACCACCGCACTGTCGTCGCTGGCCGACATCGGCGTGTCATCCCAGATCGACGGCACGTTGGCCGTCGACTCTACCAAGCTCAACAAGGCGATAAGTTCGGGCGGCTTCGCCCAGTTGGCCTCGCTGCTCGCGACCAATGGCACGACGACAGACAGTCTCGTCAAGTACGTCAGTTCGACCTCAATCACCCAGCCGGGCCAGTACGATATCAACATTACTCGTGCCTCCACGCAAGGGAGCGCGGTAGGCAGCAGCACGATGGGCGCCAGCACCGTCATCGATGACACCAACAACTCCTTGACAATCCAGGTTGACGGCAAAAGCACCAGCATCACGATTCCGAAGGGGACGTATACCCCGGACAAGCTCGCCATCGCCGTACAGGCGGCGATCAATGGCAACGGCGTATTTGTGGCCAATGGTTCATCGGTTAGCGCATCGCAGAAAGGCGGTATCCTGACAATTACGTCGAACCGCTACGGTTCGGCCTCGAACGTCCTGGTAACTGGCGGCAGCGCGTTGTTCGCGCTCATGGGCACGGCAACCAGTGTGGATGGCGTGGATGTCGCTGGTACAATTGACGGCTACAGCGCTACTGGCAGTGGGCAAGCGTTGATCGGTGCCACCGGCACGCCTGTCGAAGGCCTGAAGATCCTGATCACCGGCACTAACCTCGGCGACCGCGGATCCATCAACTTTTCGCAGGGCTATGCCTCATTGCTGTCCAACCAGGTCACGGACTTCCTGAGTACGAAGGGCGCCATCAATTCCGCCACGGATAGTCTGAACGCAACGATCAAGCAGGTGCAGCAGCAGGAAAGCGACTGGCAGGACCAGATGACGCAGATGCAGAACCGCTACCTCGCCCAGTTCACGGCGCTGGACGCGACGATGGCCAAGTTGCAGAACACGAGCGACTACCTCAAGCAGGTGCTTGGCGGTTCGTCGTCTTCGTCGTCGTCCTCGAAGTAAGCCCGCGACGCACTCACGCCGCGCGCTTCGGAGAAAGTCATGTACGGTCAAAACGCCGCCAACGCTTATCGCAAAGTCGGACTCGAGACGGGCGTCATCGCCGCGAGTCCGCACCAGCTCATCATGATGCTGTTCGACGGTGCCAAGGCAGCCCTCATGAAGGCCCGCGTCCATTTCGAAGACGGCCGCATCGCCGATCGCGGACTCGCGCTCTCGAAAGCCATCGGCATCATTGGCGGTCTGCGCGACGGCCTGGACATGGACGCCGGCGGAGAACTGTCTCGCAACCTGCGCGATCTTTACGACTACATGGGCCAACGCCTGCTCGAAGCGAATCTCGAGAACGACGTGGTCAAGGTACAGGAAGTCGACACCCTGCTCGATACGATTGCATCGGCCTGGCGAGCCATCACGCCGGCGGCCGGCACGGGGGCCCCCGCCGCACAGGCGGGCACCGGAGTGCGCTATGAATGAAGCGAAGACGTTGCTGAACTGTTACGAGAGCATTGCCGGCCTCACGGAGCGCATGCTCGGCGTGGCGCGCGATGGCGATTGGGATGCCCTCATCGACCTCGAGATGCAGTATCGTGCACAGGTCGATTCGATCAAGCAGCTCGACGCGTCACTGCCGCTCAGCGAGGACGAGCGGGCGCGAAAACACGCCGTCATCCGTCGCATTCTGGCCGACGACGCTGCAATTCGCGATCTCGTGGTACCGCGTCTGGCGCATCTGGATGCCATGATCAACAGCACACGCCGTCAACGTGCCCTGCACGAAGTCTACGGCCTGAACCTGGGCGCCTGACGCGCCAGCGCGTCGCGTCGCCCATTCTTCGGAGTCAGTCAGGTATGGCCGGTCTCGATTCGGTGCTGGCCACAACGCTCGCACGACGGCTCGACACATTGCTCGGCGTCGGACAAGGAGCGGCCTCGACGACTGCACCAGGTGCCGTATCGGGCCTGCAGCCCACCGGCGACGCCACGTCCGCCCTCGGCGACCTCGCCACCCGCACGTCGACGACGGCCGTCGGACTCGGTAACGCGCCGCCGCAAACCGGTGCCCGGCCTCCCTCCCCGGTTCAACAGGCGACGCTTTCGGCCGCCGCGCGCACCATCGACACGATTCTGCGGCTGGCGCCCGACTCGCCCGGCCCCGTGCAAGCGAGCACGCCCGTGTGGCCTGCCGCCCCCGGCACCGGCGCGCCCGCGCTCGCGCCGCTGCTCGCGGCGGCGTTGAAGGAGGCGTTGTCCGCGAGCGGACTCTTTTACGAATCGCATCTGTCGCAGTGGGCGTCGGGCAGCCGCTCGTTCGAGCAGCTACAGGCCGAGCCGCAGTTGCGCTGGCCGGCGTCGGCGAATCTGGCCGCACAGTTGCGCGCGGCCGGTGCCGACGCCACGCTGCCCGGTCCCGGCCCCCTCACCCGGCTGCTCGGCCCGGCGGGCGCCGACGCCGCGCTGGCGACCGGTTGGCCGACGCTCAGTCCGTCGACCCTGCCCGTGGCGGCCGCGTACGGTGCCACGTCGCCCGGCGTCGTTGCGCCGCCGACAATGGGCGAGGCGGCCGATAGCGGTCTGCATGCGAGCGCCAACCTCCCCAACACGGCCAATGCGCTGGCGCATGCCGCAAGTGTGGCGCACACAACGAGCAGCGTATTGCCTGGCGCGCAGGGGGGCGACGCCACCCTCGCTGCGCTGGGCAACGGCTCACCGCCCAATGGCGCGCCGCACGGCCCGGCCGGGGCGATGGCCGCCGTGGCGAATGCGCCCGCGGAAAGTGTCACGCTGGTGCGTCAGCAGCTCGACATGCTGGTGAATCCGCAATTCCAGTGGAACGGCATGGCCTGGCCGGGAGCGCCGATGGCATGGCAGGTCGAAGAACGCGCCGGGCAACCGATGCCCGGCGACGCGGCCACGCCCTCGACATGGCATACCCATCTGCGTCTCACGCTGCCGTTGCTGGGCACGGTCGACGTCACGCTCGGGTTGTCCGGGCAGCAGTTACAGGCGCGCCTGCTGACCGATTCGTCCGTGTCGGCCGACGTGCTGTCTCAAGAGGGCGAGGCCTTGCGCCAGCGGCTCTCGGCCGTCGGACTCATCGCGAGCCAATTGTCGTTCGGCGCGCTGACGGACGCGGGGGCAAGCGTCGGCGGGTCATCGGCAGTTGCGAACCCGGCCAACCCCGCGCACCCAGTCCACGCTGCCGCGCCAACCAACGCCACGGGGCGGCCGGGGCCATCGGCGGGCGATGTGCCGCCAGACGCAGTGGCCGGGGGTGAGGCATGACGCTGCCACCGGAACGTCGCACGGCGATCGCGCTCGCCTACGGGGCGAACGACACGGCACCTCGCGTGGTGGCGAAGGGCTACGGCCTGCTCGCCGAAACGATCGTGCGCACCGCGCACGAGCATGGCCTGTATGTGCATGAGTCGCCTGAGCTGGTGAGCCTGCTCATGCAGGTCGACCTCGATCAGCGGATTCCGGCGCAGCTCTATCAGGCGGTCGCGGAGTTGCTGGCGTGGCTCTACAAGCTCGAAGCAGGACGCGGCGGCACCCCACCGCCGCTGCCGCCGGGCGTCGTTGCCCCCGAGTCCGCGGTCGACGTGCCGGCCGCCGCGCCCACGTCACCGTCCAACGCATTCGACAATCCGTCCGCCGACCACCGCACGCGCTAAGTCACGCCGTTCGCACATCGGGCGAGAATGCGATGAAGTGTCCGAATTCCTGCCCTGCCCCTCAACCGCTGACGAGCGGCACACCGCTGCCGGCCTCGATCGCCCCGGCGTTGCGTGTCGCGTTATTGCGCATGAGTCGAACACAGTCGGCGAAGGACACCGTCGTTCGAGGGTTGCGTGCGCTCGCCGACAATAAAAAAGCCTCGTCCATGGTCGACGAGGCCTTTTCGGTGCGGACGACGCGCCCCGGCGCGCCCTCCCATGCCCTACATCGGCATTACACCTGCATGTTCATCACGGTCGTATAGGCCGACACGAGTTTGTTGCGCACTTGCAGGCTCATCTGGAAGCCGATGTTGGCTTTCTGCAGATCGACCATGACGTCGTTGAGCGCCACCCCCGGTTCGCCCGTTTCGAAAGCGCGGGCCTGTGCCTCCGCGCCGTTCTGCGCGGACGAGACGCGCTTGAGCGAGTTTTCCAGCTCGGACGCGAAACCGCCCGTCGCCGAGGCCGCCCCGGTGCCAGCGGTCGACGTGCCCAGGATCGAGCCCGCCGCCTGCGACGCCACGCTGCCCAGCTTCTGCAATACCGACTCGATCCCCGGAATGGCCATGATGCTCGTCCTCGCTTGTCTTCGATGGGCACCGGCGCCGCCGCGTCACCGCGCCGCGCTCACCTGTCCGCCTTTTATCAGTTACGTCGGAGCTTACCACCGCCTGGCAAGCCCCCAAGACCCTAATTGGCGGCAAAACACCCGCCTAATCCTTCAAACGATTCCATATTCGGCAACGAATAATCAGGACCATCGGCATCGTGCGCACCGGGTAACGGATCTTTCCAATCCTTAACGCACGTCGCATATGAGCATGATGCCAAGCGTACCCCCGGAGAATTCTGTCGCATGTTAGTGAGTACTTCCACCGCGAAGAACGTCGTATTAACGCCACTGGCGTGGAGCCGCGCATGAACGCCGCCACCCAGCCGGCGGACGTCGCCGCCAAGCCGCCCCTGCTGGCGCAGTTGCGCTCGCGCGAGCGCCTGCCGCTGCTCATCGGTGGCGCGGCCCTCATCGCCTTGCTGATCGCCGTTTTCCTGTGGAGCCGTGCCCCCGACTACAAGGTGCTGTACAGCAACCTGGGCGATCGCGACGGCGGGGCCATCATCACCTCGCTGCAGCAGATGAACGTGCCGTACAAGTTTGCCGAAGGCGGCGGTGCCATTCTGGTGCCGTCCGAACAGGTGCACGAGGTGCGACTGCGTCTGGCGTCGCAAGGTCTGCCCAAGGGCGGACTGGTCGGCTTCGAATTGATGGATAACCAGAAGTTCGGTATCAGCCAGTTTGCCGAACAGGTCAATTACCAGCGCGCCCTCGAAGGCGAACTCGCTCGCTCGATCGAATCGCTGTCGGCCGTGCAGGCGGCGCGCGTGCATCTCGCGATCCCCAAACCGTCGGTCTTCGTGCGTGAGCAGCAAAAGCCCAGCGCGTCGGTGCTCGTCACGCTGTATCCGGGCCGCGTGCTCGACGACGGCCAGGTCAGCGCCATCGTGCACATGATCGCGTCGGGTGTGCCGGAGCTGCCGGTCAAGAACGTGACGGTACTCGATCAGAACGGCAATCTGCTCTCCGCGCAGAGCGCCAATGCGCTGGGTCTGGACGCCAGCCAGCTCAAGTACGTGCGCGAACTCGAACAATCGTATGCGCGTCGCATCGAAGCCATCCTGAACCCGATCGTCGGGCCGGGCAACGTGCACGCTCAGGTGACGGCGGACGTCGACTTCAACCAGGTCGAGCAGACGTCCGAGAACTACAAGCCGAATTCGGGCGAGCAGGCGGTGCGCAGTCAGCAGAACAGCGAAGCCTCGCAAATCGGTAACACGCCCGCGGGCGGGGTGCCCGGCGCGTTGTCGAACCAGCCGCCGGGTCAAGCCACTGCCCCGATCACGCAAACGCAGCAGCAGTTCGCCCAGCAAAACGCCGCAAACGCGGCGAGCGCCGCCAGCGCGCCGCAGGGCCCGCGCAGCGACCGCAAGGACGCCACGGTCAATTACGAAGTCGACCGTACGATTCGCCATGTTCAGCAAGCGACGGGCGGCTTGAAACGTCTGTCGGCCGCCGTGGTGGTGAACTATCACCCGGGCACCGACGCGAAGGGCAAGACCGCGATGGTGGCGCTCACGCAAGCGCAGCTCGACCAGATACAAAACCTGGCGAAGGAAGCCATCGGCTACTCGACGCAGCGCGGCGACACGCTCAACATCGTCAACAGCCCGTTCACGGTCGAGACCGATCCGGAAGCCAACCTGCCGTGGTGGCGTCAGCGCCAGAACATCGAACTGGCCAAGCAGGTCGGCAAGTGGGTGTTGATCGGACTGGTCGGCCTCTATCTGTGGTTCGGCGTCATTCGCCCGGCCATTCGCAAGCATCTGACCCCGCCGCCGCCGGCCGAGCCCACGCTGGCCGGTGCGACCGGCGCCGCGGGGGGAGACGGCGCCGAGGGCGAGAATGCCGACGGCGACGCCGGCAAGCGGGCCGAAGTCAGCGCCTACGAGCGCAATTTGCAGTACGCGCGCCAAGTCGCGCGACAGGATCCGAAGATCGTGGCAACGGTAGTCAAATCATGGGTGGGTGGTGGCGATGAGCGCGGCTGAGGGACTCGAACGCAGCGCCATCCTCCTGATGTCGCTGGGTGAAGACGAAGCGGCGGAGGTCTTCAAGTACCTCGCGCCGCGCGAAGTGCAAAAGCTCGGTGCGGCCATGGCCTCGCTGCGGCAGGTCACGCGCGACCAGATCGCCGACGTGTTGCAGGACTTCGTGCTCGAAGCCGAACAGCACTCGGCGCTCTCGCTCGATTCGTCCGAATACATCCGCTCGGTGCTCAACAAGGCGCTGGGCAACGACAAGGCCGCGGGCCTGATCGAGCGCATTCTGCAAGGCGGCGACACCAGCGGCATCGAAGGCCTGAAGTGGATGGACTCCACGGCGGTCGCCGAGCTGATTCGCCACGAGCATCCGCAGATCATCGCCACGATCCTCGTACACCTCGACCGCGATCAAGCCTCGGAAGTGCTCGCGCTGTTCACGGAGCGTCTGCGCAACGACGTCGTTCTGCGCATTGCCACGCTCGACGGCATTCAGCCTGCCGCGCTACGCGAGCTTAACGACGTGCTGACGAAGCTGCTTTCGGGCAGCGAGAACATCAAGCGCAGCCCGATGGGCGGTGTGCGCACCGCAGCGGAAATTCTCAACTACCTGGGCGGCGTGCACGAAGAGTCGGTCATCGAAGCCGTGCGCAACTACGACTCGGACCTCGCGGCGAAGATCGTCGAAGAGATGTTCGTGTTCGAGAACCTGCTCGACGTGGAAGACCGCAGCATCCAGGTGCTGCTCAAGGAGATCGAGTCGGAGTCGCTCATCATCGCGCTCAAGGGCGCGCCGGTCGAGCTGCGCGAGAAGTTCTTCAAGAACATGTCGGCGCGCGCGGCCGAGCTGCTGCGCGAAGATCTCGAATCTCGCGGTCCGGTGCGCGTCTCGGAAGTCGAAGCCGAACAGAAGAAGGTGCTGCAAGTGGTGCGGCGCCTCGCCGATCAGGGCGCCATCATGGTGGGCGGCCGCGGCGAAGACGCTTACGTGTAACCGACCAGGGACCGCGCGCGCATGTCGACCATCATTCCGAAAGAACGCCTCTCCGCCTGGCAGCGCTGGGAGATGGCGTCGTTCGACCCGCCGCCGCCCCCGTCCCCGCCGCAACCGTTGCCGCCCAACCCGCTCGACGATCCCGCGCTCGCGGAACAGATCGCCGCGTGGCGTGAGGCCGCGCGCGCCGAAGGCCATGCGCAAGGCTACGCCACCGGTCACGCCGAGGGTTACGCCGCCGGGCAGGCCGCTGGACAACAGGAAGTCGACACGCGCGCCGCACAACTCGCGGATATCGCGCACGGGTTCGGCAACGCCGTGAACGCCATCGATCGCGAAGTGGCCGAGCCGCTGCTCGGACTCGCGCTCGACATCGCACGCCAGGCACTGGGCCAGACCCTCGCGATTCATCCGGAAACGCTGCTGCCGCTGGTGCGTGACCTGCTCTCCAACGATCCGCTGACCGGCTCGCCGCGTCTGCGTCTGCATCCGGAAGACGTCGCGCTCGTCGACGCGCATGTGGGCGCGGAACTGCGCGCGGCGGGCTGGACCGTGCGCGCCGATCCCACCGTCGAACGCGGCGGCTGCAAGGCCGAAGCCGCGAGCGGCGAAGTCGATGCCACCGTCGCCACGCGCTGGCAGCGCGTGATGGCCGCACTGGGCAAGGATCTGCCGTGGTGAACGCCGACCTCACCCCACTTACCGCGCATGCGCCGGTGCTGCCCAGCACCGAGAACACGCACGATGCCGCCACGCCCTCCACGCCCGCCCCGGCGAATGACGGCACGAAGCCCTCGGTGCGCCTGTGGGATGAAATCGATACTGGCGTCGGCACGGGCTTCGATACGGCCACACCGACCGCGCAGACCGACGCGCTGCAACCCGACGACCCAAACGATCACGCCGACCACGTCGATCACAGCGACCGTCCGGCTCAATGGCCCAACGCGGACACCGAACCGGGCAGTCCCGCGCCGACCGTTGCCACCGAATCCGCCGCGCCGAAAGCCGCCACGCACGTCCTGGACGCCCGCGAGATCGCCCGCGACTCGCATCTTCGCCGCTGGCAGAACACGTTGCGCGAGCGCATCGCGCACGTTCACGCCGTCGAACCGACGCGCCGCTGCGGCCGCCTCACCCGCGCCGCCGGTCTCGTGCTCGAAGCCGTCGGTCTGCGCCTGCCGGTCGGCGCGGGCTGCCTGATCGAGTTGCCGGTGCACGACGCCTCGCGCGAACCGGCCACGGCCGAGGCGGAAGTCGTCGGCTTCGGTGGCGACCGTCTGTTCCTCATGCCGCAGACGGAGGTCGCCGGCCTGCTGCCGGGTGCTCGCGTGTACCCGATGGAGCCCGCCGCCGACGGTCCGCTGCCGAATCAACGTCACAACGGCAAGCGTCTGCCCGTGGGCGAAGCGCTGCTCGGCCGGGTGGTCGACGCCGCCGGCCGTCCGCTCGACGATTTCGGCCCGCTGGGCATGACCGACAGCGCCTCGCTGGCGTCGGTGCCGGTCAATCCGCTGGGTCGCGCGCCCATCGAGTCGGTGCTCGACGTGGGGGTGCGCGCCATCAATGCGTTGCTCACCGTCGGGCGCGGCCAACGCATGGGCCTGTTCGCCGGCTCGGGCGTCGGCAAGAGCGTGCTGCTGGGGATGATGGCCCGCTTCACGCAGGCCGAAGTCATCGTCGTGGGCCTGATCGGCGAGCGCGGCCGCGAAGTGAAGGACTTCATCGAAAACATTCTCGGGCCGGACGGCCTGGCGCGCTCCGTCGTCGTGGCGGCGCCCGCCGACGTCTCGCCGTTGCTGCGCCTGCAAGGTGCGGCGTACGCCACCACGCTGGCCGAGTACTTCCGCGACCAGGGCAAGGACGTGTTGCTGATCATGGACTCGCTCACCCGTTACGCCATGGCCCAGCGCGAAATCGCACTGGCGATCGGCGAGCCGCCGGCCACGAAGGGCTATCCGCCTTCCGTGTTCGCCAAGCTCCCGGCGCTGGTCGAGCGTGCCGGCAACGGTCCGGACGGTGGCGGCTCGATCACTGCGTTCTACACCGTGCTCACCGAGGGCGACGATCAGCAGGATCCGATCGCCGATTCGGCCCGCGCCATTCTCGACGGCCACATCGTGCTCTCGCGTCAATTGGCGGAGTCGGGGCACTACCCGGCGATCGACATCGAACAGTCGATCAGCCGTGCCATGGCTTCGCTCATCGACGATGGGCAGTTCGACAAGGTCCGGCGCTTCAAGCAGATGCTCTCGCGCTATCAGCGCAACCGCGACCTCATCAATGTGGGCGCGTACGCGCCGGGCAGCGACCCGATGCTCGATCAGGCGATCGAGCTGTATCCCCGACTCGAAAACTTCCTGCAACAGGGAATGCGCGAGCGGGCCAGTTATCCGGACGCCGTGCACCAGATGCACGGTCTGTTCCACTAACCGGCGGCGGCCATGAACTCCACCCTGCCCCTCAAGCTGCTCATCGAACTCGCCCAGAAGGACGTGGACGAAGCCGCGCGCCTGCTTGGCGAACGCCAGACGCAGCGCGCCGAGGTCGAGCGCCAGCTCGAAGCGCTGCGCCAGTATCGTCACGAATACCGCACGCGCATGCAGACGGCGACGATCCAGGGCATGGCCGGATGCGACTGGCGCAACTTCCAGCAATTCATCGATACGCTCGACACGGCCATCGGACAGCAAGCCATGCTGCTCGAGCAAGCCGACGAGCGCCTCGCGGCCGCGCGCCGCGAATGGCAAGCGCAGCAGCGCCGCCTGAACTCCTTCGGCACGCTCGCCTCGCGTGAGCAAACCCGCACAGCGCTGCGTGTCGCGCGGCGCGAGCAGAAGGAAAACGACGAGTACGCCGCGCGCAGCCTGCGCCGTCGTGCCGACTCCCCGATTTGAAGGACCCAAGGCGCCCACTATGTCGATTCTTAGCTTCCTGACCGATTCCGCAGGCGCCGCCCTGCAAGCCGTGACGGGCCACCGCGCCGGGTCGTCGAACACCGACGACAGCAACGCGCTGCCCTTCTCCGCCGTGCTCTCGCAGCAGACCCGCCAGACGGTTCAGCCCGCCGCGAGCAGCGCGAACAATACGGCCGCGCAAGCGAGTCAGACGAATGCGTCGTCCGGGAACGCCTCGGGCGGCAGCGCAACGCCGACGCAGAACACCGCCGACAACGGCTCGCGAGCCGATCAGGCGAACCAGACCGGGCAGGCGGGCCAAACGGGTCAAACGAACGCTTCGACAAATTCCTCGAAATCGACGACGGCCGACAGCGACAAGCACGACACTACCGCCGACGAAGCGGCGGCCACGGCGGCGCCCGGCGATCCGGCGGCCGCCCTTGCCGTCGCCCTTGCCGCCATGAACAACGCGCCGCTGCCGCCCCAAACCCCTGCCCCGGCCACCCCGGCCGACGCCAAGTCCGGCACCGGCGCGGCCATCGCCGCCGCGGTGAGCGGC
>NZ_CABPSG010000011.1:0-146569 GCF_902459595.1 Pandoraea soli | reverse complement strand
ACCGGCGCCGCGCAACTGGCCGGCCAGGCGCCGGCCGACGCCAAGGCCACGACCCCGACCGCCAACGCGGGCGCGCCGGTCGATGGCGCGGCGGCATCGAACGCCAACAAGACGGGCGGCCTCCCGCTCGACGCCCTGGCCAAGAACGGCACGACAACGCAGACCAGCACGTCCGCACAACCGGCGGCGGCGGATGCCAAGACCGCTGCGACACCGGTCAGCGCAGACGCCCAGGCCCAACGCGTGGCTGACGCCCTGGCGCAGGCGCAGGGACATCGCGACACCGCCGCACAAGCGGCGACAGCCACCGCCACGCAGGCGGCCGCACAGATTGCGCAAACGGCCGCGCCAGCCCTGGACGCCCAACCGCAGCTACCGGTCCAGGCCAATCTGCCCGCCGCGCTCGCCTTGAACGCGCGCGTGGGGACGCAGGACTGGAACAACCAGCTCTCGCAGCAAGTGGTGTGGCTCTCGTCCGCCCATGCACAAACGGCGCAATTGAGCCTGAATCCGCCCGATCTCGGTCCGCTGCACGTGGTGCTGAACGTGGCGAACGACTCGGCGCAGGCGATGTTCGTCTCGCAACACGCCGCCGTGCGCGACGCCGTGCAGGCGGCCTTGCCGCAACTGCGCGAAAGCCTTGCCAACAACGGCATTGCGCTGGGTAACGCCACGGTGAGCAGCGACAGTTCGCAACAACAGGCCTTTGCCCAGCAAGGCGCGAACGGCAACGGAAACGGTAATGGTAGCGGCAACGGCAACGCGCGCGGCACCCCGGGCTTCGGCCAGGGCGACGACGCGGCGCTCGCCACGACCGTGAGCGTTCCGGTACGCGTGAGCAACGGTCTCGTCGACACGTTCGCCTGATCTCCCCCGGAGATCCGCGCGAACGGCGCGACCGGGCGTCGCACCGCCCTAAAGCCAGCCGGTTTTTCTGCCGTTAAGACAAAGACGCGAGTTAGACGCGATTGTCCCTTCTTTTCGGCCGATCACCCGTTGGCGGGTTGGCCGACAATCATTACCCAATAGCAGGCGAACACATGGCAAATCCCGCATCGACGCAA
Organism: Pandoraea soli; assembly: GCF_902459595.1. Taxonomy (NCBI): domain Bacteria; kingdom Pseudomonadati; phylum Pseudomonadota; class Betaproteobacteria; order Burkholderiales; family Burkholderiaceae; genus Pandoraea; species Pandoraea soli. Next base: position 145,505 of record NZ_CABPSG010000011.1, on the reverse strand, counting down.
GCCGCGGCTCCCTCCGGAGGGAGCATGCGCAAATGGATTCTGTTGATCGTTGCGGTAGCCCTTATGGCTGCGGCCGGCGCGGCAACGGCCGTGTATTTGCTGACCGGACGCCAGGAAGCCGCGAAGGCGCCGCCGCCCCCGCCGCCCCCCGTGTTCGTCAGCATGGACCCGTTCACGGTGAACCTGACGGGCGAAGACGGCGAGCGCTATCTGCATATCGGCCTCTCGCTCAAGGTGGCAGACGCCGAGACGCAAGCCCGCATCACGCAGCACATGCCCGAAGTGCGCAGCCGCGTGTTGCTGCTGTTGTCGTCCAAGCAGCCGCAGGATCTGGCCACGATCGACGGCAAGCGCCGTCTGGCGAGCGAGATCCGCACACTGGTCGCGCAGCCGTTCGCGGCCAACATGCCGCAGCAGGCCGTGGGCGAAGTGCTGTTCACCGCGTTTGTAATTCAGTGAGTGATACATGGCGCATGAGGAGTTCCTGTCGCAGGAAGAGGTCGATGCCCTTCTGAAGGGTGTCACCGGCGAACAGGATGACCGGTCGGAGTCGGAAGAGCATTCCGGCATCCGGCCATACAACATCGCGACGCAAGAGCGTATCGTGCGCGGGCGCATGCCTACGCTCGAGATCATCAACGACCGCTTCTCGCGCTTGTTCCGCATTGCCCTGTTCAATTTCATGCGCCGCAGCGCCGAAATCTCGGTCAGCCCCGTGCGCGTGCAGAAGTACAGCGAGTTCATCCGCAACCTGCCTGTCCCGACCAACCTCAATCTGGTCCACATCAAGCCGCTGCGCGGCACGGCGCTGTTCGTGTTCGACCCGAACCTCGTGTTCCTCGTGGTGGACAACCTGTTCGGCGGCGACGGCCGGTTCCACACGCGCGTCGAAGGGCGCGACTTCACGCAAACCGAGCAGCGCATCATCGCGCGCCTGCTCGATCTGGTGTTCGAGAACTACGGTGCGTCGTGGAAGCCGGTGTATCCGGTCGAGTTCGAGTACGTGCGCGCCGAGATGCACACCCAGTTCGCCAACGTCGCCACGCCCAACGAGGTGGTGGTCACGACCACGTTCGACATCGAGTTCGGCTCGGTCGGCGGCGAATTCCATATCTGCATGCCGTACTCGATGATCGAGCCGATGCGCGACCAGCTCTCGAGCCCCCTGCAAGGCGAGACGCTCGAAGTCGACAAGCGCTGGGTGCGTCTGCTCTCGCAACAGGTGCAAGCGGCCGACGTCGAAATCGTGACCAACCTCGCGCAGTTCGACATGACGCTCTCGCAGTTGCTCAACATGCGCGTGGGCGACGTGATTCCGCTCGACGTGCCCGAGGTGCTCGAGGCCAAGGTCGACGGCGTGCCCGTGATGCAATGCAATTACGGCGTCTTCAACGGTCAATATGCACTGCGCGTGAACCAGATGATCAACCATTCGCACAGCGATTACACGAAGGACAACGAGTGATGAGCGATACCCCTCAAACGCTTGGTGACGACGCGCAGGCCATGGCGGACGAGTGGGCCAGTGCCATGGCGGAGCAGACGGCGACCGAAGCCACGCCGCCACCGGCCGCCGCCCCCGTGTTTCAGCCCCTGGCGGCCACGGCCGGCAATCCGCCGAACGCGACGCACAACGACATCGACCTGATTCTCGACATCCCGGTCCAGATGACCGTGGAGCTGGGCCGCACGAAGATCGCCATCAAGAACTTGCTGCAACTGGCGCAGGGCTCCGTGGTGGAACTCGACGGCATGGCCGGTGAGCCGATGGACGTGCTGGTCAACGGTTGCCTCATCGCCCAGGGCGAAGTGGTGGTCGTGAACGACAAGTTCGGCATTCGCCTGACTGATATCATCACGCCATCCGAACGCATCCGAAAGCTCAACCGATGAATGCAACAAAAGTCCGCGGCACCCCCGTGGGGCGTGCCGCGGCAGCAGCCGCCCTGTTGGCCTGCCTGACCATCACCACCGCGCACGCCCAGGGCACGGCCTCGCAGGCCGCGGCCGTACCGAGCCTTGGCGGCGCGGGCATCGTGCAGACGGGGCTGGGCCTCGTGCTGGTGCTGGCGCTGCTCTTCGGGTTGGCGTGGCTGGCCAAGCGTTTCGGGCTGCAACGCCCGCTGGGGGGCGGCAACGTGCGCGTCGTCGGCAGCGCCGCCGTGGGCCAGCGTGAACGCGTGGTCGTGGTCGAGGTCGCGGGCGACTGGATCGTGCTGGGGGTTGCGCCCGGTCAGGTGCGCAGCCTGCATGTGATCGATGCGGAGCGTGTCGCCGATATGCCCGCCGCGCCCACCGTTGCCCATCCGGGCGCGCAGGCCAACCGCGCCGCACAAGCGTTTGCGCAAAAATTGCGCGAAACGATGAAAAAGGATTCCTGATGGCGCGCGGTTTGCGGTTGACCGGGCCATCGCCTCGCCAAGCGGGTTGGGCACTCGGTCTCACGCTGGGACTGGCGCTCGCCTGCCTCGCCCTGCCGGGCACCGCCCTGGCACAGGCCACGCTGCCCGCGTTCACCACGACCCCGGCCCCCGGCGGCGGACAGACCTACTCGCTGTCCGTGCAGACGATGTTGCTGCTCACATCGCTGGGCTTCCTGCCCGCGATGCTGCTGATGATGACCGCCTTCACGCGCATCATCATCGTGCTCTCGCTGCTGCGCCATGCCATCGGCGTCACCACGTCGCCGCCGAACCAGATTCTGATCGGCCTGGCGCTGTTCCTGACCTTCTTCGTCATGTCGCCGGTATTCGACAAGGCCTACACCGACGCCTATCAGCCGTTCGCCGCGAACAAGATCAGCTTCGAGCAGGCCATCGACACCGGCGCCAAGCCGTTCCACGCGTTCATGCTCAAGCAGACGCGTGAAGCCGACCTCGCACTCTTCGCCAAGCTCGCCAAGACCCCGCCGATGAACGGCCCCGAAGACGTGCCGATGCGCATTCTCGTGCCCGCCTTCGCCACAAGCGAACTGAAGACGGCCTTTCAGATCGGTTTCACGATCTTCATTCCGTTCCTGATCATCGACCTGGTGGTCGCGAGCGTGTTGATGTCGATGGGCATGATGATGGTGTCGCCCTCCACGGTATCGCTGCCGTTCAAGCTGATGCTGTTCGTGGTGGTCGACGGCTGGCAACTGCTGCTGGGCTCGCTCGCCCAGAGCTTCACCATGTAGCGCAGGAACGCGAGATGACCCCGGAAACCGTCATGGCGCTGGCCCATCAGGCAATGCAGGTCACCCTGCTGCTCGCCGCGCCGCTGCTGCTCGTCGCGCTCGTCTCCGGTCTGCTCGTGAGCCTGTTCCAGGCCGCCACGCAGATCAATGAAATGACGCTGTCGTTCATCCCCAAGCTGCTGGCCGTGTTCGCCACCCTGGTGATCGCCGGCCCCTGGATGCTCAACCTGATGGTCGACTACATGCGTCAGTTGCTCACCGGCATTCCCGGCCTCGTCGGGTAAGCCGCGCCCGCGTTGATCAGCTTCACTTACGAACAACTCTCGGGCGTCATTGCGGCGTTCCTGTTTCCGTTCGTGCGCCTGCTGGCGCTCTCGATGAGCGCGCCCCTGTTCGGCGACGCCGCCGTGCCCGGCACGGTCAAGATCGGCCTCGCGGGCATTGTCGCGCTGGCGCTCGCCCCGGTGCTCGGCCCGATGCCCGCCGCCTCTCCGTTCTCGTGGGAGGGTCTCTGGATCCTCGTGCAACAGGTGATGATTGGTGCGGCGCTGGGGTGGTGCATGCAGATCGTGTTCTCGGCGATCAGCATGGCGGGCGACTTCGTCGGCTTGCAGATGGGGTTGTCGTTCGCCACGCTGCTCACGCCGAACAGCGACGGCAGCACCGCCGTGCTCGGCATGCTGCTCAATGTCGTGGCCATGCTCGTGTTCCTCGCCACCAACGGTCATCTGGTGATGTTCGCCACGCTGGTGCAAAGCTTCACGGTATTGCCGGTCTCCGCCGTACCGCTCTCCAGCGTGGGCTGGCACTATCTCGCCATGCTGGGCGGCCAGCTCTTCATGCTCGCGCTCATGCTGTCGCTGCCGCTCGTGGCCGCGCTGCTCATCTGCAACCTGGCGCTGGGCATTCTGAATCGCGCGGCGCCGCAGCTCAACATCTTCGCCGTGGGTTTTCCGCTCACGCTGGGCGTGGGGCTGGTGGTGATCGAGCTGATGATGCCGCGTATTGCGCCGGTGATGGACCACTTCATCGCCATCGGCATCGACATGATGATCCGCACGACCGCCGCCTTCGTCCCGAAACCCTGAACGCCGGGCGCGAGCGATGTCGCACCTCCCCCGAAAGACATTGGGCCGCCCGGCGATCCCGGGCGGCCCAATGTCTTTCCTGCGGTCTTGACTTGTCCGGCGCGGGCAACGTCCCGCGCTGACGCTCAGAGCATACTGAACAGCGAGAGTTTCTGGGTCTGCAGGAAGCTCTGCTGCGACGCCTGCAACGCGGCCTGCAACTGCGAGAACTTGGTCACCGACGAGTTCCAGTCCACGTCGAGCAGATCGCCCAACTGCGACTGATAATTCAGCGAATTGGTATCGCCGATGTTGTTGAGTGCCGAGAGTTCGTTCATGCGGGAGCCCGTGGTCGTGCGGATCGTCGTGACGTTGTCGTAGGTGTTGCTGAACATCTGGCCGAACGTCGTCAGCGCGTTGTCCAGGTTCGCCTGGCCCGTGCCATTGGTGCTGCTGATCGGCGTCTTGAGCGTGTTGATCAGCGCCTGCAGGTTGTCGAACATGTTCGTGCTGCCCGTGGTGGCCGGTTGCACGGTGTAGGTGTCGCCCGTGGCCGGCGCGCCCGAGAACGTGACCGACTTGCCGCCGAACGAGATCGGCTGGCCTGCGGTGTAGGCGCCCGTCACGTCCGGCACGGTCGTATCCGTCTGATCCTTGACCGTGTAGTTGGTCGTGGGCGGCGTGGTCGTGTTGTCGATCGCGAAGCTGATCTGGTACTGATGGTTCGCGCCCGCCGCCGCCACGTTGGTCGTGGAGACAGTGGAATACGTGGCGGTGCCCTGATTCGCGGCGTTTCCGCTGATCAGCGTGCCCGACGTACCGCTCTGCACGCTTTCGAAGACGCTCGAGCCGACGTCGTTGATCGCGATCTGACGGTTCGGACTCACCTGCACGTAGCGCACGCCCGAGTCGCCCGTGTACGACGCTCCCGTGGCCGATGTCATGTACGCCGCGGTGTTGCCCTTGAAGCCCGAGAACAGATACTGGCCGTTGGCATCGGTGGTGTTCGCCAGCGAGAGCAATTGCTGGAAGCTCGATTGCAGGTCGCTCGCCATGGTCGCCCGGTCCTTGTCGTTGAGCGAGGCGTCGCCCGCCGACACGACCTGCGACATCACATGCTGCAACGCATTGATGACGCTGCCGAAGGTCGAATCCTCGAGCTGCAACTGGGTGGTCGCAGACTGCCGGTTCGCCGCGTACTGCGTGTTCATGGCGTTGTCCTGCGACACGGCCACCGCCTGAGCTGACGCAATCGGGTCGTCGCTCGGCGTGGTCACGCGCTTGCCCGACGAGAGTTGCGCCTGAACGTTGAGTAGATCGGAGGTGTTCTGGCTCATCGAGCGCATCCCCTGATCGTAAATCATGTTGGTGCTGATCCGCATCGCGATGCCCCTGCGCTTAATTGACGATCTGGAGGATGGTGCTGAACAACGTCGACGCGGTCTGAATCACCTTCGAATTGGCCTGATAGAGCTGTTGATACTTGATCAGGTTCGCCGCTTCTTCGTCGAGGTTCACGCCAGAATTGGACTGCTGTGCCGTCTGCGTCTGTTGCAATAGTGTCTGCTGCGCCGCGCTGGTCGACTTGTACGTATTCGTGGTCGAGCCGACAAACGAGACCAGGCTCGCGTAGGCGGTCGCATAGCTCTGCGCGCCCCCCACCTTGGTCGTGTCGTTCTGCAAGGCCGACAGGGCCAGACCGTTGCGGTTGTCGGTCACCGCGCCAGACGTATTCGGCGAAATGGTGAACGTGTCGCCATTGGACGGCGTGCCGCTCAGGTTGACCGTCATGCCGCTCATCGTGATCTTCGCCCCTGTAGCGGCGCTGTACGGCACGGTGGCGCCGGCGGCGTACGAGGTCGTCACGCCATTGACCGAGACCGTCATCGGCGACGGGGCGACGAGCGTCAGTGCGCCGGTCACAGGGTCCTTGGTGAACGTGAAGTTCACCGGCGCGCTCAGCACGTTCGACAGATAGTTGGCGTCGACGCTACCCTGATCGACCTTGAGCGAGCCGCTATTGGTGCTGGGGGTCGAGGCGAGGATCGGGGCGGCCAGGGCGATCTTGCCCGGATCGGTGATGGCCACACCGATGTTCTGCGCGGCGTTGCGCGTGGGCTGAATCGCGAAGCTGTCGCCGGCGACCATGCCGGTGGTGGTAACCGAGAAGCCGTCGCCGAATGCCGCGCCGCTGGTGTCCTGGAAATTCAGCGGGGTGCTCGGCGTGGCGGGCGCCCCCGCCGTCCACTTGGCACCGTCGCTCTGGCGCGTGAGTGTGTAGGTGGTGCCGTCGAAGCTCACCGAGTAGTCGCTTGCGGTCACCTTCGAGGCGTCGGTGATGCTGGCGTTGAGCGTGGCCGCGTTCGAATTGCCGGTATTCGCGATGATCGTCGGATTGGGCACCGTGAAGAAGTTGCCGCCCATCTGACCGTAGAGATCCATCCCCAACTGGTTCTGCGCGTTGAACGTGCCGGCCAGCGACATGGCGATCTGGCCGAGCGAGTTTTGCGCCTGCGTGAGCGCGCCGCTGCGGAACGACAACAGGCCGGCGAGCGAGCCGCCGGTGATCGACGACTCGGGAATCGCGACTTTCGTGCCGTTACCGGTGACGTAGGCCACCGTCATTTGCGACGGATCGCTGGTCGAAGGCACCGTCGTCATCTGATAGGCCGAGTTGCCCGATACCAGCGACTGACCATTGCCGACGAAGACGTTGTACGTCCCGTTGGTGTCCTTGACGACGTTCGTCTGCACGATGGCGTTCAGGCTTGCGACGGCCTGATCGCGCTGGTCGAGCAGGTCGTTCGGCATCGTATGGGTGCCGTTGCCCTGCGCCTGCAGAATCGCGTCGTTGAGGCTGGCGATCTGCTTGGCGTACGTGTTGATCTGCGTGGTCGCCTGGGTGATGTTGCCGTTCACGCTGGTGCGCAGCGACGACAGCGTGCCCGAGAGCGACTGGAACATGCTCGTGAGCGTCTGCGCCGACGAAATCACCGTCGCCCGGGTGGCCGAGTTGTTTGGCGCGGTCACGATCGTCTGCAGGTTCGTGAAGAACGTGGACATCGAGGCCGACAGGCCGGTCGTGGAACTGCCCAGCGCATTGTTGATCTGCGAGATCTGCTGGTAGTAGGTGTTGAGCTGGCTGTACTGTGTCTGCGCCTGGTTGACCTGGTTCGACAGGAACTGGTCATACACGCGCGACACATCGCTCACCAGCACGCCCTGGCCGATGTAGCCCACACCGGCGAACTGGCTGTCCGCCTGGGTGTAGTCGACAACCTGGCGGTTGTATCCGGCCGTCCCCGAGTTGGAGATGTTGTTGCCGGTGGTGTTCAGGGCGAACTGGGAGGCGTTCAGCCCGCTCATGCCAATATTGATTAGGCTCATGATCTCGCGGCTTGAATGGAGGGTGCGCCCCACGGCGGAAAGCCCGTTCGCGCACCGTTACCCATGTGTTTACGGCAGCCCGCCGGCAAAATTGAGGCCGACGCGCCCGAGGATGTCCTGTCGACGCCCGCGCCGGTCAGGCGAAGTGCTTCATGATCTTCATCAGCTTGCTGGCGTACTGCGGATCGGTCGCATACCCGGCACGCTGAAGATTGGTGGCGAAGCTCGCGGCGTCGTTGGCGCTCGCCACGACCGACGCGTAGCGCGGATTGCTCGAAATCAGGTTCGCGTAGTCGGCGAACGCCTCGTCATACGAGCGATAGGCGCGGAACTTGGCCATCACCTTGTGCGGCTGGCCGTTCACGTACTCGGTCGTGGCGACCTCCACCGTCGGACCGGTCCAGTGCTTGCCCGCCTTGATGCCGAAGACGTTGAAGCTCGTGCTGCCATCGCGCCGACGGATTTCGTGCTTGCCCCAGCCGGATTCGAGCGCCGCCTGACTGAGCATGAAGCGCGCCGGAATGCCGCTGCTGGCGCTGGCGTTCTGGGCGGCCGTGGCCATGCGCTCGACGAAATCGCCGGCTGCGGCCGGGGCGCCCTCCGCCACCCCGATGGCATCCGCCGCGTTGTAGGCGCGGCCCTGCAACGGTTGCTGGCGCCCCATCGCCGCCGGCGGCAGGGTGGTGCCGGTCTGGGCGAGCTGCTTGAGCATCATGTCGGCCAGCCCGATGCCCTTGTGCGACGCGAGCTGCTGTGCGAGCTGATCGTCGAGCATGCCGTTGAACATCTTTTCCTGATCGCTGCCGAGCAGGCCGCCGGACATCGTGGCGTCGCGCATGCTCTTCACCATCATCTGCGTAAAAACGGCCTCGAACTGCTTGGCCGCCTGCTGCGTGGCCTGCGGCGTTTGCTGGTGGGCCGCCGCGCGCAAGGCGGTCAGGCCCTGCATGTCGTAGGTGGCGCGTTGCGTCAGGTCGGGCAGGGACTTGCCCGCGCCGGTCAGTCGAGAGCCGTCGGCCATATCAGATGATCTCCAGATCGGCGCGCAGCGCGCCCGAGGCCTTCATGGCCTGCAGAATCGACATCAAATCGGCCGGGCTGGCACCGAGCGAGTTGAGCGCCTTGACGACGTCGGCCAGGTTGGCGCCCGCCTTGATCATCCTGAGCGCGTTGTTCTCCTGTTGAACGGAGATTTGCGAATTCGGCGCCACCACCGTCTGACCGCCCGAGAACGGCGCGGGCTGGCTCACGTTGTTTTGCGTGTCGATGACGACCGACAGATTGCCGTGGGCGATCGCGCACTGCTGGATCGTCACGTTCTGGTTCATCACGACCGAACCGGTGCGCGCGTTGATGATCACGCGCGCGGCCGTGTTGTCGGGGTGCACGTCCACACTTTCGAGCTGGGCGAGGAACTGCACACGGCCCGACGGATCGCTCGGCGTGCGCAACAGGATCACGCGGCCGTCCAGCGCCTGCGCGGTGCCGTAGCCGAAGCGGCGGTTCACGGCATCGACCACGCGTTGCGCGGTCGAGAAATCGGTCACGTTCAGTTCCATCTGCACCGTGCCCTGTTGACCGCCCATCGCGGTCGGCACGGCGCGCTCGACGATGGCGCCGCTCGGAATCCGGCCCGAGGCCAACTGGTTGACCGTCACGCTCGACCCATTGGCCGACGCGCCCGCGCCACCCACGAGCAGGTTGCCCTGCGCCAGCGCATAGACCTGGCCGTCCGGCCCCTTGAGCGGGGTCATGAGCAAGGTACCGCCCCGCAGGCTCTTGGCATTGCCCATCGAGGAGACCACCACGTCGATGGCCTGACCGGGACGCGTGAATGCGGGTAGCGTGGCCGTCACCATCACAGCGGCCACGTTCTTCAACTGCATGTTGGTGCCGGGCGCGACGGTAATGCCCAACTGCGAGAGCATGTTGGTCATGCTCTGCACGGTAAACGGCGTCTGCGTGGTCTGATCGCCTGAATTGTCGAGGCCCGCGACCAGGCCGTAGCCGATCAGCTGGTTGTCGCGCACCCCTTGAATCGACGCCAGCTCCTTGAGACGTTCGGCGCGAGCCACGCCCGGACACAGCAGCATTGCGGCCGCGCCCGCCACGGCGAGCGTGGTGACAAAGCGGTGAAGGCCCTGGCGAAGGTGACGCAAGGACGGCGCGCGGCGCGACGGGGACGGCATGATCGACATCAGAATGGCGAAATATTAAGGAAGAAGCGCTGCAGCCAGCCCATGGTTTCGGCTTCGTTGATGTAGCCCTTGCCACGGTATTCGATGCGCGCATCGGCCACCTGCGTCGAAGGCACGGTATTCGCGCCCGAGATCGTCTGTGGGCTGACCACGCCCGAGAACTTGATGTACTCCGTGCCCTGGTTGATCGCGATCTGCTTCTCGCCGGCCACCGCCAGGTTGCCGTTCGAGAGCACTTCCATCACAGTCACGGTGATCTGGCCCGAGAACACGTTGTTCGCATTGGCAGCGCCCTTGGCGTCGAACTTGTTGCCACCGCTCGCGTTCAAGCCCTGATTGTTGAGCACGCCACCGATCACCCCCGGCACCTGGGTGAGCGTGAGCGAACCGCTGCCCGCGCGGGTGGTGTTGGCCGCGGAGTTCTTGCTCGCCGCCGTGTTTTCGTTGATGACGATCGTGAGAATGTCGCCGACGTTACGCGGACGACGGTCTTCGAACAACGGACGGTTCGAGTAAAGCGGGCGGTAGATCGAGCCTTCCGGATCGGCCGACGCCGGCGGAGGGGGCGGGCGCGTGGTTGTCGGCCCGTTCACCACCGGTTCCTGCGGGATGTAAGCACAGCCCGCCAGACCGCTCAACGCGGCGACGGCCGCCAGCGCCAGGAACCGCGCGAGGCCTGCGCTGCGATGCTTAACGGTCGTTTGAGCTGACATTTCGACGTTCATTCTTTGGGGCTTTCTGCGGCGCACCGCTTACATCTGCGTCAGTCGCTGCAGCATCTGGTCGGATGCCGTGACCGCTTTCGAATTGATTTCATAGGCGCGCTGCGCCTGAATCATGTTCACCAGCTCTTCGACCACGTTCACGTTCGACGTCTCGACGTAGTTCTGGTTGAGCACGCCCGCGCCGTTGGTACCCGGCTGCGCGACGTTCGGCGCGCCCGAGGCGGCCGTCTCGGCGTACAGGTTCTCGCCCAGGCTTTGCAAACCGGCGTTGTTGATGAACGTGGCGAGCTGGAACGTACCGATCTGCACGTTGGCCGTGTTGCCCGGCTGCGTGACCGAGACCGTGCCGTCGCGCGCGATGGTCAGCGAGAGCGCGTTCGCCGGAATCGTGATGGCCGGCTGGACCGGATAGCCCGACGCGGTCACGAGCTGGCCGTTGTTGTCGACCTGGAACGAGCCGTCGCGCGTGTAGGCGGTCGTGCCGTCCGGCATGAGCACCTGGAAGAAACCGTCGCCGTTGATGGCGACATCCTTGGCGTTGCTCGTCTGCGTCAGGTTGCCCTGCGTGAAGATGCGCTCGGTCGCGGCCGGGCGCACACCCGTGCCCAATTGCAGGCCCGAAGGCAGCAACGTCTGCTGCGACGACTGGGCGCCGGGCTGGCGCAGCGTCTGGTACAGCAGATCCTCGAACACCGCACGGCCCTTCTTGAAGCCGTTCGTGCTGGTGTTGGCGAGGTTGTTCGAAATCACGTCCATGTTCGTCTGCTGGGCGTTCATGCCGGTAGCAGCGATGTAGAGCGAACGGATCATGTGGTGTTTCTCCCCGTGTACGGTCGCGGCGCGCGGGTCCCCTCGGATCCGACGCGCCACACGCCCGTTAGCTGAAGTTCAGCAACTGGTTGGCGGATTGTTCGTTGGTGTCGGCCGTCTGCAGCATCTTCATCTGCATCTCGAAGGCCCGCGACTGCGAGATCATGTTCACCAGGCCAGTGACCGGATTGACGTTGCTGTTCTCGATCGCCCCAGCGACGACAACGACGTTCGGATCGACCTGCGCCGGCGCATTGTTCGCCGTGCGGAACAGCCCGTCGTCGCCTCGCACCAGATTGGTCTCGGGCGGATTGACCAGCTTCAGTTGGCCCATCACGGCAATGGAGTTGGGCGGATCGCCCTGCCCCAGCGCCGAGATCGTGCCGTCGGTGCCGATGCTCACCGCCGCGCCCGGCGGCACGGCGGCCGGCCCGGCGTCGGTCATGACCGGCAGCCCGTGCAGCGTGAGTTGCCCGTCGGCCGTCATCTCGAGGTTGCCGCCGCGCGTGTAGGCTTCGCGGCCCTGCGCATCGCGCACGGCGAGCCAGCCCTGCCCCTGGATAGCCACGTCGAGCGGGCGGCCCGTCTGCTGCATCGCGCCGGGCGTGAAGTCGGTACCCGGCGTGGACGTGGCGACAAAGGTCCGCGTGCCGGTCGTGCCGTCTGGCGCACGCACCGGTGCCTGACGGAACGCCGCGAGTTGGGCGCGAAAGCCCGGCGTCGAGACGTTCGCGAGATTGTTGGCGGTGGTCGACTGCTGCTCCATCGCCTGCTTCGCGCCAGTCATGGCGATATAGATCAGACGATCCATCGACGGCCTCCGTGCAAGTTATGCATGTGCGCGAATCCGCCTTACAGGTTGACCATGGTCTGCATCAACTGGTCTTCCGTCTTGATCGTCTGCGCGCTGGCCTGGTAGTTGCGCTGCGCGGTGATCATGTGAACCAGTTCTGCCGTCAGGTCGACGTTCGAGGCTTCGACGGCGCCCGACTGCAGCTTGCCGAGGTTCGTGCCGCCCGGCACGCCGACGATCGGAATGCCCGACGCGGCCGACTCTTGCCAGAGGTTGTTGCCCTGCGGAATCAGGCCCTGCACGTTGTTGAAGTTCGCCAACGCCACCTGTCCCAGCGCCATCGACTGGGTGTTCGAGTACGTGCCGACGATCGTGCCGTCGGCGCTGAACGTGAACCCGGTCAGTCGGCCCGACGTGTAGCCGTTCTGCGTCAGGTTGTTCGGCGAGTAGGTGTTACCGTATTGCGTGGTGCCCGACATGTCGAGCGTCATGCTGGCGCTCGACGCACCGTTACCGTAGTTGATCGTCGGCAACGTGATCGGGCCCGTCACGGCGGCCCCGGTCGAGTCGGTCTGCGACACGAGGCTGCCGGCCGAGTTGAACGTCAGCGTGCCGATCGGACCGGCGCCCACCTGGGTCGTGCCGTCGGTCGAGGCGTACACCGACCACGTGGCATTGTTGGTCACGGCGTTCACGCTCGACTTCACGAAGTACAGGTTCACGTCGTGCGAATTGCCCAGCGAGTCGTAGACCTTGAGCGACGTGGCGTTCGTGTACGAGTTCGGATCGGTAATCGAGAACGCTGTCGTATTGACCGCGCTGCGCGAGTCGAGGTTGAACTGAGCGGTGATCTTGGATGTGGCCGTCGGCGACAGGTCGCCCGTCGGGATGCGCAGATCGACCGGCGAGACGCTGTTGATGATGCCGGTCGGGCCTGCCAGATAGCCGGTCAGGCGGTCGCCGTTGGTGTCGACGATGTAGCCGTTCTTGTCGAGCGAAAACTGACCGTTGCGCGTGTAGGCAATGGCGCCATTGTTCGACATGCGGAAGAAACCGTTACCCGACACCGCCAGATCGAGCTGACGATTCGTGACGGTGATGTCGCCCTGCGTGAACTGCTGGGCGATGCCCGCCACGCGCGTGCCGATACCCACCGTGTTGTTGCCCGCGCCGTACAGCGAGTTGGCGTAGATGTCGGCAAATTGTGCCTCACCCTGCTTGAAGCCGACGGTGGCCGCGTTGGCAACGTTGTTGCCGATGACGTCCAGGTCTTTGGAGGCGGCGTTCAGGCCGCTCAGTCCGGTCGAAAAGGCCATGTGGATACTCCTGAAATTCGGTGGTCGACGACGTCTGTCGCAATGGAAAGGGTTAAGGGCTTACGCCGTGCGGGGTCGATGGGGCCTGTTACAGGATTTCGCGCACATCGGAGAGCTTGACGTTCGAGCCCGTCCCCACGTTGAGCAGCGGCGCGCCGGTCGTGCTGGCCACCACGCTTTGCACCTGCGCGTATGAGAGCAGCGTCGGCGCCATGGACTTGCCGTTGGCCGAGGCAGTCACCGCGAGCGAGTACGTGCCATCGGCCACGGTGGTGCCTGCGTCGTCCTTGGCGTCCCACGTGAGGGCCTGCACCCCGGCGTCGAGCGCGCCCGCGTTGACGGTGCGCACGACCTTGCCCGTGCTGTCCTTGATCTGAATCGTCACCTTGTCGGCGTCGCTCGGCAGTTCGAAGCCGAACGGGGTGGCGGTCTTCGTGACCGTGCCGTCCGTGGCGGTGGTGCTGCCCACCCCGACGCTGCTGCCCGGAATCAGCACGCCCTTGCCCACGAGTGCCGAGGCTTGCAGGCTTTGCGTCGAGTTGAGCTGCGAGGTCACCGACGAGAGCGTGGTATTCAACTGGGTGATGCCCGAGACCGTGCTGATCTGCGCGAGCTGCGAAGTCACCTGCGAGTTGTCCATCGGATTGAGCGGATCCTGATTGTTCATCTGCGCGACGAGTAGCTTCAGGAAACTGCCTTGCAGGTCGTTTGCGCTGCCGGCAGACGAACTGGAGCTGCTGCTGGCGGTGCCGTTGACCGAGTCGAGGAACGTCTGGGATAAGTTCGCGGCGTTCGACGTATTGATACTTGCCATCTTATGGTCTCCGCGCGGCCCCTTACTGGCCGACCGTGAGGGTTTTGAGCATCAGCGTCTTGGCGGTGTTGAGCGCCTCGACGTTGGCCTGATAAGAGCGGGAAGCGGAGATCATGTTGACCATCTCCTCCACCGGATTCACGTTGGGCATGGTGACGTAGCCCTGGGCATTGGCCGCCGGGTTCTTCGGGTCGTACACCGTCTTGAGCGGCGACGAATCCTCGACCACGCCGGCCACCTTCACGCCGCCGACGTTGCTGCCCTCGACCGGATTGACCTGGAACACGACCTGCTTGGCGCGATACGGCTGACCGTCCGGCCCCGTCACCGACTCGGCGTTGGCGAGGTTGCTCGCCGTCACGTTCATGCGCTGCGACTGCGCAGTCATGGCCGATCCGGCGACATCGAAGATGCTCATCAGCGGCATGGCGCTTACCCTTGACTTGTAATGGCGGCCAGCATCGTCTTGATCTGGCTGGACAGGACCGTGAGGCCCGTTTGGTAATGCACGGCGTTGTCGGCGAAGTTCACACGCTCGGCATCGAGTTCGACGGTGTTGCCGTCGATGCTTTGTTGGTACGGCACGCGATACAGCAGCTCGGGACCGCCCATCGGCGGGGCCATGCTCACGCCGCGACCGGCGATATGGCGCGACGAGGTGCGCGAGAGCGAAACACTCGACTCGGTCGCAAGCTGTTGCTGTGCGCCGCGCTCGACCGCCTGGTTCAACGCATTGTTGAAATCGACGTCGCGCGCCTTGTATCCCGGCGTGTCCGCGTTGGCGATGTTCGACGAGATCACCTCCTGGCGATAGGCGCGCATGGCCAGCGCCTGCTGAGAAAATCGCAATGCCGCGTCCAGTTTGTCCATGATCTCGTCTCGCCCGATGCTTGCCTTGATGCGGGTAGTGCACAAGAAGCCTGGCCGTCTCGGCGCCGGGGACGTCCGCTCAGCACTGAGGGCGGGTGTCGCAGCGGTACACAGACGGCATGTCCTGCCGGGGCCCGGGAAAAGTGCGGACCTTTTGGCATGCTTTGCATCGTATGCGTACCCCTCGGGATTCAATCGGGGGAATAGGCACGAGATTGACCGCCATTTCGGGCCATGCCCCGGTTGGCGACATCTCTAGAATGGCTTCCTGACGGCATCGGGCGGGGTTCGCCCCCCAGGCATCGGAACGCTGCCCGGTGCCGTCGGCTTCACGGCGCGGCGCAGGGCGTGCGCCAGCCACCCGGCACACCGCTAGGGTGCCGCGTACGAAGGAGAGTGAGCATGGCAGGCAAATTCGGCGGCGATCTCGCCAGTGCCCCCCGCGCGCGCAGCGCGCTGCGGCAAGGCGTTCGCACAAGCGTGCGATCCAGTCTGCTTGCCGTCGTCCTGAGCCTGGCGAGTCTCGCGGTACCGGGTCTTGCGCAGGCCGCCTCGCCTGCCGCGGGTGTTGCCACCGACCCGGCCGCGCAGCATCTGGGGAGCACGCTCGGCCCCGGCGCCGTCGTCATTCCCGGCAACCATGCCGCAGCCGGCGGTATCGCCTCGAACGTGTCGAACGTGTCGAGCGCGGCCCGGAATGTGGCAGCGACGGTCACAACGGCGAATGCCAATTCGAATGCCGGGGTGGCCGCCGCAATGCAAGCCCCCCAGGCCGCCAGCGCCGTTCAGTCCCAGTTCCAGAACACCGAAGTCATCCGTCAGACGGCCGAACGTTTCCTGCGCGAGCAGACGACAGGGTTGCCGGGACGTGTGAGCTTGACCGTGGGCGACGCGGTCTCCGATCGGATGCCGGCCTGCGCCGCCCTCGAACCCTTTCTGCCGCCGGGGGCGCGCCTGTGGGGGTCGACGACCGTCGGCGTGCGCTGCGCGGGCGAGCGTCCCTGGACGCTCTACCTTCAAGCCCGTGTGAGCATCACCGCCACGTATTTCGTTGCCGCGCGTCAGATCAACCCGGGCGAAGCCATCGGGCCGAACGATCTGTCACCGCGTCAGGGCGATCTCACCTTGCTGCCGCGCACCGTGGCGACCGATGCCGGTCAGATCATCGGCACGGTGGCGGTGAACCGGATCACATCCGGCCTGCCGATCCGTTCCGATCTGCTGCGCAGCGCGATTGCCGTTCAGCAGGGGCAAACCGTGCGCGTCGTCTCGCGCGGCTCGGGCTTCGAGGTAAGTACCGAAGGACAGGTGCTGTCGCGCGCCAGCGCCGGCGATCCCGTTCAGGTGCGCACCCGCGCCGGTCAGCTCGTCAGCGGGACCGTCAAGACCGGCAAGAATGGGAGCGTTGAAGTGGAAGTTGCCCTGTAAGCAAACACTCACTACGGGTTAGAATTCACTGAAATCGGCCGGTCGCGGGATCGGGTAACAGGATGTAACTTACCTAAAGTTGCGCCCGACGATGCCGTTACACAGGCAGGTTTCAGGGGAAAGCATATGAAAATCGAACCACCCGCCAATCCGTTGACTGGTGTCGGTCCGGGCAAGGCGCCGACCGACCGGACGACTGCCGCCACGGCGAACGCCGAAGGCACGAACGCGTCTGTCGCCAGCACGGGCAGCGGCGCGAACGTGAGCGCGAGCGCGCTGTCGTCGGAGATGCGCGCCTTGCAGGCAGCGCTGGCGAAGACGGGATCTGCCGATATAGACGTGGCCAAGGTGGCCGCGATCAAGCAGGCCATCTCCGAAGGAAAGCTCGTCATTGATCCCAGCAAGATTGCGGACGGTCTCATTGCGACCGCGCGCGATCTGCTCTCCACGCAATCGAAGTCATGACCACTGACGCCCTGCTGAAAACTCTCGCCGCCGAAACAAACGCCATTCGCGCGTTTTCGGCGCTGCTTCTCGAGGAACAGCAGGCGTTGGTCAATGGCATGCTCGACGCGTTGCCGGAGCTGACCGAGCGCAAGACGCAAGCCGTGACCGACCTCGCGGCCCTTGGGCGCGAACGCGACACCGAGCTGGAAGCCTTGGGCTATCGTCCGGACGAGTCGGGCGCCACGGCGGCGGCCGCTGCCGACATCGGCATCGACGCCGCGTGGAAGGCGCTGCTGGATGCAGCGATCGAAGCCAAGCGTGCCAATGAAACGAATGGCGTGCTGATTCGCACGCGTCTGACCTACACGCAGCAGGCGCTGAACGTGCTGTACGGCCCACAGCAGAACGCCCCGCTCTACGGCCCCGATGGCCGCACCGCCCCGCGATCGAGCGGTGGCAGCATTACGGCTTGACTGCGGCTTGACGCGGTTTAGTTCGCCGCAAGTTTGAGGCTCGCCAGCCGATTCAGACTGACCCCCAGTTCCGCCGCTTCGATGACCAACGCGCGATGTAGCGTTGGGGGAATCCGCACGCGAAATTCACCGCTGTAACGATGCTCGGCCAGCGGGGCCGGCGCCGTTTCCCGATTGGTCCGAAAATATAGCGTCTTGCCACGCCCAAGTGCAAGAAGCCCTCGGAGACGATCGTCTGAGGGCTTGGGTCAATAGGCGTGAGACTTAACTCGCCGACGTCTGCGTCGTCTCACGCAACGGTGAGATTTCCTGGGCCGCATCCGAAAGACGGTGCGTTATCCGATCGCCGCACACAACCCGAAAAGCCCGCACGCCAAGCGCTTTCGGACTCATCGGTACGGAAAACGGCATCGTCGCCGCCCCATACGTCGTGACTCATCGGGGCATACTTCCCTGTCTTAGCAATGCATGACATCCGACGGGGAGTTTCAATGATCGCGGGCCACGAATTTAACGAGAGCAAAATCGCGGTGCCGACCTGACATGACGACAGCAGCCATGGCGGATGTGGTCGGCATCACCGGCGCACTCCTCGTCGTCGTCGCCTATTTCCTGAATCTTCGCGGAACGCTCACCACCAACGATTATCGCTATTCCGTCTTGAATCTGTGCGGATCGGCGATGATCGTCTACTCGCTCGCGTACAACCCCAATCCGGCCTCGCTGCTCATCGAGGCCTTCTGGGTCTCGATCAGCCTTTATGGCTTGCTCAAGTCATTGAAAGCACGCCGACGAGCCCTTCGAGCCCACCGCAATGGCTAAGCCAGAGGCCATTGAGCCACAGCCGAGTCCGTCGAGCGCGCCCCTTCCGTCCATCAGTCACCCGCTCGGACACCTTAACTCGCC
This sequence comes from Pandoraea soli, assembly GCF_902459595.1. Taxonomy (NCBI): domain Bacteria; kingdom Pseudomonadati; phylum Pseudomonadota; class Betaproteobacteria; order Burkholderiales; family Burkholderiaceae; genus Pandoraea; species Pandoraea soli. Next base: position 127,096 of record NZ_CABPSG010000011.1, on the reverse strand, counting down.
GACGTCCAAGCCTTCTCGCGCAACGTTGTGCGCAGGCGCGAGATCGCCTGGCTATGCAACTGGCAGACGCGCGATTCGCTCACTTCCAGCACCGCGCCGATCTCGCGCAGGTTCAAGCCCTGGTCGTAATACAGGCTCATGAGCAACTTCTCGCGCTCCGGCAGCCGATCGATCGCATCGATCACGCCGCCGCGCAGCCCCTCGTCGAGCAACATCGTCAGCGGATCGGCGCCTGGATCCACGCAGATCCGGTCGATAAACGGCTCTTCGTCCGCCGAATCGAAATCCTCGTAATAGACGAGCTGGCAGCCATGCACGTCCTGCAGCATCTGCTGGTATTCGGCCAGACCGATCGACATCTCGCCCGCGATCTCGCTCTCCGACGGCCCCCGGCCCAACCGTTGCTCCAGTCGCTGCACCGCCTTCTCGATCTGACGCGCCGTCTTGCGAATGCCGCGCGACGCCCAATCCAGCTCGCGCAACTCGTCGAGCATCGCACCACGAATGCGCTGGCTCGCGTATGTTTCGAACTGCGCGCCCTGCGTCTCCTGATACCGGTTCGCCGCATCGAGCAGTCCGAGCATGCCCGCCTGAATCAGATCTTCCAATTCCACGCTCGCCGGCAGCTTCGCCATCAGTTGCAGCGCCAGACGACGCACCAACGGCGCGTATTGCGTCAGCGTGTCGTTCGTGTCGACCTTCCCGCTCGCGGTATACATGTTTCCCTCCGCTTCCTCTCGACGCGTGCCGTGTCGCTCAGGCCGTGTGCGCGCTCACCGCGCCCACGCCAAGCGTTATGTCGTTGCCGCGCTCGCCGCCGATGTCACCCACCCCGGCGCCCAACGCGGCCAGCCCCGTCTCTCGCACGGCCAATGGCCAATGCATCACCTGCGCCGCCAATTGCCGATACGCCACCGCCGCCGGCGCCATCGGAAACGCATCGACCACGGTGCGCGTCAATTGCCGAGCGCGCACGACCTGCCTGTCCATCGGCACATGGCCCGCCAGCTCCAGCGACACCGCCAGATAACGGCTCGCCGTCGTGGCCAGATTGCGGCACACCACGCGCGCCTCCACGTCCTCCGCCCGATTCACCAGCACCCGGAACTGCGCCAACGCATACTCGAAATGCGCCTGCTTGATCCACGAATACGCCCCCGTGATCGACGCCGGCTCACACCCCAGCACCACCAGCACATCGTGCGCGTGCGCCGCGAGCGGGCTGAGCACCGCCCCGGCGTGCGTGCAATCGATCACCACGACGTCGGGTTCGCCGGTCGTCAGCAGCGGTAGCGCACGCAACGGATCAATGCGTTCGGGATGCCGATGCGCCACGGGCACCACCACCACGTTATCGCGCGTGTGCACGCGAATCGCCTCGGGCGACACGCGCCCGGCCAGCACGTCGTGGATGTCGCCGCGCAGCGGCAGACCGAGCGCCGGTGCGGCGTGTCCGCTCTCATCGGCCAGCACGACATCCTGACCGTGATGCGCCAGGGCGCTGGCCAAATTCAGCGCGGCACTCGTCTGACCGGCTTCAGGCGCACTCCCCACCACCGCGACGATACGCGTGGTGTGGCGCGCCACGAGCCGGCGCAGACCTTCCGCTTGATCGAGTACGAGCTTAACCAAAGCAAGCCTCGCCTGAGGGTTGCGCGGGTGCGAACAGCCCGCTGTATTGAGGATCGACGCCGCGCACCACGGCCAGCAAGTCTTCCTCAGCCGGCACGAACGGCGAGCCCGTGACCGGCGCGGAAAGCGCGGTGTCGATCAGGAACGGCTTGTCGGCCACGTGCAGGTTCTCCGGCACGCGCTGTCCCGTGGACACATAATGCACCGGCAAGCGGTGACGAATCACCGTATCGAGCACCGACCCGAGATTGGTCGATTCGTCGAGTTTCGTGAGAATGCACCCCGCCAGATCACCACCGCCTTGCGCGCTCGCGCTGCGGTAGGCGTGCACCACCTCGTTGAGCGTATCGCCATGGCTCGTGGCGTTGAGCAGCAACAGCCGCTGCACCGGCGTCTCGGCGCCACACAGCATCGCCACCTGCTCCGGCACCGTACGGTCTCGCTGGCTCATGCCCACCGTGTCGATCAGCACCATGTGCTTGTTGCGCAATTCGGTCAGCGCCAGACGCAGGTCCGTGGCGTCTTTCACCGCGTGCACCGTCACGCCGAGAATCTTGCCGTAGATACGCAGTTGCTCGTGCCCGCCGATACGATAGCTGTCGGTCGTGAGCAGCGCGAGCCTCTCCGCGCCGTGCCGCATCACGCAGCGCGCCGCGAGCTTGGCCGTCGTGGTGGTCTTGCCCACGCCGGTCGGCCCCATCAGCGCATACACGCCGCCGCGGTCCATCAGTTCGTCTTCGTTCGGCATGACGGGCAGATTGCGCGTCAGCGCGCGCTTCACCCATGCCAACCCGCTCTCCAGATCGCCGCCCTCAGGCAGATGTTCGAGCAGCGCCCGACCCAGTTGCGCCGAGAACCCCGCGGCGAGCAGCGTGCGCAGGATCTCGCCCTGCGCCGGGGAACGACGTTGCTTGTCGTTCCACACCAGCCCCGCGACCTGCTCTTCGAGCAAGCCGCGCATGCTCTGAAGCTCATCCATCATGGTTTGGGCAAACGCGCTCGTCGCCCCGGCATCATGGGCCGCCGCGACGGGCGCGCCATTGACGGCAGCGACAGGCGCCGCCGGGCGCGCACGCGGCCGGTGGGTCGGCATGTCGCCGCCCGCGAGCGCGTCAAGATCCTCTTCCGCCAACGCGACGATTTCCACGCCATTGGCGACCGAACGGTTGGACAACACGACCGCATCGGGTCCGATTTCCTCGCGAATCTGGCGCAGTGCATCGCGGCACGTGCCCGCAAAGAATTTCCGAATCTTCACCCTTGACCTCCGATGAGTGCCGTCATTTTCACATTCCGTGTGTCAGGCACTTCCGCATACGACAAAACCTTGAGCTGCGGCACGCTGCGGCGCAAGAAGCGCGAGAGCAGCGAACGCAGCGGATGTTGGACCAGCAGTACCGACGGCAAGCCCTGACGCTCCTGACGTGCCACGGCGGCCTGCGTCTCCCGCAGCAGCGTGTCCGCAAGACCCGGCTCCAGCCCCGTGCCGCCGCCTGCCGACAACGCCTGCGTGAGAATTCTTTCGAGATTGGCGTCGAGCCCCACCACCTCGAGATCGCCATTCCCCGGGAACACGCTTTGCGTGATCGCGCGGCCAAGCGCCAGGCGCACCAGCGCCGTGAGGTCGTGGGCGTCCTGTACACGCGTACCGTGTTCGGCGAGCGTATCGATGATAGTGCGCATGTCGCGAATCGGCACCTGCTCCTCGAGCAGATTCTGCAAGACTTTCTGCAACGTGGTGAGCGCGATCGTCTTCGGCACCAGATCTTCGATGAGCTTGGGTGCGTCCTTGCCGATGCGCTCGATGAGCTGCTGCACTTCCTGACGGCCCAGCAATTCATGCGCGTGGGCGTTGATCAGGTGGTTCAGATGGGTGGCGACCACCGTCCCGGCATCGACCACCGTATAGCCATACGCCTGGGCCTGATCGCGCTGACCGACATCGATCCACGTCGCCGGCAAGCCGAAGGCCGGATCGCGCGTGGGCGTGCCCTGCAGCGGCGCGCTGACCTGCCCCGGATCGATGGCGAGCAGTTGTCCCGGATACGCTTCGCCTTCGCCGATGACCACGCCCTTGAGCGTGATGCGGTACTGGTTCGGGCGCAGCTCCAGGTTGTCGCGAATGTGCACCACCGGTGCGAGAAAGCCGATTTCCTGGGCGAATTTCTTGCGGATGCCCTTGATTCGCTTGAGCAATTCGCCGTCCTGATTGCGGTCGACGAGCGGAATCAGCCGGTAGCCGACTTCCAGTCCGAGCGGGTCGACGAGGGCCACGTCGTCCCACGACGCTTCGGCCACTTCGGCCGGCGCGCTGGACGCCACGGGGGTCGGACGCGCGGCCTGTTGCTTCTCGGCCTCGGCGCGGCGGAACTGATAGCGAGCGAGCGCCCCCAGCCCCAAGGCCAGCAGCAGAAAGGCGAAGTGCGGCATGCCCGGAATCAAGCCCATCAGACCGAGAATCGCCGCCGTGATCCCCAGCACGCGCGGATTGCTGAACAGTTGCGAGACGACCTGCTGGCCGATGTCTTCATCGGTCGCCACGCGCGAGACGACCACACCGGCGGCCGTGGAGATCACCAGCGCGGGAATCTGCGCGACGAGACCGTCACCAATGGTCAGCAGCGTGTAGTTCTTCGCCGCCATGCCGATATCCAGGCCGTGCTGGGCCACGCCGACGATCAGCCCGCCGACGATGTTGATGATCATGATGAGCAGACCGGCGACCGCATCGCCGCGCACGAACTTCGATGCGCCGTCCATAGAGCCGTAGAAGTCGGCTTCCTGGGCGATCACCGAGCGACGCTTGCGCGCCTCCTCTTCGCCGATCAGTCCGGCGTTCAGGTCGGCGTCGATGGCCATTTGCTTGCCCGGCATCGCGTCGAGGGTGAAGCGCGCGCCGACTTCGGCGATGCGCCCGGCGCCCTTCGTGATCACCATGAAGTTGATGACCACGAGGATGATGAACACCACGATACCGACCGCGTAGTTGCCCCCCACCAGGAAGTGGCCGAACGCCTCGATCACTTTGCCGGCGGCGTCCGGCCCGGTATGGCCTTCGAGCAGCACCACGCGGGTGGACGCCACGTTCAGCGACAGACGCAGCAACGTGGAGAACAGCAGCACGCTCGGGAACGCCGCGAAGTCGAGCGGCTTTTGCGTGTACATGCTCACAAGCAGCACCATCACCGCCAGCGCGATGTTGAAGGTGAAGAGCAGATCCAGGATGAACGGCGGCAACGGCAGGATCATCATGCCCAGAATCATGATGATCAGCACCGGCGCGGCGAGCGACTTCAGATTGCCGCCGAGGAGCAGTTGCGACGAGCGCAGTAGCTGGTTCGCGCGAGGATTGAGGTTCATTCGTTACACTCGTTTCGACCCGGCGCGCCGCGGCGCGTCGAGTTCGGCCGGCACCGGCAGATCCGACGGGGTAACGGGCGCGGCGCCCCCCTCGGTGCGCCAGCGGCGAAGCTGGAAGACCCACGCCAGCACTTCGGCCACGGCCGTGTACAGCGTGGCCGGAATTTCGTGACCGATGTCCACGTGCGCGTGCAGTGCCCGTGCCAGCGGCGGGGCTTCGAGAATCGGAATGTGGTGCTCGGCACCCATCTCGCGGATGCGCTGCGCGACGAGATCCGTGCCCTTGGCCAGCACGCGCGGGGCGGTCATGTTTTCCTTGTATTCGAGCGCGACGGCAAAGTGCGTCGGGTTGGTCACAATCACGTCGGCCTTGGGCACGTCCTGCATCATGCGACGGCGCGCGGTCTGGCGCTGCAACTGGCGGATGTGCGCCTTGAGGTGCGGATCGCCTTCGCTTTCCTTGTTTTCCTGCCGCACTTCCTCTTTGGTCATGCGCAGCTTCTTGTAGTGCTGCCAGAGCTGGAAGGGGACGTCGATGGCCGCCACCAGCATCAGCGATGCCACGATGAACGCGCAGCACACCGCGATCAACTCGCCCACATACGGCAAGGCCGCGCGAGGCGACTGCGTCATCAGCCCCATCACCGCGTCGCGGTCGCGCGCAATCGCCCAGTAGGCCACGGCGCCAACGAGCACCGTCTTGGCCACCGCCTTGACGAGTTCGACCAACCCCTGCACGGAAAACATGCGGCCCAGCCCCTTGAGCGGGTTCAGGCGGCCGAAGTTGGGCGCGAGCGACTGGGTGGTGAAGAGCCAACCGCCCAGCGCCATCGGGGCAGCGATCGCCGCAAGCACCAGCACACCGAGCAGCGGGGCAATGGCGATGAGCGCGTCGGCGCCCGAGCGTGCGGCGTACGAGAGCATGCGGTGGGTGTCGAGGGCGGTGCCCGGCTCGAACTGCATTCCGTGGCGCATCAGTTGGGCGAAGCCTTGCGAGATACGGTCAGCCGTCATCCACAAGCCGGCCACCCCGGCCGCCAGCAAGGCGAACGTGGACAGTTCCCGCGAACGCGCAACCTGTCCTTCCTCGCGCGCCTTTTCAAGGCGCCGGGGAGACGCAGGTTCCGTCTTTTCGAGATCGCTATCCTCAGCCATGCCTTATCCACTGCGGGCGGACGAAGCCACCCTATCGCGACCGATTATGGCCGTAACCGTCAAGTCACAAAGGGGGGAATAGAGGCGGGATTGGGCGGTATTTCGCGCCGGCGTCCGGCAAAGGGCGGAAACGCCGTCAAAAAGCGACGCCCCGGCAGCCCATCGACGGGCCGGCGGGGCGAATCCTCAGAAGCCGAGGCTGGCGAGCAGGTCGTCGACCTGCCCTTGATCGGACACGATGTCGGTGCGGCCGTCGGTCTTGACCTGCGGCCCGTTGAGCAGCGAGTCTTCGGCTTCCTTGCGCTTCTCGGGCGGCATGTTTTCGAGCAGCGTCTGCAACAGGTGCTTCTCGATCTCCTGCACGACATCCATGATCTTCTTGATGACCTGCCCGGTCAGATCCTGGAAGTCCTGCGCCATCATGATTTCCATCAGATGGTGGTTGGTCGCGCGCGTGTCGTCCGGCACGCGGCGCAGATACGTGCGCGTCTCCACGACCAGCTTGCGGGCGTCGTCGAGTTCGAGCGGCTCGTCGAACCACTTGGCCCAGCGTTCGTCGAGTGCGTTGGCGTCCGCTTCGAGACGATCCTGAAGGGGCTTGGCCAGTTCGATGGCCGTGAGCGCCCGCACCGCCGCCTGCTCGGTCAGCGTGGCGACATAGTTCAGGCGGTCGCGCGCGTCGGGAATCGCTTCGGCCGCCTGCTCGAGTTGCTTGTCCAACCCGAGTTCGCGCAGGTTGTCGCGCAGCATGCGTGTCAACTGCCCAACGCGCATGAGCATGCGCGCGGACGGGTCCGCTTCGCCGGTCACGTAAGCGCCGTTGGGCTCACCCGGCCATTCAGTGCTCGCCTCGTGGGTCACGCTCACGCCCCTGTCTTAACCATTTTCTCGAAGATCTTGCCCAGCTTCTCGTCGAGCGTCGCGGCCGTAAACGGCTTGACCACATACCCGCTTGCGCCAGCCTGGGCGGCCGCGATAATGTTTTCCTTCTTCGCTTCGGCCGTGACCATCAGCACCGGCAGCTTCGCGAGGTTCGGATCGGCCCGGATCTGTTGCAGCATCGTCAGGCCGTCCATGTTCGGCATGTTCCAATCCGAGACCACGAATTCGAAGCTGCCGCCACGCAGCTTGGCCAGCGCCGCCGCACCGTCTTCCGCCTCGTCGACATTGGAGAAGCCCAGCTCCTTGAGCAGGTTTCTCACAATCCGGCGCATCGTCGGAAAATCGTCGACGACCAGGAATTTCAAGTTCTTGTCTACCATCATCACTCCAATTCAGCCGGCGCCCCGCGGGGGCCGGCGATATTCATGGGCAGATTTCGCCACCACTCGGTGCCCCAAGTGTGTCCGCAAATCGACGCGACGCATACGGCGAAAAAACGCCAAAAAAGCGCCCTACTATACCCGCTGGGTGCGATCGCCAAATTTCGCAACCTGATGCAGCACTTTGCGGGCCATTTCGTGCAACGGCACCACTTCTTCCGCCCCGCCCATCGCAATGGCCTCGCGCGGCATGCCGAACACGATGCAACTCGCCTCGTCCTGCGCGAAGGTGTGCGCGCCGGCCCGGCGCATTTCCACGAGTCCGGCCGCGCCGTCGCGGCCCATGCCCGTGAGAATCACGCCAATCGCATTGCGTCCAGCGTGAACCGCCGCGGAGCGGAACAATACATCGACCGACGGACGATGTCGATTCACCGGCGGTGCCGCTTCGAGCAAGGCCACATAGTTCGCGCCGCTGCGCGAGAGCAGCAGGTGGGTGTCGCCGCCCGGCGCGATGTACGCGTGGCCCGGCAGCACCCGCTCGCCATGCTCGGCTTCCTTCACCGTAATGCGGCACAGTCCGTTCAGGCGCTGCGCGAACGACTTGGTGAAGCCCGCCGGCATATGCTGGGTAATCAGAATCGCCGGGGCGTCCGGCGGCATCGGCACGAGCACCTCACGGATCGCCTCCGTGCCGCCCGTCGACGCGCCAATGATGATCAGCTTCTCCGTCGACACCAGCGGGTTACGCAGCAGCGGCGCCGCTTCGACCGGCACGGGCGTCGCGCTCTTGGGCGGGGCGCTGCGCACGCGGGCACGCGCGGCGCCACGAATCTTGTCGGCAATCATCTCGCCGTAGTCGAGCATGCCGTCGCGAATGCCCAGGCGCGGCTTCGTCACGAAGTCCACCGCGCCGAGTTCGAGCGCGCGCAGCGTGACTTCCGAGCCGCGCTCGGTCAGCGACGACACCATGAGCACCGGCATCGGACGCAAACGCATGAGCTTCTCAAGGAAGTCGAGCCCGTCCATGCGCGGCATTTCGACGTCGAGCGTGAGCACGTCCGGGTTGTGCTGCTTGATCAGGTCGCGCGCCACGAGCGGGTCGGGGGCGGTCGCCACAACGGTCATGTCCGGTTGCGCATTGATGATCTCGGTCATCAGGCTGCGCACGAGTGCGGAATCGTCCACACACAGGACTTTGATAGGTTCGCTCAAGCCCCCTCCATTTGTCGGTTGTCAGGCCCCGGCCGAGGCTTGGCATTTCTGGCCGGTGGCGCAAAGAGTTCTACGGAACCCCGGACTTCGCGTGCACGCAGTCGCTGCGCGTACGCCTGTTCGCGCTGGGCAATGGCCGGGTCGCCCCGGTCGCCCAGCTTTCTGACCATCACCCGCCCGGTGCGCGGCAAGAAGCATACCTTGCGCGGATGCGGTCCAAGAAGATCCTGCGCCGTGACGCGAATCTGCTCCATCTCCAGATAGCGCAACACGAAGTTCGCATTGCGGTCACCGATGTTCAGGGTGGTCATGCCCGCGAGCACCGCGCCGCCGCCGAAGACCTTCGCCTCGAGCCGTTCGCGCCGTGCGCCGAGCTTGATCAGCTCGTTGATGAGCATTTCCATGGCGTAAGCGCCGTAGCGCATCGACGCCGAGAGTATACGGTTGCGCTCGCTCTCGCCATCGTCGGGCAGCATGAAATGATTCATACCGCCGATACCCGTGACGGTATCGCGCACACACGCGGCCACGCACGACCCGAGCACCGTCACGAGCATGATGTCGTCGGTCGTGACGTAGTACTCGGACGGCAGCAGCTTCACCGCCTGCGTGTCGAACGCATTGTCGAAGTAGTGGTTGGTGGCGAGCGCCTCGGCCAGTGGCTGCGTCATGTCAGGCCCCTCGCGCGGTCGAGCCGGCCAGCTCGTACACCGTCTGCCCGCGCAGCCGGAACGCCTGGCTCACGTAGGTGAAGTTCTCGGAGTGCCCGGCGAAGAGCAAACCATCCGGCTTGAGCAAAGGCACGAAGCGCTCGAGAATGCGCGCTTGCGTGGCCTTGTCGAAATAGATCATCACGTTGCGGCAGAAGATGACGTCGAACGGCCCGCCGATCTGCCACGACGGCGCGAGCAGGTTAAGCGGCGCGAACGTCACGAGCTGCTGCAGCTCCGGACGCACCTTGATCTTGCCCTCGTTGGCGCCCGTGCCCCGCAGGAAGTGGCGGCGCAACTGCTCTTGCGAGAGTTTGCCGGTCTGCTCGCCGCTGTAGACCGCGCTCGATGCCCGCGCGAGCACCTGCGTGTCGAGATCGGTGGCGAGCACGCTCGCGTTGGGCCGCGTGCCGAGCGTGTCGACGAGCGTCATCGCAATCGAATACGGTTCTTCGCCGGTCGACGCCGCGCAGCACCAGATCGAGATCGGTTTGGCCCGCTGACGCACGAAGTCGGCAAGCAGCGGGAAATGGTGCGACTCCCGGAAGAACGAGGTCAGATTGGTCGTCAACGCATTGGTGAACGACTCCCATTCGGTCTCGCCGGTGTCGGCCTCGAGCATGTCGAGGTATTCGGTGAAGCTCGTCATGCCGAGCGCGCGCAAGCGCCGCGCGATGCGGCTGTACACCATCTCGCGCTTGTGCTCCGCCAGGGCGATCCCGGCGCGCTGATAGATCAGGTTACGGATGCGGCCGAAATCGGCTAACGAGAAGGTGAAATCGCGCTCGCCGGAGAGGGCGGCACCGCTGGCGCGCGCGAAATCCGCGCTGCGCGAGCCGACGTCGCCGTCGATGCCAGCGGCACCTCGACGCGTCGTAGGTGATGTCATGCGCGAATCAGTCATGTCGTCTCACTTTGCCACCGCGGCAATCGTTCGCGCTATGCCGCGCGAGCCAGGGGTTGCGGCGCCGGCCCGCGACGCGGCGCGCCCATCGCGTGAACGGCCGCGCCGGCACCGCTCGTCTGGAACACCGCCACCGCCGCGCGCAGATCGTGCGCCTGCGATTCCAGCGATCCCGCCGCGGCTGCCGCTTCTTCCACGAGCGCCGCGTTCTGCTGCGTCACCTCGTCCATCTGCGTCACGGCGCGGTTGACCTGTTCGATACCGCTCGACTGCTCGTTCGATGCCGCCGAGATCTCCCCCATGATGTCCGTCACGCGCTTGACCGCCTGCACGATCTCGCCCATGGTCTGCCGCTGCTGAGTCACGAGCGCCGTGCCGTCCTGAACGCGGCGCGCCGATTCTTCGATCAGCGCCTTGATTTCCTTCGCCGCCGCCGCACTGCGCTGCGCCAGCGTGCGCACTTCGCCCGCCACCACCGCGAAACCACGGCCCTGCTCGCCCGCACGGGCGGCTTCCACCGCGGCGTTCAGCGCCAGGATGTTGGTCTGAAACGCGATCCCGTCGATCACGCCGATAATGTCGACGATCTTGCTCGAGCTGGTCGAAATGCCGTCCATCGTCTCGCCCACCTTTCCAGAGACCTGACCGCCACGGGTCGCGATCTCCGACGCATTCACGGCAAGCTGGCTCGCCTGGCGCGCGTTATCGGCGTTCTGCTTGACGGTGGCGGTGAGTTGCTCCATCGACGATGCCGTCTCCTCGAGCGACGCGGCCTGCTGTTCAGTGCGTGCCGACAGATCGGTGTTGCCCGCCGCAATTTCCTGCGCCGCCGTCGTGATCGATTCGGTACCCTCGCGGATCTGCCCGATGGTCTCGGCCAGCGTGCGCTGCATGCGTTGCATCGCGTAGAGCAGGCTGCTGTTGTCGCCCGGTGCCAGCATCACGTGGCTTTGCAGATCGCCGCTCGCGATGCGATGGGCGATGTCGGCCGCGTATTCCGGCTCGCCGCCGAGGCTGCGCTGCACGTTGCGAATGATCGCGATCATGGCGGCCGTCACGATGGCGCCGATGAGCAACAGGGCAATGCCGTAGCGAATCAACGCACTGTAGAACGCTTCGTCGACGTCCTGCATGTACATGCCGCTCATCACGCTCCAGTCCCACGGCGCGAAGTACTTCACGAACGAGAGCTTTTCCAGGCGCTTGTCGCTGCCCGCGACACGACCGTGATATTCGACGAAGCCCGAGCCCTTCTCCTTGGCAACGCGAGCCATCTCGACGAACAGCAGCTTGCCGTTCGAGTCCTTATAGTTCGAGACGTCCTTGTTCACCAGATCGGCCAGCGTCGGATGCATGAGCACGACCGGCTTCGAGTCGAACACGACCAGGTAGCCGCTGTCGCCATAGCGCATCGTCTTCAGGCGGGCCATGGCCTGTTGCTTCGCTTCGTCGACGCTGATCTTGCCCGCCGCCGCTTGTGCCGCGTAGTCGCGCACGATTCCGTCGGCACTCGTGACGACGCTTTGCACCGCCGCACGCCGCTCCGATACCATCGTGCTGCGTTCATGCCAGGCGGCCCAGCCGCCGAAAATCAAAAGACCGAGCCACATCAGCGCAAGCGCGGACCAGAGTTTTGCCTTGAGACTCAATTGCTTCATGATGTGACCCTCCACTACCCGCACGTCGCGTGCGCGATGCACGCGGCGGCTTTCGTCTTGCCGATTGTTGCCACTTGCCGACACGCGCCCCGTGACCTCCGGTTCGTCCCGCGATGGGGAGTGGCGCGTGCACCGTTCCAATAGTTGTTAACGAGTTGCCCGAGTGAGCGCGCGCGGCGCGATCAGAAGGTCTCCCAGTCGCCGCTGGCGTCATCTGTGCCGGTGCGGGCGCTTGCCGCCGGGGCAGCCGCCGCCGGCGCCGGTCTGCGCAGCGCAGCGGTCGCGGCCTTCGGGGCCACGGCTGACGTCGGTGCGGACGCAGCGGGCGCCGTCGCCTTCGCCTTCTTCGCCACAGGGCGGGCCACCGGGGCAGCCGCGAGCGTCGGCGCCGTGTGGCTGGACGCCGCCTGGCTGGCGTCCAGACGGAACACCGAGACGACCGTCTTCAATCGATTGGCCTGCTCTTCGAGCGAGCCGGCTGCCGCCGCCGCTTCTTCCACGAGCGCCGCGTTCTGTTGCGTGACCTCGTCCATCTGCGTGACGGCGCGATTGACCTGTTCGATGCCGCCCGACTGCTCGCTCGACGCCGCCGAGATCTCGCCCATGATGTCCGTCACGCGCTTGACCGCCTGCACGATCTCTTCCATCGTCTGACCGGCTTGCTCGACGAGCGACGAGCCGTCCTGAACCTTGTGGGAGGAGTCTTCGATCAGTTCCTTGATTTCCTTGGCCGCGGCCGCGCTGCGCTGCGCCAGCGTGCGCACTTCGCCCGCCACCACCGCGAAACCACGGCCCTGCTCGCCGGCGCGCGCGGCTTCCACCGCCGCATTCAGCGCGAGAATGTTGGTCTGAAAGGCAATCCCGTCGATCACGCTGATGATGTCGACGATCTTGCTCGAGCTGGTCGAGATGCCCTGCATCGTGCCGACCACGCGGCCCACCACTTCGCCGCCGCGTGCGGCGATGTCCGACGCGGTCACGGCAAGCTGGCTCGCCTGGCGCGCGTTGTCCGCGTTCTGCTTGACCGTGGCGGTGAGCTGCTCCATCGACGACGCCGTCTCTTCAAGCGACGCGGCCTGCTGTTCGGTGCGTGCCGACAGATCGGTATTGCCCGCGGCAATCTGCTGCGCGGCCGAGGTGATCGACTCGGTACCCGAGCGGACCTCCGTTACAGTGCGCACGAGGCTGTCCTGCATATGCTTCACGCCCTTGAACAGACGCCCGGTTTCGGTGTCGTTCCACACTTCGATGCGCTGCGTCAGGTCGCCGCCCGCGATCTTCTCGAAATGCTTGATGGCGTCGTCAATGGGGCCGACGACCGCGCGCGTGAGCGTGATCTGCGTGATGATGCCGACGAGAAGTCCAATGACCAGGCCGATACCGACCAGCCACATCACCAGCGTGTAGCGAGCCTGGGCGGCCAGGTAACGGTTCTCGGCACTCTTGTTCTGCAAGTCGGCCAGCGTCACCATCGCCTTGGTGTAATCGGAGAAGAGGCGCGGCACGTCCATGACCGTCTTGGCGTGGAAGTCCGGGATATCGCCCGACTCAATGGCCTTGAGTGCGGGCACGATGCCCTCGTTGACCACCTTGCCACGGGCGGAGATCACCGCATCGGCCAACGGCTTTTCGCTGTCGGACATCGGTTTCGCCGCGTAAGCACCCCACGCGTCATCCGCCGCCTTGAGGTTCTGACGTACGCGGTCGATTGCCGTCTTGATCTCGGTCGGATCGGCAATGAACTCGATGCGCGAGAGCGTCACGCGCGCCGACAGGGTGGAAATCGTCGTCTGTGCGAGGGAGCGCGACGACGCCATGTCGTTCCTGTAGATATCGCGCAGCGACGCATTGCTTTGTTGCAGCGAGAGGAGACCCGCCGCGGCGCCGACGACCAGCAGCACCATGAAGAGTCCCAGCGCCAGCGTCAGCCGTGCCCGGATGGTGACATTCTTAAACATAACGATCTCTACCTCGTGAAGACCGGCCTGCGGCCGGCGTATCCATCTCAACTATCCGAATTACCGACCCGTCAAAATTCTTCCCACTCGCCCGAATCACTCGTGTTTGCGCCCGACTTCGATCCGGCCGATCCGCCCGCCGGTGCCTTGCCTCGACGCGCGGCCAGTTGCAGCACCTGCGCGTCCTCCGGCGTGCCGGCGGCGGGCACCGTCGGCGCGGGTGACTGCGGGCGTCGCGTGACGGTGCGCGTGGCGCCGCCTGCGCTGGCCCGTGCCGGCGCCGCGCGGGCCGCCGAGACCGCCGGGACCGACGTCGAAGCGGCCTCCGGATGGCGTTCCGCGGACGCGCTGTGTCGCGCGGCCGTGTTGTGCGCCGCATCTGCCTTGAAGGCGTCCCCGACACGGAAGACGGCCACGGCGTCGCGCAAGCGACCCGCCTGATCTTCGAGCGAGCCGGCGGCCGCCGCCGCCTCCTCCACGAGCGCCGCGTTCTGCTGCGTGACTTCGTCCATCTGGGTGACGGCGCGATTGACCTGTTCGATGCCGCTCGACTGTTCGCTCGATGCCGCCGAGATCTCGCCCATGATGTCGGTCACGCGCTGCACCGCCTGCACGATTTCCTCCATCGTGTGACCGGCCTGCGCCACCAGCGTCGAGCCGCTCTCCACGCGCCCGACCGAGTCTTCGATGAGCACCTTGATTTCCTTGGCCGCCGCCGCGCTGCGCTGCGCCAGCGTGCGCACTTCGCCGGCCACCACGGCAAAGCCGCGTCCCTGCTCGCCCGCGCGCGCCGCTTCCACCGCCGCGTTCAACGCAAGGATGTTGGTCTGGAACGCGATGCCTTCGATCACGCTGATGATGTCGACAATCTTGTGCGAACTCGACGAAATCCCGTGCATCGTGTCGACCACGTTGCCGACCACGCGGCCGCCGCGGGCAGCGATCTCAGAGGCGTTCACGGCCAGCACGCTCGCCTGCTTGGCGTTGTCGGCGTTCTGCTTGACCGTGGCCGTGAGCTGCTCCATCGACGACGCCGTCTCTTCCAGAGAGGCCGCCTGTTGCTCCGTGCGCGCCGACAGATCGGTGTTGCCCGCCGCGATTTCGTGCGAGGCCACGTTGATCGATTCGATGCCTTCGCGCACATCCGAGACGATGGACAGCAGGCTGTTCTTCATGACGGTGAGGCCGAAGAGCAACTGGCCGATCTCGTCGCGGCCCGTGCCTTCCGCCTTGACGGTCAAGTCGCCCGCCGCGATCTGCTTCGACATCGAGAGCGCCACGCGCAGCGGGTGATTGATCGCGCGGCGCAGCACGCTGCCGAGAACGAACAAGAGGATGATGCCGCCGATCACCGCGATCACCGTGGCCGCACGCACGAAGGTGTGGGCTTTCTGCGATTGCTGATACAGGTCGGTCGCCTGGGTGAGTTCAAGGCGTGTGAGCACGTTCAGCTCGTCACGCATCGGGCCATAGGCCGGCTTCACCTTTTCGAGATACGTCTGCTGTGCGCCTTCGGCCGAGCCGGCCTTGAGCATCTCGACCGTCTGTTGCAGGCCGTCGGTCGTAAAGCGCTGGCGAATCGTGTTGAAGCGCTCGGCTTGCGCGCGCGTGTCCGGGTCGACCGACGCCATGTATTCGGTCCACTCGCGGTTGATGTCGTCGAGGCTGCTCGTGATTTCGTCGCCCGCGCGTTTCATGGCGTCGAGGTTCGGGCTGCCCACGGCTTCGGCCACGAGCAAGACGTCGCGGTCGAGCTTCTGGCCGATGACGGCCAGCGTACTCACCGGCACCATGCCGTGCTGATAGACGCGCAGCAGTTTCCCGTTGCTGCTCGACATCCCCCACAGGCCCAGACCGCCGACCACGGCCAACAGCGTCGCGCCGAGCACGATGATGCCGGTCAGCCGCGCGCGCAGCGTGTCCAGGCGGATTTTGCGCGCCACCGCAGCGAATCCGCCGCGCTCGATCTGGCCGCCGCGAATGCGCAAGTTGCCGGCCTGCCCGCTGCGAAAGCGTGCGTAGATCGTGTCGGCCTGCGCCGTCGTGCCCGCCGCCGGACGCACGCGCACCGACGTGAAGCCAACCACGGCGCCGTTCTCCAGCGTCGGCGTTACCGTGGCCAGCACCCAGTAGAAATCGCCGTTCTTGCGGCGGTTCTTGACCAGCCCGGTCCACGTATCGCCGCGCTTGATCGTCTCCCACAGATCACCGAACGCTTCCGGCGGCATATCCGGATGGCGAACGATGTTGTGCGGAGCGCCCAGCAGTTCTTCACGCGAATAGCCGCTCACCTCCACGAAGGCGGGATTGGCATACGTGATCCGCCCCTTCAGATCCGTCCGTGAGATCAGGTACTGATGCTCGCCGATGACGAATTCGTTCTGGGTAACGGGCTGGTTATTGCGCACGTGCTCGGTCTCCGTGGATTACAGGTCGGGGGGTCTCGGGTCTGTCGGGTGGCGCGCCGGGTCTCAGCTCGCCAGACGCTCGATAAGCGCCATGTCGCTGCTGGTCATGAGCTTCTCGATGTCCATCAGGATCAGCATGCGGCCTTCGACGGTGCCCAGCCCGGTGATGTACTCGGTGGCCAGTTGCGCGCCGAATTCCGGCGCCGGCTTGATTTCGCCACGGGCGAGCGTGAGCACGTCAGAGACCCCGTCGACCACCATGCCGACCACGCGGCCCGCCACGTTCAGAATGATCACGACCGTCTGCGTGTTGTACTCGACGCGGCCCAGACGGAATTTGATCCGCATGTCCACGATCGGCACGATGATGCCGCGCAGATTGATCACGCCCTTGATGAAGTCCGGCGCATTGGCGATGCGCGTGACCGCGTCGTAGCCGCGAATCTCCTGCACCTTCAGGATGTCGATGCCGTATTCCTCTTCACCGAGCGTGAAGACCAGAAACTCCTGACCGTCGCCATCGGTCTGCATGGCGCCACCCTGGCGCGACACGGCATGCTCTTGCGAAAGGTTGTCCATCTGACGCGTCTCCGACTTCAGTTGAAGATGGTGGCGGCCGCCGAGCGCTGGCCGCGCTGAAGCGCCGCCACGTCGACGATCAATGCCACACTGCCGTCACCCATGATGGTGGCGGCGGAAATACCGTGAATACGGCGGTAATTGGTTTCGAGATTCTTCACCACGACTTGCTGCTGGCCGACCAGTTCGTCGACGAGCAGCGCAAAGCGGCGGCCTTCGGCCTGAAGGATCACGATGATGCCCTGCGTGGGATCGGCGCGCGCCTCCGGCACGTCGAACGCGCGGTACAGCTCGACGAGCGGCAGGTATTCGCCGCGCACCAGCACGACCTGACCTTCGCCGGTCACGGCACGAATGTCGTCGCGACGCGGCTGCAGCGACTCCATCACGAAGTTCAGCGGCAGGATGAAGATCTCCGGTCCGACCTTGACGGACATGCCGTCGAGAATCGCGAGCGTGAGCGGCAGCACGATGCGGATCGTGGTGCCCTTGCCGCGCGAGGACAGAATCTCCACGTGCCCGCCCATCTGCTGGATGTTGCGCTTGACGACGTCCATGCCCACACCGCGGCCCGACACGTCGGTGATCGCCTCGGCGGTGGAGAACCCCGGCATGAAGATCAGTTGCCACACGTCTTCGTCGGACATCGAGTCCGAGACCGGCAGCCCCTGCTGCTGCGCCTTGGCAAGGATCTTTTCGCGGCGCAGACCTGCGCCGTCGTCGCTCACTTCGATCACGATGTTGCCGCCCTGATGCGCCGCGGACAGCACGAGCTGACCGACCGGGTCCTTGCCCGAGGCCAGGCGCAGCTCCGTCGTCTCGATGCCGTGATCGAGGCTGTTGCGCACAAGGTGCGTGAGCGGATCGATGATGCGCTCGATCAGGCTCTTGTCGAGTTCGGTCGCCTGACCGAACGTGACGAGTTCGATCTGCTTGCCCAGCTTGGTCGCGAGGTCGCGCACCAGGCGCGGGAAGCGCGAGAACACGTAATCCATCGGCATCATGCGGATGGACATCACGGCCTCTTGCAGGTCGCGCGCATTGCGCTCGAGCTGGCCCATGCCGTTGAACAGGCGATCGTGAAGCATCGGATCGAGGCTGCTCGCCGTTTGCGCGAGCATCGCCTGCGTAATCACCAGCTCGCCCACCAGGTTGATGAGCTGATCGACCTTCTCCACGCCCACGCGAATCGAACTGTTCTCGTGTCCGGCCGCGCCGCCTGCCGGTGCGGCCACGCGCTTCTCGGCCGGCGGATGCGCACCATTGCCACCACTGCCACCGGCAGCGCCGGCATGCGCGGCGGGCGCCTCGGGCGGCACGATGATCGGCTCGGCCGCAGGTGGCGGCACGGGTGCCTCCGGGGCAGCCGCCGCCACCGGGGCGGCGACCGGCACTTCGATCGACGGCGCGGCGACTGGCGCCGGCGCAAAGATTTCCGAGGTCTGGACCGGGGCGGCCACCGGCGTCTCGACCGGCACCGCGGCGGCCATTGCCGCTGCCGCCGTCGCGGCGTCCTGCACGTCGATCTGCGACGGCTCGATCACGAAACAGCACACCGCGAGAATGTCGTCGGCGCCGCACGTGGTATCGAGCCACAGGTGCAGCGTGTCGCCGCTCGACTGGCGGCCAGCCACGTCGCCCAGGTTGCCCAGCTCTTCCGCGAGCAACGTCTGGTCCTTCTCGCCCACGCCGGTGAGCGCGACCTTCAGACGCGTCTGGCCCGGCGGGACAGCGCTTGCGGGAGCGCCGCTCGCGTCCGTCGCCGCCATGGCTTCGGCCGGGGGAGCGGCGGGCGCGGCAGCCGTTGCCGATGCGGCAGGCGCCACGGGGGCGGCAGGGGCGGCCGGAACACCGCTCTCTTCGGCGGCGAGTTGCTGAAGGACTGCGCAGATGCGCTTCATCGCCTCGGCATCGGGCTCACTGGAGGCGCGGTAGGCATTCAACTGTTGATGCAACACGTCTTTGGTTTCCAGGAAGGTGTCGACCATCTCGGTGCGCAACTGCAATTCGCCGCGACGCGCGCGGTCCAGCAGGTTTTCCAGCAGGTGAGTGGTCTCGGTGAGCGCGGTGAATCCGAACGTCGCGGCGCCGCCCTTGATCGAGTGCGCCGCACGGAAGATCGCATTGAGCTGCTCGTTATCGGGTGCATTGATATCGAGCGCGAGCAGGAGATGCTCCATCTCGGCGAGCAACTCTTCCGCTTCATCGAAAAAGGTCTGGTAGAACTGGGTGATATCCACCGATTTCCTCGTCCTAACTTGGTTGTGCCATCGACGACATCGTCATGCGCCTTCGCCGACGAGCGAGCCCACTACGTCGACCAATGCCTCGGGGTCGACCGGTTTGATCAGCCAGCCGCTGGCGCCCGCTTCGCGGGCCGCGGCTTTGTACGCGCCGTCGACTTCGGTGGTGAGCACCAGAATCGGCGTTTCGGCAAACGTGTCGAGTTCGCGCAGCGCGCGAATGAGCGACAGGCCGTCCATGCCAGGCATGTGCTGGTCGGTCAGCACCAGATCGAACGCCGTGTTCGACGCGAGCGCCAGGGCCTCCTGCCCGTCGCGGGCAGTCGTCACGGCGTAGCCGGCCTCGTCAAGCGTGGCCGCCAGTATCTGGCGCATCGACGCAGAATCGTCGACGGCGAGAATCGTGTTGCGTAGGGCCTGCATGCGTCTCCTCTTGTCCGTTATCGCAGAGCGGCGTCGGGTGCCGCCGGGGGGGCAGGCGGCGCCGGCAGCTCGCCGTTGATGAGGGCGTTCACGGCATCGCTGCCGGCGCCGCGGGCGTTCGCTGCGTCGATCGTCGGTTGGTCGGCCTCACGCTTGACCGACTGCTCCGCGCGCCGATTGAGCACGATGATGCTGATGCGGCGATTGATCGGGTTGTACGCGTTATCGCGATCAAGCGGCACGGTGGACGCCAGGCCCACCACGCGCAGCACCTTCTCGCCATCGAGACCGCCGGCAATCAGTTCGCGACGCGACGCGTTCGCGCGATCGGCCGACAACTCCCAGTTGCTGTAGCTCTTGTCGCCCTGTGCGTAGGCCGTGGCGTCGGTGTGGCCCGACAAACTGATGCGGTTCGGCATGTCGTTGAGCGACTTGCCGATTTCGCGCAGGATGTCGCGCATATACGGCTGCACCTGCGCGCTCGCGTTGGCGAACATCGGCCGGTTCTGGTCGTCCACGATCTGGATGCGCAAGCCCTCGGTCGTCACGTCGATGAGCAACTGCTTGCGGAACTGCTTGAGCGTAGGATTGTTTTCGATCGCCTTCTCGATGCGCGCCTTGAGTTCGCGCAAACGCTGCGCTTCGGCCCGCTCGGCCAGCTCGGCTGACATCGCCTGACGCGATCTGGCTTGATCGCCGCGCGATTTCTGGCCGTCGGTGCGCGTCGTGTCGGGGCCACCGCCGGGAATGACGCCGCTATTGTCTGCGGCGTTATGTCCGCCGGAGAGTGCGACCATGAGCGGCGTGCGGAAGTATTCGGCAATCCCCGTCAGCTCCTTGCTCGTCGCGGAACTGAGCAGCCACATCAGCAAGAAGAACGCCATCATCGCCGTCATGAAGTCGGCGTACGCAATCTTCCACGCGCCGCCGTGATGGCCGTGCGCGCTGCGCGCGCGGCGCTTGACGATGATGGGCCGCTCTTCTTTCTCGCTCATTGCTGCGACCCGTCAGCGTGCCTTGACCTGTCGCACGTGCTCTTCAAGCTCGGCGAACGACGGACGGACAGTGGAATACAACACCTTGCGGCCGAACTCGACCGAGAGTGCCGGCGCGTAGCCGTTCAGACTGGCGAGCAGCGTGACCTTGATGCACTCGTAGAGCTTCACGGATTCGTTGATGCGGTGTTCGATGAGTTGCGCCAGCGGCGAGATGAAGCCGTAGGCGAGCAAAATGCCGAGGAACGTGCCCACGAGCGCCTGGGCGATCAGCGCGCCCAGCACCGCCGGCGGCTGGTCGGCCGACGCCATCGTGTGCACCACGCCCATCACGGCCGCCACGATACCGAAAGCGGGCATGGCGTCGCCCGTCTTCTGCAGACAGTGCGCGGGGACTTCGCCTTCATGACGGTACGTTTCGATTTCGTGATCCATCAGGTTCTCGATCTCGAACGCGTTCATGTTGCCGCTGACCATCAGGCGCAGGTAATCGGTGAGGAATTCCATGATGCGCGGCTCGCCGAGAATGCGCGGGTACTGCGAGAACACCGGGCTCGATGCCGGGTCTTCCACGTCGCCTTCGATGGCGAGCATGCCGTCCTTGCGCGCTTTGGCCAGCAGCACGTACAGGAGCGCCATCAACTCCATGTACAGATCCTTGGTGTATTTCGAGCCCTTGAACAGCATCGGCAGCGCTTTCATCGTCGCCTTGATCGCCTTGCTGTTGTTGCCCACCACGAACGAGCCGATGCCCGCGCCACCGATGATCAGCAGCTCAGTCGGCTGAAACAGCGCGCCCAGGTGGCCTCCGCCCATGACGAAACCGCCAAAGACCGATGCCAGAACGATGATGTAACCAATGACGACAAGCACTGCCGGATACCTCTCGCAAAAATACGTCTACGGAAAATTGTCCGTCCTGTTCAGAGGGCTTAACGGCAGACACGCAGGGAAACTGTAGGGGGTGCGACCTCGTGACGTAGGCTTGCCTAGGCGGCCAGCGGAGAAATATCGGTGACCGGTGCCAGATCGGCCGCATGCGCATGCTTCGCCTTGCGGGTCTTGCCGGCGCGCGACGGCGGCTGGCAAAGCCCGCAAACGTACTGGCCATGCGGTTCATGGGCGTGCGTGACGAAATGTCCGCTGCAGCGCGTGCACGGCGTCATCTGCAACATCTTGCTGTCGAAGAAGCGCACGAGCGTCCACGCGCGTGTAAACCCGAGCACCGCTTCCCAGTCATGCAACTCCACATGCTCCATGTACAGGCGGTACGCCTTGACGATGGCTTCGATGCCCTGGCACCCGCCGTGCTGCACCAGGTGGCGATAGATATTGTGGAAAAGCGACGAATGGATGTTGGGCAGCCATGTCACGAACCAATCGGTCGAGAACGGCAGCATGCCCTTGGGCGGCGATGCCCCCTTGAGTTCTTTGTAGAGTTTGATGAGCCGGTCACGGCTCAGGCTCGTTTCCGCTTCCAGCAACTGGAGGCGGGCGCCGAGTTCAATCAGCTCGATGGCCAACTGAATTTCACGGGCCTCGAGAACGACGCTTTTGGTACGCATGGGCAAACTTCCTGGCAAGTCACGCGAAGCGCCGCCCACCGGGCGGCGTAGCGTGCGTGGCGTGCTTAGCCGATCTGCTCGACGGGTTGCCCCGCCAATAGAATCGAAGCGTGCGACTGCTGCATACCCACGTCTTTCGCACTGTGCGTGAGACTCGACAGCATCACGTGGTCGTCAAAGCGAAATCGGCACAGAAGCTGGTTCGACCCCGCGAATTTGACGAGTTGAGCCAAGGTGAGACGGCCGAGCACGTCGGCCAGTTGGTCGCTGATCCCCATGCGGAACATTGCCGTGGCGCGATCCTCACGGATCAGGCGCTGAGCCAGGACGAGATAAGAGAGATTCAATTCACGAATCTCATTGAGTGTTTCGTTGTTTCGCATGCGGCCCCCCGGCGCAATGGATGGATCTGGCGTACGACTGCCCAGTCCCTCGCATTGTGGGCAAGGGCGAAAGATAAAGAAATCGGAGAAAAACTACGTGAGGCAGTGAGAAAAGCGGAAGTTTTTTGTAGGAGTTTTTCCTACAGGCGGGGCGCGAGCGTCCCCTTCGATGCGCTTGGGGATAGCGATCGGTGGCGAAATTATGTCGACGTCATGAAGACGTCATCAAGCTGCGCTTTACTACTTGACTGTATTTCGGCAGGCGGGTGCCGAACTTTAGCCATTCTTGCAAAAAATTTCCGGGGGCTTTGCAGGAGGGCTATGAATCGCACTTTGCCTATCGCGCCAGCGCGCGAACAGTTCAATTACAAACTGTTACAGGTGGCATGACCCGTTTCGAATGTCAGGGTTGGAAGCCAATTTCGCGCATCGGTTCCCCGAAAATCTTCGGCGTCGGCGTTCAACCGCCTTTCGCCCCCTTCCCGGTGTGGCGGGAATCCAACACTCGATGCTGCCGGGTGCGGCGGCGTTGGTGACTTTCGGCGACGTAGCGTGGGATCAAGCCGGTCCTGCGGCGGGAGGCGACGCCCGGGCTACGCGACGGATCAGTACCGTGTGGAAACACCACGACAGCACACCGCACACGGCCATGACGGCCGCCATCGGTACCGCCGAGCGGGCGTGCATCAGACCGACCGCGGCCCCGGCGCTCGCAGCGGCGAGGAACTGCAGCGCACCCAGCAGGGCCGAGGCCGCCCCGGCGCGTTGATGCTGCCGGTTCAGCGCTTCGGCCACCGCATTCGGCTGGGAAAAGCCCAGGCTCGTGACATAGGCGAACAGCGGCACCATCAACCCGACCAGTCCGCCGAGCTTCAGCGCCGCCACCGCCAGCATCAACAATCCCAGCACGGCGACCAGGTTGTTGGTTCGACGCAGCACGTCGGCCGGACGGCGTTTGCGCAACAGGTGGGCGTTGACCTGCGAGCCGGCAATGATGCCGCACGCGTTCAACCCGAAGAGCCAGCCGTAATGCGCCGGGTCGACCCCATACAGGTTGATGAACACGAAAGGTGAGCCGGTGATGTAGGCGAACATGCCCGCTTGGGAGACGCCCCCCGCGAGCGCATTGCCCATGAATTCGCGGTCGCGCACGAGTGCGCCGTAGTTGTGCCACGCCGTAGCGAGCCAATGGCGGGCCTGCTTTGCGGCCGCGCGCGTCTCCGGTAGCCAATAGACGGACATCGCGAAGCACCCGGCACCGAACACGGTCAGGCCCCAGAAGATCCAGCGCCAGCCGACGAACAGCAGGACTTGCCCGCCGATCAGCGGCGCGAGGATGGGGGCCGCGCCCATGATGAGCGTCATGCGCGACAGCACACGCGCGACGGTGCTCGTGTCAAACAGGTCGCGCGCCATCGCCCGCGCGATCACGAAGCATGCGCAGCCGCCCACCGCCTGAATGAAGCGACAGACAATCAGCGTCTCGATATTCGTGGCGAGCGCACAACCGGCCGACGCGATCGTATAGAGCGCCAGACCGGCGTAGAGCGGCCGCTTGCGCCCGTAACGGTCGGCCAGTGGCCCGTGCAGCAATTGACCCAGCCCGAGACCGATAAAGAACGACGCCAGCGAGAATTGCGCGGCGGCGTCCGTCGTATTCAATTCGCGCGCAATGCTCGGCAGCGCGGGCAGATACATGTCGATCGACAGCGAGCCGATGGCCGACAGAATGCCGAGAACGAAAACCGTGCGGAAGGTGTGGGCAGGCATGGCGCGAAACCTAGGGTAATCCCGAATCATACGGCATTGTCCCCGGGCGCGCTCAAAAAATAAGCAAAGGCCCGCCGGTCACGCGGGACCCGACCCGGCGGCGGTCAGGCTGTCTTCGCTTCCGACAGCCCCAGCGATTCGACCATCTGCTCGCGCATGACGAACTTCTGCACCTTACCCGTGATCGTCATCGGCATCTCGGTCACGAAGCGGATGTAACGCGGAATCTTGTAGTGCGCGATCTGATCCTGGCAGAAGGCGCGGATATCGTCTTCCGTCGCGCTCTGTCCCGGTTTGAGAATGATCCAGGCGCATACTTCCTCGCCATACTTCGCATCCGGCACGCCAAACACCTGCACCGCCTGCACCTTCGGATGACGGAACAGGAACTCCTCGATCTCGCGCGGGTAGATGTTCTCGCCCCCGCGAATGAGCATGTCCTTTACCCGGCCGACGATATTGCAATAGCCGTCCTCGTCGATCGTAGCCAGGTCGCCCGTGTGCATCCAGCCGTCGCGGATCGCCTCACGCGTGCGCGGCTCGTCGTCCCAATAGCCCTGCATCACCGAGTAGCCCTTTGTGCATAACTCGCCCTTTTCGCCCACCGGCACGATCTCCCCGGCAGCATCCACGAGTTTCACTTCGAGGTGCGGCTGCACGCGCCCGACGGTCGTCACGCGCTTCTCTAGCGGATCGGTCGTCGTGGTCTGGAACGACACGGGACTCGTCTCCGTCATGCCATAGGCGATCGTGACTTCGCGCATGTGCATTTGGCTGATCACGCGCTTCATCGTCTCGATCGGGCACGGCGAGCCGGCCATGATGCCCGTGCGCAGCGTGTCGAACCGGTAGATGTCGAAGTCCGGATGATCGAGCTGGGCGATGAACATCGTCGGCACGCCGTGCAACGCGGTGCAGCGCTCTTCCGACACCGCGGCCATCGTCGCCTTCGGGTCGAACGCCTCGCCCGGGAACACCATCGTCGCCCCGGTCGACACGCAGGCGAGCACTGCCAGCACCATGCCGAAACAGTGGTAGAACGGCACCGGAATGCACAGGCTGTCATGCTCCGAGAAGCGCATCGCCATGGCGATGTAACGGCCGTTGTTGACGATGTTGTGATGCGTGAGCGTGGCGCCCTTCGGGTTGCCGGTGGTACCGCTCGTGAACTGGATATTGATGGCGTCGAAGCAATCGAGCCCGTCGGTGATCTCGCGCAGCGCATCGAGATTGGCGTCCGCACCGAGCGTGACCACGTCGCTGTAATTCATCATGCCCGGCGTCACGCTCGAGCCCATGCGAATGACGGTGCGCAACGTCGGCAGCTTCGCCGAGTGCAATTGACCGGGAGAACTCTCCGCCAGCTCAGGCGCGAGCGTGTTGAGCATGTCGAGATAACGCGACGTCTTGAAGGACTCCGCGGCGATGAGCGCTTTGCATCCGACCTTGTTGATCGCGTATTCGAGTTCGGCCAGCCGGTACGCCGGATTGATGTTCACCAGAATCAGGCCGATGCGCGCCGTGGCGAACTGCGTGACCAGCCACTCCACACGGTTCGGCGACCAGATGCCCACGCGATCGCCCTGCTTCAGGCCCAACGACATCAGCCCGGAGGCAAACGTATCCACGTGCGCGATGAATTCCCGCCACGTCCAATCCACGCCCTGCTCGCGGAACACGACGGCCTGCCGCTCCGGATATTTCGCCGCCGTCTCGGCGAGCAGACCGAACACCGTCAGCGTCGATAGCGGAATGGTGGTGTCACCCTTCACATACGACAGTCCATTACGAGGTACAACGCCCGAACCTTCCCGGCTTTCCATGCGCTTGTCTCCTGAGGCAATGCTGAAGGGGTGAAATGCTGATGTTCGGCGCTCGCCCGCGTAAATGGCCCACCTGCCGTCTCATGGAACAACGGGGGCGCTAGTCATAACAATAGCGCGCGATGCTGACTTGACGTTTACGTTAACGGAATTCCGGTAACGGCACGAGTGGGGATGGCCCTGAGTCGCGCAAAGAATACGCGGGGCGGCGGACACGCGGGGCCCCCCGGTGGCGCGCAGGCGCCGAGTAAAACAAAAGCCCCACGCACTTGCATGCATGGGGCTTTTGGCCGCGGCGTGGCGATGGTCGTCGCGAAGACGGCCCCCGTTGCGCTACGGCGAGCATGGCGTACAGCGCCGACCGTGAGGCCGTCGCCGCAACCATGCGGCTTTACTTCACCTTGCGGAACTTCTGGATCGCAGCGAGTTGGGCGATGGCTTCGGCCAGTTCGGCTTGGGCAGTCGCATACTCGATGTTCGAATCCTTGTTCGACAGCGCTTCTTCGGCACGGCGCTTGGCTTCGGCCGCCTTGGCCTCGTCCAGATCCTTGCCGCGAATTGCGGTATCGGCGAGCACGGTCACCGTACCCGGTTGCACTTCGAGAATGCCGCCGGCCACGAAGACGAAGTCCTCGTTCCCTGCCTCGTCCTCGATACGCACCGCGCCCGGCTTGATGCGCGTGATCAGCGGCGTGTGGCCGGGCAAAATGCCCAGTTCGCCGGCTTCGCCAGGCAGCGCCACAAAGCGCGCCGGTCCGGAGAAGATCTGCGCTTCGGCGCTGACGACGTCTACTTGAATGGTTGCCATAATCGCTCCCGTTGAGTGTGATGAAGCGGCAGGCGCGCCAGTCCGGACATTGCCGTCCTCGCTTCGCTACCCCGCCCCGCAACAGTCACCTGCCGGCGTGCGGTGGCGTCTCTCGCGAGACCCCGCCGTCGCGCGGCACTCAACCGTTTACTGCATCTTCTTGGCTTTTTCGAACGCTTCGTCGATCGTGCCAACCATGTAGAACGCCTGTTCCGGCAGGTGGTCGCACTCGCCATCGACGATCATCTTGAAGCCGCGGATCGTTTCCTTGAGCGGAACGTACTTGCCCGGCGAACCCGTGAACACTTCGGCCACGTGGAACGGCTGCGACAGGAAACGCTGGATCTTACGCGCACGGGCCACGGCGAGTTTGTCGTCCGGCGACAGTTCGTCCATGCCCAGAATCGCGATAATGTCGCGCAGTTCCTTGTAACGCTGCAGCGTCGATTGCACGCGACGGGTCACCGTGTAGTGCTCTTCGCCAATCACGTTCGGGTCGATCTGACGCGAGGTCGAGTCGAGCGGATCGACGGCCGGGTAGATACCCAGCGAGGCGATGTCACGCGACAGAACGACGGTGGCGTCCAAGTGACCGAAGGTGGTGGCCGGCGACGGGTCGGTCAAGTCATCGGCAGGCACGTACACGGCTTGCACCGACGTGATCGAGCCGGTCTTGGTCGACGTAATGCGCTCTTGCAGCTTACCCATTTCTTCCGCCAGCGTCGGCTGGTAGCCCACGGCGGACGGCATACGGCCGAGCAGTGCCGAGACTTCGGTACCGGCCAGCGTGAAACGGTAGATGTTGTCCACGAAGAACAGCACGTCGCGACCTTCGTCACGGAAGTGCTCGGCCATCGTCAGACCGGTCAGCGCCACGCGCAGACGGTTGCCCGGCGGCTCGTTCATCTGGCCGTACACCAGCGCGACCTTGTCCAGAACGTTCGAGTCCTTCATTTCGTGGTAGAAGTCGTTCCCTTCACGGGTACGCTCGCCCACGCCGGCAAACACCGAATAACCGCCGTGTTCCTTGGCGATGTTATTGATGAGTTCCATCATGTTCACGGTCTTGCCCACACCGGCGCCACCGAACAGACCCACCTTGCCGCCCTTGGCGAACGGGCAGATCAGGTCGATCACCTTGATGCCGGTTTCGAGCAGTTCGGTCGACGGCGACAGTTCGTCGAACGCCGGTGCCTTCTGGTGAATCGAACGGGTGTGTTCCTTGGCGATCGGACCGGCTTCGTCGATCGGACGGCCCAGCACGTCCATGATGCGACCCAGCGTCGGCTTGCCGACCGGCACCGTGATCGGCAGACCGGTGTTTTGCACCTTCATGCCGCGGCGCAGGCCTTCGGAGGAACCCAGACAGATGGTACGAACCACGCCGTCGCCCAGCTGTTGCTGGACTTCGAGCGTCAGTTCCGACCCTTCCATGGTGAGCGCGTCGTAGATCTTCGGCATGCTTTCGCGCGGGAATTCCACGTCGATAACGGCGCCGATGCACTGTACGATTTTGCCTTCAATCAAAGCAGTACTCATCGCTTTTCCTTTAGATACTCAAATTCATTTCGCCTTGCGGCGCATCGGCCCGTGCCACCGCTCAGACTGCGGCGGCGCCACCCACGATTTCGGACAGTTCCTTCGTAATCGCGGCTTGACGACCCTTGTTGTAGATCATCTGCAATTCACCGATCACGGTCTTCGCGTTGTCCGATGCGGCCTTCATGGCCACCATACGGGCGGACTGTTCCGACGCCATGTTCTCTGCGACAGCCTGGTACACGACAGCTTCGACGTAACGCACCAGCAGGGCATCGACGACCGTCTTCGCATCCGGTTCGTAGATGTAGTCCCACGAATGCTGTGCCGGCACTGCGCTCGCGTCTTCCGACTCGCCCACGAACTTCTCGGGCAGCGGCAGCAGCTGTTCGACCACGGCTTCCTGCTTCATCGTGTTGACGAAGCGGTTGTAGGCCAGGTACACGGCGTCGAGCTTGCCTTCGGCGTACGCATCGAGCTGCAGCTTCACTGCGCCGATCAACTTGTCCAGATGCGGCGTGTCGCCCAGTTGCACGACATGCGATACCACCTTCGCGCCGATACGGTTCAGGAAACCGAAGCCCTTGCTGCCGATGGCAGTGGCCTCGATCTTCAGGCCATTCGCTTCGATGTCCTTCATCTTGGCCACCACGGCACGCAGCACGTTGGTGTTCAAGCCGCCGCACAGGCCCTTGTCCGTCGTCACCACGATGAAGCCGGCCGCTTTCGCGTCGGCATGCTTCACCATGAACGGGTGGTGGTATTCCGGATTCGCCTGGCCCATATGCGCGGCGATCTGGCGCACCTTGTCCGCGTACGGCCGGGCGTGACGCATGCGTTCCTGCGCGCGGCGCATCTTCGACGCAGCCACCATTTCCATGGCCTTGGTGATCTTGCGCGTGTTTTGCACGCTCTTGATCTTGCCGCGAATTTCCTTCATTCCAGCCATTGCTTACTCCTTGTCTCGGCGCGACGTTCGCTGTTGGCTGAACATCGCGCCTTCCCGGGTCCGTTGAACAGTTACCGATTCAACCGGATTAGTAAGCGCCGGTCTGCTTGAAGTCCTTGATCGCAGCGTGCAGGGCGGCTTCGTCGTCCTTCGAGAGATCTTTGGTCTCTTCGATACGGCCGATGAGCGCGCCGTGGCTGGTCTTCAGAACTTCGCGCAGACCCTTCTCGAACGGCAGCACCTGAGCGATTTCGAGGTCGTCCAGATAGCCGTTGTTGGCGGCGAACAGCGACACAGCCAATTCCCAGACTTGCAGCGGCTGGTATTGCGGCTGCTTGAGCAATTCGGTCACGCGGCGGCCGCGCTCGAGTTGCTTGCGGGTGGCTTCGTCCAGGTCCGACGCGAACTGCGCGAACGCAGCCAGCTCACGGTACTGTGCGAGGTCGGTACGAATACCGCCCGACAGCTTCTTGATGACCTTGGTCTGCGCCGCACCGCCCACACGCGACACCGAGATACCGGCGTTGATTGCCGGACGGATGCCTGCGTTGAACAGATCGGTTTCCAGGAAGATCTGACCGTCGGTAATCGAGATCACGTTCGTCGGAACGAACGCGGTCACGTCGCCGGCTTGCGTTTCAATGATCGGCAGCGCCGTCAACGAACCGCTCTGACCCTTGACTGCGCCCTGCGTGAACTTCTCGACGTACTCTTCCGAGACGCGAGCGGCGCGCTCGAGCAGGCGCGAGTGGAGATAGAACACGTCACCCGGGTAGGCTTCACGGCCCGGCGGGCGGCGCAGCAGCAGCGAGATCTGGCGATAGGCCCAGGCTTGCTTGGTCAAATCGTCATAAATGATCAGCGCGTCTTCGCCGCGATCGCGGAAGTACTCGCCCATCGTGCAGCCGGCGTACGGTGCGATGAACTGCATGGCTGCCGAGTCCGACGCCGTCGCCGCCACCACGATCGTGTATTCCATCGCGCCGTGCTCTTCGAGCTTGCGCACCACGTTCATGATCGACGAGGCCTTCTGACCGATCGCGACGTACACGCAGGTCATGCCCTTGCCCTTCTGCGAGATGATCGCATCGATGGCCACAGCGGTCTTACCCGTCTGACGGTCACCAATGATCAGCTCACGCTGGCCGCGGCCGATCGGCACCATGGCATCGATTGCCTTGATACCGGTCTGCACCGGTTGCGACACCGACTTACGCCAGATCACGCCCGGGGCGATTTTTTCGATGGCGTCGGTCAGCTTGGCGTTGATCGGGCCCTTGCCGTCGATCGGCACGCCCAGCGCGTCGACGACGCGACCCTTCAGTTCCGGGCCGACCGGCACTTCCAGAATGCGACCCGTGCACTTGACGGTGTCGCCTTCCGAGATGTGCTCGTATTCGCCCAAAATCACGGCGCCGACGGAGTCGCGCTCGAGGTTCAGTGCCAGACCGAACGTATTGCCCGGGAATTCCAGCATTTCGCCCTGCATCACGTCCGACAGGCCATGGATGCGGCAGATACCGTCAGTCACCGAGATCACGGTGCCTTCGTTACGGACTTCGGCGCCGCTCTCGAGACCTTGAATCCGGCTCTTGATCAGTTCGCTGATTTCAGAGGGATTGAGTTGCATATGTGCTCCTGATATTCAATTCTTGCCGTCGCAGTCGTATCGCGCCGGCCTCAGGCCGTCAGCGACGTCCGCATAGCTGCCAGGCGGGCGCGCACCGAAGTGTCCAGCACCTCGTCGCCAACCACCACACGCACGCCACCGATGAGCGACGGGTCTACCGTCACGCTCGCGTTGAGCTTGCAGCCGAACTTGTGCTCGAGGCCCTTGACCAAAGCGGTCAGTTGCTCGCCTTCGAGCGGGAAGGCGCTTTCGATCGTGGCATCCGCCGAACCGGAGGCAGCGTTCTTCAACGCTTCAAACTGTTCGGCGATCTCCGGCATGGCGGCCAGACGGCCGTTCTCGACCACAGCGGCGACGAAGTTGCGCACTTCGGCGTCGGTCGATTTCACGGCCGCAGTCAGCACATCGACAATTTGCGCCGGCGTGATTTTCGGATCGTCGGCCAGATTGGCCACTTCGGACAGCGCTGCCACTTGCGCCAGTTCACGCACCAGCCCAGACCAGCGATTCAGGTCGCCGGTCTTGGCCACGCGGAACAGCGCTTCGGCGTACGGACGAGCGATGGTTGCGAGTTCGGCCATGATCAGAGCTCTGCCTTGAGTTGGTTCAGCAGGTCGGCATGGGCCTTGGCGTCAACTTCACGCTTCAGGATCTGCTCGGCGCCCTTGACAGCCAGACCGGCAACGTCTTCGCGCAGCGATTCACGGACCTTGACGGCCTGGTTCTCGGCTTCGGCTTTGGCGTTGGCGATGATACGGGCGGCTTCGGCTTGCGCCTGGGCCTTGATTTCGTCGGCCACGGCCTGAGCACGCTTCTCGGCGTCGGCAATACGCTTCGCGCCTTCGTCGCGGGCTTCTGCGAGGGCTTGCGTGGAGCGCTTGTTGGCGGCGTCCAGTTCGGCCTTACCCTTGTCGGCGGCAGCCAGACCGTCAGCGATTTTCTTCGCGCGTTCGTCGATAGCCTTGATCAGCGGCGGCCACACGAACTTCATCGTGAACCATGCCAGGATCAGAAACACGACGGTTTGCGCGAACAGAGTTGCGTTTATGTTCACGGTGTTTCCTTTCGGTGATGCGAGTCGATTGGCAAAACAGCGCGCCCCATGGTGCCAGCTGGCTTGGGCGCGCCGTTCATGTCCAGTTGGCCGCGCGGATCATTGCGCGACCGGCCGAAAGAAACTTAAGCGAGCTTCGACAGCAGCGGGTTCGCGAACGCGAACAGCATGGCAACGCCCACGCCGATCAGGAATGCCGCGTCGATCAGGCCGGCCAGCAGGAACATCTTCGTTTGCAGCGGGTTCATCAGCTCGGGCTGACGGGCGCACGCTTCGATGTACTTACCGCCCATCAGCGCGATACCCAGGCAGGCGCCGATAGCACCCAGACCGATGATAATGCCGATAGCGATGGCGGTCAGACCCTGGATGTTGGCGATGAAAGCTTGCATGATTACTCCTTTTGGTTAGAGACTTGAAACTTTAAATTTAAAAAACTGTGAAACCGGGAAACACGTCACTACCTGCAACGACCGATCAGTGATGGTCGTGCGCCTGGCCGATATACACCAGCGTGAGCATCATCATGATGAACGCCTGGAGCAACACGATCAGGATGTGGAAAATCGCCCATGCGGTGCCGGCAATGATGTGACCGACAAAACCCAGCACCGACGCATCCGCGCCAAAGCTCCAGATGCCGCCCAACAGAGCGATCAGCAGGAACAACAGTTCGCCGGCGTACATATTGCCGAACAGTCGCATGCCGAGCGACACGGTCTTGGCACAGAATTCAATCAGGTTGAGCAGCAGGTTCGGGATCCACAGCAGGAAGTGGTTACCGAACGGTGCCGTGAACAACTCGTGCATGAAACCACCCGCGCCCTTGATCTTGAAGCTGTAGTACAGCATCAGGATCAGCACGCCAACGGAAATACCGAGCGTACCGTTCAGATCGGCCGTCGGCACGATGCGGTGATGGGTAATGATGTCGCCCAGACCGACCCACCCGATCACCTTTGACGGCAGATCGACGGGCAGCAAGTCCAGCGAGTTCATGAGGGCGACCCAGACGAAAACGGTCAACGCCAGCGGTGCAATGAAGGCACGATTGCCGTGCACGATGCTCTTCGACTGGTCTTCCACCATTTCGACGAGCATTTCGACCGCACCCTGGAACCGGCTCGGCACGCCCGAGGACGCTTTACGGGCAGCCAACCAAAGCACGAAGCAGCCCAAAACGCCCATCGCGATCGACCAGAACATCGTGTCCCAGTTGATGATCGAGAAATCGACGATCTTGGTTTGCGTCGAACTCGCAAGGTTTTGCAGGTGGTGCGAAATGTACTCCGACGGGCTCGGAGCGTGGCCGGCTTCTAATGACATAGCGATCAAACACCCAATTATGAAAATCCGCACACGGTAGCGTGTCGACGCGCGAGCGGATTCTCACCGCTACTTCAGTGCCATCGCAAGCCAATAGACTTTGAGCGTGAGCACGAAGGTGACCAGCAACGCTATCCAGTGAACTCCTGGGTAGCCGAAGGCTATGGCCACAAACAACGCAATCGTCGTTGCTACCTTGACCGCCTCTCCCACCATCAACGAACCGACGGAGAGGCGATCACCTGACATTCTTAGCCGCAGCGCAAACAATGCGCCCGGCAACCAACCGATCATTCCACCCAGCCATGCGGACACCGCCGCGTCTCGTGGCGATGCCGAGAGTAACCACCAGGCCAGCGCCGCTACCAGCGACAGCAGTACCTGGGCTCCCACCACCCTGAATGGAGTCACACGGGACACGCGCCCCACATCGGGACCGAACAGGCGCTCAGCCTGCGCACGTGTGAGCGGAACGATGGTTTCTTGCGCCTGCTCGTCGTCCCAACCCTCTGATGTTGCACGTGCCGGCGCTTGCGGTTTCGGTTCCAAGTTCGACCGCTTTTCGTCGGTCATCTCGTAGCCTCCCCGCCCGACTCGTGCAAAACGAATGGGCTCTTCAAGCAGATAAATCCGCGAGATTTTACGGGAAATTACGAACCCCAGTCAATCGAAACACGCAACAAATTCGCCGAAATTGTGCAGTGCATGCTCCGATTTGGCGCCAACTCTCAAGGAGCCCGATTTTCCTCATGGTGCAGTGCGGTAAATGCCGCAAACGCTGCGCAATCGCTGCGGCTTGACGGCATTCGGTGCGCGATTATCCCCATTTGAGGGCAACATACCCGAGGCACAGCGCCACCAGATAAAACGGGAGGGAGAGCCAATGAAAGCGCCACCAGATCCTGTCCGATTTCGCCATGCGCAATGCGATCAGGTTAGCCAACGAACCGATTGCAAGGCCAAAGCCACCGACCGCCGCGCCATGCGCAAGTGCCGGCCAGTTGTGGCTGTACTCCGCGAGCAGGATCGCGGCGGGAACGTTGCTGATGAACTGCGACAGCACCGCGGCCCCCACATAGGCCATGCCGGATCCGGACAAATCCACCTGACCGAGCGTCGCGCGCACCTCGGGTAACCCGGCCACACCGCGCAGCACCACGAACATCAGCACGAAGATGGCGAGCAGCAACCAGTCGATACCGAATACCGCGTTGCGCCGTGCGACCAGCAGGACGGCCGCCACCCCCGCGCAGGCCCAGGTGGCAGCGCCGTGATCCGCCAGCACCACGAACGCCACGAACAGCGCCAGGGCGACCCACAGCAACGGCCACCGCACGTCATGCGCGGGGCCGCGCCGCTGAAAATGCAGGACACGGGAATCGAACGCCATCGCACACGTCATGAGCAACACGGCCATGAGCGCCAACGTCAGAGGCGTCATCATGACGACGTAAGCACCGAAGCCCATGCCACTGTGCTGCCAGAGGAAGAGATTCTGCGGATTGCCGAGCGGCGTGAGGCTCGAGCCGGCATTGACCGCCAGCGCGAGGAAGATGATCAGCCGTTCAATCCGCACCGGCGCAATGCGTGCGAGCGACTGCGCGAGCGGCACGACGGCAAAGAGGGCGACGTCGTTGGTCAGCAGCGTGGAGAGGGCGGCAGCGAACGCCACCATCAACAGCGCGAGACGTCGCTCGGTGCGAAACGCCCGCAGCAACCGCTGGGCAAGCCAATCGAGGAAGCCGCTCTGATCGATCGCGCGCGTGAGCATCAGCAAGCCGGCAAGCGTGAGAATCGTGTGCTGATCGATGCGTGCGAACAGTTCCCCAAGGCTCGCAGGCCGGGCAACCTGCAAGGCGACGAATCCCACGAGCAGAATGACCAGCACGCGATCGCCACGCACACGCTCGTAGGTTGCACGCAGGGCGCGCAATGCGCGCGTTGCTGCGGTGCCGTGCTGTGACGGTGACGATGACGCAGCCACGGCCGACGTCTGCGACGGGCTCGCCTGCGTCGGCTCCACGGACTTGCCGGCGGGATCGCTCACGACAGGACGCTCAGCACACCGACGTCATTCGGCACGAATGCGCGCGAGAATGCCATCGAGCGAGTCGAGGCTGCCGAATTCAATCATGAGTTGTCCGGCGCCTTTGCGGCCGACCTTGATCTTGACGTTCGACGCGAGCAAATCCGACAACTCTTCTTCGAGACGCGTCACGTCGCGACCGCCCTCTTCCGCCGAGCGACGACGAATCCCGTCTCCCTGCGGCTTGAGCGACGCATTGACGATGCGCTCCGTGTCGCGCACCGACAGGCGCTTGTTCACCACTTGATTGGCGAGCGTGATCTGCGTGGCGGCGTCGACGGAGAGCAGCGCACGCGCGTGCCCCATGTCGAGATCGCCCGCGAGCAGCATCGTCTGCACCGGATGCGCGAGATTGAGCAGGCGCAACAGGTTCGACACCGCGCTGCGCGAGCGGCCGAGCGATTCGGCGGCTTGCTCGTGCGTGTAGTTGAATTCGCCGAGCAGGCGCTGAATGCCTTGCGCTTCTTCGAGCGGATTCAAGTCTTCGCGCTGAATATTCTCGATGAGCGCCATCGCGGCGGCAGCTTCGTCGGGCACGTCGCGCACGAGCACCGGCACTTCGGCCAGTCCGGCGATACGTGCGGCACGAAAACGTCGCTCGCCCGCAATAATTTCGTACTTCTCACCATCGACGGGACGCACCAGAATCGGCTGCATCAGGCCCTGCGCGCGAATGCTCGCGGCGAGTTCCTGCAATGCGCCCTCATCCATGCGCGTGCGAGGCTGATACTTGCCGGCCTGAAGGCGCTCGAGCGCCATGACCGACGGTGCGCCGTCGGCGCGCGCGTCGGTCGCGCCGTTGTGATTATCGGCGTGGGCGCCGAGCAGGGCTTCGAGGCCGCGGCCCAGGCCCTTTTTCTTCAGTGCGGTGGTCTTGGTCGCCATGTCAATGCGTTCCTGCGCGAATGCGCCTTACATAGTTTGGATGCGAGCGATCATTTCCGCGCCGAATTGCAGATACGCCTTCGCGCCACGCGATGCGGGATCGAAGACGACGCCCGGCATGCCGTAGCTCGGCGCTTCGGCGAGTCGCACATTGCGCGGAATGATCGCGTTGAATACCTTGTCTCCGAAGTGCTCCTTGAGCTGGTCCGAGACTTGTTGCTGCAGCGTGATGCGCGGATCGAACATCACGCGCAGCAGGCCAATCACCTGCAGATCGCGGTTCAGATTCGCGTGCACCTGCTTGATCGTATTGACGAGATCCGACAATCCTTCGAGCGCGAAATATTCGCACTGCATCGGAATGATGACGCCGTGCGCCGCGCACAACCCATTGAGGGTGAGCAGCGAGAGCGTGGGCGGGCAGTCGATGAGGACGAAATCGTACGCGTCGTCGACTTTGGCGAGCGCCAGCTTCAATCGCGTGTCGCGATTCTCGAGCGAGACGAGTTCCACGTCCGCCCCCGCGAGTTCACGGTTCGCGGGCAGCACATCATAACTCCCCGACTCCGAGCGCTGGCAGTTCGCGACCACATCGGCACCGTCGACGAGCACCTCGTACACGCTCGATTCGAGAGCGGCTTTGTCGATGCCGCTGCCCATCGTCGCATTGCCCTGCGGATCGAGGTCGACCAACAGGACACGCTGCCCGTGCGACGCCAGTCCGGCAGCGAGGTTCACCGTGGTGGTCGTCTTGCCGACGCCGCCCTTCTGATTGGCCACGCAGAAAATTTTCGCCATGCCGATGTAGTCCTCCGAATGCTGCCGTGTTGATGCGATTGATGCAGATGATGCCGGGATGAACCCGGTGCGAACGCGCCGTGCCGCCAGCGACCGCTGACTGGCTGAGGCCCCGCGTGCGCTATTCGCTCCGTCCCGCAAATTCGATTATCTGAGCAAAGCTCAGTTACTACCTTCGCTGACCGGCGTCAGACGCGCCGGCGGGCGGCGCGCCTGGGGTGCCCGCCTTTTGGGGCGTCAACACCAGTTTGTCAGTGTCGTAGCCCTGCTTGCGCAACTGGGCACGCATTTGATTCAGTGCGTTGTCGTCCATCGACGGCGTTCGCGAGAGGACCCAGAGGTACTCGCGACCGGGCTCTCCGACAGCGGCAAACTGATAGTCGTCGTCGAGCACGATAACCCAGTAGTTCGCCCAAAGCCAGGGAATCCAGTGCAACCATTGCGGCGCGAACGTCACCTTGAAGCGCGCCGTGCCGGTGCCCTGCCCGTCGGTACGTGCCAGACCGGTATCGCTGACCCAGCTACCGTCGTCCTTGCGGCAACGGTTGGTGACTTCGATCCGTCCGTCCGGTCGCGCGGCATACTGCGCGGTCACGTCAGACACACATTTTCGCTCGAAGAAATTCGGGTAGCGTGCTATTTCGTACCAGGTACCGATGTAGCGCGCTTTGTCGATCTTCTGCACCGGGCGCACGCGTGTCGTCAGCGATTCTTGTCCCGATTGCCCCCATGCGACCGCTGCAACCACCGAAAAACTGACCATGACGGCCCCTGTCCAGCGGGTCATCTTATTCATGCTGTTACCTTCACGCGAAGCAAATGACGCTCGGCGTCGAGAAATGGGACGTTCAGGGCCAGACGCTCAACCAGTGCGTAGCCGTTAGGCAGCGCGAGTTCGCTCTCGGACGCCACGCCTTTCATGGCCCAGAAGCTGCCATCGGGAGCCAGCAAGGCTCCCGCGAGGGTGACGAAATCGGTTAGCTCAGCAAAGGCGCGCGACACGATAGCGTCGAAAGGTGCGCTCACTTCCTTGCCCACAACGAGTGACTCGACCCGGCCGGTCACGACCGTCAGATTGGTCAACTTGAATGTCGCGCGGGCCTGGGTGAGGAACGCTGTTTTTTTGTGCACGATGTCGTTGACCGTCACTTGCCAGTCGGGCCGCACGATCGCGAGCACCACGCCGGGTAGTCCGCCGCCTGAGCCCACGTCAAGCACACGTGAAATCGGCTCACGGTCAAGGCGAGGCAGAATGGAGAGCGAATCGAGCAGGTGCTTGACGACCATTTGGCGGGGATCGCGGATGGAGGTCATCTGCAACGAGGCATTCCATTTCGCCAGCAACGCCTGATAGTCGAGCAGGCGCCGCTGTTGTTCTTCGCTGATGGACAGGCCGAGTTGCCGGATGCCGTCGGCCAAGAGCACAGCCAGGTCATTGCCGCCGTTGGCGGCGGAACGTCGCGGATCGGTCATGAGGGCTCCGCGTCAGGCTGCGTGTGCGTCGCCGTCATCGGCGGCTGCGGTCGCTTCTCCTGACGCGCGACGGCGTCCGAGACCCTTCTTAAGGTGGATCATCAGCAGCGAGATCGCGGCGGGCGTCACGCCGGAGATGCGCGATGCCTGGCCCAGTGTCTCGGGCCGCTGCGCTCCCAGCTTCTGGCGCACTTCGATCGACAGCCCGCGAACTTCGTTGTAGTCGATGTTGGCCGGCAGCACTGTGTTTTCGTTGGCTTCCTTGCGTACGATTTCGTCGGCCTGGCGGTCGATGTAGCCCTGGTACTTGGCGGCGATCTCGATCTGCTCGCGAATCTGGTTCGCTTGCAGCGGATCGTCGGAGAGCGGTGCTTCAGCGGCAAGGCGGCCGCCCTGCACTGCCATGAGGGCGTCGTAGCCGACTTCCGGGCGACGCAGCAGATCGGCCAGGGAGTATTCGTGGTCGATGGCTTTGCCGAGCAGCGGCACGGCATCGTCGGCCGGGAAGGTTTTCGGTGTGACCCACGTCGATTTGAGGCGTTCTGTTTCACGTGAAACAGCGTCGCGTTTGCGGCAGAACGATTCCCAGCGAATATCGTCGACGACACCGAGTTCGCGGCCGACTTCGGTCAGGCGCATGTCGGCATTGTCTTCGCGCAGCGACAGGCGATACTCGGCGCGGCTGGTGAACATGCGGTAGGGCTCGGAGACGCCACGCGTAATCAGGTCATCGACGAGCACGCCGAGGTACGCCTGATCGCGGCGCGGGCACCAGGCATCGCGGCCTTGTACTTGCAACGCGGCGTTGATGCCGGCGAGCAGCCCTTGGGCGGCAGCCTCTTCGTAGCCGGTTGTTCCGTTGATCTGACCCGCGAAGAAGAGCCCAGCAATGACGCGCGTTTCGAGCGAGCTGCGCAGCCCACGGGGATCGAAGTAGTCGTATTCGATGGCATAGCCCGGGCGCAGGATGTAGGCATTCTCCATGCCTTTCATCGAGCGGACGAGTTCGAGCTGTACATCGAACGGCAGGCTGGTGGAGATGCCGTTGGGGTAGAACTCGTTGGTCGTGAGGCCTTCGGGTTCGAGGTAGATCTGGTGCGATGTCTTGTCGGCGAAGCGGTGAATCTTGTCTTCGATGGACGGACAATAGCGCGGACCGACGCCTTCGATGACGCCGGTGTACATGGGCGACCGGTCGAGTCCGCCGCGGATGATCTCGTGGGTGTGCTCGTTGGTATGCGTGACCCAGCACGGCACTTGGCGCGGATGTTGTTCGGGGCGGCCGAGGAACGAGAACACGGGGACGGGATCGAGGTCGCCGGGCTGTTCTTCGAGGACGGAGAAGTCGATGGAGCGGCCGTCGATGCGCGGCGGCGTACCGGTTTTCAACCGGCCTTGCGGCAGTTTCAACTCTTTGAGGCGAGCGGACAGGCTGATGGCGGCCGGGTCTCCGGCGCGCCCGCCAACGTAGTTGTTCAGCCCGACGTGGATTTTGCCGTCGAGGAAGGTGCCGGCGGTGAGGACCACAGCGCGGGCGCGGAACCGCAGCCCCACTTGGGTGATGGCACCGACGACACGTTCGCCTTCGACGATGAGGTCTTCGACGGCTTGCTGGAAGAGCCAGAGATTGGGCTGATTCTCGAGGCGATGGCGGATAGCCTGCTTGTAGAGAATCCGGTCGGCTTGCGCACGGGTGGCGCGCACGGCCGGCCCTTTGGACGAATTCAGGATACGAAACTGGATACCGCTCTCGTCGGTCGCGGCGGCCATGGCCCCGCCCAGTGCATCGACCTCTTTGACGAGATGGCCTTTGCCGATCCCGCCGATGGAGGGATTGCAGCTCATCTGACCGAGGGTCTCGATGTTGTGGGTGAGCAGCAGCGTCTTGCAGCCCATGCGGGCGGAGGCGAGCGCAGCCTCTGTGCCGGCATGGCCGCCGCCCACTACGATCACGTCGAACTCGGTCGGATAAAGCATCGTCATTTTGCCGCTTACGGCAAACTCTCTGGATTCGGTAATGGCGAAATTATAGCGGTATTGCGGTGCATCATTTGTAACCACTGAGGTGTTTCACGTGGAACATTAGCAAAACGACGGTATTGGGGACGGTTTCACGTGAAACGTCGCTGGGTTGGATGGGTGGATGCTTGGGTTCTGAAGCGTGGCGAAGGTCTTCCTGCACCACCCCAACCTTGAATTCCGCCGTCGCCCCCACTCACCTCCGGGCAGCGGAGATCACCGGCACCCCGACTACGCTCCACTTGAAAGTCGCTCCGTCAGGGCACCGGCAATCTCCGCCAATCCATTGCCCGAGTCCAACCACCGCTAGATCGTCGCGCTGTGTTTCACGTGAAACGTGGCCGGGGCCGATTCGACGGATGTATTGGCCTGGCTGCGACGTGCCGGTAAGACTGCACCACCCGACACTCGTATTCCGCCCTCACCCTCACTCACCTCCGGGCAGCGGAGATCACCGGCACCCCGACTACGCTCCACTTGAAAGTCGCTCCGTCAGGGCACCGGCAATCTCCGCCAATCCATTGCCCGAGTCCAACCATCGCCAGATCGTCGTGCTGTGTTTCACGTGAAACGTGGTCGGGAGCCGATTCGGCGGATGTTTTGGCCTGGCTGTGCGGTGCCGGTAAGACTGCACCACCCCACACTCGTATTCCGCCCTCACCCTCACTCACCTCCGAGCAGCGAAGATCACCGGCACCCCGACTGCGCCCCACTTGAAAGTCGCTCCGTCAGGGCACCGGCAATCTCCGCCAATCCATTGCCCGAGTCCAACCATCGTCAGATCGTCGTGCTGTGTTTCACGTGAAACGTTGCTGGGTTGGTTCGACCGGTGCGACGGTGCTTCGTGAGGTAAAGGCACGCCTGTACCACTCCGCCCTCGAACTTCACCGCCCCCCTTTCCCCATCTTCCCGGTAACTGGTAACTGAGCGCATCGGCAAACCGCTGACCTTGGCAGCGCGCACGGACTTCAATGGTGGACGCGGTTGGGAACCCGAACGTTGGAGTGGCGGGGATTGGCGGTGCCCCGATGGAGTGACTTGAAGTGGAGCGCAATCAGGGTGCCGACAATCCCCACTGCCCGGATGGATGAGAGCACGACACCTGATTGCAGGGACGCGGCGTTTCTGTCTCACCATTCCCCATCACGCTCTACGTGAAAACCTGGGATACGAAAACGACGCTTGAAAATCGAAAGCGCCTCCTGGCAGCGTGCTTTGAAAGCAGCGTATCCACAGGTGCCCTCTTACCTCCAAAATCGCTTTCGGGAATTTGCTTTTCTGTGGATAACCTCAAATGTCATTTCCACAAGATTCTCGAAGATATCGCCAAACCCCTTATTGCGGCAGTGCGCCATGGATTTTGCGGTGCTGCAAATATCCACAAGCAACTGTGAATAAGTGAGTCCGCCAGCGCTGCGGATGACGCCCCTCACTTCTTCAAAAAATAGGGGCAGATAACAGTCACCGACAGCGGGCCTTTCGATCTCCGGATATAAAAAGCCCGCCAAACTGGCGGGCTCTCCGGGGGTACCAACGCGCCAAGCGACGCCCTTCAGGCAGCCTTCTTCGCCAGCCCCAGATACGTTTCGATGACTTTAGGATTGCTGGCCAGTTCCTGCGCCGGGCCCTCCAACGCCAGTTCGCCCGTCTCGATGACGTAGCCGTAATCGGCCACCTGTAACGCCGCGCGGGCGTTCTGTTCGATCAGCAGCGTGGCCACACCGGTGTTACGCAAGTCGCTGATGATGTGGAAGATTTCCTTGACGATCAGTGGCGCCAGCCCGAGGCTGGGCTCATCGAGCATCAGCAACTGCGGCTTGGCCATCAATGCACGGCCCACCGCGAGCATTTGGCGCTCACCGCCCGACAAGGTCCCCGCTTGCTGCTTCTGGCGCTCTTTGAGACGCGGGAACAGGGCGTAGACGACTTCCATCTGGTCGAGGAAGTTCTTCTCCCCCGCCCGCTTGCGACGGTACGCCCCCAGCAACAGGTTGTCCTCGACGGTCATCGTCGAGAATAACTCGCGCTTTTCCGGCACCAGACACATGCCGCGGGCCACGCGGGCTTCGATGCCCAGCGCCGACATCTCGTGACCGAGATACGCCACGCTCCCACGGCTGGAGCCGTTGTGCGGCAACGCCCCCATGATGGCGTTGAGCATGGACGATTTGCCCGCTCCGTTCGGACCGATCACGGTGACGATCTGGCCCGCCCCCACCCGCAGATGCGCACCGTGCACCGCTTCG
This sequence comes from Pandoraea soli, assembly GCF_902459595.1. Classification (NCBI taxonomy): domain Bacteria; kingdom Pseudomonadati; phylum Pseudomonadota; class Betaproteobacteria; order Burkholderiales; family Burkholderiaceae; genus Pandoraea; species Pandoraea soli. The sequence continues at coordinate 84,240 of NZ_CABPSG010000011.1, read as the reverse complement.
ACTTTGCCGTACGCCACGGCGAGGTCCTTGACCTCCAGAATCGCGTCTGCCATCACTCCACTCCTCCCAGGTACGCTTCGAGCACCGCCGGGTTCTTCTGCACGTCTTCGGGCAGGCCCTCGGCGATCTTGGTGCCGAACTCCATCACGACGAGGTGATCGGTCAGGTTCATCACGAAGTCCATGTCGTGCTCGACCAGCAGCACGCTCATCCCTTCGTCCTTGAGCTTCCTGAGCAAATCGGCCAGGGCCTGCTTCTCTTTGTAGCGCAAACCGGCCGCCGGCTCGTCGAGCAGCAGTAACGTCGGATCGCACGCCAATGCGCGTGCAATTTCCAGAATACGCTGCTGGCCCAACGCGAGACTACCCGCCTCGTCATACATATGCGCGCCAAGACCCACGCGCTCGATCTGCCGCTTGGCTTCGTACAGCAACATGGCTTCTTCCTGACGATCAAGACGCAGCACGCTGGACCACACGCCCCCCTGGGGACGTCGGCGCAGCCCGTTCTTGTCTCGCAGATAGGCGCCAATCGCGACGTTCTCGAGCACGCTCATCTGCGGCATCAAGCGCACGTGCTGGAATGTACGGCCAATTCCGCGCTTGACGATCTCGCGCGACGGCAGCCGATCGATTCGCTCGCCGAGGAAGGAGATCTCGCCGCGGGTGGCCTGCAGCACGCCGGTCACAAGGTTGAACGTGGTCGACTTGCCCGCGCCGTTCGGCCCGATCAGCCCCACGATCTCGCCCGCTTTGACCTGGAACGAGACGTCGTTGACCGCCACGAGGCCACCGAACTCCTTGCGCGCCTTCTCCAGCGTCAGCACCACTTCGCCAACCACCGGCTTGGCACGATGGCCCAGCGGATCCGCTTGCTCCGGCGCCTTCGCGACACGACGCGCCGGGAAGATCTTGCCGAAGAAGGGCCACACGCCATCGCGCGCATATTGCAGCAGCAGCACCAGCAACACGCCAAAGACGATGGTCTCGAAGTTGCCATTCGCACCCAATAGCATCGGCAGGATGTTCTGGAGGTAGTCCTTGAGCACGGTCAGGATCGCCGCGCCGAGCACTGCGCCCCACACATGCGCGACGCCCCCCACCACGGCCATGAACAGGTATTCGATGCCGTGGTTCAGGTTGAACGGCGTCGGGTTCACGGCGCGTTGCAAATGCGCGTACAACCAGCCCGAGATGGCGGCGAGCACGGCGGCGTACACGAACACGACCACTTTCATCCACGCGGTGTTCACGCCCATCGCCTCGGCCATCACGCCACCGCCCTTGAGCGCACGAATGGCGCGGCCAGGACGCGAATCAAGCAGGTTCTTGACCGATACCACCGCCAGCACCACGACGATCCAGATCAGGTAGTACATTTGACGCCCGCTCGCCAATTCCTTGCCGAAGAGGCTGATCGTCGGGATATCGTTCAGTCCGTCGTACTTGCCCAGGAACTCCAGGTTGCCGAACAGGTAGTACAGCGCCAGGCCCCATGCAATCGTGCCCAGCGGCAGAAAGTGCCCCGACAGGCGCATGGTGATCGCGCCGATGACAAGCGCTGCCGCCGCCGTGATCACCACACCGACGATCAGGCCGACCCACGGCGACGCGCCATAGGCGGTCGTCAGATAGGCCGTCGCGTAGGCGCCCAGACCGACGAAGGCGGCCTGTCCGAACGACGTCATACCCGCCACGCCGGTCAACAGCACGAGACCAATGGCCACAATGCTGTACAGGCCAATGTAGTTGAGCAGCGTTACCCAGTACTCAGGCAAACGCACGGGGGCAGGCAGCACCGGCAACACGGCCAGCACCACCAGGAAAATCAGGAAGTATTTGTTTTTCATTCTGTGGTCCGCCCCGGCTTATTCCTCGTCTTCTTCCACATGCTTGCTTGTGAGCGACAGCCACAGCAGCACGGGAAGGATCAGCGTGAAGACGATGACCTCTTTGTACGCACTCGCCCAGAAGGACGAGTACGACTCCAGCAAGCCCACCAGGATGGCGCCCAGCGCCGCGACCGGGTAGCTCACCAGACCGCCGATGATCGCGCCCACGAAGCCCTTGAGGCCGATCAGGAAGCCCGACTCGTAATAGATCGTCGTGATCGGTGCGATCAGGATGCCGCACAGCACGCCCAGCACGGCCGCCAGCGTGAACGCCAGACGCCCCGCCTGCACCGTGCCGATGCCCACGAGCCGCGCGCCCAGCCGATTCACGGCCGTCGCACGCAACGCCTTGCCCGAGAGCGAACGGTCGAAGTAGAAGTACAACGCCAGGATCATCACGACCGAGACACCCAACACCCACAGGCTCTGGCCAGACACCATCACGGTGCCGATGTTGAAGTTGGCGTCGGAGAACGCCTGCGTGCGCGAGCCCTCCGCCCCGAACATCACGAGCCCCAGACCCGTCAGCGCAAAGTGCACGCCGACCGACACGATCAGCAGCAACAGCGTGCTTGCCTCCGCCAGCGGCTGGTACGCGAGACGATAGAGCATCGGCCCCATCGGCACGACGAGCAGCAGCGTGAGCGCAATCTGCACGAGCATCGGCAGATTCATCGGTGCCAGCGCCCTGACGACGAAGAACGCGGCAATCGGAAACACCAGGTACTTGCCCGCAAGCCCCGGCACCAAGCGCCCCGCCAGCTTGCGACGCTCGCTGTGACGCAAGACGCCAGCCGTCTCCACGACGAACGTACATACGCCCATCGCCACGAGCAACCAGCTCGTCAGCGGAAACTTCTGGGTTTGCAGTGCCGCCAGCGTGAGCGCGCCATACGACACGAACTCGCCCTGCGGAATAAAGATGACGCGGGTGACGGAGAACACCAGCACCAGTGCCAATGCCAGCAAGGCATAAATCGCACCCGTGGTGATGCCGTCCTGCGCCAGGATGGCTGCAATCGAAAGATCCATGCTCCTCTCACTTCGTTTGAGTACTTCTTGAACCGGCTGGCGAGACAGCCGGTGTGATGCACGGCGCAGCGCGCTGCCACCCCGTTCCCCTTCACATCCATACGCCCCACGGTCCCCGTGTGGCAGTGCACAGAATTATGTATTGTATAAATGATTATGCATTGGTAAAACTCGGGCGACTACTGAGTCATCGACGTCTTGTTTCCCGTGACGTCGCTGCCTGCCATGTCGTCCGCGCTACCAGCACCGGGCATGCACCGGTCATCCCTGCAAAGCCAAGCACCCCGCAAACGATCATTCCGCGACCTTGCGACGGCGACGCGGCTTGGCGGGCAGCGACGGCGCAGCGGCCAGCACCTCCGGCGGCAGGGCCTCGCGCACGACGTCGAGCAGCCGGTAGATCTCGGCGAGCGTGTCTCGCCCGACCTTGTCTTCCAGATAGCGATAGCGCGCCTCGACCAGCGGCCCGAGCTTTTTGCACAGCGCGCGGCTCGATGGCGTCAGCGACACCATCACGCGACGCTGATCGACAGCCACCCGGCGGCGCATGACGAGGCCCGACGCTTCCATCCGTTCCAGCATGCCGGACAGGCTCGGACTGAGGATGCAACACTCCCGTGCGACCTGCCCGATTTCCATTTCCCCGGATTCGCTATCGTTGACGGCCCTTATGACACGCCATTGTTGCTCGGTGATGTCGTAACGATTGAGCAAGGGGCGGAACAGCCCCATTGCCGCTTCCCGCGTCTGTAACAACACCAACGATAGGTTGCGGTGTTCGAATTCGCCCGTCATGGATTTACGCTCGAAAGGATCGCCCGGCCAGCCCCCCGGCGGCGGCGATCAGGTTGGGACAATGCGGCCTCTCAGGTGCCGCTCGCAAACGCATGTCCTGCCGTCTCTTTGCGAAGCGCGAAACTACCACGCTCAAAAAAAACGGGCGCGAACGCCCGTTCTCCCGGCCCGATCAGTCCGACCGGGCGCAGATACCGCAGATCCATCGGATGGTGACAGCGGGGCATGCCTGTGAGCTATAGGCAGCCCCGGCGCCCATCAGTTCGCCAATTTCCACTTGCCGTTGACGATTTCCACCATCACGCGCGAGCGCTGGTCCAGGCCGTTGTGGTCCTTCGCGCTCATATTGAAGATACCCGCGGTGCCCGGCATGTCCTTCACGTTCTCCAGGGCCTCGCGCAATGCCGCACGGAACTCGGCCGTGCCCGGCTTGGCCTTCTTCAGCGCAACCGGAATGGCCTTCTGCAGCAACAGACCAGCGTCCCACGCGTGACCGCCAAAGGTCGAGATGGAGCCCGCGCCGTAAGCCTTCTCATAAACGACCTTGTAGGCAGCGGCCGACTTCTTCACCGGATTGTCGGCGGGCAGTTGGTCGACGACGAGCAGCGGGCCGGCCGGCAGATACGTGCCATCGCAGTCCTTGCCGCAAACGCGCAGGAAGTCGTTGTTGGCCACACCGTGGGTCTGATACAGCTTGCCCTTGTAGCCGCGCTCCTTGAGCGTGCGCTGCGGCAGCGCTGCCGGGGTGCCCGAACCGGCGATCAGCACCGCATCCGGATTGGCCGCCATGATCTTGAGGACCTGGCCCGTGACCGACGTGTCGGCACGATTGAAGCGCTCATTGGCCACGACCTTGATCTTGTTCAGATCGGCAGCCTTCTGGAACTCCTTGTGCCAGCCTTCGCCGTAGGCGTCGGAGAAGCCGATGAACGCGACCGTCTTCACGCCGTTGTCGGCCATGTGCTTGGCAATGGCGGTGGCCATCAGAATGTCGTTCTGCGGGGTCTTGAACGACCAGGCGCGCTTGGCGTCCACCGGTTCGACGATGGCAGCGCCGGCGGCCATCGAGATCATCGGGGTCTGTGTCTCTGCCGCCACGTCGACCATCGCCAGGGAGTTCGGCGTGACCGTCGAGCCGAGCACGGCGTCAACGTGATCTTCGCTGATCAGCTTGCGCATGTTCTTGACGGCCGTCGTCGTGTCGGTCGCGTCGTCGAGCAGGATGTACTGGACCGACTGTCCGCCGATCGTCTTCGGCAGCAGCGAAATGGTGTTCTTCTCGGGAATGCCCAGCGAAGCCGCCGGACCGGTCGCCGACAGCGACACGCCAATCTTCACCTGGGCGCTCGCAACGCCCGTAGCCAGCATCATCGCCGACGCCACGCACAGCAACTTCAGTTTCATTTGGGTCTCCTCGCAAAAATTATGAATTCGTTGTTCTGACCATTGTTGAACCCGCTGGCCGGATATTAACCGACCGCGCAGTCGGCAAATTGTCGCTCATCTTACGGGCACCGGCGCCTTCTCGTAAAGTGCGGTTTCCCCACCTGTGGCTTCAACCGCAACGGATCACGTCCGAACGGCGCCCGGCACCGCCTCCCCCCCTTCCCCCCTTCACCACCGAGGCCTCACTTACGCACGCGCGATGCTGCCCGGTCTCCCGTCAGCCGCGAATCAATGCGTCATAGTCGGTCTTCACGATCAGCACGGCGAGCACACACAGAAACATGCGTCGCACAAAACCCACGCCGCGCTTGAGCGCGAGCCGGCTGCCCACCTGGCTGCCCAGCACGTTCATGACCGCCATGCCGAGGCCAACCTGCCACGCAACGTGCCCGCCCATGCCAAACAGCCACAGCGCGGCCAGGTTGGTCGCCACGTTCACGATCTTCGCCGACGCCGAGGCGTTGACGAAGTCCTGACCAAACAGGCGAACAAACAGGAAGACGAGGAAGCTGCCCGTGCCGGGGCCGAAGAAACCGTCGTAGAAGCCGATGGCGCCGCCCACGGCGATAGCCATGAGGGTCACCCCCGCACCACCCGTCACAGGGGCGTGAACCGTCCCGAAATCCTTCTTGCGCAGGGTGTAGATCGCCACGCCGGTCAGCACGAACGGCAGCAGCTTGCGAAGCACGTCGGCCGGCACATGGGAGACGGCGTACGCACCACAAAACGAAAACACGAAGGCGGCGACGGTGGCCGGTAACAGAATGGCCCAGCGCAGTTGAATGCCGCGCGCATAGCGCAGCGCAGCCGATGCCGTGCCCCAGATACCGGCCAGCTTGTTGGTGCCGAACAGCAACGGCGGCGCCGCGTTCGGGAAGACGGCGAAAAGCGTCGGTACGGAGACCAGCCCCCCACCTCCAACCACCGCATCGACCAGACCGGCCACAAACGCCCCGACCGCGAGCATCAGCCAATCGGTCAGCACCCAGCTCGTCAACATCCGTCCCCCCTATCGGTGAACAGGCATTTTTCGGGACGTGCACCGACCGCCGCAATGAAACGCCGGGCACGGGGGCGTGAAAATGCTGATGAGGGAACGTGAGGGGGGCGGGACATGCAACCTGGACTGTCGAGCGACGAGAATCGGGCTTCTGCGGATGACGGCCTCGCACTGCGGCGAAGCCCAATATAAAAAGCGCTGTTGGAGTTCTCTCCAACAGCGCTTCCTTTTTGGCGGTGCGCGTTATCGCGCTTATTGTCTCCTCGATCCTCGCCCCTATATCCTGCCGTGACGCGAATTGAAGGAGAGAATAAAGGAGCACCCGATGCACCACAAGTCAGCATTTACCCCTACGGATTAGGTTTTTTCCGACACGCGTGCGCCAGGGTGAAGAGCGAGCGCCCCAAGCCGGTGCGCCCGCGCACCCGTCAAGACGATTGCGCCGTAGTGCGCGCGGGCCGGAATAACCGGCTGCGCGCCACCAGCTCGCCCACCAGACCGCGGCGGAAGGCCAGCACGCAGATGATGAAGATCGCCCCGATGACGATCGTCACCGACTCGCCGAGCGTCTGGAACCAGGTCACGCCCGTGGCCGTCGCGAGCCAGTCGCCGATGTCGCCGAGCTTGTTCTCCAGCACGACGATCACCACCGCGCCCACCACCGGCCCAAACATCGTCCCCAGCCCACCCACCAGCGTCATCAGGATCACCATGCCCGACATCGTCCAATGCACGTCCGTCAGCGTCGCGAAGCCCAGCACCAGCGTCTTGGTCGAACCGGCCAGCGCGGCGAGCGTGGCCGACAGCACGAACGCGAGCAGCTTGAAGCGATCGACGTCGTAACCGAGCGAGATGGCACGCGGCTCGTTCTCCTTGATCGCCTTGAGCACCTGACCGAAGGGCGAATGCACGACGCGCATGATGAGCAGGAAGCCCAACGCGCAAATGGCCAGCACCACGTAGTAAAGCGTGAGGTCGGAATCGAGCGGCAGCAGGCCAAAGAGGCTACCGCGCGGCACGCCTTGCAGGCCGTCCTCGCCACCGGTGAACGGCGCTTGCAGGCAGAGGAAGTACAGCATTTGCGCCAACGCCAGCGTAATCATCGCGAAGTAGATGCCCTGACGCCGGATCGCCAGCACCCCGATGACGAGCCCAAGCAACGCCCCGGCCGCCACGCCCGCAATGATGCCGACTTCCGGCGTGAACCCCAGATTGCGCACCACATAACCGGTGATGTAGCCCGCGCTGCCGAAGAACGCGGCATGGCCGAACGACAGCAGCCCCGTGAAGCCGAGCAGCAGGTTGAACGCACAAGCGAACAGCGTGAAGCACAGCACCTTCATGATGAATACCGGATACGCACCGGCGAACGGCGCGACGATCAGCGCCAGTAGCAGGAGGGAATAAAGCACCCGCTGTTGCGTCTCTTGTTGCATGGTTCCGCCCCTTACTTTTGTTTGCCGAACAACCCTGCCGGGCGCAGCAGCAACACGATCACCATGATGACGAACACCACGGTCGCAGACCCTTGCGGGTAGAACACCTTGGTAAAGCCTTCGATGATCCCGAGCATCAGACCGGTCAGGATAGAACCCATGATGGAGCCCATCCCCCCGATCACGACCACCGCGAACACGGTGATGATCATCGACTGCCCCATGAGCGGCGAGATCTGAATCACGGGCGCGGCGAGCACGCCGGCGAACGCGGCAAGCGCCACCCCGAAGCCATACGTCAGCGTAATCATCAGCGGCACATTCACACCGAACGCTTCCACCAGCTTCGGGTTTTCGGTACCCGCGCGCAGATACGCACCAATCTTGGTCTTCTCGATCACGAACCACGTTGCAAAGCACACCACGAGCGACGCCACCACCACCCACGCGCGATAGTTCGGCATGAACATGAAGCCGAGATTGGTCGCGCCGGAGAGCATGTCGGGGGCGTCGAAGGGTTGCCCGGACACGCCATAGATCGAGCGGAAGACGCCCTCGAGCACGAGCGTGATGCCGAACGTCAGTAACAGACCATACAGGTGGTCGAGCTTGTAGATCCAGCGCAGCATGGTGCGCTCGATGACGATACCGATGATGCCCACCGCGATAGGGGCGAGAATCAGCATGGCCCAGTAATTAAGGCCAAGATAGTTGCCGCCCATCCAGGCGAGCATGGCCCCCAGCATGAACAACGCGCCGTGCGCGAAGTTGATCACGTTGAGCAGACCGAAAATCACCGCCAGGCCGAGGCTCAGCATGGCGTAGAACGAGCCGTTCACCAGTCCCAGCAGCAGTTGGCTCAACAGCGCCGGCAGGGGGATGCCTAGTAATTCCATCGAAATCGATTCTCTGCGAGAAAGGTCGCGACGGGACAGGTGTCCCGCCGCTTTCGGAGCATCGTGCTAACGGCGCTTACTTCTTCCAGACCGGACAGGTCGACTCTTGAGGCGTGGTGAATGCCTTGTCACCCGGAATCGTCGCGACGATCTTGTAGTAATCCCACGGCGCTTTCGATTCCTGCTTGGTCTTGACCTGCATCAGGTACATGTCGTGGATCATCGAGCCGTCCTTGCGGATGTAGCCCTTGCTGAACATGTCGTCGATCTTGATCTTGTGCAGCTCGTCCATCACCTTGTCGGCGTCGGTCGAGCCCGCGGCCTGCACCGCCTTCAGATACGTCATCGTGGCCGAATAGTCGCCGGCCTGCAGGCTCGACGGCATCTTCTTCATCTTGTCGAAGTATCGCTTGGAGAAGGCGCGCGTCTTGTCGTTCTTGTCCCAATACCAGCTATCGGTCAAGTACATGCCGCCGGTGTTATCCAGCCCCAGCGAGTGAATGTCGTTGATGAACACGAGCAGACCGGCGATCTGCATCTTGCCCTTGATGCCGAACTCCTTCGCGGCCTTGATGGCGTTGACGGTATCGCCGCCGGCATTGGCCAGACCCAGCACCTGGGCGCCCGACGACTGCGCCTGGAGCAGATACGACGAGAAGTCCGAAGCCGAGAGCGGATGCCGCACCTCGCCCTTCACCGTGCCGCCGTTGGCCTTGACCACGTCGGCCGTGGCCTTCTCCAGCGCGTGGCCGAACGCATAGTCGGCCGTCAGGAAGAACCACGACTTGCCGCCGGCCTTCACGACGGCCGAGCCGGTGCCACGCGCCAGGGCGACGGTGTCATAGGCATAGTGCACGCCGTACGGCTGGCACTGGTCGTTGGTCAGGGCATCCGAGCCGGCACCCACGTTGATGTAGACGCGTTTCTTCTCGGCCGAGACCTTGTTCATCGCCAGGCCCGTCGCCGAGTTCGTGCCGCCGATCAGCATGTCCACGCCATCACGGTCGAACCATTCGCGCGCCTTGGATGCCGCAACGTCCGCCTTGTTCTGGTGATCGGCGGTGACCAGCTCGACCGGCTTGCCGAGGACCTTGCCGCCGAAGTCGGCGATGGCCATCTTGATGGCTTCCGCCCCGCCCGGCCCGTCGATGTCGGTATACAGGCCCGACATATCGGTAATGAAACCGATCTTCACTGCATTGCCGTCGGCATGGGCCTGTGAGGCCATCGCCGCAAAACCTAACGCAGCCGCAACGGCCAACGCCTTCATCCGCATCGTCATCTTTGTCTCCTTCGTGGATTGGATTGCCTGGTTTCATCGCCCGGCAAGCCTGCGCGCCGGGCAACTCACCTCATACCCCTAACAACTCGTGCAGCACCGGCATCTTCGCCTCCAGCTCCGGAGCGCCGAAGCGCTCCACGATCTTGCCGTGCTCCATCACATAGAAGCGATCGGCCAGCGGAGCCGCAAAACGGAAATTCTGTTCCACCATCACGATGGTGTAGCCCCGCGTCTTGAGCGTGGTGATCATGCGTGCTAACGTCTGCACGATCACGGGCGCGAGCCCTTCGGAGATCTCGTCGAGCAGCAGCAGATTGGCGCCGGTGCGCAGAATGCGCGCCACCGCCAGCATCTGCTGTTCGCCGCCCGACAGGCGCGTGCCGGGACTGTGGCGACGCTCCTTCAGGTTCGGGAACATGTCATAGATTTCGTCGAGCGACATTGCGCGCCCGCCGTCGTCGCGATGATGACCTCGCACGCCGATATACGGCGGCAGAAGCAGGTTTTCCTCGCACGACAGGCTCGCGAAAATGCCCCGCTCTTCGGGGCAGTAGCCCACGCCGTGGTGCGCGACCTTGTAGGTCGGCAGGTGAATGGTCTCCTCGCCGCCGATGCGGATCGAACCCTGACGCTGGCCGGTCAGACCCATGATGGCGCGCAGCGTGGTGGTGCGCCCGGCGCCGTTGCGTCCGAGCAGCGTGACGACCTCGCCGCGGCCCACCACCAGATCCACCCCGTGCAGGATGTGCGATTCGCCGTACCAGGCCTGCAGTCCTTCGACTTCGAGTGCAGGCGCATTCGCGCCACCGTTACCGCCGCCGTTACCGTACATAGACGTCCTCACCCGTGCGCTCCCTGCAATTCGCCGTCCGCGGTGCCCATATAGGCTTCCATCACCTGCGGATTCTTCGAGACTTCTTGATACGGCCCTTCGGCGAGCACCTCGCCGCGCTGAAGCACGGTGATGGTGTCCGAGATGCCGGCGATCACGTTCATGTTGTGCTCGACCATCAGGATCGTGCGACCGGCCGACACTTTCTTGATGAGCGCGGTGACACGATCAACGTCTTCGTGGCCCATGCCTTGCGTCGGCTCGTCGAGCAGCATTAGTTCGGGTTCCATAGCAAGCGTCGTGGCGATCTCGAGAGCGCGCTTGCGCCCGTAGGGCAGCTCCACGGTCAGCGTATCGGCGAATTCGGTCAGGCTGACTTCCGCGAGCAATTCCATCGCACGGGCATCGAGCTGATGCAGCGAACGGCTGCTGCGCCAGAAGTGGAACGCGGTGCCAAGGTTGCGTTGCAAGCCGATGCGCACGTTCTCGAGCACGGTGAGGTGCGGGAAGACGGCGGAGATCTGAAACGACCGGATGATGCCGCGTCGTGCGATTTGAGCGGGGGCCTCGCGCGTGATGTCCTCACCGTTGAACGTGATGGTGCCGCCGCTGGGCACGAGGAACTTGGTGAGCAGGTTGAAGCAGGTGGTCTTGCCGGCGCCGTTCGGCCCGATGAGTGCGTGAATGGTACCGCGCGCGACGCGCAGGTCGACCCCGTTCACGGCGGTGAAGCCACGAAACTCTTTCGTGAGTCCGCGGGTCTCGAGAATGTAATCGTTGTTCGCCATGTCTCCTGCCACATTCCTGGTTGGCGGTGCGAGGCAAATGACCGCCTCGGCACCATCGTCTGTGACAACCGCGAGGCAGGCGGACGTCGCTGTGGGTGGCGTCGTCGGCGAGGTGCCCCGCGTCCCGGGGTGTGTCGCCGAATTCTTGGTCCGGTCGCACACTGGGAACCGATATTGTGTGTGGTTTGCTGCAACGCGATCATTGGGATTTGCACTAGGCTTCGCGTCTACCGAAACGCGCGTGCGCACACACTTTGGAGACCCTTCGATCGCGGCGCGAACACGTCCCAAAGCCCTTGCGGCATAAGGCTTTTGCCGCATTCGCAAATGCGCGTCAAATAGCGTTTGACGACACTGTGCCGAGGCTCACGCCAGCGACATTAGGTATTACTACGTAAGTTTTAGGGTAAGTATCCGGAAATCCGGAAAGCATGCCGGCACCGCACGGTGCCATGATCGGCCCCATCCGCTTTACAACGGCGAGGGCCCTCACGCTCCTCATCACGGCCGTCGATCAGCCACGAATTGCGGTACTCGCCGGTCTGCTGATCGCGTGCTCGCTCACCGCCCTGCTTTGCGCGCCGCGCGAATCATGTCGCTCGCGCGCTCGGCAATCATGATCGTCGGCGAGTTCGTGTTGCCCGACGTGATCACCGGCATGACCGACGCATCGACCACGCGCAGGTTCTGCACGCCGCGCACACGCAACTGTGCGTCGACGACCGCCTGGGGATCGTTCGCTCGGCCCATGCGACAGGTCCCCACCGGATGGAAGATCGTCGTGCCGATGTCGCCCGCCGCGCGCTTCAACTCCGCGTCGGTCTGGACCGACGGCCCCGGCAAATACTCGCGCGGTTCATAGCGCGCGAACGCCGGTGCGCCCACGATGCGGCGCGTCAACTTGATGGCATCCGCCGCCACGCGCAAGTCCCCTTCGGTCGACAGATAATTCGGCGCGATGCTCGGCGCAACGCGCGCATCAGGTGAGCTCAGATGGACATGGCCGCGCGACGTCGGCCGCAGATTGCACACCGACGCCGTGAACGCATTGAACTTGTGCAACGGTTCGCCAAAGCGTTCCAGCGACAACGGCTGTACGTGATATTCGAGATCGGGGCGCGCCATATCCTCACGACTGCGAGCAAACGCCCCCAATTGCGACGGCGCCATGCTCATCGGTCCGCGCTGCGCAAACGCATATTGCATGCCGATCTTCAGCTTGCCGAACCAACTGTTGGCGGTGAGATTGAGCGTCGGGACCCCGCGCAACTTGTACACGGTGCGCAATTGCAGATGGTCTTGCAGGTTCTCGCCCACGCCCGGCAGGTCCGAGACGACATCGATCCCGAAACCGCGCAGACGCTCGCCATCGCCAATGCCCGAGACCTCCAGCAGATGCGGCGAATTCACCGCCCCCGCCGCAAGAATCACTTCGGCACCCGCCAGCGCCGTGAAGTCTTCATTGCCGCCGCGATACGCCACGCCCGTACAGCGCGTGCCCTCGAACAGCAAGCGACTCACACTCGCGCCCGTGATGATCGTCAGGTTCGACCGCTGCGACGCCGGACGCAAGAACCCCTTCGCCGCACTCCAGCGCACACCGCGCCGCTGATTCACTTCGAAATAGCCAATGCCGAAGTTGTCGCCTTGATTGAAGTCGTCCGTCTTGGGAATACCCACCTGCTCGGCGGCGTCGGCAAACGAATCGAGCACGCGCCACGACAGGCGCTGCTTCTCGACACGCCACTCGCCCCCGCTGCCGTGAAACGCCGTACCGCCTTTGTAGTGATCCTCGCTGCGCTTGAAGAGCGGCAGCACGTTGTCCCAACGCCAACCGTCATCACCGGTCGCGTCGGCCCACACGTCGTAATCCTCTCGCTGGCCGCGCATGTAGATCATGCCGTTGATCGACGAACTGCCGCCCAGCACGCGCCCGCGCGGATACGCGAGCGAACGTCCATTCAGCCCCGCCTCGGCCTGCGTGCGATACAGCCAGTCGGTGCGCGGATTGCCAATGCAGTAGAGGTAGCCGACGGGGATGTGAATCCAGTGATAGTCATCCTTGCCGCCCGCTTCGAGCAGCAGCACGGTGACGTCGGGGTCCTGCGTGAGGCGATTCGCCAGTACGCACCCGGCCGAGCCGGCCCCCACGATGATGTAATCGAAGCGATCCGGCTTCGCTGCCTGCTTGTTCATTCCCGCCTGTCTCCGTCGATGGCGCAGCACTCGCCATGGTGCGGTGCCAACACTGGTGCGGCACCCGAGTGGGATGGACTGTCGCCACCCGCACCGGGTTCATTTTTGTCGTCAGGTCCGACTTCCGGCGCGACACCCCGGTGCGCGCCGATATGCCGATATGCACGGCATTCGATTATTTCGCCACCGGCATCGTGAATTCCGCGCCCTTGGCGATGCTGTCCGGCCAGCGCTGCATCACACTCTTGAAGCGCGTGTAGAAACGAATGCCCTCCTCGCCATACGCGTGATGGTCGCCAAACAGCGAACGCTTCCAACCGCCGAACGACTGCCACGCCATCGGCACCGGAATCGGCACATTGATGCCCACCATGCCGACCTTCACCTGACGCGAGAACGCACGCGCCACGCCACCATCGCTGGTGAAGCACGAGACGCCATTGCCATACTCGTGCCCATTGACCAGGTCGATGGCTGCCGCAAGATCCGGCACACGCACCACCGCCAGCACCGGACCGAAGATCTCTTCCCGATAGATCGTCATCTCGGGCGTGACGTGATCGAACAGCGTCCCGCCGAGGAAAAACCCCTGCGCGTGGCCCGGCACCTGCAAACCGCGGCCGTCGACCAGCAGCTTGGCGCCCGCGCTCACCCCTTCGGCAATATAGCCCTCGATCTTCGCCTTGTGCGCCCCCGTGACGACCGGCCCCATTTCCGAGGCCTCGTCCACCCCCGGCCCCACGCGCAACGCCTTCACACGCGGCACCAACGCATCGACCAGACGATCCGCCACCTGGCCCACGGCCACCGCGACCGAAATCGCCATGCAGCGCTCGCCCGCCGAACCGTAAGCCGCACCGATCAGCGCGTCGACCGCCTGATCGAGATTCGCGTCGGGCATCACCACCAGATGATTCTTCGCGCCGCCGAGCGCCTGCACCCGCTTGCCGTGACGCGTGCCTTCGGTATAGATGTACTCGGCAATCGGTGTCGAGCCGACGAACGACAGGGCGTCGACATCCGGATGCGCCAGCAGCGCGTCGACCGCGACCTTGTCGCCCTGCACCACGTTGAAAACGCCGTCGGGCAGGCCCGCTTCGCGCAGCAACTCGGCGATCAGCAAGCTGGCCGACGGATCGCGCTCGGACGGCTTGAGCACGAACGTATTGCCACACGCCAGCGCCATCGGGAACATCCACATCGGCACCATCACGGGGAAATTGAACGGCGTAATGCCCGCACACACGCCAACGGGCTGACGCAAATGCCAGTTGTCGATACCGCCGCCGATGTTGTCGCTGTGCTTGCCCATGAGCAGGCTCGGCGCGCCGCAGGCGTACTCCACGACTTCGATACCGCGCGTGACTTCGCCGAGCGCGTCGGAGAACACCTTGCCGTGCTCCCGCGTGATGATGCGTGCCAGATCGTCCTGATGCTCGTCGAGCAACGCCTTGAACTTGAAGAGCACGCGGGCGCGCTTGAGCGGCGCCATCTCCGCCCACGCCGGCAGCGCAGCCTTGGCCGACGCCACCGCGGCGTTCACGTCAGCGACACCGGCCAGCGCCACTCGCGCACTGACGGCGCCTTGTGCCGGATCGAAGACGTCGCCAAAACGCTCGCCATCGCCCGCCACGCGGCGCCCGCCGATGAAGTGGCCTACTGTCGGAATATCAGCATTACTCATGTTTATCTCCCCCAAATCCGGCCAAGTCCGCGACACGGCCACGACCTTGTTTCGCCAAACGCTCGCCCACGGCTCACGCCACATTAAGCGCCAAGCGTACTGCTGTGCACCGACGCAATCCAATGAGAAATTATCAAAAGCAATATAAGATTCACTTATGTTGCTCTCCCTTTCCCGATAATGCACGCCTCGGGCACCGCCCGTGAATGGCCTCCCCATGGAACTCGCCCATCTTCGCGCTTTCGTCGCCATCGCACACGAGGGCAACCTCACCCGCGCGGCGCAACGCCTGCACCTGACGCAACCGGCGGTGAGCTTGCAAGTCAAGGCGCTTCAGGAGGCGCTGCGGCTCACCCTCTTCACACGCACAGCGCAAGGACTGACGCTCACGCGCGACGCACAGGCCCTGTTGCCGCTGGCCGAGCGCATGCTCGCCGCGCTGGCCGATCTGCAGCAGGCGGCCGGTGCGATGCGCGACACGGTGCGTGGACGGCTGCGCATCGGCACGATTCTCGACCCCGAATTCACCCGGCTGGGCGCCTTTCTCAAACGGCTGGTCGAGTCATATCCGCAGATCGAGACGGCGCTGCGTCAGGGGATGTCCGGCTCGGTGCTGCAACAACTGGGGCGCGGGGAACTCGACGTCGGCTTCTATCTCGGCCTGCCTGACCCCGAGCGCTTTCACGCCATCACGCTCACGCCGTTCTCGTATCAGGTGCTCGCGCCCGCCGGCTGGCGCGAGCGCGTGGCCCGGCGCGGATGGCGCGAACTCGCCGCGTTGCCGTGGATCTGGACACCCCCCGAATCGGCCCACAACCGCCTGCTCTCGGAACGGTTCGGCGCCCTGGGTGTGTCGCCCACGAAGGTGGCGGAAGTGGATCAGGAGCCGTCGATGCTCGATCTGGTGAAGTCCGGCGTCGGGCTGTCGCTCGTGCGCGACTCGATTGCGTTGCGCGAGGCGCACGCCCACGGTCTTGTGATCGCCGACGGCGTGAGCGTGCCGACGGAACTCACGTTCGTCACGCTGGCCTCGCGACGCGACGAACCCGCCATCGCCGCCGCCTTGCAATTGGTGACGGCGGTATGGGCCTGAACGCACGAGCCACGGTCACGGCGCGCCCCCGCCCGGCGCCCTCGACCCACGGTTCCGGCGCATAATCCGTGGCTTGGGCATTCGGGTTCCGAACCTACGATAAGCCCCTGTCCCCGCGGTTCACTCCCACGTCGTGGCGCATTCCGGAAGACGCTGCCATGCCGGATCCCTGTGAAAGCCCTAGAATTTAACTCTGTCTTCGAGGAGTCGATCATGTCTGTGAGAATGGAACGCGATACCTTCGGCGAAATTGCGGTGCCCGCCGAACGTCTCTGGGGTGCGCAAACGCAGCGCTCGCTGCAGAACTTCAAGATTTCCACCGAGAAGATGCCGCGCGAACTCGTGCGCGCGCTCGCTCGCGTGAAACGCGCCGCCGCCGAGGTCAACAAGGGCCTGGGCGTGCTCGACGCGAAAAAGGCCGACGCCATCCTCCAGGCCGCCGACGAAGTCATCGCCGGTCAGCATGACGATGAATTCCCGCTGGCCGTGTGGCAAACCGGCTCGGGTACGCAGTCGAACATGAACATGAACGAAGTCCTCGCGAATCGCGCCAGCGAATTGCTCGGCGGCGTACGCGGCGAAGCGCGTCTCGTGCACCCCAACGACGACGTGAACAAAGGCCAGTCGTCGAACGACGTATTCCCGACGGCCATGAACGTGGCGGCCCTCGACGCCCTCGTCAATCACCTGAAGCCCGGCGTCGGCCAACTGCGCGACACGCTCGCCGCCAAGGCCCGCGCTTATGACGATATCGTCAAGATCGGCCGCACCCACCTTCAGGACGCCACGCCGCTCACGCTCGGCCAGGAAATCTCGGGGTGGGTCGCGCAGATCGACCACGGCCTGAAGCACGTCGACGACGCCCTGCCCCACGTAGCGGAACTCGCGCTCGGCGGCACGGCGGTGGGCACGGGCCTGAACGCGCATCCGGACTTCGCGAAGCAAGTGGCCGCCACGCTCGCGCGCGACACCGGCCTGCCGTTCGTCACGGCGCCAAACAAGTTCGAAGCGCTGGCGGCCAACGACGCCATCGTCAACGCGCACGGCACGCTCAAAACGCTCGCCGCCAGCCTGATGAAAATCGCCAACGACGTGCGCTGGCTGGCCAGCGGCCCGCGTTGCGGCATTGGCGAGCTGATGATTCCGGAAAACGAACCGGGCAGCTCGATCATGCCGGGCAAGGTCAATCCGACCCAATGCGAAGCGATGACGATGCTGTGCGCCCAGGTGCTCGGCAACGACGTGGCGATCAACATTGGCGGCTCGATGGGCAACTTCGAGCTGAACGTGTTCAAGCCGATGCTCATCCACAACTTCCTGCAAAGCGTGCGCGTGCTGGCCGACGGTGCGGTGAGCTTCGACGACAACTGCGCCATCGGCATCGAACCGAACCGTGCGCGCATCGGCACGCTGCTCGAAGAGTCGCTCATGCTCGTGACCGCGCTCAACCCGCACATCGGTTACGATAAGGCCGCGCAGATCGCCAAGAAGGCGCACAAGGAAGGCACCACGCTCAAGGCGGCCGCCCTCGCGTTGGGCCACGTCACGGCCGAGCAGTTCGACGCCTGGGTTCGCCCCGAGCAGATGGTCGGCAAGCGCTGATTCCGCGCGAGCCCTCACCCTTCACTTCGTCACCACGCATGCCCATCTCGCCGTTGCCGCCGCTGCATTGCCTGATTGCTTTCGACGCAGCCGTGCGGCACGCGAGCTTCACGCGGGCCGCCGTCGAACTCAATCTCACGCAAAGCGCCGTGAGCCGGCAAATCGCCCAGCTCGAGGAATTTCTCGGGCGCGCGCTGTTCACGCGCGAGCATCGCACGCTGCGGCTGACGGTGGCCGGGCAACGCTACGCCGAACAGATCCAGCGCCTGCTCGGCGAGTGCGCCGAAGCCACCGCCGACCTGATGAAGCGGCGCGGCGACCTGGAACTCACCGTGGCCTGTTCGTCGGGCGTCGCCGTGTTGTGGATGACGCCCCAACTCATGCGATTTCGCGCCGCGCACCCCGATATCAAGATTCGCGTGATCGTGAAAGACGGCATTACGTCGCTGTCCGCGTCGGAGTTCGATCTCGGTGTCTATTACGTGCGTAACGACCTTCCCCCGGACTTCGCCGGTCGACGGCTCTTCGACGAGGAAGTGTTCCCCGTCTGCTCCCCCGCCTATCTGCGCGGGCGCCAGCTCACCCCAGCCGATCTCGTCGGCGAGACGCTGCTTTTCATCGAAGACGGCCAACGCAAGTGGATGTCGTGGCCCGACTGGTTCCAGCTGCAAGGCGTGAACGCCCCGAAATTTCCGCGCATGGTGAGCGCGAATTACTACCCGCTACTCGTGCAGATGGCCATCGAGGGCGGCGGTTTGGTCATGGGTTGGCGTCACATGATCGATCCATGTCTCGACGCGGGCCTGCTCGTGCAGGCGTGCCATGCGACCGCCAGCCTGGGGGGCGGCTACTATCTCGTGTGGCCTGCCGAGCGCCACGAGCATGCCGCCGCGCGAATTTTCCGCAACTGGATCTACGCGGAATACCGTTTCCCATCATAGGGGTTACACGATTCTTCAGACGTTGCCATGCGTTACACGCATGGCAACATGCGCAATTATCGTTTGGCCTGTCATTTTGTCTGCACTACTTTGTGTCTTATCCGCACACGTTTGTCGATCCCGCTGGGAGCGCAGACGTGATCCGACATAAAAGCAGGCGTATTACCGGTATGACGTAGTCGCAAGGCACGCAACGGACGCCACCCATCTTCCGGGAGACTCAGATGCAGGCGACTTTGGCAGTGCCTCAACAGAACCTGGCCCGTCAGCGCCGTCACGCGATCGTGGCGACGGTGATTGGCAACGGTCTCGAGTGGTTCGACTTCACCGTCTACAGTTTCTTCGCGGCCATCATCGCGAAGCAATTCTTCCCCACCGGCGACGATCTGTCGTCGTTCCTGCTGGCCGTGGCCACGTTCGGCGTGGGCTTCTTCATGCGCCCGGTCGGCGGCATCGTGCTCGGCATCTATTCCGACCGCGTGGGCCGCAAGGCGGCCCTGTCGCTCACCATTCTGCTCATGGCCGCCGGCACGGCGATGATCGGCCTGGCCCCGACCTACGATCAGATCGGTCTGGGCGCGCCCCTCATCATCGTGCTGGCGCGTTTGCTGCAAGGCTTCTCGGCCGGCGGCGAAATGGGCGGCGCAACGGCCTTCCTCACCGAGTACGCGCCCGCCAATCAACGCGCCTACTACTCGGCCTGGATTCAGTCGAGCATCGGCTTTGCCGTGCTGCTCGGCGCAGCCGTGGGCACGTTCGTCACGACGGAACTCGATCACGCCTCGCTGGTGTCTTGGGGCTGGCGTGTGCCGTTCCTCGTCGGCATGCTCATTGGTCCGGTCGGCTTCTACATCCGTAACAAGATCGACGAAACCCCGACGTTCCAGCACGCCGAGAAGTCCGATACGCCGTTGCGCGACGTGCTCTCGCAATATCCGCGCGAGACGCTCGCCAGCTTCTCCATGGTCGTGCTGTGGACGATCTGCACCTACGTGCTGCTGTTCTACATGCCGACGTATGCCCAGCGCGTGCTCAAGCTGCAGGCCTCCGATGGCTTCACGGCCGGCATGGTCGGCGGCGCAATGATTCTCGTGTTCGCGCCGGTGGTGGGACGTCTGGCGGATCGCTACGGCCGCCGTCCGTTCCTGTCCGGCTCGGCCCTACTGATCCTGTTGCTCGCATGGCCGATGTTCACGTACCTGAACGTGGCTCCTGGCCTGCACTCGCTGCTGATATTCCAGATCGTGTTCGGCCTGCTCATCGCTTGCTATACCGGCCCGATTCTCGCGGCGTTCTCCGAGATGTTCCCGGCGAAGGTCCTCTCGACGGGTCTGTCGGTGGCCTATAACTTCGCGGTGACGATCTTCGGCGGCTTCGCCGCGCTCATCATCACGTGGCTGATTGCCCGCACGGGCAGCAACATGGCACCGGCTATCTACGTGATCGTCGCGGCGGCCGTCAGCCTCGTCGGCACGTGCTTCGTGAAGCCGCTGCCCAAGGCCTGAGTCCCCTGTCGTCAAGGCGCGCCCTCACCGGCGCGCCTTATGCATTTTTCCAAGGAATCCCCCCATGTCCGTTACCCTGCTTCGCGGCGGCAATGTGCTCGATGCAGCCGCCGGCCGTCTGCTCGAGCGTCACGATGTCGTTATCGAGGGCAATCGCATTACGGCACTCAGCGCCACGCCGCTCGACATCGACGGCGCGACGGTGATCGACGTCACCGGCAAGACCGTCATGCCCGGCATGATCGACTGCCATGTGCACGTGCTCGCTTCGCATCCCAACCTCGGCACGAACGCCAGCCAGCCGAACGTGCTCACCGTGCTCAAGTCGCTGCCGATCATGCAGGGCATGCTCAATCGCGGGTTCACGACCGTGCGTGACGCCGGCGGCGCCGATTGGGCGCTGCAACAGGCCATCGAGCAGGGTGTGATTCCGGGGCCGCGCATTTTTCCATCGGGCAAGGCGCTCTCGCAGACGGGCGGGCATGGCGACTTCCGTCCCCGCGGCGACACGCTGGAGCCGTGCTCGTGCGCATTTCGCGCGGGGGCGATCGGGCGCGTCGTCGACGGCGTCGATCCGATCCGCCTCGCCGTGCGCGAGGAGATTCAGAAGGGCGCCACGCAGATCAAGCTGATGGCTTCTGGGGGTGTGGCGTCGCCGGTCGATCCCATCGCCAACACGCAGTACTCGGAAGACGAGATCCGCGCGGCGGTCGCCGAAGCCGAGGCGGCCCAAACCTACGTGATGGCCCACGCCTACACCCCGCGCGCAATTGCTCGCGCTGTGCGCTGTGGCGTGCGTACCATCGAGCACGGCAATCTGTGCGACGCCGAGACGGCGAAGCTCATGGCCGAGAAAGGGGCCTATGTCGTGCCCACGCTGGTCACCTACGACGCGCTGGCCAAGGACGGCGCATCGCTGGGCCTGCCGCCGGAGTCGGTGGCCAAGGTGGAGAGCGTGCAGCGCGCCGGTCGCGAATCGCTCTCGATCTATCGCGACGCGGGCGTGAAGATGGGCTTCGGCTCCGACCTGCTCGGCGACATGCACAAGTACCAGTCCGACGAGCTGACGATCCGTGCCGACGTGCTGGGGGCCGCCGAAGCGCTTCGCTCGGCGACGGTCATCGGTGCGGAGATTCTGAATCGCGCGGGCGAGCTGGGTGTGATCGCACCGGGCGCGCTGGCCGACGTGCTGGTCGTCGAGGGGAATCCGCTCGAATCCATCGCGGTGCTGACCGGCCAGGGCGAAGACATCCGCTGGGTCTTCAAGGACGGCAAGGTCGCCAAGCAGCCGGAATAACCGCAATCACCGAATCCGCCGCCCGACAACACGCGCAAGCGCGTTTGCGGTGAGCGGAAAGAGAAGCGCCGCGATGTCTCGCACATCGCGGCGTTTTTTTTCCGGCCGCAGTCGTTGCCGGTGGTGTCTCGACACCCCAATTCCGACAATTCGACGCGCGAATGAAAAGCGCAGTGGGGCACCGCTGCATAGACTCCTCGCAATGTCGCGCAGAAGGTGTCTACCCATGAAGCTCGCTCCGCCATCCTACCTGTCGTTAGGCTTCGATACCGCCGTTGGCGGTCGCGTCGCCAAGCCGTCATCGCCAACTACCCGGTCCGAATGGAAACAGGTCGGGGTTCGGCAGCATGCGCTGGCCCCTGGATCGGCATCGTCGGCCACCGCTGGCGCCGATACCTTACCCACGATCGAAACACTCCGGGCCGACATCGTCGCCAACCTGGCCGCGCTCAAGCGCGACTGGGATGTGGCGGCGCAAGCGGTCAGCCCCGCGGCGGTCCGAGGCAAATTGTCCGGCGAGTACGACGCCATCGCGCGACTGTCAGAAACCATCTCGACGCACGCGGCGTCCGATATTCTCGGCATCGATGCACTGATCGACCAGTTCGAGAAGGCCATCGTGAAAATCGGCAAGGCACGCGATCTGTCGCGCACGTCGTTCATGTCGTTCAAGCGCGTCGACGCGCAACAATCGATCTCCGACACGGCACAACTGACGCCGAAAGCGAAGGCGGCGTTTGACGCGCTCCGTCATTTGAAAGCCGCACTCGACACGATGGTGGGCACGACATCGGCGCGCCGGGTTCTGGAGGACCAGCAGCAGGCCCTGGAGAAGGCGGAGATGACGCCGGCAGCGCTTCGACAAGCGAAGGCAGAGCTATACGCGGCGTTCGTGGTGACGGGCGATCTGTTGAGCAAGACCGAGCCGCTGATCAACCACTATCTGACCGAGGCCCAGACCGCCATCCCGGGAGAGAAGCGGAGATGGAAGACAAGAATCCTGATTCTCGTCTCGTTCCTGGTCATCACCGTCTCGTTAGGGGTCGCGTCGGCGGTGCTTCCCGGGTTGCTGCCCGCAATCGTCGGTCTCGCGCTGGGGTTGAAGCTCGCCTCAACGGCGGCCGGTGTGCTGACGGCCTGCAACGGGATCTTCAACGTCTTCGGTTATGCACGCAATCGCGGCTGGGGCAAGCTATCGAACGAGATCACAGCGATCAAGAACCTGAACGACGCCGTCAATCGCGGGCTGGATGCGCGGCACAGTGCGCATCAATCGGGGGCGACCACCGAGATACAGGCGCGTCTCGACGAGCTCAGTCGTGACATTGCGCGCACCACACGCAATCAACGCGTGCTCAACGAGAATCTCGAGCATCTCGATCACACGTTTGGGAATACCCGGCTTTGACGGCGAGCCGTTGGCTCGGCGAGGGTTCATTCAACACGAGGAGACAAAATCACCATGCGTCCAATCAAGTACGTATCTGCCGCGCCCACCGTCGATTTGGCGCAACGCTATCGGACACTCGCCGCGCAAGGGCAGATCAGGGACGCCCTGACGGAGGCGGAAAGCGGCCTCGCGGAACTGCTGAGCCTGCAGAATGCGGCGCTGTCCCGCGTCGAGCGCCTTGTCCGTCAGGCGAACGCGGGCGCTGCGGCGCACGATGCATCCGCCGACGAGGTGCAACCCCTGCTCAGCGCCGAGTCGTTCAGGAACGACATGGCACAGTGTGGATCGAGCCCCAACGGCGAGACCGCCCGTGTGACCAGAACTGCCGTACAGACGCCTCCCTCTACAACGCCTCGCCCGCTGCCGCGCCCATGAAAAACACCCCAAAGATTGGATTTACGTCCAACTTTTGGGGTGCAGTTCACCGGGCTGCTTTTCTCTTCAAGCAAGACGCCGACGCGGCGGTCGGCGCGACCTTATTTCTTCCACCCGGGCGTGACGAACACCGAGCGCACATCTTCAAGCGTTTGCGAGACCGTCTCACGCGCACGTTCCGTACCGGCGCGCAGCATGTCCCACACGAACTCCGGATTCTTGGCGAATTCCTCGCGACGCTCACGCATCGGTCGCAGCATCTCCTGCAGCCGCTCTTCCAGACGCGCCTTCACCTTCGAGTCGGCCAGACCACCGCGCACGTAGTGATCCTTGAGCGCCTGCAGGCCTTCCTTGTCTTCGTCGAAGGCGTCGAGGTACGCGAATGCCACATTGCCTTCCAGATGCCCCGGATCTTCCACCTTCAGATGCAGCGGATCGGTGTAGCACTTCTTCACGGCGGCACGGATCTCGTCCGGCGTCGACGAAATGTTGATCACGTTGCCCAGCGACTTGCTCATCTTGGCCTTGCCGTCGATGCCCGGCAGACGCCCGATCGGCGGCACCAGTGCCTTCGCTTCGACCAGAATCTCGCGATCGGCCAGACGATTCAGACGGCGCACGATTTCGTTGGTCTGCTCGATCATCGGCAACTGGTCTTCGCCGACCGGCACGAGCGTTGCCCGAAACGCCGTGATGTCGGCCGCCTGGCTCACCGGATACGTGAGGAAGCCGGCCGGAATATCGCGCTCGAAGTTACGCAGCCCGATCTCCTGCTTGACGGTCGGATTGCGCTCCAGGCGCGCCACGGTCACGAGGTTCAGGTAGTAGAACGTGAGTTCGGTCAGTTCGGGCAGCCACGTCTGCACGCAGATGGTCGTGACACTGGGGTCGATGCCGACGGCCAGATAATCGAGCGCCACTTCCGAGACGTTGCGGTGCACCTTGCCGCGATCGTCGGTGTTGTCCGTCAATGCCTGCGCGTCGGCGACCAGGATGAACTGCTTGTATTCGTGCTGATACGCCACGCGGTTCTTCAGACTGCCGACATAGTGGCCCAGATGCAGCGGCCCCGTCGGGCGGTCACCCGTGAGGATCACCTTGCGATCCGCAGGTGCCTTCGAAACACTCATTTTCCTCTCCGTAATCAATCGCTTATGGCAAATCCCGCTGCCGCGTGCGCGATGGACGGCCTCCCGTCGCAACGCCACCACCGGCATCCGGCTCACCCCATTGCGTCAACCGTAACCCCCGAATGGTAGCGCGTCGGCGCGAAGGCGGTACAGAATCGGCTGCAACGCCTGAATGCTTCCCCCGATCGGCAGCTACGAATTCCGGTGCGGTTCATGTGGACAGCGCCACGCGCGTACCGACGCTATCGAAACGGCAAGACCGTTCCGCTTCACGAAGTACTTTCTGAATTTCAACGGCGTCGGCTTCATCAATCGATCGTCGGACCTCGCTCGTGTTGCGCGGGACGTCGGCTTGGACGGTTTCGTTGTCGAAAATCAG
This sequence comes from Pandoraea soli, assembly GCF_902459595.1. Taxonomy (NCBI): domain Bacteria; kingdom Pseudomonadati; phylum Pseudomonadota; class Betaproteobacteria; order Burkholderiales; family Burkholderiaceae; genus Pandoraea; species Pandoraea soli. The sequence goes on along the minus strand of NZ_CABPSG010000011.1, from coordinate 59,190 downwards.
CTATACCTGCGCGATCAGCACATCACCGCATCACCAAGAGATTCGCTTTGATTGCTACACGCCTAGCAGGAAACTACTCGCGTTTGCTCGCCTCCCGTGCAATCGGCGCGTCGATCCTATGGATCGACTTCACACTTATCTTCGAAAACCTCGCATTTCGGTGGAATGCCGATGCTGTCGTGATTGGAGTCGCTATGGCGCTCTACGGCGTTCCCGGCGTCCTTGCGGGCCCGTGGATCGGCGCACTCGTGGATCGCCACTGTCCATGGCGGATGTTGCGTTGGAGCTACCTGATTCGCGCTGCCGCGGCGCTGGCGCTCTGGCAAGCCCCTACCGTCGGCATTTTTCTCATCTGCGTCGCATCGAAAGGATTCGCCAATCTCGTCCCCGGCCCCGCCGAACAACAGTTGTTTCGCCGCTTGCTGGCCGACGAGGCACTTCCCGGCAATGCCAGCAAAGTCACGCTCATCGATCAGTTGGCGAAACTGGTAGCACCACTCGTCGCAGCACTGCTGGCGACATGGCACCTTCCGGGTTTTGCCATCTCGGCGGCGCTCAGCGTCATCGGCATCCTGCTCTTGCCAAACGGATTCACCCCAAACACCGGCAAACGCGTCGGGGCTCTCCCCACCGCACGCCCCGTCTGGTCTGTGTTCCACGACGTCCTGAGACATCACCCCATGCTGCGCCGGGTGTTCCTTGTCACGCTATGTCAGGCGTTTGTCCTCGGCTTCTACGACGCACTGCTCGCTCTGTTTCTGAAAGCGCGCGGCTATCCCGACGGGACCTTCGGCAGCATTGTGGGGGGCACGGCAGCCGGCGCAATACTGGGGACATTTGCGTTCAAAGCGGCGGTGAGGCGATGGCCGCCTACAGATCTGCTCGCTGCTTCATCGCTGCTCTTTGGCATCACCATATTGACGCCTGCGGTCATTGTCTACGCGAACGCGGCCTTGCCGGTAGTCGCCATGCTTGGCCTTTGGATCGGTAACGGATTCGGTTACGGACTTGGCGTCATGCTGATGATGCTGACGTTCCAGCGGGAGTGCCCTCGCGAGGTGTTGGGGACCGTGACGTCCACTGGCCGAAGTCTTCAGTTGCTGCTGATGATCATTGCGCCGCTGATCGGTAGTGCCCTTTCAAACCTCACCAGCATCGAGTTCGTGTTTCTCTGCGCAGGAAGCGCCGCTATCGGACTCGCCCTGTTCACCCGCATGGTCCCAGTCGCACAACACCCGCCGCCACACTCGTGAACGGCGAATGAAGCCTAGCCGTCCGACAACCTTCGTACCGTTCATTCCAACAGGTTCGATAGGTAATAGTCGAATGGGGCGCCGTCATGTCTTATTGCAGAAGGCGCCCCCGATCATGCCGATCCCCTTACTTCGCCGTCACCACCGGAATGCCCTTGAGCGACTTGCCGCTGCTGCGTGCGTGCGCCAGCGCCTGCTCGACGGCGTCGCTCGTGGCGGGCGTCACGTTCAGCCGTGCCGCGATCGTGGCCTCGACGCGCTTGGCCATCGCCAGGTTCGCCAGCTTCACATGACCATAGCCGCGAATCTTCGCCGGCGCTTCGGCCAGCGCGATCACGTCAGCCAGCGTGTCGGCCGACAGGCCCGCCAACGCACGCGCCAGCGTCGTGCGATAGTCCGCGATCAACTGACGCTCCATGCGGCGCTCCAGCGTGTAACCGAAGACGTCGAGCGCACCGCCGCGCAAACCACGCAGCTTCGCCATGCCGCGCAGCACCGGCCACAGCCACGGCCCGATCGTCACCTTCTTCGGCACCGCACCGTCCTTGCCGCGAGCAATCAGCGGCGGCGCCATATGGAACTCGACACGGAAGTCGCGTCCCGGCTTGCCTTCGAAGGTCTCGCCCAACGCGTCGGCGAACGCCGTTTGCGCATACAGGCGCGCCACTTCGTACTCGTCCTTGTAGGCCATCAGGCGCGAGAGCTGCTGCGCCACGGCGCGCGACAAGCGGCCAGGCGCCCCCGCCACGCGCGTTTCCGCATCGGCCACCTGCTTCACGAAGGCCGCGAACTGCGCCGCATACGCTGCACTCTGATACTGGGTCAGCAACGTCATGCGATGCGCAACGAGTTCGTCGAACGTCATGTCGTCGGCCACCGGGGCATGCACCGGCGTCGGCGTGGCCTTGGCCGTCGTCTGCGTCAGCGCCGTCGGATCCCCCGCCGCCAACCGACCGATCGCCAGCGCCAGCTGGTTCATCGGCACCGCCACGTTGTTCAGTTCGATCGCACGTTGCAGCGCGTGCAGCGACACCGGTACCAGCCCCAGTTGCCACGCAAAGCCGAGCATGATGATGTTCGCGCCCATCGTGTCGCCGAGGAAACGCTGGGCGAGCGCCTGAGCGTCGCACGCATCGAGCTTGTCGCTACCGGCCGCGTGACGCATCTTTTCGAGCAGCGCGTCGGCATGAAGATTCGCATCGGGGTTCTGCACGAACGTCGCGTTCGGAATCGCATGCGTGTTGACCACCACGCGCGTGCGGTCGCGTCGCACGGTTTGCAGCGCATCCGCACTGGCCCCCACGACCATGTCGCACGCGAGCAGCACGTCGGCCTGCTGCGTGTCGATACGCACCTGGTTGAGCGCCTGCGGCGTGTTGGCGAAGCGCACGAACGACAACACGGCGCCGCCCTTCTGCGCGAAACCCATGAAGTCGAGCACCGACGCGCTCTTGCCTTCCAGATGCGCCGCCATCGTGATGAGCGCGCCGATCGTCACCACGCCGGTGCCGCCCACGCCCGTGACCATGATGTCGAACGGGGCATCGCCCGCGAGCGCGCTCGGCTGCGGCAGCGCGTTCAGACGTCCTTCGAAGGCCGCCTGATCGAAAGCGGCGGCGAGCGCCTTCTTCAACTGCGCGCCCTTGACCGACACGAAGCTCGGGCAGAAGCCGTTCACGCAGGAGAAGTCCTTGTTGCATGACGATTGATCGATGCGGCGCTTGCGCCCCAGCGCCGTTTCCACCGGCTCGACCGACAGGCAGTTCGATGCCACGCCGCAATCGCCGCAGCCTTCGCAAACCGCCTCGTTGATGAACAGACGCCGATCCGGATTCGGGAATTCGTTTTTCTTCCGACGACGACGCTTCTCGGCCGCGCACGTCTGATCGTAGATGAGCACGGTCGTGCCGGCGATCTCGCGCAACTCGCGCTGCACGGCGTCGAGTTCGCTACGGTGATGGAACGTCGTGCCCTTCGGGAACTGGCCTTCGTGGCCGATGTACTTCTCCGGCTCGTCGCTCACCACGACAAGTTTCGCAATGCCCTCGGCTTCGACCTGACGCGCGATCTGCGGCACCGAAATCGAACCGTCGACCGGCTGGCCCCCCGTCATCGCCACCGCATCGTTGTAGAGAATCTTGTAGGTGATGTTCGCCTTCGACGCCACCGCCTGGCGAATCGCGAGCAGCCCCGAGTGGAAGTACGTGCCGTCGCCCAGATTCTGGAAGACGTGCGCACGCTTGGTGAAGTGCGAGTGCGCGGCCCAGTCCACGCCCTCGCCGCCCATCTGGATCAACCCCGTGGTGTCGCGATCCATCCACGACGCCATGAAGTGACACCCGATGCCGGCCTGCGCGATAGAGCCCTCAGGCACCTTCGTCGACGTGTTGTGTGGGCAACCCGAGCAGAAATACGGCACGCGGCGCACGCCGTCGGCCGGGTTCGACAGGATGTCGTGCGCCACGAGATCGACCACACGCTCACGACGATCCAGCGCCGGACGATGCTTCGCCAGCCAATCGGCGAACACCGGCAACACGCGCGACGGACGCAGCTCGCCCAACGCGGAGAGCAACGTGCGCCCCTCGGCGTCGGTCTTGCCGAGCACGCTCGGGCGCGTGCCCGTCGTGCGGTTGTAGAGGTATTGCTTGATCTGCTGCTCGACGACCGGGCCCTTCTCCTCGATCACGAGGATTTCCTTCAGGCCAGCGACAAACGTGTCCAGGCGCGACATCTCCAGCGGGAACGACAGGCCCACCTTGTAGATGCGCACACCCGCCGCCGCGAGGTCGTCGACGGTGAGGTCCAGACGACGCAGCGTCTCCATCAGGTCGAGATGTGCCTTGCCGCACGTCACGATACCGACGTCGGCGTCCGGGGCCGGGGCAATCCACTTGTCGATGCTGTTCACGCGCGAGAAGGCGCGCACGGCGTCGAGCTTGTCCGCCAGACGCGCTTCGAGCGCCAGGCTCGGCAGATCGGGCCAGCGGTTGTGCAGGCCGCCCGCGGGTGCAACGTAGTCGGGCGGCTCGACCCAGTCGGTGCGGATCTTGTCGAGATCGACCGTGCCGCGCGATTCGACCGTCTCGGAGATGGCCTTCAGGCCCGCCCAGGCGCCCGAAAAGCGCGACAGCGCATAGCCGTAAAGACCGAACTCGACCAGTTCGCCGATGTCGGCCGGGTTGAGCACGGGCATGCTCCACGACATCATCGTAAAGTCGCTCTGATGTGGCATCGACGACGACACGCAACCGTGGTCGTCGCCCGCCACCACAACCACGCCACCGTGGCGCGACGCGCCGTAAGCGTTACCGTGCTTGAGTGCATCGCCGGCGCGATCCACGCCCGGGCCCTTGCCGTACCACATGCCGAACACACCTTCGACGGTGCGCTCCGGGTCGGCTTCCACGCGTTGCGTGCCCATAACGGCGGTGCCGCCCAACTCTTCATTGATCGCCGGCAGGAACTTGACGTTGGCCGCATCGAGCAGCTTCTTCGCCTTCCATAACTGCTGATCCACGCCGCCGAGCGGCGAGCCGCGATATCCGCTGATGAAGCCGGCAGTGTTCAGGCCGCGCGCGGCGTCGAGCTGGTGCTGCATCAGCAGAATGCGCACGAGCGCCTGTGTCCCGGTCAGGAAAATCTGACCGCGACTCGCCGTGAGCGCATCGGAGAGTTGATAGTCGGGATGGGCCAGGGAATTGGCGGTCGGCGTCGCGAGGGCGGCGCGCATGGGGGCATTCATCGTGTCTCTCCTGATCCCCGCGGCCTGCGCCAGAGCGATCTGACGACGGCGTCGGCCGTGCTTCGGGGGCATTTGTCCTGTTCGTCTCGATGTCTCGACCGCATCGAGCGGCCGCGCATCGGTATGCAAGCAGTGTATGGGGAGGCAGGAGAAAGATTTTTACTATTTCACTCCATTTGACGCACAATTAGAAACGTTCATTTCGTAAAAGGTTGTTTTGAGAAATGGAATTACTCGATAATTTTGCACGCCAGATTCTGCGACTATTGCAGATCGACTCGCGCCGCTCGGCGCAGGAGCTGTCGGATAACGTGGGATTGTCCGCAACACCGTGCTGGCGGCGCATCAAGGACATGGAGCAAAGCGGCGTGATCCAGCGCTACACGGTGCTGCTCGACCGGGAAAAGCTCGGCCTGCACGTGTGCGCCCTGGCCCACGTGCAACTCACCCGCCACACGGAGGGCGGCACGGAGCAGTTCGAGCGCGAAATCCGCACCTGCCCGGAAGTGACGGAGTGCTACAGCACCACGGGCGAAGCCGACTACATCCTCAAGATCGTGGCGCCCGACATCAAGGCCTACGACGCGTTCCTGCACGAACACATCTTCCGTCTGCCCGCAGTGGCCAACGTCAAGACCAGCGTCGTGCTGCGTGAAATCAAGTTCGATACGAGCCTGCCCATCTGACGCGCGCCTTTCATCCCATTCCCATTCATTGACATCGCGTCACCTCGCCCCCTTGACGCGTCGGCCGTTCTTCGTCAACAATGCAAATGATTCTTATTTGCATCTTCGTCCGGAGGCTGAACCTATCCGGCCGCAGGGCGTGAGATCTTTCGCCAGCCGCGCCTGCCGGCGTGTTCCCAAGCGTCGATAACGTCACGCGGAACACGACGATTGCCACGAGCGCTTGCCAGCCAGCAACGGGGTTTTCTTGCTCTGGGAGCCAGCAGTGAAGCAGTCGTCAAGCGGCGGGGGCCGCGCCTTTGTCATATCAACGCACCGGGGGGGCCGGAAATTCGGTGCTCACGGTTCGATCCGATCCGAAGATTCGCAACGCGACCGCGCGAGTGCGCATCGCTGGTGTCTCCGCCCGCTCGCGGGGGCGGTGCTTGCTGCGTTCTGGTCGCCTGCCGTCTTCGCGCAATCGGCCTCGGGCACCGGCTCGGCCGAGCCCGCGACGACGATTCAACTCGCGCAAGCCTCGCCCAACACGCCCTTGCAGCTCGCCGAAGCCAATCTGCGGGAGGTGAACGTCACGGCGACGCGCACGCCGACCGAAGCGGATCGAACCCCAGCGTCGATTTCGGTCATCACCGATCAGGATCTCGAAGAACAACAAGCGCAAGACATCAAGGAGGCCCTGCGCTACGAGCCTGGCGTCACCGTGCGCCGCGCACCGTATCGTCCCGCATCGGCGGCCGCCGGCGGCGGTCGCGACGGCAATTCGAGCATCAACATTCGTGGCCTCGAAGGCAACCGCGTGGCGCTCTTCGAAGATGGCATCCGCATGCCGTCCGGCTATGCGTTTGGTCCGCTCGAAGCCGGTCGCGGCGATTATCTGAGCATGGACCTGCTGCGCCGTATCGAAATCCTGCGCGGCCCCGCCTCGTCGCTCTATGGCAGCGACGGACTCACCGGCGTCGTCAACTTCCTCACCAAGGATCCGCAAGACCTGCTCGATGTATTCGGCAAGTCGACCTATGTGTCCCTGCGTCCGTACTACAACTCGATGGATCGCAGCTTCGGCACGACCGCGCAGGCCGCGTGGGGCGCCGATCAGTGGCAGGGCATGGTGATCGTCGACGGCAACAAGGGTCACGAACTCGACGGCAAGGGCACCAACGACTCGGCCAGCACCGCCCGCACAACGGCCAACCCGCAGGACAGCAACGGCGACTCCGTGCTTGGCAAACTGGTCTTCAAGGCCACGCCCCGCTCAACGTTCAAGCTCACGGGCGAGACCGTGCGCCGTCGGGTGGACGCGAACGTTCTGTCGGCCATCAATCCGCCCACGACGCTGGGCCTGACCACGAGCGATCGTCTCGAACGCAACCGAGTCAGCCTCGACTACGACTTCAACGACGCCTCGCAGGCCTACGTGCAGAACGCGCACGCGCTGCTGTACTTCCAGGACGCGAAGAACAGCCAGTTCGCGTACGAGAAACGCACGGCGGGCGATCGCACGCGCGACAACACGTACAAGGAGCGCACCGTCGGCGGCGCCGTGCAGGCGGAAAGCCACTTCACGACCGGCCCGCTCGCGCACAAGCTCGTGTACGGCGCCGACGCGAGCCTCGCGTACATCACCAGCTATCGCAACGGCACCGTGCCGGGCATGGGCGAGTCGTTCCCCAACAAGGCGTTCCCGGACACCGACTACACACTGTTCGGCGCCTTCGCGCAGGACGAAATCCGCTACGGCGCGTTGAGCGTCACGCCGGGCATTCGCTACGACGCCTACTGGCTCTCGCCGAAGCAGAACGATCCGCTGTATGTGTCGCAGACGGCCTCCGGCGCGCGCGTTCAACCGACCTCGTCGAACGATGGCGCGTTCTCGCCGCGCCTGGCGATCATGTACGAGATCGCGCCTTCGCTGATTCCTTACGTGCAATACGCGCGCGGCTTTCGCACGCCAACGCCCGATCAGGTCAACAACGGCTTCTCGAACCCGATCTTCGGCTACATGTCGATCGCGAACCCGAACCTCAAGCCCGAGACGAGCGATACCTTGGAGCTGGGCTTGCGCGGACGCCTCGCCACCACGCTCGGCCCCGTCACCTACAGCACCGCGGTCTTCGCGGGCAACTACCGCAACTTCATCTCGCAGCAGAACATCAGCGGCTCGGGCCGCCCGAGCGATCCGCTTATCTATCAATACGTGAACTACAGCCGCGCCCGCATCCAGGGCTGGGAAGGTCGCGCCACGTGGGCGCTCCAGGGCGGCGTGACGCTGCGCACGGCGATGGCCTACACACACGGCACGACGCAAAACAACGGCGCCGCCACCCAGCCGCTCAACACCGTCAATCCGTTCTCGATGGTGCTCGGCGTGCGCTACGAACCGAACACGACGTGGTTCGCGCAAGCCGACCTGCTCTTTCAGGCCGCGAAGGCACAAAGCCAGATCGCGAAAACCTGCACCTCGGGCACGCAGCAGAACCAGACCTGCTGGGCGCCGCCGTCGTCGGTCGTACTCGACCTGTCGGGCGGCTATCGCCTCAACAAGTCCGCGACGCTCTACGCCGGCATTTACAACGTGTTCGACCGCAAGGCCTGGAACTGGTCGGACGTGCGCGGCCTCGCCGATAGCTCGACGCTCAAGGACGCGTATTCGGCACCGGGCCGCAGCGTGGCCGTAAGCCTGAAGCTTCAGTACTGATCCGTCGGCACGAGGCGCGCAATGGCGCTCATGCGCCCGCTCGCGCGCCCGCCATCACGTAACGAACACAACGAACGCACCCCCTGCCACAAAGGAATCGCCATGATGAATACGCAAACCGCTACGCCCGCCGCCCGCCCGGCGTTCCCCGCGCTCGCCGACGTCACCCGTCTGCGCAGCGACTTCCACCGCGTCAAGACCGAACGGAACCTGCGCGATCGCGACGCCGCCGCCGCCCTGGGCGTCTCCGAAGGCGAGACGGTCGCGGCGTTCGTCGGCGAGCACGTCGTGAGGCTGCGTCCCGAGTTCATCGAGATCGTCGAGGCGCTGCCCGCGCTGGGGCGCGTGATGGCGCTCACGCGCAACAACGCCGCGGTTCACGAAAAGGACGGTCAGTACGAGAAGCTCTCGCACACGGGCACCATCGGCCTAGGGCTCGGCAAAGACCTCGACCTGCGCGTCTTCTATCACCAATGGGCGTTCGGGTATGCCGTCGAAACGCCGACGGAGAACGGCCCCCGCCGCTCGTTGCAATTCTTCGACAAGACCGGCACTGCCGTGCACAAGATGTTCCTGCGCGATCACAGCGATGCGCTCGCGTATGACGCCCTCGTCGCCCGCTTTCGCGCGAGCGACCAGACGCCGGGTCAGCACGTCGTCGCTGCCGACGCCCCGAAGGCCGAGATCCCCGACGCCGACGTCGACGCCGCCGCCTTCCAGCGCGACTGGCTGGCCATGACCGACACACATCAGTTCTTCGAACTGCTCAAGCGCCACCGGGTGTCGCGCGCCCAAGCGTTGCGTCTCGCCCCCCAAGATCATGCGCAACGCGTGAGCGCGACATCGGTGCGCACGTTGCTCGACAACGCCGCCGGCACCGCCCTGCCGATCATGGTGTTCGTCGGCAACGCGGGCATGATCCAGATCCACACGGGGCCGGTGAGGACGATTCGGGTGATGGGTCCGTGGGTCAATGTGCTCGATCCGGGCTTCAACCTGCATCTGCGTGAAGACCTCGTCGACTCGGCCTGGATCGTGCGCAAGCCGACGGCAGACGGCATCGTCACCTCGCTGGAACTGCTCGATGCCTCGGGCATGGTGATCGCCATGTTCTTTGGTGAGCGCAAGCCCGGGCAGGCCGAGCGCGACGACTGGCGCGAGACGCTCGCGCGAGTGAGGCATGCGTCGCACGCGGGCGATGCGCAAGGCGTCACGGAGAGTTCGACGTGAACCGCCCAATCGACACACGCGGGGCCTCGCGGCGCGCTCTGTTGACCAGGAGCGCTGCGCTGGCAGCCGGCGCGTGGCTGGGCGCGCGAGTCATTACGGCGCAGGCCAACGCAACGACGCCTGCGGCACTTGGACGAGATGGGCCGAAGCGCGTCGTGGTCGCGGGCGGCGCGCTCACCGAAATCGTCTACGCGCTCGGTGCGCAGGCGCGTGTGATCGCCAACGATCTGACGAGTCTGTATCCGGAAGCCGCCACCCGGCTGCCCAAGATCGGCTACCTGCGCACGCTGTCGGCGGAAGGCGTGCTCTCGCTGCGTCCGGATCTGCTGTTGGCCGGCGCGGAAGCGGGTCCGCCCAATGTGCTGTCGCAGATCGCGGCGGCGGGCGTGCCGGTCGAGCGCTTCGTGCACGGCTATACCGCCGAGCGAGTGCTGGACAACATTCGGGCCGTCGCCGTCGCCCTGCGCGTACCTCACGACGGCGCTCGTGTGGCGGACCGCTTCACCGCGGACTGGCTACGCGTTCGCGATCAGGTTGAACAACGGTATGGCATTGCGCGGCGCCCGCGTGTGCTCTTCATCCTCGGCCACACGGGCAACCAGGTGATGGTGGCAGGGCAGGACACAGCGGCGCACGCCATGCTCGCCTACGCCGGTGCGGACAACGCATTGCGTGGCTTCACTGGCTACCGGCCGCTCACGGCCGAAGCAGCGGTCGCCGCCCAACCCGACGTGCTGCTCACGACCACGAGCGGGCCATCGCCCGCCGATCCCGCTGCCACCCTGCTCGCACAACCGGGGCTGGCGAACACGCCCGCCGGGCGCGCCAAACGCGTAGTGAGCTTCGACGCGTTGTATCTGCTCGGCTTCGGTCCGCGTCTGCCCCAAGCGGTTGCCGATCTCGCGCTGCGCGTGCATCCCGTTTGAATGCGCGTCGGCGCCATCCCGAAACCTGCCACTCGCCATTGAACCCCCTATGTCAGCCGCTCCCCCGCTACCGAAGTCGTTGCCATCCCGCCAATCCGGAACCGGACACGCCACGACCGTTGCCACCGCGTTGGGTCACGCCAGCGCGGTGCGCTGCCGTCCGACCCGATGGATCGTCATGACGGCGCTCACCGGCTTGCTCGCTGTCGCGGTGCTTGCGGCGCTGTGCGGCGGGGCCTATCGCATTGCGCCCGGGGAAGCGATTGCCGCGCTGTTCCGGGGTGCCTCGGGTGACTTTGCACAGGATCAGGCACGCAACGTCATGTTGCAGATCCGTCTGCCGCGTATCGCGCTCGGCATCCTGGTCGGCGCGGGCTTCGGCGCCGCGGGCGCCGCGTTGCAAGCCCTCTTTCGCAATCCGCTCGCCGACCCCGGTCTGATCGGCGTGGCCAGCGGGGCGGCGCTGGGTGCGGCAGGCGTGATCGTCCTTGGTGGCGTTCTGCTGCCGGCAGCGTTGGCCGCCTCGTTCGGCCTGTGGTTGCTGCCAGCGGCGGCGTTCGTCGGTGCGCTCGGCGTCACGACGCTCGTCTACCGACTGGCCGCGGGACGCGGTCGCCTCGCCCTGCCGTTGCTGCTGCTCGCCGGGATTGCGATCAATGCCGTTTCGGGGGCGGCCATCGGTTTGCTCACCTACCTCGCCGACGATACGCAGTTGCGCACACTCACGTTCTGGACACTCGGCAGTCTCGGCGGGGCGCAATGGCCGATGCTCGGCGTGATCGTGTTGCCTGTCGCGCTGGGGATCGTTGTGCTCGCCACGCAGTGCCGCTCGCTTAACGCCCTGCTGCTGGGCGAAGCGGAAGCGCTGCATCTCGGGGTCGCCGTGCCGTCGGTCAAGCGTCGCGTGATGGTCGCGTGTGCGCTGTGCGTCGGTGCGTTGGTCGCGTCGAGCGGCATGATCGGTTTCATCGGCCTGATCGCGCCGCACGTCGTTCGGCTGATCGTCGGCCCCGACCCACGCGCCGTGCTCCCTGCGGCGGCACTCTTCGGCGCGATCCTGACGTTGCTCGCCGATCTGGTCGCGCGCACCTGGGTGGCGCCGGCGGAACTGCCGTTGGGCATTCTCACGGCATTGCTCGGCGCACCGTTCTTCCTCATGCTGCTGTGGCGGCGCCGAGGGCAGTTCGGGCTATGACGTCGATACCTTCGGTCTGACGAAACAGGACATTGCCATGCTCAGCGCACACGACCTCACGATTGCCCACACCGACACCCATGCGCCCGTGCTCGACGGCCTGTCGCTCGACATCCGTCCCGGCGAACTGCTCGTGCTGATCGGCCGAAACGGCGCGGGCAAGAGCACGTTGCTCAAGGCGATGGCCGGCGAACCTTTGCCACCGCGCACGCGGTTGCGCGGCGACATCACGCTGAACGGCGCGCCGCTCGCGCAATACACGGTGGCGGCGTTGGCGCGCTTGCGCGCTGTGTTGCCGCAAACGGCCCAGTTGTCGTTTCCGTTCAGCGCGCTCGACATCGTGACGATGGGGCGTTTGCCATTCCCGAGATCGCGTCGACGTGACGGCCTCGGGAAGAGCGTCGAGAGCGATACGGAAATCGCGACCCTCGCGCTGGAACGCGCGGGAGCGGCGCCGTTGCTGCATCGTGACGTGATGACCCTGTCGGGCGGCGAATGGGCGCGGGTGCAGTTTGCGCGCGTGCTCGCGCAGCTATGGCCTGACGACGACGCATCGGCACCGGCGGTGCCGCGCTATCTGCTGCTGGACGAACCGACGGCGGCGCTCGACCTGGCGCATCAGCATTACTTGCTCTCGCTCACGCGGGAGCTTGCCGGGACGTGGGGCTTCGGCGCAATGGCCATTGTGCATGACGTCAACCTCGCGGCGCGTCACGCAGACCGCATGGCGTTGCTTGCCAACGGACGCATTCTCGCCACAGGGACGCCCCGCGACGTGATGCACGCAGACCTCATCGAGACGACGCTCGGCCTGCCGGTGCATGTGATGACGCCCGAGACATTACCCGGTGGTTCGAGACTCGCCAACGCTCGCGCAGGTGTGCCTTTCGCACTGCCCGCGTGAATGCGCCGCGCGGTTCACGCGTCAGCGCAACCCGTCGTTTCGCCGGCATCAGACCACTCAGGGCGCGGGCACGCCGTCCTTCGCCAGATTGGCACGTGCGCACAATACGGCGGCGAGATCCCATAGCGCATAGCCCACGCTCTTGAAAATCACGGGCCCGCTCGAGCGGAAACGATCGGGCGTGATGATGGCGTCGAGCAGCGGCGCAGCACGTCCCCAATCGATGGCCGCATGCAGCAAATCACCGGCTTCGTGCTTGACCTCCCAGGTATCGACGACGAGCGTGCCGCGCACGGCGGCATCGCGACACAACTGCGGCGGCAACTCGCGCATGTCCGGGCGGAACGCACCGACACCCGCGACGAAGATGTCGTCACGCCAGCGCAGCACATCGCTATCGGGCAGCACAGGCTCGCTGCTGGTCGTCGCCGTGATCACGATGCTCACGGTATTGAGCACCGGCTCCACCGCGTCGACCACGGTCGCTTCCACGCCGAGCGTCGCAGCGTGTTCCGCGAGCGCGTGGGCACGCTCCGCGCTGCGTGAAAAGATCATGAAGTGACGCGTGCCCATCCCGGCGGCAAACGCTTCCAGATGTGCCCTCGCCTGCACCCCGGCCCCAACGATCAACACCGGCCCCTTGGGGCGCGGCGCGAACTTGCGCGCCGCGAACAGCGTCACGGCGGCCGTGCGACGGCCGGTGATGGTGGGTCCGTCGAGCAACATCAGTCGTTCCCCGGTATGCGGATCGAAGACCATCACCTCGCCGATGATCGACGGTTTGCCCACGCGGCAATTCTCGGGATGCACCGTGATGTGCTTGGTCATCGCGACATCGCGATTGGCGGCGGGCATCACCAGCAGCACGCCGCCACGGCGGCCGCGCTCTGGTTCGGTCAATGCGAAATGCAGACGCTCCGGCGCGCGCGCGGTGCCCGAGCGCATCTCCATGAGCATGGCCTCGATCCCGTCGGCCAACTGAGGGTACGGCAGCAACTGTGCGGTTTGATGCGCGTCCAGCGTGATCATCGATAGGTCTCCGCGCCGGGGCGTGCGTCATTGTCGGGCGGCAGCGTGCTCGTCGCCGTCACATTGCGTCACGCATTGGCAGGTCTGATTTGAGTGTAGCCTGCATCGCGTGAACGCGTCTGCCGCTTCAAAAATTATTCGCGACGCAGCGCACATGCGCTCAGCGATTCGCATTGCGCATGCGCTTGCCGTCGTCGAGCGTCGCACCGCGCACTTCGAAGTGCACGCGGTCACGCATTGCCCCGGCAGCATCGACAAGTTCGAGCGTGTGACGCCCCGGCCACGGCAGCCATCCCACTCGCGCATGGCCCGCAAGCGGCTTGCCGTCGAGCCGCCATGCGGCCCCCTTCGGCCAGGCGGCGGCCACCTGAAACCATAGACGCTGGTTCGCGGGCGGAATGTCCGGATCGAGCGCCACGATCGTGCCGTCGGGCGGCCCGGCAATTCGCCAGAGCGGTCCGCCGGGCGCTTTGGTCGCGAGCGAGGACAGCACGATTGTGCGCTGCGACGTTCCGGGAAGGAACCACTCGTCGCGAGCAGGTTCAACGTGCTCTGCGTACTGCACCGCAACATGTTCGAGTCCGGGCGGCGGCGCGGGCGGCAGGCTCGCCGTGCGTCGATGCAGATAGTCCATGAGGCGATGCCAGATCGGCGCGGCTCCGGACACCCCGGAGACGTCCCACATCGGCGCTCCGTCGGCATTGCCCACCCACACGCCGACCGTATAGTGCCGCGAATACCCGACGGCCCAGTTGTCGCGCATGTCCTTGCTGGTGCCCGTCTTCACGGCGGTCCAGTAACGCGTCGAGAGCGGGCTGTCGAGCCCGAACGTGCGGGTGCGCGCCTGCCGGTCGGCGATCATGTCCGAGACGATGAAACTGACCTGCGGCGAAAAGACGGTCGTGTGCGTCGCGTTTCGCGCCCGCGCATTCGTGACGTCGCCGCCGCTCGGGCGGGCCGTCGCCGGCATGCGCTCGTTCACACCGCTGGCGATGCCTCCGTTGGCGAGCGCGCGATAGGCGTTCGCGAGCGTGAGCAGCGTGACGTCGGCGCTGCCGAGCGCGAGACTGTAGCCGTAGAAGTCGCCGCTCTGCGTGAGCGGCAAACCGAGTGAGACGAGTGTCTGGGCGAACCGACGCGGCGTGACCATGACGAGCGTGCGCACGGCCGGCACGTTCAGCGACGACGCCAGCGCCGTGCGCGCGCTGATCCACCCCTTGAAGTGATGATCGTAGTTCTGCGGAATGTACAGGCCGCCACCCGTGGGCAGATCGATGGGCGAATCGTCCAGGAGCGACGCCGCTGTCATGCGATGCTCCGCAATCGCCTGGGCGTAGAGAAATGGCTTGAGCGTCGAGCCGGCCTGCCGCAACGACGTGACGCCATCGACCTGTGCCGCCGACGACAATGGCCCGGAGGAACCGACCCACGCGAGGACGTCGCCGCTTGCGTTATCGATGACGACAATGGCCCCGTCCTGCACATTGCGCGAACGTCCCGGCGCGCCCAGCTCGCGCAGCGTCTGCTGCAAGGTGGTCACCGCCATGCGCTGGAGATTCGCGTCCAGCGTGCTGACAATCCGCGTGCCCGCGGGCGGACGACTCGCGCTGAACACACGACGCGCGAAATGCGGCGCAAGGCCAACGGCATCGCGCGTCGTCATCACGCTTGCCGGTCGCGAAAACACGAGTTGCGCGTAGCCGTCGAGGCCGTTGCAGTCGGACGCCTGCCGCATGTCACGGAGAATGCCGCAGGCGCGCTGCGCCACGCGCGCGGCGGGCGCGTTCGGCGCACGCAGCAGCGCAACGGCCAACGCCGATTCGCGGGCGTCGAGTCCACTGGGGAACTTGCCGAACAGCGTTTGCGCGACGGCCGAGATACCGACGAGTTCGCCCCGAAACGGCACGAGGTTCAGATAGGCCTCGAGAATCTGATCCTTGCGCCAGCGTTGCTCAAGCCACAACGCCGTTGCCGCTTGTCCGATCTTCTGCGAAACGGATCGATTGCGGGTACTCGGGCGCAAATCGTCATCGAGCAGCCCCGCCAATTGCATCGTCAGCGTGGAGGCGCCGCGCGTGCGCGTGTGCCAGAGATTGCCCCATGCCGCGGCGGCCACACCGCGCCAGTCGACGCCGCTGTGCTCGTAAAAGCGCTTGTCTTCGGAGACGATCAACGCCTGACAAAAGGCGGGCGAGACATCGGCGAGCGTCACCCAGTCGCCGCGTTGCGCCTGCATGTCGGCCCGCAGGCGCTGCAAGGGAATGCCGCGACGATCCAGCAGGATCCAGTCCGACGCGCGCCAGTCGCGATGCACCTCGTCAAACGACGGGATGGCGTGCGCGGGTGCCGGGGACAGAAATGCCCCGAGCGTCAGCGCAACGCTCAACACGACCTGACGGCCAACGCCCCAGCCCCGACGTTCATTCACGGCGCGCATGCGTCTCACCCGGTTGCGAAGGATTCGACGGATCCGACGGACGCACTGCCATGATGCCGGCCGCGAGCATCAGTTGCGCGAGCGCGTAAAGAATCCAGATGGCGTACTCCTGCGCCAGGATGGGGCCAACGAAGCGCGTGGTGCCGATGAGCGCGTCCGAGACCGTGAAGAGCAGCGCGCCGACGGCGGCCCATTCACCCGGCAGGTCGGCCAGCAGCGCCGCCGAGGCCATCATCGCCAGCACGATCACGTAGCACGCCACCGGTGCCTTGAGTTCCCCCATTCCCGGCCAGTACACCGCGTACGCCAGCGCCGCCCCCGCCCACACCAGCACGATGGCGACACGATGCCAGCCGGGCACCTGCCCCCAGGGGCGCCGCAAGCGCCAGAACAAAACGAAATACGCAAGATGGGCCAGCAGGAACGCGCCGAGGCCCAGAACGAAGCCTTGCGCCAAGGTCGGCGAGGCGAGCAGCACGTCACCCGCGCCCGACAAGATCAGCGCCGCGCAAAGCCACACCCGCTCGCGCGGCACCCGGTGGTACAGCGCCGCGAACAACAACAATGCACACAACAGCACCTTGGCAATGCCCTGGTCGGCATAAGGTGCGCCGCTCAACGCCAACGCATAGGCGGCGCCCGCAATCGCGGCCAGCCACCAGAAGCGGCGCGCCTCTCGTGGCAGCGCCGCCACCGGGTCAAAGAAGTTCGACATCATGACGGTGCGCCTCCCATTCGTCATTACTTCGCCGGCACCACTTGCACTGGCGCGTTAGGCGTCTCGCCATACATCGCGGGTTCGTACATCGCTTCGACCCGCGTTGGCGGTGTCGCGAACTTGCCGACGTTGTTCAGACGCACCGTGTACTCGATCCGATGCTGCCCCTTCGGCAGGTAATCGTAGTAGGCACGATACGCGTCCTGGGCGCGCTCTTCGAAAGCCGGCATGGCGCCTTCGTTCTTCTCGCCCTGCGTGGCGATGACCGAGTCGCGCCCAAGCCCGCCGCCCAGCACTGTCGCCCCGCCCGGCAGCGGATCGCTCACCACGACCCAACGCATGTCGGCCTGCGCGTCGATATCCAGACGCACGCGCAATACCGCACCGCGCACGAAGCGCTCGCCTGCACGATCGGCGGCGTCCTGCACTTGAACGCTGCGCGTCACGCGATAGCCGGCAGAGAACGGCGCCTTGAGCGGGACCGCGGCCAGACTCTGGATCGTTGCCCACGGCTTGCCGGCCCCCGTCTGATCCAGGCGCAGCACATCGCGCGCGCTGTCCTTTCCGGCTGCCGCGTTGCTCAACCATGGCAACGAGACGGCCGGCGGCACGGTGCCCGCCTTGAGCTTGTCCCAGTCGACGGTTTGCACGCTGCCGCTCGTCTGGTTGTCGCGCTGCCACTGAATGGCCGTCTGCCCCGTTGGCGTGTCGCGCTCGAATCGCGCCGAGAATCGATCCACGGCCAGGCCCCCCCAGACGTTCGCCGTGGTCGTCGACCAGGCCCCTCGCGACTGCAGTCCCAGCAGGCCGATCACGAGACGCGGCATCTCGTCCTTCCATGCCGGGTTCGCGTTCATAAGCAACGCCAGCCGCGCCGCATTGGTCTCGGGGCCGACCATCAGCCACCAGAGCCCGTCGCTTGCCTGCGTGGAGAAACCCACACGTGTTCCCTGATACGACAGACGCGCCCTCAGGATCTGCTCGGCCTGCGCCATGCGCTCGGCACGCTGTGGCGCGTCGGGTAACCGTTGCAGGATCGCGTACCAGTCGATGACCGCAGACGTCGGCCAGTCGTTCGGTGCGAGGGTGAGCGAACTCAGCATGCGCGCGCTTGCCCGACCGTACCGGGACAACGCTTCGATGGCGCTCAGCTTGCGCAGCGTCAGGTCGTCACGCGGGGCCCAGAAGCGGCGCGTGAGACGCCCTTCGACGAACGCCGTCAGTCCGTCCTCCATGCGTGCCAGCGCGTCGTCCGGCAAGGCATAGCCCGGGTCGAGCGCCTTCGCTTCGCTGCTTACGGCCAGCAGATAGGCGGTGAGCGTATCGCTGCCCTGATTCGCAAAACCCTCTTGCGGCGGGAAGTAGCTCGCCAGTCCATCGTCGTCGAGATACGACGGCAGCGTGCCCATTACCCGTTTCCACTGCGCAGTGTCGCGCATGCCGATCGCCTTCGACGCCAGTTGCTCCAGGCAACCGTACGGATAGACCTCGAACCAGCGCTTCACTCCCGGCAATCCCTGCGACAGACGCGGTTGCAGGCTGATGCGAACCCCGCCGCGCAACTTTCCGGTGCTGTCTGCCACAGCGCCCGCCGGCGGCGCCATGGGCAACGTCAGACTGCCTTCGACCTGCGTGAGTACCGACTGCTGGACGCTTGCAGGTAACGACGGCCGGATGTCCTGCCCGACCTTGATCGCATCGCTCGCGGCGGGCGCCGTGCCCGTCGCCGGTGCCTGTGCACTGACTTCCCACAACACGCGTTGGGCACGCGTGTCCGCCAGTCCGGCAGGCGCCGTCACGTCCCACGTCACTTCGCGCGATTCGCCGGCCGGCACGTCAACCCGTTGCGGCGCCAGGGTTAGCTGCGTGGCGCGCGCGGTCAACTGCACCTGCATGGCATGCTGCGTGGTGTTGCGCACGGTGAACTGGGCACGATACGTGTCGCCCTCACGCACCAGCGGCGGCAAACCGGAGATCAGTTGCAGATCCTGCGTGGTGCGAATGGTCGCGGTCCCGGTGCCGAACCAGCCAAGCGCCTGCGCACCGGGCCTGCCGTCATCGGCCACCGCCACGATGCGGAAGCTGGACAGCGCATCGTTCAGTGGCACATCCACACTCGCCTCGCCCTTGTCGTCGAGCACGACGCGCGGCTGCCAGAGCAGCAGCGTGTCGAACAGCTCGCGCGTCGGGCTCTTGCCGCCGCCGCCGCCCGCCGGTACCGCCTTGCGACCGTAGTGCCGGCGTCCGATGATCTCCATCTGTGCGGTGGCCGTCGTCACGCCATAGCTGCGGCGCTGCCACATGGCATCGAGCAGATTCCAGCTCGTGTTAGGCGCCAGCTCGAGCAGCGCTTCGTCGACGGCCGCAACGGCAACCTCAGTGCCGGCCACGACCGGCTTGCCGTCCGGCTGCGTGACTTTGATCCGCACCTTGGCATGTCCACGCACCGGGTACGTCGCCGCGTCCGGCTTCACTTCCACGCCAAGACGCTGTCCCGCCGTGCCCACCCGCAACTCGGTCAAGCCGAAGCGATAGGCCGGTTTGCCCAGATCCACCAGCCCGGTCGGGGCCTGATACTCCCGGCCCTCATACCAAAACGCCCGGAACCATTCCAGCGGCTGCTTCCAGCCCCATTGGAAGAACGAGTACCAGGGCACTTCGTGGATTCGACCGCGCACCGCGAGCACCGACACATAAACGTTGGGGCCCCAGGTGGGTTCGACCTTGAGCGAAATGCTGGGGTCCTTGCCGGAGATCTCCATCGTGCGCGTCTGGATCACACCTTCGCGCTCGATCGCGACAAGCGCCGTTGCCGAGCGGAACGGCATGCGCACCTGGAGCTTGGCCGTCTCGCCCGGCTCGTAGGCCCGGCGCTCCGGCAGCACATCCATCCGGTCGGTATTGTCACCGCCGAACCAGACCTCGCCGCGTCCCGTCACCCAGACGCTCGTTGTCGACGTACTCAGATTGCCCTTGTCGTCCTTGGCCTGTGCCACGAGTGTAATTTCGCCCGGCTGCGAGAGCGAGACATCGCACGCCAGCAAACCGCGCTCGTCCGTCTTGCCGCTGCACACCGTGCCGAGATCCTTGACCTCGGTGTGGTTGTCGTACGCATAGAATCCCCCCACCATGCGCTTGCGGCTGCTGGTGGTCATCCGCGCCTCGGCGCGCACGTCCATCGCCACCCCGGCCTTCGGCTTGCCCTGCAAATCAAGCGCGAGCGCCTTCACCGGAAGCTTGTTGGTCACCGACACCCAGCTCTCGCTGCGCACGCCTGTGATGAGATTCGCGGGCCACAACGTGGCATTGCCGCGAAGCGTCTGAATCTCGCCGTTCGGATCCGCAAAGCTCGCCTCAAGCACGAGATCGCTTGGGCGGTCGACCTTGGGCAAGTCCTTGAGCGTCAGATTGCCCGCACCGTTTCTGTCGAGCACAAGCCGTTGTTTGTCGGCGACCAGCTTCTGATCGCTCGCGCCCGCACTCTCGTCATTGCCCTGATCCTCGTCATCGGCCCCCGACTGCGCCGACGGCGGACGGTACGGCGTGAAGCTGAAATCGTCGTACCCGTCGAAGGTCATGTCGCGCACGCGCAACAACGCCGAGACGCGCACCGGCAAGTTGCCCGCCGGGCCGCCCGCCACGTAATTCACCTGCACATTCACCGGGGCTTCGGTCTTGTTGATGAGCGGTGACTTCGCGGCATCGCGCACACCAATCGATCCGGCAAGCACCGGCAGACGAAACGCCTCCACGCGGAAATGCCCCGCGTCCAGCGACGCCGGATACGATTTCGGGCGTGAATCCGTCTCCGTGTAGTCGAGCGTCACCGCATACTCCCCGAGCTTCGCGCCCTGCGGAATCTGGAACGCGTTCTCGGCCAGCCGTCCGTTGCGCCACTTGATGGGCTGCGTGTAGGTTTGTCCGGAACCCTCATGGGTGATCGTCAACTGCGACGGCAAGCTCTCGGGCAACGCCAGCCCCTGCATCGTTTCCTGACGGATGAAGTGCTTCATCGACACCGTTTCGCCAACGCGGAACAACACCCGGTCGAATACCGTTTGCGCGCGCACGGTCGGACTGCTGCCACCGTCGGTCGGCACATGAAACCGCCAGGGCTCGATGCCGCGATCCCAGTCGGAAGACACAAACGCCATGTCGGGATCGTTCCCCTGCGTGCGGGCGACCACGAAGTACCCCGAGCGCATCGTCTTCTCGCAGTACCGGTATCGCTCGAGCGACTTGTCGATCTTCGCCACGCCCGTCTTGTCGGTCACGGCACTCGCCACTTCGCTGCCGTCGCAATCGAGCACGCGCACCTTCGCATTGGCCACCGGCTGGCCTTTGTCCAGTGTCGTCACCCACGCAATGGCATTCTCGCGGCCCATCTTGAAATGCACCCCAAGATTGGTGACGAGCACCGTCGTGCGTACGTACATCGGCAACGACTTGCCCAACAGGGCCGCCCCGAGCGATGGCGAGGCCAACTCCACGACATAGAAGCCGGGCTTCTGGAACGGAATGCCGACCACTTCGAACGGGCGCGGATCCTTCTCCTTGGGCACCGGCAACGTCAACGCCTGGACGCCAGGCCATCCGGACAGCAACGACAGGCTGCGCGTGTCGTAACGCGTGATCTTGCCCTCGACGATCACCGCGGCATTCGGCCCGAACGCCGCATTCGCCGCCGGGGCCGTCAGAATCGACGGCATTTCCTGCGCAATCTGCTTGCGGGTCATCGTCGTTTCGTCGAAGCGACGCACGCGCGACATCCAGTTCATGACCTCGGCGTCGTCGTCGACCCGCAATTGCAGGGTGCGCCCGCTCTCGCCGCCCCCGCCGGTCTTCGCGGCCTCGCCCGCCACCCCTAGCCCGTTGATCTGCAGCGCAGGCTCGACCTTGCGCAGCGTGACTGGCAGCATCGGCGGCATGCCGGGCTCGGCAAAGCGCTCCACAATGCCGAACGGCGCGGCCGCGAACTTGGCCAGCGGCGGCATCGTCGCCGTCTTCGTCTTCAACGGGAATTCGCCGGCATTGTCGAGCGCTCGGCCACTGTCGTCCGTAAATCCTTTCGGCAGCGAGATCGTCAGCTCGGCCTTCTCGGGGAACGGCGCGTTGAACGCGACATCGCTCACACTGGACGTGCGATCCGAATCGCTGAACGTCGGCGACCGTTCGGCACCCGCGCCATACAGACGAATCTTGGCCGCCATGTCGCGCGCAACGGGCGAGTTGAACGTCAGACGCAGCGGCCGCAACGGCGTGCAGGGTGCGTTCGCATTCTCGCGCTCGCAACTGAAACTGGCCGTGAACGGTTCCCGAACATCGTATTCAAAACGTCGCGCCTGCTTCGTCGGCACGCCCGACGGCGTGGTAATACCCGTGCCCCACACCAGATGCATCTTGGCGCCGGCCGCAAGCGTTCGGTTGCATTGCAGCATGACGACGCGCGCCGCCTGCTTGTCGAGATCGAAACGCTTGAGCAACGCCGCACGCGTGTCGCCCTCAATCCACTTCACGCCAATGCGCTCACCCACCCCTTCAGTCTCGCACCAGGCGTGCTGAATCACACTGGCAGGCTGTGCCGCGCCATTGAGCGTAAGGATGAAGATTTGGTTTTCGTCGATGGGGCCGTACGACGGACGAATGGACGTGACGGCCGGGCCGCCCGTGTTGAATGCATAACGCGTGGTGCCCGACAGCGCGGCGCCCGAGACCGCGGACAACCCACCGCGCATCTCGACCGAGCATTTCGCGCCCGGCGGCAGCGACGACTTGAAATCGTAGACCCAGATCTTCGGTTCGAGCCAGTGGCCCTCGCCTGCGAGCGATGTGTCGGTGCACGTCACGGCGGCTGGCGCCTGCGCGCGCGGATCGCCCGCCGGCACCATGGCTTCGTCGAACTTGACGACGACCTGGTCCACACTCGCGACCTCGCCTTGCGGACTGACGCTCGTGACGCGCGCCGCCTGCGCGGGCGACGCGGCGAACCCACCCAGACACAGCACCGCCCACACCCACGGCGCGGCCGGCCAGACGCGTTGCGTTCGGCTTTGCATGCCGGTCTCCTCCCGAGTTCTGGTCAGGCGATTCTACCCCGCAGTCGTTGGCATTTCGAACCGTTTCCCGTCTCATGCGCATCAGGAAACCGCAATTCGGATCGGCTGCGCGACCGAGCCGGAATCTTCTGGCTTGGGTTCCAGGATTCGCCTATGTCACACTGGCGCCTTTCCATGTTCGCAACGTGGGCGCCTCATGTCTCTAGCCATTCTCCACCCCAAGAAGAACGCACTGGTCTATCTGGTGAAGATTCTTAGTGGCTCGCTGATCGTCTGGTTCGGCCTGCGGGCGGCAGGCTTTCCAGAGCCTTATTGGGCGATGATCTCGCTCATCATCGTGACCGAACCGGATCCGATGCAGGCGCGGAGCAACTTCAAGGCGCGCTCGATCAACACGATTACCGGCGCCGGCATCGCCTGCATCGTCTTGCTCGTCATCGGGCCCGGGCTAGCGGCCATGCTTGTGGGCATCACACTTGCCACGCTGGCCGCAATGCTGGTGCAGAACTATCCGGCCAATTGGCGTCTGGGCCCGGCCACGGTGGTGATCCTGATGTCGGCAGCGCTGAGCGGACAGGGGCAAGGGCTGCATGAAGAACTCAGCCTCGCCATGTTGCGCGTGATCGAAGTACTCATCGGCTCCACTGTCGCGCTTATTCAGTCGCTAATCTATGGGCGCTACGTGAAGCCCTGGTTGATGCCCACTGACTGAAGCGTCGAACATACGGCAGCGCAAACGGCTTGCCGTGCGATCCATCGATCGGGCGAGCGAACGCCTGCCCGGAGCGCACAGAGAGATGCCGGGAGGTCCGGCAAAGGGAAGGAAAATCGCGATGCGAGGCGGCGTGACGCCGCACCCGCTCAGCGTGACGATTGTCGGTTCGCCAGATAGTGCAGCGGTAGCGCATTGCTGCGCTTGAAAGCGCTCAGCACGATGTTCGAGCGCACGTTCTCCACGCCCGGCACCTGCATCAGCCGCTTCATGACGAAGGCCGACAGGGCATTCAGATCCGGCACCACGATGCGCAGCAGGTAATCGGCCTCGCCAACCACCGCGTGACATTCGAGCACTTCGGGCAACAGATCGATTTCCGCCTGAAAACGTTCGATGACCTGATCGCCATGATGCTGCAGACGCAACGTCGTGAATGCCGTCACGGCCAGCCCCAACGCCTCGGGTCGCAGCACCACGCGATATCCCTCGATAACGCCTTCAGCCTCGAGCCGCTGCAGGCGGCGGCCTATCTGCGACGCAGAAAGCGCCACGTGCTCCGCCAACTGGTGATGCGTGGCACGGCCCTCCTTCTGCAACGCGTCCAGAAGAGCCAAATCGAAGTGATCCAGAACAAGCATGACGATTCTCCGCAATAAATCACATTTTTATGCGAAATTTATGCAAACGACTTTCACCACAGGCGCATTATGCGCCCATTTCGCATGCCATGCGCACTACACTTTCAATCACTGCCACTGTCTGATTGAGTCGTTCGCATCATGTCCCTTACTGCCATGCTCCGAGAGCAATTCGACGCCGGTCTCACGACCCGGCCCGACTTCACCATTGAACAACCCGTCGATCAATACGGCGCGGTCGATCACGCGGTGTGGCAGCAACTCTACGAACGTCAAACGGCGATGCTGCCGGGCCGGGTCTGCGATGCGTTCATGGACGGCATTCGCGCCCTCGACATGGACGCGCGTCGCGTGCCAGAGTTCGAACACCTGAACGAAAAACTGATGGCCGCGACCGGCTGGCAGGTCGTTGCCGTACCCGGACTCGTGCCGGACGATGTCTTTTTCGAGCATCTCGCAAACCGCCGCTTCCCGGCGACGTGGTGGATGCGCCGTCCCGACCAACTCGACTACCTGCAAGAGCCCGACTGCTTTCACGACGTCTTCGGTCACGTGCCGCTGCTCGCCAATCCGGTGTTCGCCGACTTCATGCAAGCCTATGGCAAGGCCGGCAAGGTCGCGCAATCGCTGGGGGCACTGCCCTTGCTCGCGCGTCTGTACTGGTACACCGTCGAATTCGGCCTGATGCGTGACGGCGACGGCCTGCGTATCTATGGCGCCGGAATTGTCTCGAGCCGCGGCGAAACCGACTTCTCGCTGACCTCGCGCGCGCCGAATCGGCTTGGATTTTCGCTCGAGCGGGTACTGCGCACGCAATACCGCATCGACACATTCCAGCAGACGTACTTCGTAATCGACGACTTCGCCCAACTGTTCGACGCCATGCGTGCCGACCTGCCCACGCTGTTCAGGACGTTTGCCGAGCAGCCGGCATTCGAGGCCAACGCCCGCCATCCCGACGACACGCCTATCCTGTTGCCGGCATGATGGCACGGTCTGGCTCGCCCCGGGTCGCGCCGCGGCCTGCCGTTCGACGCCTCCTGGCGCCCGGTTTTGACCCGACCCTTCGCGTTATAGGACAGGGCTCACGCACACGCCCAGCGCGCCTGTGAAACAATAGGTCGGATGAATCGGCAACCCTGCCGCTTCATGGGCGCTGCGCCCGGCCCAGCCGACAACCCTCCTGACACCGTACGCAGCCATCACTGACGCCATGCCGGCGTCGGTGCATGCCCGTTGGCCCGATTTGCACTGAACGCTTTGAAAGGAATGCCATGACAACACGACTCTCCTCCGAGGCACGCGCCAGCCTGACCGAAGTGCTGCCGGAGTGGCACCAGGTGGTCGGACGCGACGCCATCCAGCGCAGCTTCACGTTTCACGACTTCAATGAGGCCTTCGGCTTCATGGCGCAGGTCGCGCTCAAGGCCGAGAAGATGAACCATCATCCGGAGTGGTTCAACGTCTATAACCGGGTGGACATCACCCTCTCGACGCACGACGCCGACGGCTTGACCCAACGCGACGTCGATCTGGCACTGGCCATCGACCAGTTCGCAGGCGATCGCGCCTCCAACTGATCCGCCGCTGCGCGCTTGCTGCCGCGGGTAACGCCCAACGCGCTCAGCGCTTCGGCGCGAGCAGCGTGCCACGGCACGCCTTGGTACCGCAGTGGCAAGCGTATTCGCGTTTGAGCTTCGCCGTGTAGCGCGCGTCGATCACCAGACCGTAGTCGTAAAACAACTCTTCTCCAGGCTCGATGTCGCGCACGGCATAGATATAGACGTGTTCGCCCTCTTCACGCGCTTCGCAGTTGGGCGAGCAGGCGTGGTTGATCCAGCGGGCGTTGTTGCCATCAACCTTGCCGTCGATGCACCGTCCGTCTTCCAGACTGAAGTAGAAGGTGTGCGTCGGGTGCGCCGGATCATGAGGATGGCGACGCAAGGCCTCACGCCACGAAATGATCTCGCCCTTGTACTCGATCACGCGATCCCCTTTCTTGAGACGCTTGAGCGCGTACACCCCCTTACCGTGAACGCCCGACTTCCTGACTTCGATTCTGCGCTTGGCTGCCATCTCTATGCGATGAGGTTTCGTGGATGCAAAAAAGCGCAGTGTACAGGCAGGCGACACTCATGTGCGTGACAAGCGTCGACGAAAAAAAAACGTCACCCGGTACCGAATGACGTTCTCCCCCCCTGGGGCGCGCCGCTTGTACGTGACGAATACCGCTCAGGTTTTGCTATACAGCTTCCAGACCTTGCGCTGCATGGCGACGTCGGCGTCCTCGTGCGCGTTGCAGTCCAGCGGCAGACGCGAATCGTCATACGTCACATTGAAGTGATCGCAGTGGTATTGGCCTTTGCCGCGCGCCGACACCTCGAAATGACTGCACGTCAGGCACATGCGCTGCGGCGGTACGTCGCCTCGCTCCTGCATCGTGAAGATCATCTTGACGAGCGTTCGGTAGAGTTGGGCACATTCCTTCTCGCCCAGCGATTCCGACGCCGTGGTCAGGAAGTTCGGCCATTGCGACGCCTTTTTGGCTGCCGTCTTGCCGCGCGCGGTCAGACGCAGCGCCAGCGCGCGCCCGTCGTTCGCATCGCGCCGTTTCTCAACCAAGCCCTTGCTTTCCAACGTGCTCACGGCCTCACTGACCGTGGCCGATGTGAGTGCGGCATCCTCCGCAATCTCGCCTAATCGCATCGGTACGCCGCGCGCGAGCAAGAGCGTCAGAATCTCGCCTTGCGTCGGCGTCAATCCAGCCATTGCCGCGCCCTCCCAGGCGTGGCTCCGTAACGCAGTTCCCATGCGCAACAAACCAGCTGTCACGCGCTTGGATAGCGCTTCATCAAGTGGGGTCGGAGTAGCCATGATTTTCGTTAGGATTTCTAAAAACTATACGTCAGTAAAACAGCTTGTCAAATGAACTCACGGGCGGTGCATCACACGTCTCGTCATTGCATTGCATCCATCTCGGCGCCCCGCCCGGGGGAAACCCTAAGCCACTTCCGTGTCGATACGCGACGGCAAGTCGCTGTTGAACCCACCGTCCCACCACGATTCCATTGTGTGTTCTGAGTTTGATTTTGGCGTATCAGTTCTTGTACTGATCTCCCAAATCCTACTCAAGATGTTTACAAAATATTGGTGTCCTGCGCACTCGCTTTGCGAAGGATCAAATTGGGAAAAACATTTCGCATCCCATGCCAATTACGCGGCAGATCGAACAGGCGTCGCCTGCAGCGGCCATTGGGAACCGCCTCGCACCCCGCACGATCGCCCCTCACATCGGCAAAGCCTCGCCAGACATGGCTCGCAGACCGTAGCGATCCCACCCACGGGTCACCGTCGCGCACAACGACCTTGTGAAAATCCACTCGATTTTCGAGACATTTCAGCGCCATCCGACGTGGAGCGTGAGCGCCCCCCATGCCCCGCCTTTCGTAGCAAACGTCCACCGGCACGCAAATCATTTGAAACGCGACTGTAAATCGCCAATCGACGAGGGTGGCGTTGCGCAGGAAACTGGGGGGAAGTGCGGGGCAACGTGTCCGCGGGAAGCCCCTTCCGGATACGCGAATTGAAGAATTTGACAGTCCCGGCAATCTCGCTCGTTACATTTGGCGAAACCAGCATCGTTCACTTCTTGCACCACGCACGCCACGTCACATTTCAAAGTGGCGAGATTGTATCCGCGAACCGTTCAGCCAACGCAGGAACATCAAAATTATCCACAAAACCCCGTTTTTGGGGGTGCTCTGCACAATATTTAGGCGCCTGTGGATAACTTAATGGATAACCTATCGGACTCGTTGTGCATGGGTTCGGGATAACTCGCGAATCTTTCCACAGGGCCAAAAACTGTTCCGAGTTGTTCTTGGGATACCCGCTGTTTTTCCATCCAGTTCTCATTCGGGCAACTTTCTGTTTACTCGACGTTAACTGTGGTTATCCACAGGAGTGGGCCGCCTTTGTTAACTACTACTATGTATACATACAGTAAACCTATTAAAACCTTAAAACCTTGCTATGGACGACGCAAAAACGGCAAAACGCGCTTAGCCTGAACCGTGGGAAGGGCATCGTTCGCGGTGCACGATTCGGCCCATGGCGTAGGGACACGATGCTTCGTGTATGGCAAAAACCGGAAACGCTCCCTGCCGGGTACCGCGTGCCCGCCTGCTGCGAAACGTACGGGCAAGAAAAAACCCCGCCAAGGCGGGGTTCCTTACACCGATCGCATAACGACGATCGCGTCCACAAACCGACGGTATCCGGTGCGGCCCGTCGGTCAAGGCCTCAGGTCATGCAGCCCATCGCAAACATTGCTGGCGAACCATTTCGTTAAGTGACTTGGCTTCCGCGTGGACGTCGCGCAGCCAAACCGCGTCGTTCTTGCCGGATGCGACAAGCTGACGGACTTCTTCGCAAGCCACTTCGGCCTCCAGCACCGCGGCGTGCGGCTTGATGACCTCCAGCGTTTGCGTGATGTGCTGCCCCAATGTGGTGCGTTCGCCGGTCTGAGGATCGACGTAAGCCCCTTCCAGACCAAAGCGGCACGCTTCGAAGCGATTGAACGTGTAAACGAGATAATCGTCTTCGCTCAACACAAACGGACGCTCCTCGAGCAGATAACGGGCCAGGGACTGGATGTAACAGGCGATAGCGGCCGCGCGGCCGACCGACAAGGGGGTATCCATCACTCGCACTTCGATCGTCCCAAAACCCGGTTTCGGCCGAATATCCCAGTAGAAGTCCTTCATGCTCTCGACGACGCCGGTTTTCACCATCTTGTCGAAGTACGTCTCGAAGTCTTCCCACTTCAGCACGAACGGTGCGCGGCCCGACAGCGGGAACGCGAACACCGAGTTCAGACGCGCCGAATGGAAGCCCGTGTCGACACCTTGCACATACGGCGACGAAGCCGAAAGTGCAATGAAGTGCGGGATGTAGCGCGACATGGCGTGCAGCAGGTACAACGCACTGTCCGGATCCGGGCAGCCGATGTGCACGTGCTGCCCGAAGACCGTGAACTGCTTGGCCAGGTAGCCGTATAACTCGGACAGGAAGTGAAAACGTGGCGAATCGTAGATCGTACGTTCGCTCCAGCGCTGAAAGGCATGGGTGCCGCCGCCGCACAGGCCGACGTTGAGCTGCTCGCTCGCCGCCACCAGCACGTCGCGAACCCGGCCCAGCTGCGCGACGGCATCGCTATGTCGATGGCAGATGTCGGTCGACAGCTCGATCATGCTTTCCGTCATTTCCGGCTTGATCTCGCCCGGATGTGTCTCCTTGGCCACGAGCCGCATCAGATCGGCGGCGGCTTTGGTCAGATCGTAATCGTGGCGATTGACGATCTGCATCTCCAGCTCCACACCGAAAGTGCACGGCTTCGAGGGAATGAATGCTTCTAATGACATGGTTTAATCCTTCCGTTCACCGACCAGGGCCAACGCCCAATAAACCACCAACGGCGCGACCAGTTGCAGCACGGCGACCGTGCACATGACCACCGCCTTGACCATCGGATCGAACTGCGGGTAGATGTCGTACGTGTCGGCAACGAGTACGAACGCGAGACTGGCCATCGGGCACAACGACAACCCGAGCGCGACGGCCTGCTTGTAACTGATCCCCGCCTGATGGGCGACGGCCACCGTGCCCACCACCTTGGCGATGCCGCGCACCACGATGATGGCCGCCGCGGCTAGACCGCCGATCACGACGTATTCCCACCGGAACGCCAGCGACGTCAGCACGAAGAGCACCACCGCAAGCAACCAGCCGGCCGTGCCGAAGTACGCAGGCCAAAGCTGCGGACGCTCATCCAGATTTCGGAAAATGATCCCGGCGAGCAGCAGCGTGAGCGAGTTCGGTAGCTTGAGCATATGCACCAGCGCGACCATCAGCATGATCAAACCGATGAGAATCACGAAAGCATGCTGGTCCTGGCTACCGAACTTGCGGAAGATCAGATTGCAGGCCTTGGCCAGCACGAACGCCAGCACGATCGAGCCGATGAGCAGGTACAGGGGATGAAACAGCACGACCCAGACGCTCGAGTGATACGCCTGGTGCATCCATCCGTAGACAAGCTTCACCGCGACGACCGCATACACGCTGTTGAGCGCCGCCAAGGCCAGCAAACGCTCCGTCACCTGACCTTCCGCGCGCAGCTCGTTCTTGAGCTGGATCACCACGGCCGGAGAGGTTGCCATGCTGATTGCGGCGATGAGTACTGCGCTTAGCGGTGCCACCCCAAAAGCCCACAAGACGGTATAGACCGCCACGAACGTGAGCAAGGCTTCGAGCGCGCTGGTGAGGATGATCCAGGGGTTGGCCCGCATCCATTTCAGGTTGAGGCGGCTGCCCAGTTCGAACAGCAACAGACCCAGCGCCAGATCGATCAGCAGCCGGATGGCCGCGCTCGTCTGCGCGTCCAGCATTGAGGAAAGACCCAGGGTACCGCCGACCAGCCCGACCACGGCGTAACCGGTGATGCGCGGCAGGCGCAGTCTCCGGAAACAGATTTCCCCCGCGAGTCCGGCAAAAACCAATGCCAGCCCGGCGAAGAAAACGGGATCGGGCGTCGGTGGCCAGCCTGGAAAGAGGGACAGTTCCGACGTCATTAATGCTCGCTTTGCGCCGCTTGACGGCGCATCAAGTGGTGGAAAGGAAAGAAAGTCGCGCGCGGGGTTGCAGATTAAGAACAAATGCACGACGAACCAGAAGGGTTGGGCCCATTTTGCCACACTCGGTTTCCGACGCTTCCAAACGGCCGTCTCGACGGCAGGAGGTTTGACCTCGCACAAACCGATTCCATCCCGATGCCGAACCGTGGGGGATGGTCCACTTCGGAGGTGTGATATCGCCCTTCGACCAGGAAATACGGGGGCAAGCCCCAAGGGGGCGCCGCCCCCGCATGGGGCGGGGTTGCAATCGCTATAGGGTCAGATTCGATTTATTGAACCCGCGTGTGCTTTCGGAGAACGGCGGTAGGCAGGCGTGGGCCGCACGTAGTGAAGGAACGTGGGTAACGTCGATGGGCGATAGAGCGGTCGCGGGTGGCGGGGGGGGGCGGCTAGCGCAGGATTCCGCCAAGCCCGACGGCGTGCGAAGTCGGCGCGCCCCGGTGGAGCGCGTGCCTCGTCAGCCTTTGCGCAGCCAGTGCATCACGTAGCGCGCCGGGTCGATGGCGTCGGCCAGGTCGCTTCCGATCGGCCACGGTTCACCCTCGATCTGACTGGCGACCAGTTCCGCGCACAACGACGCGAACACGAGGCCCCGAGAGCCGAACGCGAAGCTGGCGTACAGACCGTCAAGGCGCGGCAGATCTCGGAGATGCCCGCCGCCCAGCTGTTGACGTTGCGTGTCGAGAGCGGCCATGTCAGGCAGTTGCCCCGCCATCGGCAGGCGGTCGGGCACCATGGAGCGAAACGCCGTTCGCCCGCCCAATTCGGCGGCGGCGTGCTCGTTCGCCAGCCCCCCATCGCCGAGCGTGTCGGCATGGGCTGGCAACAGCGTGGCAAGTCGACGCAGATTGGCTTGGTGATCGGTGACGCGTACGGCCTCGGCCGGGTCGTCGAAGCCGTACGTCGCGCCCGTGATCGGCCCGGCGCCCCCCAGTGGCGACGGCGCTACGTAGCCGTCTCCGCACACCGGCACGCGCAGGTCGGTCAACAGGTCGGGTGGCAGGAACGTCAATTGTCCGCGTACCCGTTTGACGGGGACAAACTCGGGCGCGAGGTACGGCGCGAGCAGTTTCTGGGAGATGTCTGCGGCCGTCACGACGATGGCATCGCCCTCGGCCAGCACGCGACCCGCCTCGTCGATCGCGGCCCAGCGGCCATTGCCGCGTTCGAGCCGTTCGACGTTCACGCCGTAGCGGGCATCGAGCAACGGCCCGGCGGCGACCAATTCGGCCCGGCAGAGCATCGCCGGCGCGAGCCAGCCGCCTTCCGGGAACCAGACACCGCCGTGCGCGAGCGTTTCGCCGGCAAGCGCAGAGGCTTGCGCCACATCGACCCACTTCGCGTAAGTCTGCGGATACCCGTGCGCCGTCATGAGTTGCTGCAGGGCATGCGCCTGATCGTCGTCCATGGCAACCTGGAGCAGGCCGTCGGCATGTCCGGGCAGTCCGCCCGGCAGCGTTCTCCACTGCGAGAGTGCGTACAGGAAGCCCGCCCGCGTCAAGCGCGACAGCACGTTATCGTCAACCGAAAGTTGCGGATGAAAGACCCCCGCCGGGTTGCCCGACGCGGCCGTCCCGGGCGCTTGTGCCCGTTCGAACAGACGCACCCGCCAGCCACGGGCGACAAGACGCCGCACCATCGCCGCCCCTGCCATTCCCGCACCGACCACAATCGCCTCACGAGCTCGCCGCGGGGGCGCGATGGGCGGATCGTAACGCCGCATGCGATAAGGTGGCGCGTAATCGCCGGCGAGCATGTTCCGCTCGCCGCCGTGTCCGGCACGCGGCGTCACCTGGAAACCCGCGCCGATGAGATCACGACGTACCGGTTCGACGGCGGTATGCGTTGCCAACGTGGCCCCGTCACGCGCCAGACGGCCAAGCGTCTTGAAAACGTTGGGCGTCCACAGGTCGGCGTTTTTCTCAGGTGTGAAACCGTCGAGATAGAACGCGTCCGCGCCCGCCCGCAAAGACGGCATCAGATCGAAGAAGTCACCGAAACCGACGCTCAGGACCACACCGGGTGCCGGCTCCAGCCGGTGCCAGCCTGCCACCGGGGCCGGCCAGACGTCGCACAGCTTCTGTACCAGAGGGGCGAGTTGCGTCATGCCCGGCAGCACGAGCATCGCCTCGAGACTTTGCCGCAGATCCTGGGCCCGGAACGGCCATTTCTCCACCGAGACAAAGTGCAGCCGCGCGGGCCGTTGCGGATCGTCCCGCCAGGCGGCCCACGTTGCCAGGAAGTTCAGGCCCAGGCCAAAGCCGGTCTCGACGATCACGAAAGTCTCGCGACCTCGCCAACGTTCGGGCAGACGGTTGCCGCCGAGAAAGACATGTCGCACCTGACCGAGCGCGTCGTCGGCGCGGTAATAGACGTCGTCGTAGACTGCCGAATAGAGGGTGCCGTCCGCGCGGGCCAACGGTTCCGCCGGCTTGACGGGACGAGCGCCACCGCGAAGCTTCATTCGCCGCCCCGCTCTTCGGTCACGATCTCGATGAGTCCCGGCAGCGAGACCACCCCCAACCACTCACCGGCCTCGTTCGCCACGGGCACCCAGTCGGCGTGCAACTTGCCGACGGCGCGCAGCGCCCCAACCAGGGTCATCTCGCCGTCCAGGGCTTTGAACGGCGTGATCACCGCCGTCCATAACGGGGGTTCACCGGTCGCTTGCCGCTGCCACCAGCTCGCGGCGTCGATCGTCCCGACAAGACGGCCGTCCTGGTCGCGGACTACGAGGTTGCGATAGCCCGTGGCGATAAAGCGCTCCCCGAGGGCGTCCGAGGTGTCGGCGTCGCTGACAATGGCGTCGTTGTCCACCGCGAGCGACGACAGGCGCATCTCGCTGCCCTGGCCGGTCATCGACAGCCAGCGGCCCGCCACCTGATTGCGGCGCAGCGACTTGGCGTAGACGGAGTCCGCGCGTAACGTGTGAGCCGTGATGTAGGCCGTCACGCACGCCAACATCAGCGGCAGCACGACCTGATAACTCAGCGTCATCTCGAAGATCATCAGGATCGACATCAGCGGCGCATAGGTCGTTGCCGCAAGGAACGCCCCCATGCCGACCACGGCGTAGCTGCTCGCCACCGAGGCGGCGGCGGGCGCGAGCGCATTCATCGCGATGCCATAGAGGCTGCCGAGCGCGGCACCGACGAAGAGCGTCGGGGTGAATACGCCGCCTACGGCGCCGGAGCCTGCCGACGAAGCGGTCGCCAGCACCTTGAACACCAGCACCATCGCAAGCGCCTGCCAGGCCCAATGCGTATGCAGGATCGAGTTGACCACGCTGTAGCCGTTGCCCCACACGTCGGGCACTTGCAGCGACAGGATGCCCACGATGAGTCCGCCAAGCGTCAGACGCAGGAACAGCGGCACGGGCAACGCGCTGAAGCGGTGCTTGGCGGTGTCGAGCAGGCGCAGAAACAGCGGCGCGAGCACGCCGGCGAGAATGCCCAGACCGACGTAGAAAAAGACTTCCCATCCGGAAACGAAATCGAAGCGCGGCATCTGGTAGACCGCTTCGTAACCGAGAAACTGACGGATGACGATGTTCGCGATGACCGAGGCGACGACCAGTGGGCCGAGCGTCGCGGTCGAAATCGAACCGTAGACGATTTCGGAAATGAACAGTGCGCCCGCAATCGGGGCGTTGTAGGCCGAGGTGATGCCGGCCGTCGCCCCGCAGGCGACGAGCAGGCGCAACCGCTCGGGCGGGAACGCGAGCACGCGCCCGACGAGCGACGCGAACATCGCGGCAAGCTGCACCATTGGCCCTTCGCGGCCGATCGACGCGCCCGAGGCCACCGAGCACAGCGA
The DNA here is from genome assembly GCF_902459595.1 of Pandoraea soli. Lineage (NCBI taxonomy): Bacteria > Pseudomonadati > Pseudomonadota > Betaproteobacteria > Burkholderiales > Burkholderiaceae > Pandoraea > Pandoraea soli. Next base: position 24,452 of record NZ_CABPSG010000011.1, on the reverse strand, counting down.
TGACAGGCTTTTGACGAGGGTCTGACGCAGGCTCAGCACCCCGGTGCCGATCGCAATCGCCTCCATGTAGTCGTCGGAGCCCTTCTTCGGCACCCACAACGTGGCGAATTGCAGGATCAGCCCGGCGATCAGGCCGCCGGCGGTCGGCAGCAGCAGGCGTTGCCACCAGTTCAGGCCCTGCGCCAGCTCGACCATGCCGCTGCGGTGGCCGGCTAGTAGAAATTGCAGCCCCGAGAGCGCTTCGCGAAACGCCACGGTGGCCAACGCCCCCAACAGACCGACGATGCCGGCAAGCAGCAAGGTGATTTGCAGGGTATTCGGGGCGAACTGGCGCCGCACCCACACAACGACGGGCGATTTCGCCCAGGCAGACACTGCTGACACGGATAAAAGACTGTCGTGATCGGAATTGGGTCCCATGGTATCGACCGGCGACTGTTTTTGAAAGCGCGCGACCTGCGAGGTGATTTTTACGACTAAAAGTGAGTAATGCTCAGGTAAGGGGTTTTTGACGCTGGCGCTGGTGGATTCATCGTGTGAATCGCATACCGGTGGCGCGAGCATCCATTTACCGATTGCCTCTTGCTCACACCGGTCGCGATCAGCGGCGGCGACCGCCCCGAAGATTTTCTGAGCACTATTCAGATAACGGTAAATTTTGAGGCCGCAAAAAAGGTTGAACGGTTTTGCGTGACGGTTGACGTCGACAACGACGTCGTCCGAAGGCGGCGCCGCGCGACGAACGGTCGGCGCGGCCGCTTGCCACGCAACATAGCTATCCCGTTATCGTGGCTTCACTCGCTGCAGCAGGGCTTGGCTGCGTTCCACCGAAACGTCTGTTGCGGCACGTCAGGCGACGCGTCATTGCGACTGGCCACATTCCACGCGGTGAAATAGAATGGCGCGCAATTGAATTGGATTTGAAAAGTCGTCTACGAATGGCAGTGAACAAAAAAGCCGCACAAAAAACACCCGTGCGTCTGGAAGATCAGTTGGGTTTCGCGTTGTACTCGGCATCGCTTGCCATGACGAAAGCCTACAAGCCGGTGCTCGATCGACTGGGTCTGACATACTCGCAATACCTGGCGATGCTCGTGCTTTGGGAGCAAGACGACATTGCCGTCAATCAGCTTGGTGCGCGCCTCGGACTCGACTCGGGCACGCTTACGCCGCTGCTGAAACGACTTGAATCCATGGGGCTTTTGACGCGTCGACGAGGCGAAGCGGATGAACGTCAGGTGTTCATCGATCTTACGCCACGAGGGGTGAGTTTGCGTCGTGAGGCGCGTCAGGTGCCCGCGCAAATACAGGCGGCTACCGGCCAGTCCGATGCCGCGCAAAAGACCTTGCGCACGCTGCTCCTTCAGCTCAAAGACACTCTCAACGAAGCTTGATCTCAAGAAAAACGCACGCTTACCTTTAAGTTAGCGCGCGTCATTCAATTGTGCGCAATGATTTGCGTGAGCAGCGGAAGTTCAGTTGGCTGGGACGAGCGTTTCAATGCCGTCGATCTTGTCGACGGTGTGGCCGGCGTTGCGCCAGGCGTCGAGGCCACCCAGCAACGGACGAACTTCCGCGAACCCCTGTTGACGCAGTCGCTGCGCCAGGCGCGCGGCCGACACTTCGTTCGGGCACGCGCAAAACACGACGATGCGGCGATCGCGCGGTACATCTCGCAACTTTTCCTCGATTTCGCTCGGGGCAATGGCCAGCGCACCGGGAATCGTGAACGGATCGACGGCGCGCACCGCGGCGGAGCGCACGTCGATCACAACGGGCGTGATGTCGTCCTTCATCCAGCTTTCCAACGTCTGAACGCCAATGCGCGCCATGCGTAGCGAGCGCAGCAGACGGTAGCGGTTGAGCCAGCGGTTGAGCAGATACAGCGCGAAAACGAGCACGATCAGCCACAACACACCACGGCCAAGCGTGTCGAAGGTGTCGAGCAGGGCGACGATGTGCGAGGCAAAGCCCACGCCGAGCGCCACGGCGACACCGGACCAGACCAAAGCGCCGATTGCGTCGTACATCAAGAACGTGCGCCACGACACCCCCAGCGCGCCGGCCATCGGCACCGACAGCGCCGAGAGTCCCGGCACGAAGCGGGCAAACATCAATACGCGCACGCCGTGACGGCCCATCGCACCCTCCGTACGGCTCACGCAGGTATCGGGCGAGATCGACAGGCGGCACATCAGCCGCAAAATATGGTGGCCGTAGCGGCGTCCGGCGAGAAACCAGAGCGCGTCGCCCAGCAGCGCGGCGCCGATCGCCAGCGCGACGATCAGCGGCGCGGGGAAGAGCGACGTCGACGCCGTGACAATGAGGGTGGGATAGGCCGGCAACGGCAGCCCCAATGCCTGTCCGAAGATATTCAGAAAGACCAGCCAGAGCCCGTAGCGGGCAATCAGATCGAACAGCATGCAGGATCCCTGTCGGCAAATAGTCGCAATACCGCATGGTAGCGTCCGGCGGTCTCAGCCAGAAGGCGCGAAGCGGAGACGTAGTGTTGCTTTTCTGGAACGATCGCCGCGTTACGTTGCACCGGGTGGAGTTCGAGTTTCGCCATGGGGCGCCCGCGTCAGTGCCCGACAGCCGCTTGGGCCCCGCGCTTTGGTCGAGTCAGCCAGACGAGCACCGCCATCGCGAGGAAGACGTATCCCGACAGATGGAAGATGTCGTTCGTCGCCAGCATGAACGATTGACGTGTCACGAGATCGTTGAGCATGCCGAATTCGGTACCGTTCGCGAGTCCGAGCCCTTGGCGCAGTTGGTCGAGATAGCTCGTCGTCGCGTTGGAATACGGCGTGAGGTTCTCCGCCAGCCGTGCGTGATGGTAGATCGCCCGGTCCTCCCACATTGTGGTGCTCACGGCGGTGCCGATAGCGCCCGAGAGCGTACGGAAGAAGTTCGACAGGCCGGCCGCCGCCGCCAGACGCTCGTCGGACATGCTCGAGAGCGTGATGGTCGTCATCGGCACGAAGAAGCACGCAATGCCGATGCCCTGAACGAGCCGGGGCTCGATCACCTTCGCGAACGACAGATTCAACGCGAAGTGCGAATTCCAGAACGACACGCCGGCGAACACGATAAACGCGAAGGAGGCCACCGCGCGCAGATTCAACCGGTTCATGTTCTGGCCGATGATCGGCGAGAGCAGCAGCGCCAGCAGGCCCACGGGGGCCGTTGCCAACCCGGCCTTGCCTGCGGTGTAGTCCATCACCGTTTGCAACCACAGCGGGAAGATGACCACCGAGGCGAAGAACGTCATGAAGCCGAACGAGATCACCACGACGCCCAACGCGAAGTTGCGGTCCTTGAACAGCGTGAGATCGACGATGGGTTTGTCGGACGTCAGCTCCCAGATAATCAGGAACGACAGGCAGATCGCGGCGGCGAGCGCGAGCGTGACGATCAGGCCGCTGTTGAACCAGTCGTGATCCTTCCCGAGGTCGAGCATCATCTGCAACGAGCCCACGCCGATAGCGAGCAGCGCCAGACCAATCAGGTCGATGGGCAGCTTCTGGGTCTTCGTCTCATGCCCGCGCAGCAGGAGGAAGCAGGAGACGGCGGAGAAGATCCCGACCGGCACGTTGATGTAGAAGATCCACGGCCAAGTGTAGTTGTCGGTGATCCACCCGCCCACCACGGGACCGAAGATCGGCGCAACGATCACGGTCATGGCCCACAGGCCGAGCGCGAGGCCGCGTTTCTTTTCGGGGAAGCTGCGCAGCAGAATGGTTTGCGATAGCGGCACCATCGGGCCGGATACGAGCCCCTGCAGCAGCCGGAAGAGGACGAGCGTCTCCATATTGGGCGCCAGGCCGCACAACATCGACGCCACGGTGAACGCCGCGACCGACGATACGAACAGCTTCGCCTCGCCAACGCGACGTGCCAGCCACCCGGTGAGAGGCACCGCGATGGCCGCCGCCACCGCGTAAGAGCTGATGACCCATGTGCCCTGGCTGTTCGATACGCCCACGCTCCCCGCGATGGTGGGCACCGCAACGTTGGCGATGGACGTATCGAGCACCTCCATGAAGGTACCCAGCGCGAGGCCTACCGTGAGGATCGCCAGTCGCGTTCCGGTCAACGGCGCGCCCTGCGGTGCTGCGGGGGCGTTTGCGGTGGCTGCGTCTGCCATGTGAAGCGTCTCCGTGGAATGCTGGCCGGGTCGCAGCGACTCGGGCCAATGTGATCCCCGGATGGTGCCGCAGAACGGCGATGGTGTGCGACGAGGGTTTGGAATTCGGGCTCTAAATCGTCAGGATGCGCGCCGATCTCCCGATCAAACGGGACGAGCTCGCGTAGATCACGCGCCCCGTAAGGGTTTCGGCCGAGACTGCTTCGTTGCGTGTAATCGACGTGCGGCAAATGATCTTCGTTTGGCGAATGCGAGACGTTTTTGCCCCTTGACGTCACCGGGCCGTCGAGATTGAATCGCCGATGACGTCCGACGTGTGCGAAGCCACGTCGCGGCCCCTGGGCGTCGTCGTGCAGGCTCAACCACCGTTCTCTCGTCAGCGCTTTTGGCACCCCGGCGACTGCGAAACCACAGGATCAGCCCATGCAGCCAGGTAGCGTCGTTCCGCTTCAGTACAGTGAGTTTCTCGTTCTGCTCTCCTTCGTGATTTCGGCGCTGGGGGCCTATGTTGCGTTGGTGGCCGCGTCCCGTATTCGCGACGACGACGGTCGCATCAGCGCCGGCTATCTCGCGGTGTCGGCCCTGGCGTTGGGTGGCATTGGCATCTGGGGCATGCATTTCATCGGCATGGCCGCGCAGCGCATGCCGTTCCCCGTGTCGTATTCGCTGTGGCCGACGCTCGGCAGTCTGCTGTTGGCCGTGGTGGTCTCGGGGGCGGCGCTCTGGTATGTTGCGCGCGCACCCTATCGCAATGCCGTGCGCTGCGTGATCGGTGGCGTGGCGGGAGGCTTGGGCGTCGCAGGCATGCACTACCTGGGGATGAATGCCGTGCGCACGCAGGCGTATTTCGAATGGAATACGACTATCGTCGCCCTGTCGGTGGTCATCGCGATCGTGGCGGCGAGTGTGGCGCTCTGGCTGGCGTTCCATCTCGAGACGAGCCTGCAACGCGCGCTGGCGGCGCTGGTGATGGCGGTGGCCGTTTGCGGAATGCACTACACGGGCATGCGCGCCGGCACGATCATCTGCACATCTTCCACGCGTGCGCCCATCAGTATGCGGTTGCACGGCGACATGCTGCCGTATGGCGTTTTTCTGATCGCTTGCGTGGTCCTGCTGGCGATGGCGGTGCTGCTGTATCGCACGTCGCTTCGTCGGCGCGAGCGCATGGCGGCCCGGCTCGATGCGCTCATGCGTCGGCACGCGGGACCCGTCTGACGTCGCGGTTGCGTGCGACTGAAATGCGAAACGCCGGTCCATCGAAAAGATGGGCCGGCGTTTCGTTTGCTGAGCGCCCGTCGGCGCAGCGCACGGTTCAGTGCAGGATGGGGCTGCCTCCGACAGGCATGACGTCGCCTGTCTCGACCAGGTCGGCAATAAAGAACGGTTCGGTGTTGAGTTGTTTCGATGCACCGGGCTGGCCGGAATACCAGCACACCATTGCCATGTCGCCCAGCACGCGGGTGACGATGCCCATGGCACCCTGCGGCACTGCGATGTGATTGGATTTGACGATCGATCCGACTTGCACTTGAGCCTCCTGCGAATGACGAAAAACCGATGCACCAACCGGTCGGCCAATGCATCGTCATCCGACTATACCGTATTGCGTTATTGGCATCGCCGATTTCTCGGGAGCGGTCGTGGTAAAGCCGTCAGACGCTCCGCCATGGTGTTGCGCGAGCACATGATAGTGCGGGCCACGTGGCGTGCGCACCGAGTGGACGAGCGCATATCCCTCGCAATGCCACACGATCGGACGGGGATTCAGATCGGATGGTGCGCGCCGCGCATGGCGCAGCAACGTTACATGCGGGCGGAACGATTGCGTGAGCACGAGCGCGCCGGTGGCGCGCCATTGCGAGAGGAGTGCGTCGCGCGTGGCGGTGAGGCTCTCGGGCACACCCGTCGCGCCAGCCCAGACAACCTTGCGATCCGCCCAATAGCCCAGATGATCGAAGGTGAGCGTGAACGGGGTGAGCGGCGTGCGCTGCATGAGCGCGAGCAGTACTGGCAGACGAGTGGGATCGACTTCGTCGAGAAAGGCCACCGTCAGGTGCAGAGTTTGGGCACGCAGCACACGTCCGCCGCATTCCGCGTGAGCTGTAGCGGCCCACTCATGAAGCTGCGCGCGTACACCTGGCCCGGGCCACAGGGCAAGGAAGAGTCGCATGAGAACACCACAGGTTGAATCCTGCTGATGATTCTCATAGTAGACGGGCTACCGGGCGAATGCCAGTTGGGCCAGGCGCTGGCGAGCGTTACCCAACGCTTTAACGACGAGCGCTCGCTGGCAGCAAAAGCGTGAGACGGGCGCGGCGCCCGTTCCGTCAATTGGTCGAGATGGCGGGGGTGATGCCGCGGCGGCCGCGGCGGGGAGACTCCGCCGGTTTCTCTTGGGGTTTGGCCTGCACGGGCGGATGGATGATGCTGTTCCAGTTGTTCTGGATGGCGGTATCGGCGGTGTCGTGGGAGATGGCGCGCGAGATGTCGGCGCTCGGATTGAAAACGCCCGATCCCGTGGCGCCATTGGCGCCGGCCGCTGGCATTGCATTACCCGGGTTGGCTGCCGAGGAGGTGTTCTGTGCGTGCGCGTGCGTCGTCAGCATGAACGTGGCGCAGACGGAGGCGATGATGGCGGGCAGTATCGCCCGGCGGGAGGTTTGCAGCACTGGCGTGTTGAGCGTACGTTGGCCGGTGGAATCGTGGGTCATCAAGTGTCTCAGGCGGAGCGATGCAACGTCGCCGACAGCGCATGCCGGGGCGACGTCGGGATCACGTCATTTTTATGGAATCAGTAGCTACCGGGCGGGGGCTTCCAGCCCGGGGGCGGTGGCGGCGGTGGCGCATAGCGCTGCACCGGTTGGGACGGCATCATCATGTCGCCGCGAACCGGGACGCGATTGCCGGCCGCATACATGCACTGAACGTAGGCCTGATCATAGCGGCTTTGGGTGACGTATGCAGACGATTGCGCGTTGCCCATGCCGACGGCACTCCCGGTGAGCAGGCCCGCCCCGGCACCGATGGCGGCGCCAGAGCTGCCGCCGAAGGCTGCGCCGGCGGCCGCGCCGATGGCCGTGCCCAGGACGGCGCTGCCGATGGCGCTGTTGTTGGCGGCGGTGGCGGTATCGAGCCCGCCGTTCTGGCCGGAGGCGTATTGGCGGCAGTTGAAATCGTCGCGACGGAACTGGTCGAACGATTTACCAGTGCCGGGTAACGCCATGAGACTCGGGCCGGAGGGGACCACGGCGCATCCTGCGAGCGTCGCGGCGGCGATGACAATGGCCAGCGGTGCGGTAAGACGTTGCGCGCGCCGCTGGCGTCCGGTGGCGGGCGCCGCTTGGGGCGATTGAGGCGCGGCAACCGACGGATGACGCGCTCGGGAGACTGACGATTCGAATGACATGGTGCGTCTCCCGATCAGTTCGAGGCCGGTTGCGCGGGCACTTCGCGCCATCCGGCCGGACACGTTTTCACGTAGGGATAGTAGGCGCCGGCCTTGTCGCAGTAGTACCAGGTGTCGCTGTTCGCGCCGGACGGGTCGCCTTGGGCGCCGGGTTGCGGTTGTTCGATGTACTGCTGCGGCTGGCTGGGAACGACGACAAGGGGGGGCGCGTAGTACGGCGCGGGTGGATAGTAGGGATAGCCGTAGGGGTAGTAGCCGGGGCCGACCCAGACACGTACGCCACCGCCATGCCAGGCGAGGGCGCTGCCGCTGGCCATGGCAGCGGCCACGGCGACGACGCCGAAGCCGAGGACAACAGGAAGACGTTTCACGACACTGACCTCGAAGTCCGGACCCCGGGCGCGGTGGATTCCGCCTCGCGCATGCGCGTCGCCAACGAGGGGAATGTGACCCGATGAGACGCAACGCCGCCCAGGAGTTGATGATTTCGAGTCTAGGCCCGTCCCCCAGTCGGAGCAATTACGATGCGTGTGATAAGTGTTTCAAAGCATTACGTTTTCCATGGGATGGCATGACGATTGGGGACGCTCGCAACACGCAATGCCCATCACTTCCCAATACAAAACCGGCTGAAAATCACCCCGAGCAGATCGTCCGATGTGAATTCACCGGTGATCGTGCTGAGCTGCTCCTGCGCGAGGCGCAATTCTTCGGCAAAAAGATCGAGCGCGCTTGCGTTCCGGCGTGCATGGGCGTCCGCCATCTCGATATGTTCGCGGGCCGCGCGCAGTGCCGACAGATGTCGTTCGCGCGCGAGAAACACCCCCTCGTTGCCCGCCTGCCAACCGGCAATCTTGAGCAACTCCGCGCGTAGCAGGTCGATCCCCTGCCCACCCTTTGCCGATAGCCGCACACCGAGCGGCGCCGCGCCCTCTTTCGGCAACACCGTCGCCGGTTCGCCCGCCAGATCCGTCTTGTTGTACACACGCACGATGGGCACATGCTTCGGCAACTGCTTCGCGATGACCTGGTCTTCCGGCGTCATGCCGGTGCGCGTGTCGAGTAAATGCAGCACGGCGTCCGCCTTCGCGATCTCGCTCCAGCTACGCGCAATGCCGATGCGCTCGACTTCGTCCTCCGTTTCACGCAAGCCCGCCGTGTCGATGATGTGCAGCGGAATACCGTCGATCTGAATCGTTTGCTGCACCTTGTCGCGCGTGGTCCCGGCGATCGGGGTGACGATGGCCAGCTCCGCACCGGCCAGCGCGTTGAGCAACGACGACTTGCCCACGTTCGGCTGCCCCGCCAGTACCACGTTGATTCCCTCGCGTAGCAACGCCCCCTGCCGCGCTTGCGACAGCACCCGCGCCAGTTGCGTGCGAATGCGCTCGAGCTGCCCAAAGGCATCGGCTGCCTCCAGAAAGTCGATTTCCTCTTCCGGGAAGTCGAGCGTCGCCTCGACCAGCATGCGCAGATGAATCACCAGATCCACCAGCGAATGAATTTCGCGCGAGAACGCGCCGTCGAGTGACCGGCTCGCCGAGCGCGCCGCAGCCTCGGTGCTCGCTTCGATCAGATCGGCCACCGCCTCCGCTTGCGCGAGATCGAGCTTGTCGTTCAGAAACGCGCGATGCGTAAATTCGCCCGGCGTCGCCAGACGCACGCCCAGCTCCGCCCCTTCATCGAGACATCGCTGCAACAGCAACTGCAGCACGATGGGTCCGCCGTGGCCCTGCAACTCCAGCACGTCCTCGCCCGTGTATGAATTCGGGCCGGGGAAGTACAGCGCGATGCCGCGATCGAGCGCCTCGCCGGTGGCATCGAGAAACGGCAGATACGACGCATGACGCGGCTTGAGCGGCTGCCCGACCAGACGCGCGATCACACGCTGCACGGCGTCGCCGCGATGTTTGCCGAAGGACACCCGCACCACGCCGATCCCGCCGCGTCCGGGGGCGGTGGCAATGGCAGCAATCGGGACGGCGGAGACGGTGGCGCTCATGGCACGGTTCTTTGAAAAACAGAGGCTTATTTTGACATGCACCAAACAAAACCGCCCGCGAGAGACTCGCGGGCGGCTGTGTCAGTCAGACGGTCGGACCGGAAAACGTCAGGCCGCCTTTTTTTCCTTCTTGTTCCCGAGCATTCGGTTGATCGACCATTGCTGCGCAATCGACAACGAGTTGTTGACCACGTAGTACAGCACCAGACCCGAGGGCAGGAAGAGGAACATGAACGAGAAGATGAGCGGCATGAACATCATCATCTTGGCTTGCATCGGATCCGGCGGCGTCGGGTTCAAACGCGTCTGGATGAACATCGACACGGCCATCAGCACCGGCAGGATGTAATACGGATCCTGCGTCGAGAGGTCATGAATCCAGCCCAGCCACGGCGCACCGCGCATTTCCACCGACGAGAGCAGCACCCAGTACAAGGAAATGAACACCGGGATCTGGATCACGATCGGAATACAGCCGCCGAACGGATTGACCTTCTCGGTCTTGTACAGCTCCATCAGGGCCGCGTTCATCTTCTGCGGATCGCTCTTGTAGCGTTCGCGCAGTGCCTGCATCCGCGGCGTGATTTCCTTCATGCGCGCCATCGACTTGTAGCTCGCGGCCGACAGCGGGAAGAACACCAGCTTGATGATCACGGTCACGGCGATGATTGCCCAACCCCAGTTGCCGATCAGCCCATGCAGCTTCGAGAGCAGCCAGAACAGCGGCTTGGCGAGGATCGTGAAGTAACCGTAGTCCTTCGTCAGCTCCAGGCCCGGCGCAATCTGCTCGAGCATGTGCTCTTCCTGCGGACCGGCGAACAAACGCGCATCGACCGTCTCGCTGCCACCGGCCGGAATGCTCGCGAGCGGTTCTTTCACGCCCACGCGATACAGGCCGTTGTCCAGCTTGCCGATGTAGTTGTCGCGCTTGGCGCCTTCCTTCGGAATCCAGGCCGTGGCGAAGTAATGCTGCACCATGCCGATCCAGCCATCGCTCGACTGCTTGACGTACTTCGCCTTGTCCTTGTCGATGTCGCTGAACGTGATCTTCTGGAACTTCTCGTCGCTGCTGTAGACCGTCGGGCCCGTGAACGTGTGCGAGAACTTCGCGCCGCTGATTTCGTGGCCGTCGCGCACCAGTTCCATATACAGCGTCGGCTGAATGGCGGCGTCGGACTTGTTGACGATCGTGTTCGACACGTCGATCACGTAGCTGCCGCGATGGAACGTGTAAGCACGCACCAACTGCAGGCCGCCCTTGACCGGCGATTCGAACTTCACGGTCAGCGTGTCCCCCGTCATCGTGGTCGGGCCCGGCACCTGCGTGAAGATGTCGTTGTGGTTCGGGAAGTCGCCGCCGATCAGACCCGTGCGAGCGTAATACTGCTGGCTCGGCGTGTTGTCGAACAACACCACGTGCTTGTCGGCCTCGGTGGCGTCGGGCCATTGCTTGAGCGCCAGGAACGACACGGTGCCGCCTTGCGCGCTGATGTCGGCCTCGTAGACGTCGGTCGTGATGCGGACATTCTGCGCGGCGGCAGCGGCCGGCGCGTTGCCCGGGGCGCTACCCGCCGCGGGCGCCGCGTTGGCACCTTGCGGCAGGTCGTTGGCCGGCGTCGGACTTCCGCCCTTGGCGGCCGGGGTGGAGACCTCGGGCGTCGGGAAGAACAGCGACGAATGGCCATTGGCGCGTTGCCAGTTGTCGAAAAGCATCACGACAGACAGCGCGAAAATGACCCAGAGTACGGTGCGTTTGATGTCCATGCGGTAACTCGTGGTGGACGAAACTCAGGAATGGCCCGGCGCGCGGCGCGTAACTGCCGATGCGGCCGCAGGCCCGGACGAGACCGTCTGCCTGGCTCGCGACGTACCGCTTCCGGCGGCCGCATCGGCGGCGCCTTGGTCGGTGTTATCGGGAGCGTGACAGACGTGTCGAGCCGGCGGTACAGGATCGAAACCGCCGGGGTGAAACGGATGACAGCGACATAGACGCCGGGCCGTGAGATAAGTGCCGTAACCGGCACCGTGCTCGACGATGGCCTCGCGCGCGTAGTCGGAGCAGCTCGGATGGAAGCGGCAACGGTTCCCCAGCCAGGGACTGATCACCAGCTTGTAACCGCGCAGGAGCAACAACAGCACGCTTCGCATCTCGATTCCGCCTGTCAGTCCGGCCGAAGTGGCCGGTTGGGCGGCGCATGCCCGGGTTCGGGCGCTACCGTGTAGGACTCACTACCTTCTGTCTTGGCGTCGGTCGTGCGGCGCTTGCGGGCGGCTTTCTCTGCCGCGTCGAAGAGCTGCGCGAATTCAGCCTGGCACAGTGTATTCAACACTGGCGCGGCCGCCGCCGTGTACGTTCCCTTGTCGAAGCGCCGGGTCAGTCGCAGCACGAAGTCCCAGCCGGCCAGCGCGGTGCGGCGCTGGCGAAACATCTCGCGCGCCTGACGCTTGATCAGGTTGCGAGTGACCGCGCGGGGCGCGTGCTTCTTACCGACGACAATACCGATGCGGCCCTCATGAGGCGTGGCATCGATATCGACAAGGGCGTCCGGCGCAGACGCGCGCCAACGCATATACAACACGAAGTGCGCGCTGCGACGCAAAGGACGCAAACTAAAAACGGATGAAAACTCATCCGTTTTGAGAAGTCGCGCAGCTTTGGGAAACCCCATTGCCGGGACTTCGCGCCTTGCGGATTTGACGCGCAAACCGCGGTACGGCCGAGAACCGCGATTAGACGGCCAGGCGCTTACGGCCCTTGGCGCGACGAGCGGCGATGACCTTGCGGCCGCCACGGGTCTTCATGCGAACCAGGAAGCCATGGGTGCGCTTGCGGCGCGTCACGGAAGGCTGAAATGTACGTTTCATGATGCACTCACTGTGTGAAAAAATTCCCGCGCAGCAGCATCGTGAAACGCCACATGGACACCGTGAAAACCTGCAAATTCAAGGACTTTCACGCGCGGCCCAGCCGTCGGGAGTTGGATAGAATCCGGTTATCTTTCTAACGAACCCGCTATTTAATCGGCTTTTCCGTTGTGTGTCAATAGGTTAGCCATGACACGCGATACGCCGGTACGCGATCGGCACCGTCGTCGGCGGGGATCCACCAGCCAGCGGCCTTCCGGCGGTCGATGATGGCAGAAATCGCTTGAATCGCCGATTTCTGCCGATAGGGAAACACCTGACGAAGAAGATATCCCGGCGGTCGCGGCAAATCGTCGTATTTGCCGGGCATTTATGCAGGGACGGCGCGAAGTCAGGCGGGTTAACGCGGCCCGCCCGCCCGGAGACGCCGGTGCTGTGGGCATTCCTGTGGATAACTCGCTTTGCCAACGCTTTGGCGGTAAAATCCCCCATCATTTTTTTTCCCAGCAGAGTACCGGTGACGCCGCCATGTGGACAGCGCGCCGGGTTTTGTCGTCTGCGCGCGCCGACACCGGCCGTACGCGCGAGGCAAAACCCGAACGCAGCGCCATGGTTCGTGGGTTGCCGGGCGCCTGCAATGCGCCGCCGGTCTGACTCGACCCCGGCCGGTCCGCCCGTCCCGGCATTGCTCGGGAACGGGGTCGCCGGCTTGGTTTGCGACGTTCTGCCCCCATATCTGATGTATCGGATAGTGGGGGGATGAGTGTCGGCCGAACGAGTCGGACGAGCGCCCGCGCCACCTGGATACGCCCTGCATGAATGACTTCTGGCAACACTGCGCGACACGTCTCGAACAAGAGCTGACGCCCCAGCAATTCCGTACCTGGATCAAACCGCTGGCGCCGCTCGACTTCGATGAACAGGCGCGCACGCTCAAGATCGGCGCGCCCAATCGCTTCAAGCTCGATTGGGTGAAGAGCCAGTTCTCCGGGCGAATCCAGAGCATGGCGTCGGACTTCTGGAATGCGCCGATCGAAGTAACGTTCGTGCTCGATCCGAAGGCTGGCCTGCGCGTGCCGTCGTCGACCCCCGCCCCCACGCCTGCGCCGAGCGCGGCGCCCGCCCCGGCGCCCGCTGGCGGCGCGCGCGGGAATCCGGCCGTGGTTGCGTCGCAGGCTGCCGCGAATGGCGGTCGTGGCGCCGATTCGGCGTCGCTCGACGGTGAGCGCCCCGATCTGGAAGCGAGCGAGGCCGACGCGGTGCGCCGCAATTGGCGGGTGACGCCGCAAGAGCCGGTGCAATTGGGGGAAGTCGAGTCGATCTACGAGCGCTCGAAGCTCAATCCCGTGCTGACCTTCGACAATTTCGTGACGGGTAAGTCGAACCAGCTCGCGCGCGCCGCGGCGATCCAGGTCGCGAACAATCCCGGCACGTCGTACAACCCGTTGTTCCTTTACGGCGGCGTCGGCCTGGGTAAGACCCACTTGATCCACGCCATCGGCAACCAGTTGCTGGCCGAGAAGCAGAATCCGCGTATCCGGTACATCCATGCCGAGCAGTACGTGTCCGACGTGGTCAAGGCGTACCAGCGCAAGGCTTTCGACGAATTCAAGCGCTATTACCACTCGCTTGATCTGCTGCTGATCGACGATATTCAATTCTTCTCGGGCAAGAGCCGTACGCAGGAAGAATTCTTCTACGCTTTCGAGGCGCTCATCGCGAACCGTGCGCAGGTGATCATCACGAGCGACACGTATCCGAAGGAGATCACCGGCATCGACGATCGGTTGATTTCGCGCTTCGATTCCGGGTTGACGGTGGCCATCGAGCCGCCCGAGCTGGAAATGCGTGTGGCCATTCTCATCAAGAAGGCGCAGGTCGAGGGCGTGGGGCTGTCGGAGGACGTGGCGTTCTTCGTCGGCAAGCATCTGCGCTCGAACGTGCGTGAGCTCGAAGGCGCGTTGCGCAAAATCCTGGCTTACTCGAAGTTCCACGGTCGCGAGATCACCATCGAACTGACGAAGGAAGCGCTGAAAGATCTGCTGACGGTTCAGAATCGTCAGATTTCTGTCGAAAACATCCAAAAGACCGTGGCCGATTTTTACAATATCAAGGTCGCGGACATGTATTCGAAAAAGCGGCCGGCCAATATTGCACGGCCGCGGCAGATCGCCATGTATCTGGCGAAGGAGCTGACGCAGAAGAGTCTGCCGGAAATCGGCGAACTGTTTGGCGGGCGCGACCATACGACGGTGCTGCACGCGGTACGCAAGATCGCAGAAGAGCGCAGCAAGGATGCGCAGCTCAATCATGAGTTGCACGTGCTGGAGCAGACGCTCAAGGGGTAAAGCCGGGCGGATGCGCGGGGCGGCGGGCGGGGTAGCCGGCATCCCTGTGGATAAGCGGGGGGCGGTTTGGGGGAAACTGGCGTTTTCGGGCACAATAGCGGGTCGGCGCACAAAGCGTCCCCGGTTCGTCCACAGCGTTTTCCGCCCTGTTATCCCTTCTGCAAGCACTTGATCGATAAGGGAATCTTCGGGTTTTCAGCAGAAACTGGCACCCGTTAACAGTTACTACGAAGGATAAATATGCAATTGGTCAAAACTCAACGAGACAATCTGCTGCGGCCGCTGCAAATTGTGAGTGGCATCGTCGAGCGTCGCCACACGTTGCCGATCCTGGCCAATTTGCTCATTCGCAAGCACGGACAGGACATTTCCTTCCTGTCGACCGACCTTGAGTTGCAGATCACGACCACCGCCGACTGCGGTGCCGGCGCCGATGACGTGGCGACGACCGTGGCGGCACGCAAGCTGCTCGACATTCTGCGCAACATGCCCGACGCCGAAGTGGCGCTGTCGCTCTCGGACAAGCGTCTGACGGTGCAGGCGGGCAAGAGCCGTTTCCAGTTGCAGACGCTGGCGGCGGAAGATTTCCCGACGGTGGCCGAGGCCAAGGACTACGCCGCGAGCTTCTCGCTGCCGCAGCGCGCGTTCCGCCAACTGTTGGGCATGGTGCACTTCGCGATGGCGCAGCAGGACATCCGTTACTACCTGAACGGCATGCTGCTCGTGGTCGAGGGCGAGAAGATCGAAGCGGTCGCAACGGACGGTCACCGTCTGGCGTATTGCAACACGACGATTGCCGGCGAAAAGTTTGCGCGTCAGGAGGTCATCATTCCGCGCAAGACGATTCTCGAATTGCAGCGTTTGCTCGAGGACATTGACGATCCGGTGAAGATCGACGTGGCGCCGAGCCAGGTCAAGTTCTGTTTTGCGAACGTCGAATTGGTATCGAAGCTGGTCGAGGGCAAGTTCCCCGATTTCAATCGCGTGATCCCGAAGGGGTATAACAAGAGCTTCGTCATCAGCCGTGAAGAGTTGCATCGTTCGTTGCAGCGTGCGGCGATCGTCACGTCTGACAAGTTCAAGGGTGTGCGTTTCCTGGTCAGCGACAACCTGTTGAAGATCAGCGCGAATAACACGGAAAACGAAGAAGCGCAGGAAGAGATCGAGATTGATTTCACGGGCGAGTCGGTGGATATCGGCTTTAACGTGACGTACCTGCTCGACGTGTTGTCGAACCTCAAGGTCGAACAGGTGAAGGTGAGTCTGGGCGACGCCAATTCGAGCGCGTTGATCACCTTGCCGGACAACGACGAATTCAAGTATGTCGTGATGCCGATGCGCATTTGAGCGGATATTCCGCCGTACGCGCCGTCACATGCGCGAAGGGGCCGAGCGCCCCTTTGGCGTTTCTAGAGAATTATCCTTTTGCGGGATAAGCCGCCTTTGCGGCGCCGATGGCGCGCGGAGGGGGCAGGTCATGAAGCAGTAATTCGTCAGTTAATGACGCGGTAACCGGAAGATTGTCATGAGCGAACAGCAAAAGCAGGCCGATAGCGGCTATGGTGCAGCCTCCATTCAGATCCTTGAAGGTCTGGAGGCTGTGCGCAAGCGTCCCGGCATGTACATTGGCGACACGTCGGACGGCACGGGCCTGCATCACCTGGTATTCGAGGTGTTGGACAACTCGATCGACGAGGCGCTTGCCGGTTACTGCGACGACATCCATGTGATCATTCACGCGGATAATTCGATTTCCGTGACGGACAACGGCCGTGGCATTCCCACGGGGATCAAGTTCGACGACAAGCACGAGCCGAAGCGCAGCGCGGCGGAAATCGTGATGACGGAACTGCACGCGGGCGGCAAGTTCGACCAGAACAGCTACAAGGTGTCGGGCGGTTTGCACGGTGTGGGCGTGTCGTGCGTGAACGCATTGTCCACGTACCTGAAGCTCACCGTGCGTCGCGACGGCAAGAAGCACTTCATGGAGTTCCACCGGGGCGTGCCGCAGAACCGCGAGCTTGAGGTGATCGACGGCGTTGAGACGTCGCCGCTGAAGTTGCTGGGCGACACCGACAAGCGTGGCACCGAGGTGCACTTCCTCGCGGACGAAACGATCTTCGGCAAGGTCGAATTCCACTACGACATTCTCGCCAAGCGTATGCGCGAGCTGTCCTTCCTGAACAACGGTGTGCGTATTCGCCTGACGGATCTGCGCACGGGCAAGGAAGACGATTTCGCGTTTGGCGGCGGCGTGAAGGGTTTCGTCGAGTACATCAACAAGACGAAGACCGTACTGCATCCGACGATCTTCCACGTCACGGGCGAGCGCGACGGTATCGGCGTGGAAGTTGCGATGCAGTGGAACGACAGCTACAACGAGACGGTGCTGTGCTTCACGAACAACATTCCGCAGCGAGACGGCGGCGCGCACTTGACCGGTTTGCGTGCGGCGATGACGCGCGTGATCAACAAGTACATCGACGAAAACGAGCTGGCGAAGAAGGCCAAGGTCGAGACGACCGGCGACGACATGCGCGAGGGTTTGACGTGCGTGTTGTCGGTGAAGGTGCCGGAGCCGAAGTTCTCGTCGCAGACGAAGGACAAGCTGGTGTCGTCGGAAGTGCGTGCGCCGGTGGAAGAATACGTGGCGAAGGCGCTCGACGAGTTCCTGCAGGAGACGCCGAACGACGCGAAGATCATTTGCTCGAAGATCGTTGAAGCGGCGCGGGCGCGCGATGCCGCGCGCAAGGCGCGCGAGATGACGCGTCGCAAGGGCGTGCTCGACGGCGTGGGTTTGCCGGGCAAGCTGGCGGACTGTCAGGAGAAGGATCCGGCGCTGTGCGAGATCTATGTGGTCGAGGGCGACTCGGCAGGCGGATCGGCGAAGCAGGGGCGCGACCGTAAGTTCCAGGCGATTTTGCCGTTGCGCGGCAAGGTGCTGAACGTTGAGAAGGCGCGTTTCGACAAGCTGATTTCGAGCGAGCAGATCGTGACGCTGATTACCGCGTTGGGTTGCGGCATCGGCAAGGACGATTACAACATCGACAAGCTGCGTTATCACCGCATCATCATCATGACCGATGCTGACGTGGACGGCGCGCACATCCGCACGTTGTTGCTGACGTTCTTCTACCGTCAGGTGCCGGAGCTGATCGAGCGTGGCTACGTGTATATCGCGCAACCGCCGCTGTACAAGGTCAAGCACAACAAGGACGAGCGTTACATCAAGGACGAAGGCGAGCTGGCGCAGTACATGCTGAAGCTGGCGATGAACAATGCCGAGCTGACGCCGTCGACGGGGGCAGCGCCGATTGCTGGCGATGCGCTGGGCGAGTTGACGCGCAGCTACCAGTTGGCCGATGGGGTGATTGATCGTCTGAGCCGGATTTACGAGGCGTCGGTGCTCACCGCGGTGACGGAAGGCGTGGAGATCGAGCTGGACAATGAGGAAGCGGCGAAGCGCACGGCCGCGGCGTTGCAGGCGGCGCTGAGCGACGATCCGTTGGCTCCGGAGATCACGATTACGGCGGTGATGGAAGACGTCGAGAATGCGGAACCGGTGGCGGCATTGCGCGTGGAACGTCGTCACCATGGCAACGTGAAGCTGAGCGTGATCGACCAGGGCTTCCTGCAAACGGCGGACTATGCGCAGTTGCAGAAGACGGCGGAAACGTTCAAGGGCTTGATCGGTGAAGGGGCGACGATTCGACGTGGCGAGAAGTCACAGTCGGTGTCGAACTTCAAGGCGGCGATGAAGTGGCTGATGGCGGATGCGGAGCGCAACGTCTCGAAGCAGCGCTACAAGGGGCTGGGCGAGATGAACGCGGCGCAACTGTGGGACACCACGATGGACCCGACCGTCCGCCGCCTGCTGCGCGTGCAGATCGAAGACGCGATCGCTGCGGATGGGATCTTTACGACGTTGATGGGTGATGACGTTGAGCCGCGTCGGGCGTTTATTGAGTCTAATGCGTTGAGGGCTGGGAATATTGATGTTTGATGGTGTGTGTAAAGAGCGTCATAACCTGAGAAAAAAGAACCCATAAATTAAGAAATCTATGGATCTATTTTATCGATAGTTAGGTTTGGCTAATCATTCGTCGACACACGACTCACCCTGGCGTTTGAAGTTGGGCACGACGACTTGGATGTCATCTGTCTTGCCGTGAGCGGGGAATTCAAGAGAGATAGCCACTCCAAAACTTTGACGGAGTTGCTGTCGATCGCACACGCTTTTATTAAGGCATACGAATTTCACGTGACGGAAGGCCCACGAGCAGGGCCATGTTGCATTCTCAAAAATTTTCGGCGATAGCGTCTTTGAAACAACCAGTCAAACCTTTGCTGAGGTGGGCCGGAAGCAAGCGCAAGCTCTTGCCGATGCTGCGGCAACACGCGCCGCCCGAATTTTCCCGCTACGTTGAGCCTTTTTGCGGTTCAGCTTGCCTTTTTTTCGAACTTGCGCCTACACACGGTTTACTCGGCGATATTAATCCCGAGCTGATGCACTTTTATGCACGAGTTCGAACAAATCCGAATAAAGTTGGTGAACTCTTTCACGCGATGCCGACAACCGAACGCTTCTACTATGAGTTGCGTGCGGCATCGCCCGACAGCCTCGGCGCAAATGAGCGGGCAGCGCGATTCCTCTACTTGAACCGGTTCTGTTTCAACGGCGTTTACCGCACCAATCGCGCTGGCGTCTTTAACGTTCCGCGCGGAGTAAGAGTTGGTGCGCTTCCGACCCTTGAAGACATAGCTTCCTTCGGAAGATTTCTTCGCCGAGCAGACATCAAGGTTGACGATTTTCAAGCGGTTCTTTCGCATTGTGGACGTGGTGATTTTGTCTACTTGGACCCACCTTATGCGGGACGCGGTGTTCGCAATCGCGGGGAGTACGGCGCGAACTCCTTCTCTGAACAGGACCTCGGTCGTCTGCAGAGTGCGCTTCAGGGCGCGTCAGCGCGCGGTGCGAGAATTTTAATTTCCTACGCGGACGTTCCGGTCGTGCGGAAGGCCTTCGACGGGTGGCAAGTCACGGAGCTGACTGTCGGGCGAAACGTGTCCGGATTCACCCATGGACGCCGCGAAGTTCAAGAGTTGCTGATAACTAACTACTAACTGCGATGCTCTCATCGCGGGACAAGGATAGCGAGATGTGCGCGACGCTGCGAGTTGCTGTGTTGAGCGATTTGCACTACACCGAGCTTGCACACGGGCCCTGCTTGGCGCAAGCATCGGCTGCCGGTGGTCTCGACTTGATGGAAAACCTCATCAAGCGGTTCGAAGCCCTGGAGAAGCCCTCTGCAGACGTACTCCTCTGCCCCGGCGACATTACCGATAGAGCAAATCCCAAGGCGTTTGCAGCAGGTTGGGCTCAAATCAACCGGCTCGGCAAAGCGCTCGGCGTAAAACGGGTCGCCGCGGTTACCGGGAACCACGAGGTTCAGTCACGCGCGGATAAGAAGCTAATAGAACCAGGTAACGCCGAGCATGCCATTGACCCGCTCGAATTCCTGGTGCATGAGCCGGGCTACCCTGCAACATTCGCGCTACCGCATCAGAAATGGGTCTACTGGGGGCGAGGCTACGAGATTCTGTACGACGACGAATCCATCATCGTCTTGGTGAACAGCTGTCATTACCACGTCACGCTGCAGGACAACGAATTCGAGCGGGGACGGATTAGCGATATTGCGCTGGAAGAGCTCAGGAGCGATTTGAAGCATTTGGCGGCGGACCGGTCCTTCCGCATGCTTGTGGTGCATCATCCGCCGCTTCCGCACGAAGAACCCGGTCTAGAACTTGGCCGGACACCTATGCACAACGGAACGGCGCTGATGGCGGCGCTAAAGGAAACTGGGCTCGACTGGCTCGTTATTCACGGCCACAAGCATCACCATCGACTCACCCGTGGAGATGGAGAGGTGTATCAGCCGTTCGTTTTCGGCGCTGCCAGCTTCGGTGCAATGCTGTACGGTGACATGGCGAGTCGGACGCGCAATCAGTTCTACATCGTCACGCTTGAGACCGCCAAGGACGAGTTGGACGTGGACCGCCTTTCAGGAAACATTCAGGCGCTCCATTGGACGAACAGCGGCTGGGAAGAAACGGCCGACACGACTCGCGGTCTGCCGAGCGGGTGTGGGTTTACTTGGCGTCCGGTCGAGCTTTCTGGACTTGCTGCTCAGGTGCGCAGTCGTTTGCAAGCTTCGGGCGGGCAATTCCTCGAATGGTCCGAGGTGGTAGACAGCCTGCCACTGCTGCGGTTCCTGAGCCCTGGACAGATGTCTGCACTTAAGGACCAGATGACGCGCGCGAAAATCAGCCTGATTGATGACGGCAGCCTCTTTCCTCGCCAACTTTGCATCTCCGCATCATGAGTGAAACGACGAAACCGCTCAATGACGCGTTCAATGCGCGCTACCTCACGCCGGCGCAGGTTGCCGCCGAGTTCATCGCGCCGCCGAATTTCTCGCGCCTGCTCAGCCTCGACCACTGCATCATAGTAGGCCCTCGCGGAAGCGGCAAAACGACGCTCCTAAAAATGCTTCAAGTTGAAGCTCTCGAGCGTTGGCTACCCGCGCACTGCGATGAGCGGCAGGACTTCGCCGGCTTCATCGGTGTGTTTGTGCCTGCCGATGTTCGATGGGCTACGCAACTAGATTTTCATACCCGAGGTATCGCCTCAGAGGCAGGACGAGTCGCTCTGCAGACAGCGGCCTTTAGCCATGCAGTTTGCATGGCTCTTTTGGACGCGCTTGACCACTGTATCGCTGTCGCGAGAAGCGGTTCGACTCTCCAGCTCTACTCCTCGTTCGCAATTGACCGTAAATCGGAGTCCGAACTCGTTAAAGCCCTGGCGACACTGTGGCGTATGAAGGTTGATGTACCGTCGTTGTTGGGATTGCGCCAGGCTATCCGCGTCAGTCAAACCGAAATCCCAATTCTCGCTTCGAAACTTGCAAGTAGCGAATCTTTGGCGAAGATACTTGACACTCGGCCATTCTTGGGAATGGCCTGGCTGGACACACTTGTCGTTGCGCTCGAAACGATAAATGAAAAGATTGGTGTCAAGGACCAACGTTGGGCTTTGCTGTTAGACGAGCTCGAAATTGTTCCGGATGTGCTGCTGAAGAACATTCTGATGCCATTGCGCTCCTCTTCGCCGAACCTGATTTTCAAGCTTGCTTTGAGTCCGAGCGGTTCTGGAGGCGTGGTACTTTCGAGTGTCGAGCAGCACGCCCCGACTCACGGGAACGACTTCAAAACGATTACTCTCGGATACGTTCGCAAGGCTCAAACAAGAAGATTTTCGGCACAGTTGATGGCGGCGGCGTTGTCCCGAAAGGGCTTTGCTTCATCATTAGACGACCTGCGAACAATCATGGGCCCATCGTTTTTTAATCAGGCCCTTGAATCAACCGCTGAAAGCGCACAAAGCAAAGCGGTGTTGGCGAGGCAGAGGATTTTCCAAGAATTAGCGGCGAAGGACCCTTCCTTTGCCGCCACTCTAGAAAAGAAAGAGATAGGACCAAGTTCGTTGAGTTTTCCTGAAAAGGATAAGCGGGCTTGGTTTGTTCGGAAAATATATCCGCTGGTCGTGTTCCGGAATCACTACCGACGAAGCGCAGGTGCAGACGGTAAGGTGCTTGCTCGAGGTGCGGTAGGTATGCAGCTCTACTCAGGCTTTCCCACCCTGCTCGACTTGACTGAGGGGAATCCGCGGTGGGTGTTGTATCTCGCCGAGGAACTCGCAGCAGAGGCCGAAAAGCAGCAAAAAGACATTCGTGCTGTCGGCGTGCAATCGACAGTCATTGTCACATTTTACGAGCGTTTTGCCTCTCTGCTACGCGTTTATCCAGTTGAACAACCGGACCCTTCGCGGCCCACGACGCTGTTCGACTTCGTGGAGCGTCTTGCAATCTACTTGTCGAACAAGCTTATTGATGCTCCATTCTCAGCAGACCCAGCACTCTCGTTCATCATCGACGAGAAAGCGTATGAAAAGTACGGGCGCTTCATCGACACCTGCGTACAGCTTGGAGTGCTCATTCTCATGAATGCGGAGGTTGCAGAAGAAGGTCTCCCGGAACTGGGCGCTGGAGGCTTGGTGGGGAAGCGAGCGCGAATCTGTCATCGTCTCGCTCCAAAATTCCGGCTTCCAGTGCATACGACTCGGGCAATCGCTATGAGCACGGTGCTTTCGGATAACCCAAGTCGCGAACGCGCGGTTACCGTCCGGCAAGACAGGAAAACGCCGGCTAAGCCATCGGGCGACGGTCAGTCATCACTCTTTTAGACATGACAATTAAAACCTTTCGCAACATTCGCGTCTCGGATGAATTGCCTTTAGAAGCCGACCTAGTCGTAGTCTCGCTATCTGCTGAAAGCAGATGTATCAACGTCGTAAGTAAAGCTGCGCCCACAGCGAACGTTTGCCTTGCGGTCGTCGAGCAAGAGTCCGTATTACCTTCATTCTATGCATGCGAACAGACTCTACGAGAACTAAAATTCTCTACCATCAAAGAAAATATGCTGGAGGCCACTTTAGAGGCGGGCCTCTCTTCTTTCGAAAAACGGCACTTGGATGCTGTCATCGACATCTCCAGCATGTCGCGGGAAGTGATGGCTCGTTTGTTCACGTGGCTTCTTTGCATGCTGCCCGATGTCGAACTCAATTTGTACGTCTGCTACTCGTTGGCAGAATTCTCGGTGCCACCTGACACGGTTTCTCCAAACGAATACATCGCCCCTGTTGGGAGTCAATTCGCCGGTTGGCCCGCAGCGTCTCAACCTACAAGTGTGGTGGTGGGGTTGGGATATGAGCCACACAAGGCGGAGGGTGCGGTGGAATTCTTAGATGCTAGTGAGCAATGGCTGTTTATCCCCAATTCGCCTATTGAACAGTTTCGTGTCGAGGTCGAGAAGAACAATGAGGGCCTCGTGGAGCGAGCGCGGCGTTCGAATCGGCTGGTCGAGTACCAGGTTGATGACCCATCTGCTACGTACGGGCAGCTTGAGTTTTTGGTGTCAGACCTATCGCGTCGCTCGAATCCCGTGCTTCTACCATTCGGGCCGAAGTTGTTTTTCGCACTAGCGCTACTTCAATGTCACGAACACTCGCAGGCAGGAGTGTGGGCTGTGTCGGGGGAGCGCATTGGCGCAACGGTTGACCGGCGGCCATCGGGGTGCGTCATTGGGTTTCACGCCACGCTACAGTGACTCACAATCGTATCGATGTTCGGCAGTGAAAAGCCTTAGCAGCGTGCTAGGTCGGTCCGTCACTAGCGCGCCATCACGCGGCTCAAGCCGTATCCCCGCAATGTCGTTCCGACCGTGGTCGGTTACGACATAAGCCGCTTGCGGTGAATCCAATGCAACGCGCATCGATCCCAGCCTCCAAAGGCGGCCGACTGCACCACGCGATGTGGGCCGTCGGCCTCGACGCCTGTCTCGTTCAGATCTGCTGTTGACCGCCGTCGACGAACAGCTCGGCCCCATTCACGAAGCTTGCATCGTCGGATGCGAGGAACAGTGCAGCGCTTGCGATTTCCTCCGGCTCGCCGAGGCGTGCCAGCGGGATCTGCGGGTAATGCCCCTGACCTGACTGGTTTTTTCGTACCACTGGTGTCTAGAGACTCACGGCCCCGGTGGTTGAACTACATTCGCTAGCCC
>NZ_CABPSG010000010.1:0-163972 GCF_902459595.1 Pandoraea soli | reverse complement strand
TGGTGGGGCGTGAGTGACTCGAACACTCGACCTACGGATTAAGAGTCCGCTGCTCTACCAACTGAGCTAACGCCCCGATGCTACCGGGAATAAAAAAGGCTGCACGGCGTAGCAGCCTTTTTCAGAATTCGTTTGGTGGGGCGTGAGTGACTCGAACACTCGACCTACGGATTAAGAGTCCGCTGCTCTACCAACTGAGCTAACGCCCCAACGAGACCGAGATAATATCGGCTCTTCCGTAAGGGGTCAACCCTTAATGGTGAAAATCCGCAAAAACGACTCACGTCAGCAGGGGCGCCAGTTCGAACGCCAGCACGGCGAGCACCGCGCCGACGACAACGAGTAGCGAGCGCCAGCACATGCGAACGGCCCCTTTGCAGGGCATGGCGCCGACAGCGATCGCACCGAATGCCGCGATCGCAAACATGCTCATGAGTTCTGCATTGGAAAGGTGGGGCATGACCATGGTTGATCTCCCTGCCGCTATTGCGCGAGTCGAATCGTGCTTCAAGTATAGAAAACGGCCCCGTCCAAGCAAAGCGGCGCGGCAACCGGGATTTCCCCAGTGGCCGCGCCGCGCGTTGTTGCGTTGCGATCTGTCTGAAACGTTCGATTCACGCGATCCGGACGTCGCAAACGATCATCAACGTTATTCCGGCAGATCGAGAATCAGCACGATCGTCCATGCGTCTTCGCCCTCATGGTGGTACTGACGCTCCACCACGATAAACGGTTGCTTCTTGTCGCCTTGGCCGAGGAACAGCACGTCGCCTTCGGCCGGCATGCATTCGATCGGCGGCAGCGCGAGAGGGGTGCCCTTGGGGACGAGCTTTTCGGCCTTCTTCGCTGCGCGTTCGGTCCACTCGATATCGAATTCGATCTGACTCACCGGATGATCCTGTCTATGCAAAATGAAACGGCTGCATGGTAGCACGCAGCTTGCGCGACTCAAGAAAAAGGCCCGCGCCTTGGACAGGGCGCGGGCGAAGGTCCCATGCGCTCACGGGAGCGCATGGCGACAGGAGAGGCGCCCGTTGGGAAACCGTCGGTGCCCGCCCGACCAGAGGGGAAGTGTTCTGGACGAGCGGGCGTGCCGGTTGCCCGGTCAGGCTCAGGCGCGTGCCTGTCGGCGGGACAATGCGAGGTGACGCAACACAGGCTGGCGATGCCGTCCTGCCTGTGTGCGTCACGTCATGCTGCCGGGGTACGGCAACACGACGAGGGACGGCGCGTGCGGCGCGGCTCGGAGGGGGGGGCTGAGAGCCGCGACCGACGCTGTCGATTGAGCGCTGCGGCGTGCCGCGATGCTCAGCGAGGGCTTAAGGCTTACGGATTCGAGTACTTCATTTCGCCGTTCTGGCGTGCGCGCACGAGATCGTCGTAGACCTGGGCGCGCGTCTTGCCCGGCGCTTGATTGGGCTGCATTGTGGCGAGCACGGGATACTCGTAATCGTTCTGCGGAATCAGGCCCTTCGCGCGTGCATCGACCAGTTCTTGGCGCACCTGCTCGCGCGAGACCTGCGAGGTTTGCGACACCCATGCGAATTGCGAACCCTCGGGATAGGCGTCGCTGCTCTGACCCGCCTGTGCGAAGGCGGCACCTGCGGCGGTGGTCATCACGACCGACATCAAGGCTGAGGCGATGTGCTTGCGATTCATGATGTTGACTCCTGTCTTTCTCAGTTGCGGGGGCGCGCAATGCATCGGTACCGGTGTTCGCTTTCGTAGGCTTCGGTATGCGTTGTGTGCGACCGTTGAAGACAGTCTAAGCGTCTGGCTATCACGGAAAAACGGCAATTGAGGGAATAAATACTTCCGGGAATCGCAACAATGCGCGACGTGCGTCCAAAAAAAACGCCACCCGCAGGTGGCGATGACGACGTAGCGGTGAATGCGGGTGTTGCGTTCAGCGCGTCGCGATGACGACGGCGGCGCCGGCCATCACCGTGCCGGTCGCGCGATTCAGACGTCGCACGGCGCGCGCCGAACTGAGCAGTCGGCGGGCGCGTGCAGCGAGCGCGATGTAACTGCCGAACACGAGCGCGAGAACGCTCAGCGTAACGCCCACGATTTCGAGGTAGCCGAGCGCTGTTACCCGTTGCAGATCGAGCAGGTTGGGCAGCAGGGCGAAGTAGAACACGACGACCTTCGGGTTGCCCATGGTGACCGACAGTCCCCCGAGAAACAGACGCCACGATTTCTCGCGCGGCGCGGCGGCCATCGGTTCCGCGGGCGCGGTGACCGGTGCGTGCCACATCTTCCAGGCGAGGTAGAGCAAGTAGGCGGCGCCGGCGTACTTGATCGCGAGAAACACGCCCGAGAAGGTATGGGCCAGCGCGGCGACGCCCAGCACGGCAAGCGTCAGCCACACGACGTCGCCGATCGCCACGCCTGTGGTGAACGCGATGGCGCCCTGCGTGCCGCGTCCGAGTACGCGCGCCACAATGGCCGCGATGCCCGGCCCGGGCGTGCCGGCACCGACGAACAGGGCGAGGGCGAACGTAAGTAAAGGGGTCCACTCCATCTCAGTGCTTCCTCGCGTTGAAGACGTTCAGCGTTGTCTGGAAAAGTGTCGACCCGCGCGCCTTGACGGGTGCTCCTGTGCGCTCATTCGCACGCAGGAATGCCCACTCAGGCGCCGAGCCAAGGCAGTCCGCGAAAGCACCAGCCGCTCATCGTCTTCCGATGGCCGACATTGTCCTTGTCGCCCTCGAAGCCTTCGAGAATGTCGAACGACTGCGTGTAACCGGCTTCATAGGCGACCTTGGCGGCGGCCTTCGAGCGGGCGGCGCTGCGACACAGAAATAATAGCGGCGTGGTTTTGTCGGGCGTCTGGGAAGCGAGTTGCTCCAGGAAGTGTTCGTTGGGCACGCCTCCCGGATAACGAACCCATTCGACGTTGGCGTATTGACCATCGGGTACCTGCGGGCGGCCGACCCAGTCGAGTTCGGCGCGCGTACGCACGTCGATCAGGCGAACGTTGGCATCGGCGCCAAGCAGTGCCAGGGCTTCGTCCGGCGTCACGGCGCCCGCGTAGGCGAGCTGAGCGCTCGCGCGGCGTTGAGAGGCTTGCTCGAGAATGGCTTTGGCGCTTGTCATAGGGCTGTGATCTCGTTGGACGATGATTGTGCTTTATTCTAGCGTGCCCTTCGCACGCGAGGCGCTTTACGTGTTGCGTGGCATCGAGATCGGCCGGCGCGCAGCCGGTGGTCGGCCGCGCGAGATGGCGGTGCAGCACGACGCACAACTTCGGTTCGCGCCGATCGGCCGCTGGCACCGAAAAAGTGCATAATCCGGAAATGCACCAATGAGGTGATGTTTTGGTGCGCATTGCACCGAAACGGGGAATTTGGGCCCGTGAGCGGGGATTCGAGGCTGGACGCACCAGAATAGAATATTCGCTTAGAAATCAGAGGGCGAGGGTCAGGGAGGGCTGGTTGGTGAATCGTTGGCACGCTTCCTGCTTATTACTGGCGAATCCGAACACGGAGTTCGTTAAGACGGTACGGCGACGCGGGCGATAAGCGCCAGCAGCGCCAGATTGAATCTTTCGGGAGATAGCATGAGCAAATCTGTGGCAGATGTGATGAATCTGGTTAAGGAAGAAGACGTCAAGTTCGTCGACTTCCGCTTTACCGATACGCGCGGCAAGGAACAACACGTCTCGGTGCCGGTGTCGCACTTCGACGCTGACAAGTTCGAGAGCGGCCACGCTTTCGACGGTTCGTCGATTGCTGGCTGGAAGGGCATCGAAGCCTCGGACATGCTGCTCGTGCCGGACGCGAACACTGCCTACATCGACCCGTTCTATGAAGAAAACACGCTGGTGCTGACCTGCGACGTGATCGAGCCGGCCGATGGCAAGGGCTACGACCGCGATCCGCGTTCCATCGCCAAGCGCGCTGAAGCGTACCTGAAGAGCACGGGCCTGGGCGACACCGCCTTCTTCGGTCCGGAGCCGGAATTCTTCATTTTCGACTCGGTGCAGTGGAGCACGGACATGTCGGGCTCGTTCGTCCGCGTGAATTCGGAAGAAGCCCCGTGGTCGTCGGCGAAGGACTTTGAAGGCGGCAACACCGGCCACCGTCCGGGCGTGAAGGGCGGTTACTTCCCGGTTGCACCGGTCGATTCGTTCCAGGACATGCGCTCGGAAATGTGCCTGTTGCTCGAGCAACTGGGCGTGCCAGTCGAAGTGCACCACCACGAAGTGGCGGGTCAGGGCCAGAACGAAATCGGCACGAAGTTCTCGACGCTGGTCGAGCGCGCCGACTGGACGCAGATTCTGAAGTACGTGGTGCACAACGTGGCACACAGCTACGGCAAGACGGCAACGTTCATGCCGAAGCCGATCGTGGGCGACAACGGCTCGGGCATGCACATCCACCAGTCGGTCTGGAAGGATGGTCAGAACCTGTTCGCCGGTAACGGCTACGGCGGTCTGTCGGAGTTCGCGCTGTATTACATCGGCGGCATCATCAAGCACGCACGTGCCCTGAACGCGATCACGAACCCGTCGACCAACTCGTACAAGCGTCTGGTGCCGCACTTCGAAGCGCCGGTGAAGCTGGCCTACTCGGCCCGTAACCGTTCGGCCTCGATCCGCATTCCGTACGTTGCCAACCCGAAGGGCCGCCGCATCGAAGCGCGCTTCCCGGATCCGATGGCCAACCCGTACCTGGCCTTCTCGGCCATGCTGATGGCCGGTCTGGATGGCGTGCAGAACAAGATCCACCCGGGCGAAGCTGCCGACAAGAACCTGTACGACCTGCCGCCGGAAGAAGACGCAAAGATCCCGACCGTGTGCTCGAGCCTCGAACAGGCGCTGGAATACCTGAACGAAGACCGCGAGTTCCTGACCCGTGGTGGCGTGTTCACGGATGGCATGCTCGATTCGTACATCGCATTGAAGACGGACGAAGCGCGTCGTATCGCCATGACCACGCACCCGCTCGAGTTCGAACTGTACTACTCGCTGTAATTGAAGCGCTGCGCAGGGAATGCGCCGGCATGACGGAACGCCAGCGGCCGACCGTCATGCTCGACAGGCAAGGGGGATGGCCGCGGCCGTCCCCCTTTTTTATCCGCAGCGCGCATTCGCTACGTAGCCAGCCATGAACCTCTCGCCTCGATCCTTAATGAACAGTGTCCGTGCCGGTGGAAAAGGGCAGACGAAGCGCGCCGACCACGCCGCTGCCGCGGAAGATCCCCATGCCGCCGATATGACCCCCGACGCTGCCGGCCATACGACTGTGTTGCCGCCGGGCGTCGATGCGTGGGAAGCCAAGCTCGCGGCGACGGGCGTGTTGCCCGGTCTCGAAGCGTTGCCGACCGTCTTGCTGGTGCTTGAGAAGCAATCGCTGCGTGTCGTGTTTGCCAACCCGGCCGCCGAGGCGCTGCTCGCGCTTTCGCGCCGTTCGCTGTCGCAAATGACGTGGAACGACGTCTTCGCGAATGGCGAGGTGCTCGCGTCGACGATGGCCGATCTCATCGCCAACCGCTTTCAGACGACGCGCCTCGATTTGGTGCTCGAGCGCACCGCGCAGGAGCCTCTGCACACGCATGCGATTGTTGCCGCCCCTGAGTCCGCCCCTGATTTCGTGATCGTCGAGCTGATCGAGAACGAACAGAAGATCAAGAACGAGCGTGAAGAACGCATCATCGATCAGGCGCTGATGAACAAACAGCTCATCCGCAATCTGGCCCACGAAATCAAGAACCCGCTGGGCGGGATTCGCGGCGCGGCGCAGTTGCTGGAATTCGAACTGGACCAGCGTGAGCTGCGTGAGTACACGCAGGTCATCATCAAGGAGTCCGACAGACTTCAGACGCTGGTCGACCGCCTGCTCGAGCCGCACCGTCATCCGTTCATTGCCACCGACGTCAACATCCACGAGGTGTGCGAGCGTGTGCGGTCGGTGGTGCTCGCCGAGTTTCCGCAGGGGCTGTCGATCGAGCGCGACTACGATGTGAGCCTGCCCGACTTTCGCGGCGACAAGGAACAACTCATTCAAGCCCTGCTCAACATTGTGCGCAATGGTGCCGAAGCGCTGCGCGGGCAGATTGCGCGGGGCGATGCGCGCATCGTCTTGCGCACGCGCGTGGCGCGAAAGATCACGATTGCCAAACGTTTGCACAAGCTGGCATTGGAATTGCATGTGATCGACAACGGGCCAGGCATTCCCGCCGACATTCGTGACCGCATTTTCTATCCGCTCGTCTCCGGGCGCGAAGGGGGAAGCGGTCTGGGACTCACATTGGCGCAGTCGTTCGTGCAGCGCCACGAGGGTCTGATCGAATGCGAAAGCCGGCCCGGACGGACGGATTTCCGAATCCTGCTGCCCCTGGGCTGAAGCGGCCCTCACGCCGTCGGCCGTAGCACCTGCGGCCGGGCATAGACGTTACACGGTGAACAATGAAGCCGATCTGGATAGTAGACGACGACCAATCGATTCGATGGGTGCTCGAAAAGGCGCTCTCGCGAGCCAATCTGCCGGTGCGCAGCTTTACCGGTCCGCGCGAAGCCAGCGCAGCACTCGAACACGACTCGCCGCAGGTGCTGGTCTCGGACATCCGCATGGCGGGCGGCTCCGGGCTCGAACTGCTGCAGACGGTCAAACAACGATATCCCGGACTGCCGGTCATCATCATGACGGCGTTCTCGGATCTGGACAGCGCCGTCGCGGCCTTTCAGGGCGGCGCGTTCGAATATCTCGCCAAGCCGTTCGACGTCGATCGTGCGGTCGAGCTGATTCTGCGCGCGGTCGAGGAAAGCCTGCGCGAGGCGACGGACGACGAGCGCATTACCGAAGAGCCGGAAATTCTCGGGCAGGCGAGCGCCATGCAAGACGTGTTCCGAGCGATCGGTCGCCTCTCGCATTCGAGCGCCACGGTGCTTATCACCGGCGAATCGGGCTCCGGCAAGGAACTGGTTGCGCGGGCATTGCACCGCCACTCGCCGCGCGCCGGCGGGCCGTTCATCGCGCTCAACACGGCGGCAATTCCAAAGGATCTGCTGGAATCCGAACTGTTTGGTCATGAGCGCGGGGCGTTCACCGGTGCGCAGGCCACGCGACGCGGGCGCTTCGAGCAGGCCGAGAGCGGCACGCTGTTCCTCGACGAAATCGGCGACATGCCACTCGATCTGCAAACGCGTTTGCTGCGTGTGCTGTCAGACGGTAATTACTACCGGGTGGGCGGCCATAGTCCGATCAAGGCGAATGTCCGTGTGATCGCGGCCACGCACCAGAATCTGGAAGATCGTGTACGGCAGGGACTGTTCCGCGAGGATCTGTATCACCGACTGAACGTGATTCGCTTGCGTCTGCCGTCATTGCGCGAGCGCAATGAAGATATCCCGCTGCTGGTGCGTCACTTCTTGCAGAAGAGCGCGCGCGACCTGGGTGTCGAGACGAAACGCATCAGCGAGGCCGCGCTGGCGCACCTGACGCGCTTTCCGTTCCCGGGCAACGTGCGTCAACTGGAAAACCTGAGCAACTGGCTGACGGTCATGGCCCCGGCGCAGACGGTGGAGATCAAGGATCTGCCGCCGGAGTTCCAGACGCTGGCCGCGGCGCCGGGGGCGGGAGTGACCGCGTCGGCAAACCTGCCTGCCTATGCCGCCGCGACGACTCAGGCGGCGACGGGCGCCACCGCCCCGGTGCCGGCCATCGCCGGTTACGGCGGCGTAGACGCGGGGGCGTCGGCTGTCGGCGCGATCGCGGGCGTGGGCGGTGCCGCTGCGGTCGCGGGCAATGTCGGCGCAATGGGAGACGGCACCGGTGCAGACAGCTGGGAGCCCCTTTTGCGTCGCGAGGTGGCGCGGCTGCTTCGTTCGGCGTCGCCCGACGTGATGGATCAATTGACGCGCCGGTTCGAGACGGCGTTGATCAACGAGGCGCTCGACTTCACGCGCGGACGCAAAGTCGAGGCGGCGAGCCGCCTTGGCATTGGCCGGAACACCATCACGCGCAAGATCCAGGAACTCGGACTGGAAACCTGACGCCAATCACGGTAGGCTCCCTGGTTTGACGATTCGGCCACAAGGGAGCTTTACCATGGCAAGACGCATCCTGTTGACGGGGGCCACCGGGCAGGTGGGCTGGGAGCTGGCACGCAGCCTGCAGGGCTTGGGTGACGTGCACGCCCCCGGGCGCAACGAGATGGACCTGCTCGACACCGACAGCGTGGTGCGCACCCTGCGCGACTTTTCGCCCGATCTGATTGTCAATCCGGCGGCCTATACGGCGGTCGATCGTGCCGAGACGGACGAGGCCGCCGCGTATCAGGTGAACGCGGTCGTGCCCGGCATCATGGCCGAAGCGGCCAAGCGCACCGGCGCGCTCGTCGTTCATTTTTCCACCGACTACGTCTTCGACGGTACGTCTTCCACGCCGTATCGCGAGGACGAACCCACCAATCCACAGAACGCGTACGGCCGCACCAAGCTGGCCGGCGAAGCGGCCATCGCCGCGAGCGGTGCGCATCATCTGGTGCTGCGCACGAGCTGGGTGTACGGTGCGCGCGGCGCGAACTTCCTGCTCACCGTTCAACGACTTGCCCGCGAGCGCGACGAATTGCGGATCGTGGCCGACCAGCACGGTGCGCCGACGTGGTGCCGCACGATTGCCGAACTGACGTCGCAGGTGTTGGTGCAAGGGTTTGGCGGCAATGGGGCCGACGCCGACTTCTGGCGCGAGCATGGCGGCTTGTACCACCTGACGGCCGCCGGGCAGACGACCTGGCACGGGTTCACCGAAGCGATTCTCGATCTGAGCGCAGCGGAGAAGCGTCCGAACGTTGTGGCGATTCCGACTTCTGCTTATCCATTGCCGGCCAAGCGTCCGGCGTATTCGGTCCTCGACAACGACAAGCTCGCACGGACTTTCGGCGTTCGCGCGCCCGACTGGCGGGCGGCGCTGTCGCTCTGCCTCGGCTGACGCGACAGTCCTGCCTGACGGTCCTGCGCACCAAATCAGAATTTCCTCGGCGCGCAGGACCACACGCCTTCGGCAACATGGTGCTTTTTTGCGCGCGCCCATGAGTGCGCGCCAAGGAGCGACGCATGAGGCCGGTTCAGAGCGGGATATCGGGCGGGGCCCAAACATCCGTCGTTAGCCGCCCGATCGAGGGCGGAATCGCAGGCGAGCGCGCATTGTCGTCTTCCGAGCTGGCGGCACGCAGTGCCCCGCCGCCCGAGGGGCTGCGCCACGCGGTGTTGCGTGCCAACGCGGACGAGCGTCGCGTGATTTCGCTGCAAGTGGCCTGGCTGGCACACAGGCTCGCCGGGAACATCGATGCCATGGATCGATTCGCGAGCGATGCGGCCCCGCATGGCATGGCGAGCGCCGCGGGCGTCGACTTGCCATTCAACAAGAGTGCGCTGCGGCAGGCATGGCGCACCCGCTTCTCGCATCTGCTCGACGGTACGCGGGTCGGTGCGGTGGCACGCGATCTGGTGAAGTGGTGCGCGGTACCCGATGGTCAGGCGTCGGTCGTCCCCCGATGGCACTGGCTGTCGTCGACCGATGATGCGTCTTCCGATGTGCAGGCCTGCGCACGTTTGCCCATGCATGAATGGCCAGTTGCCGTACTGAGTGTCGCGCTAACGCTGTCGGATCTGCGCAATGCTGTGCTGCCTGATCTGTCGATGCCGAACGGCGACTTGCGCGGGGTGATCGCGCCGGGTGCTCAGTTTGGCGGCGGACAGTTCAGTGGGGCATGGTGGACCGGGGCATCGTTGGCGAACGCGGGGTTTGGGTATTCGAACCAGATCAACGCCGACTTCGAAGGGGCCGATTTGCGAGGGGCCTGCTTTCATGCGGCGGACGTGAGTGGCGCGCGGCTCGTGGCGGCCGATCTTCGATGCGCCAAGTTTCGGCACACGGTGATGCGTGGCACGGACCTGAGCGCAGCGCGATGCCAGGGACAGCACTTTGCGCAGGGGCGTCTCGATGGCGCCTCGTTCCATCGGACCAAATTGCAGGATGCGTGTTTTACCGGGGGCACCGCGCATGGTGCCAAATGGGTTGGCGCCAAGGCCAAACGCTCGCGGTGGACTTCGGTGGCCATGCGCGACGGGCAAGCCATCGGTGCCGATCTGCGGAGCGCCGAATTCCGCCAATGCGAATTCCCGGGGTGGGACGCGCGCGGGGCAAAGCTCAATGGCGCGTCCTTCGAGGCCTGCGATTTGCGCCACGCCCGGTTCTGCGGCGCGAGTCTGAAGCATGTGCGCATCGGGGCCGGCTGCCATCTGGCCGGCACGCAGTGGCAGGGCGCCCGCGTTCGTCTGGACGCTGCGTGGCTGCGTCACCTGACCCCGTCCGAACTCGAAGACGTCGTGCAATCGTTGATCACGTTTCCGCTCGATCAGCCCGCGGCGCGCGCGAGCGTCTTCATGCAATTGCTGGTCGCGCTCGCCCGCCCGCTCGGCCTCCTGGACAAGGGAGGCGAGAGGGCGCCTCGGCTTGAGCGGCTGCCCGAGTTCGTGCAGCGCAGCGACTGGCTCGGCCGTTTGCTGGTGTCGGGCATTGAGGTGGGAGGCATTGGCGAGCATGACGGCTTTGCCGAACTGCGTGCGCAATGGCTCGAGCGCACCGTTCACGAACTGGTGGACGAGCGGTGGTTACGGCCACGGGCGGAATGGGGCACGGCGTCGCTCATGACGGCGTTGCACCGGCGCTGCAGCAACGCGTCGTCGCAGGCCGTATGGCCGCTGGCCGGGGCAATGTGCCAAACCCTCTACTGGGCCGGGGAAGGAGTGGATGGTATTGGCGGCACGCGTGCACAGGCGCTGCGGTCCGCGTGGTTCGAGGCGCTGCCGCCGCAGGTGCACGTGGCGCTTTCGGCGGATGGTGTCGATGCGTTCGATGCGTCGTACGTCGTGCTGATTGGGGCAGACGGTGGGGTCGCGGCGCGTCTGCCAAGACACCTGCTGGCGAGTGTTCTGGGGGCGGGCACGGGTCATCCGGCGACGGAGGGCGAGGGGGGCCGCGCCGTTGACACGCTGCCGGGCTGGCGATGGCTCGGTACGCGGGTCGTCGCGCGCGATGCGGCGTCGCCCGACGATTTTGTCCCAGGCAGCATGGCGCAACTTCAGGGGCTGCTCAGGGCGTTCGGCTTTCTTGCCGGGCTTTGGCCAGTGGAGCGTCCGCTCGACCCCTTCGTCCGGCTTGTCGGACGTTGGTTTGGCATGGGCGGAGCGAGCCGCGCCGATGCGGCATGTCACGGGGCGTGGGATCCGCGGCACTCGGCCGTCAGCACGGCGACAATGCCGGCCGTGCCGGCGCCATTGAGTACGTCCGACCGACTCGACGCCGTGGTCAGTTCGTCAAGCTCACCGAACCATGTACGGTTGCGGCGGGCAGGGCATGCCGATATCGAAGATGTTTTCCGCGAGATTCCCTTCGTCATGCCCACCGGCGAGCCGCCGTTGAGCGTCGGCATGGCGCGGCACGTTCGATGGGTGTCTGTCGTGGCCGGATTGAGTTGGCTGGCGACTCAACCGGAACGGCACCGACCGTGGTCGATCGAGAAAGGCGCCTCGGGGGCGCCGACAAGCGAAGGGGGGCCGGCGGATGAGATGCGGGCTTATCGCGACTATGCGCTCGCGGCCCTGAACGAAACCCTGCGAGGAGACGTCGCGTCGCGTAACTTGCCGCAAGCGCTGGCGCTGTGCGAATGTCTGGCCGGCGAGACGAGTTCGGTGGAACGACTGGCAGAGCGGCTGGCCGACTGGCTGACATGCCCGGACATCGCACAACTGCCGCGGCTGGCGCAGGCGTGCCGTCAAACGCTGCCTTGGTTCTGGGCGATCCGTCTACCGCTCCAGGCGGCAGCGATTCGTCGGTGGACGCTTTCAGGGGAGGGCAATGGCGGTGCGCCCGTCGGGATCGAAGGGGATTAATCAGGAATGAGCCGGTTTTTGCCCGATGTTTCACCGTCAGGGCATGGCGTCTTTCGTGGTAAAACGTGCTTGCACGCCAAACGTCTCCTTTCGCGGTGACGCTTTTCGGACGGCCGGACGAGTCATGTGCCGGCCGTTGGCGACTTTTGTTGGGTGTTGGCTGCGGATGCCATTGCGAAGCGGGAGTGCCCAAACGGCGGCCCCGTGCGCTGGGATGCGGGAAGGTCAACGCCCTGTTTTCAGGCAATCAAGGGTTTCATACTCTCCCAGGCATCATGGACTCGACTGGTATCGCGTCAGGCTATCCGGGGTTCGTGGCAGTGAATCGTCGCGAGCTTGACGCCCACGTTCCGCTCTCCTGGCCATTGTTCGACGCCGATGGCACACCGCTGCTGGCGGCGGGCGAGCGTTTGCCGTCCGAGGCCGATCTCGACTGGCTCTTCACCACGTTCGCGCCGCACCGGCCGCTTCCCGAGGGGGCGACAACGGGCGAGGCGGCGGGGCGCACGGAGGCCGCAAATTCCGCATCGCCGCTGGGCACGGGCGCGTCGGCGGTATACCTGCAGGGGTTGCCGGTGCCGTTGCCGGTCGGCGCGTGGATACAGGTGCGTGTCTCGCCGGACGCCGAGCACCCGCGCGTACGCGCTCGTCTGATCGGCCGCGCCCCCAACGGTATGTTGATCATCACGCCGCCCGCTTCGGGCGACACGCGTCGACCGGTGACGGCGGGCGACCGGCTGGCGCTCTGGACATTTCCGGGCGACAACCTGTACGAATTCAATTGCGATGTACACAGCGTGCATCAGGGGCCGTTCGACTATGTGGTGCTTTCGCGTCCTTCGCAGGTGCGTGAGACGCCCGTGCGTCGTACACCTCGCGTCGATACGCGGTTGGTGGCGCGACTGTCGCCATTGGACGAGACGTCGCGTGTCTCGTTCACCCGCATGCTTGCCGACCCGCAGGACACACCTGAGTGGCTCGTACTGGTGCGCGATATCAGCGCCGATGGCGCGGGAATCGTGGTGAAGGCGCCGCTGCCGGAAGGCTGTCATCTCGTCGCGTTGCAGTTCCGTGTGCCGATCGGTGCCGATGTCGTCGCGATTCTCGGTATGGCAGCGGTTCGCAGCGCGGAAGGTCCGCGGGTCGATGGGACGTGGGCCTATGGCCTGGAGTTCACGCAGATGGATACGCGAAACAAGGCGGCGATTCGCTGTTTTGTCTATGAGTCGCGCCTGACGGATCCGCGCAGCGGCCAATGATCCGCAAAGCCTTCGATGGAAAAAACGGCCCCTTAATCAGGTGCCGTTCGCAGGGTGTGGGCGTAGAGCGCGGAGCGCAGTGCCCAGGACGTGTCAGGACGCGCGTCAGTCCTTGAAGGTGGCAATGACAGGGGTGTGATCCGACGGCTGTTCCCAGGTTCGGGGTACGCGGTCGATCTCACACCCGGTGCAGCGCTCAGCCAATGCGGAAGAGACGAGAATGTGGTCGATGCGTAGCCCCGCGTTGCGTCGGAACGCGCCCATGCGATAGTCCCACCAGCTGAACGTCTTCTCGGGCTGATCGAACATGCGGAACGTATCGCGCAGCCCGAGTCCTTGCAGACGTGCGAACGCCTGGCGCTCCTGCGGCGACACCAGATTCTGACCTTCCCATTTCGCGGGATCGTGTACGTCGCGGTCTTCGGGGGCGATGTTGTAGTCACCTAGCAGCGCGAGTCGCGGGTGGCGCTCCAATTCGTCGGAGAGCCAGTGAGTGAGTGCGTCGAGCCAGTTCAGCTTGTAGACGAACTTGTCCGAATCGACGGCCTGTCCGTTCGGGAAGTAACCGCAGACCACACGCACGCCACCGATGGTCGCGGTAATCAGCCGTTGCTGCTCGTCGGCAAAATTCGGCAGGTTCTTGACCAGATCGGTCGCCTCTCCCACTTTCGCGTGGTTGACGAGCATTGCGACGCCGTTATACGTCTTCTGGCCGGT
Organism: Pandoraea soli; assembly: GCF_902459595.1. Taxonomy (NCBI): domain Bacteria; kingdom Pseudomonadati; phylum Pseudomonadota; class Betaproteobacteria; order Burkholderiales; family Burkholderiaceae; genus Pandoraea; species Pandoraea soli. The sequence goes on along the minus strand of NZ_CABPSG010000010.1, from coordinate 150,094 downwards.
GAAGTGCGATGTGTAACCGAGCGCAGCGATCTCGGTAATCGGGAAGTTCTCGTCGGTCAGCTTCAGTTCCTGAAGGCACAGAACGTCGACCGGGTTGCTGCGCAGCCAGTCCTGCACATGACCGAGACGAACCTTGAGCGAATTGACGTTCCAGGTGGCGAGTTGCATGAATGTCCTTCAGTGTTGTTCGGCAGGCTCAGGCCTTGGAAGCCGGTTTGTCGCTGGCATCGCCGGCGGGCAACTGCGGCACCGACACGAAATCGTCGAGCGAGAGGCCCTTTTCCTTGAGCAGCGCCTCCAGCACTGGTTGCAGACGGCCGAGACTCTCTTGCACGGCTTCGCGCACCGTGTCGACCACCACCTGCGTGCTCCGCTCGATCTCGATGTTGACGCGTGTGCCGGCGAGCTTGTCTTCGAACGTCGTCATGCGGCGCGTCTCGGGAATCAGCCACACTTCGAACCAGCCTTCCTGTCGATTGACCTCCGAGACCGTCAGGCTCGCGCCGTTGATCGCGATATATCCCTTCGCGAAGACATACTTGCGGAACGCTTCGGGAATCGCAATGCGCAGAACGCGATTCGTGTCAGACGTGCGCACGCTGAGAATGTCAGTCGAGAAGTCGATATGGCCCGAGAGTGGATGACCACCGATTTCGGCGCCATCCTTGGCGGCGCGCTCGACGTTGACCCGTGCGCCCGAGCCGAAGCCGCCGAGCGTCGTGACGTTCAGGCTCTGCAGAATCACGTCGAACGACGCGCTGGTGGGCGAGAGCAATTGCGTGACCGTCAGGCAAACGCCGTCGACCGAGACGCTGGCCCCCAGGGTAAGGTCTTCGCAGAAGCCGTCGGGGAACGCCAGCTCGAGGGTGCGCATGCCGTCGCGATCGTCGATGGACGAGAGCGTCGCCGTGCCTTGAACAATTCCGGTAAACATCGTGATGTCGGTAACTAGAGTCGTGGGTTGCTATGTCGCAGTATTCTACTGCCTTGCGCCGGTATGCCGCACGCCGTGCGACGTGCTACGATGCCGCCTTTTCACGGGATCGACATGAGTTTTGAAGGTTGCCTGCCGGCGGAGGACTTTTACTATTGGGCGGAGACGTCGCCCGCGCCGGACGGGCAATTCCACGGAGTGGTGCATTTCACCGGCTGGCGCGACGTGGACGACGTCATCGAAACGCTGGACCCGCCGCTGACCCACACCACGCCTGACGCCTATCGCTGGGCGAACGACGCGCTCGAAGCCGCTCATGCGATGGCGAAGACGCTGGCCGCCGACGGCAGCCTCGGCATCGATCTCTGAACCCCTGAATTTCACCCGGCCTGCCTGAGGGGCAAGGCCACCACGGACCGCATCATGACACAGACCAAATTTGAAATTCAGAAGCGCAAGGGCCTGAAGATCGACGCCAGCGTGCGTCGCGGCCCGCAAGGCGGCAAGCAGGTCGGCGCGCAAAACAAGCGCAATGCCGCCGGCAGCAAGCTGCTGGGCGCGTTGCTCGGCACCGCTTCGGAAGACGCGACGGCCGTCGACGCCGCCGGCACGACCAGCAACGACGCGACAAAGCAGGGCGCGGACAAGGCCTGAGCGCGTCGAGTGCGCGGCTGACGCGACGACGCCACGTCCACCGCGTCAACCTGCTGGACAATCAAACGTCCCCCCGACGCCCACTTCGGGCGAGCGCTTCGGCCCGTCCGCGGGTCAAGGAACGATCGCCAGGAACAGGAAGGCGGCGAACAGCACCAGATGGACGGCGCCGTGCAGCACGGTTGTGCGTCCGGTGCCGAGCGTGATCACGCCAACGAGCAGCGTCACGGCAAGCAGCACGGTCTCCTTCGGCGCAAGCCCCAATTCGATGTGCTGATCGAGCACGAGCGAGACGGCCGCCACGGTCGGAATCGTCAGCCCGATACTCGCCAGCGCTGAACCGAGCGCCAGATTCAGACTCGTCTGCAGCTTGTTTGCACGTGCGGCGCGCAAGGCCGCCAGTCCTTCCGGCAACAATACCAGCGCGGCAATCACGATACCGACGACCGCTTTCGGCGCGCCGGCGTCGGCGACCGCTTGTTCGACGGCGGGAGAAAGCTTTTTCGCCAGGCCGACCACGGCCAGCAACGCCACGACCAGCAGCCCCAGGCTCAGCACGGCCGTGCGGCTCGACGGCGGCGCCACATGCACTTCCTCACTCGGCGCTTTGGACAGGAAGTAATCGCGATGGCTCACCGTCTGCACGAATACGAACACCATGTACAGCACCAGCGAAATCATGCCCTCGAAGGCCAGTTGCGACGCCGTGAGTCCCGGGCCCAGTACCGAGCTCGTGTAGTTCGGCAGCACCAGTGTGAGCACCGACAGCGCGCACAGCACCGCGAGCGCGGCACTCGCGCCTTCGACATGAAAGCCCTGCGTGTGATGACGCACGCCGCCGAAGAGCAGGCACAGCCCGACGATCCCGGTCGAGACGATCATGATGGCCGCGAAGACCGTGTCGCGTGCCAATCCCGCCTTGTCCGGTCCTCCCGAGAGCATCACCGAGACGATCAGGGCCACTTCGATGATGGTGACGGCCACGGCCAGCACCAGAGTGCCGAACGGCTCGCCGACCTTGTGGGCGACCGTTTCGGCGTGGTGCACGGCGGAGAATACGGCGCCGGCCAGGGCGGCGGCACACACCGCCAGCGAGGCGCCGTAAGGTAGGAGCCCGGCGAGGCCGAGCACGACAAGGGCCACGATCGGCGTGTACATGGTCCAGTGGCTCAGCATGGCGGTCTTTGAGGAGGACATCGTCGGAGACTCCAGAATTCGGGGAACGGATAGGGCGCGAGGGACAACAGATCCAGCGACGGCGGGAACCTTGCCTCGGTGAGAACGTCGGGGCGGCGAGCCATGGTCTCAGAAAAGTGACACCCCGACAACAGACGCCATTGACACGCCACGTTGCGAGCCTCGCCGTCATTGACGCGTTGGGGGCGACCGGCGTAGTGTCTCGTGCATTCGTCTTACCACCAAGCTGTCGACGGGTAACCGTGTTGCTCACTTCTGTCGCGGCACAAGGAGAACTGTTTTGAAACTGCTGCGTTTCGGCCCGAAGGGGCAGGAAAAGCCGGGCCTGCTCGATGGCGACGGCAATGTGCGAGACCTCTCCGGAGTGCTGGCCGACATTACGCCCGAGACGTTGAGTCCGCAGGGGCTGGCGGCATTGCGCGCGCTGGATCCGGCGACGTTGCCGGTGGTGAAATCGCCGGGGCGTTTGGGCGTGCCGTTCTCGGGGTTGGGCAAGTTCCTGGCCGTCGGCCTGAACTACAGCGACCACGCGGCGGAAGCGGGTTTGGACGCGCCGTCCGAGCCGGTGCTCTTCACCAAGTGGGAGAACTGCCTGAACGGCCCGAACGACGCCGTGGTGCTGCCCAAGAACGCCGTCAAGGGCGATTGGGAGGTCGAGCTGGGCTTCGTGATCGGCAAGACGGCACGCTATGTGCCGCTGGAGAACGCGCTCGACTACGTAGCGGGCTATTGCCTCGTGAACGACGTCTCCGAGCGCGAGTTCCAGATCGAGCGCGGCGGTACGTGGGACAAGGGCAAGGGTTTCGACACGTTCGGTCCGGTCGGACCGTGGCTCGTGACGACCGACGAGATTCGCGATCCGCAACAACTGGGCCTGTGGCTCGACGTGAACGGTGTACGCCGTCAGACGGGCCACACGTCGAAGATGATCTTCAGCGTGGCGTATCTCGTGCATTACATGAGCCAGTTCGCCACGCTCAAGCCAGGCGATCTCGTCACGACCGGCACGCCGCCAGGCGTCGGCCTGGGGCAGAAGCCGCCGGTGTTCCTCAAGCCGGGCGACGTGATGCACCTGGGCATCGATGGCCTGGGCGAACAGACGCAGGAAGTGCACGCCTACGACACGCGCTGGCTCGACTGAGCGCGTGGCGGATGGCCTTCCTGTCTATCGCTCAGGGTGACGGATGTCCGGCGTTCGACCCGGAAAATTCTGTCTTGGCATAGTCCGTCGGCGCAAAGTCATGCGTGGCATGGGCTGTGCGGTTCGCTTCGCGCGCGATTGCTGGCACACTTGTCCCATTCGTCTGCACATGTCCGCGCCACTTGCGCGCGGACGCAACTATCGAGAGACCAATGGAACGATGTCCGTGGAGCGATGGCTTCGAGCAGTATCGTCAGTATCACGACGAAGAGTGGGGGGTGCCGCTGCGAGATTCGCGCGCGTTGTTCGAGCTGTTGATGCTCGAAGGCGCGCAGGCGGGACTCTCCTGGTCCACCATCCTTAAGAAGCGCGACAACTACCGACTGGCGTTCGATCGCTTCGATCCGGTGCGGATTGCGGCGTTCGGGCCAGAGGACGAGGCTCGCTTGCTGGCGGATGCCGGGATCGTGCGCAACCGTCTCAAGATCGCCGGCGTGATCAAGGGGGCGAGGGCCTATCTGGCGATGGAGGCCGCGGGTACGCGTTTTAGCGACTTTGTCTGGCAGTTTGTCGGCGGCGAACCGTTGCAGAATCGCTGGACAGCGCTTGGCGAGGTGCCGGCGAGCACCGCCGTCTCCGATGCGATGAGCAAGGCGTTGAAGAAGGCGGGATTTACCTTCGTAGGCTCAACGATCTGCTATTCGTTCATGCAGGCGGCGGGTCTGGTGAACGATCATCTTGTCGCCTGTCCGCGTCACAAGGCAGTGAAAGCGAAGGCGTTGGCGTCGAATCAAAGCGCCATCGTGCAAGTCCGGAAACGCCGTGTGGGCGCGTCGTCGGCTACAATCGCGCCTGACGAATCAGGATCTGCCTAATGTTCAGCTACCGCCACGCCTTTCACGCCGGCAATCACGCCGACGTACTGAAACACTTTATCGCCGTTGAATGCATCGATTACATGCGCCAGAAGGACGTGGCGTTCTGGTACATCGACACGCATGCCGGCGCAGGCGGTTACGCGCTCGATGGCAAATGGGCCGACAAGACCGGTGAGTTCGAGACCGGTATCGGCCGTCTCTGGACGCGTGACGATCTGCCGCCGCCGCTCGCGGACTACGTCACGTTGGTGCGCGAATTCAATCCGGACGGCAAGCTGCGCTATTACCCGGGCTCGCCGTTCTTTGCCCTGCAACTGCTTGGGGATCGCGATCGGCTGCGTTTGTTCGAGATGCATCCGACCGAGCAGGACGTGCTTCGCGAAAACTTCGAGGCGCAGGGTCGGGAAGTGGCGCGTCGTACGATGATTTTTGGTGCCGACGGGTTTGCGGGGCTCAAGACGATTCTGCCGCCGGCGTCGCGCCGGGCGTTCACGCTGATCGATCCGTCGTACGAAGACAAGCGCGATTACACGCGTGCAACGCAGACCGTGCAGGAGGGCCTCGACCGCTTTCCGACGGGCATGTATGCCGTGTGGTATCCGCTGGTGCAGCGTCGTGAGGCAGCGCAGTTGCCGGAGCGCATGAAGCGGCTCACGATCAACGGGCAGCCGATCAAGAACTGGGTGAATGCGTCGCTGACCGTGTGCAATCCGGTGCCGGGCGGTATGGGCCTGCACGGTAGCGGCATGTTCATCGTGAATCCGCCGTACATGCTGCAGGACACCCTCAAGACGACGTTGCCGTATCTCGTCAAGACGCTCGGCCAGGACAAGGGCGCGCAATTCATGCTCGAAGGCCGGCAGAGCTGACACGTCCGACCCGAGAGGGTCGGTTCACCGCTATCGTCGCATCCGACGCCGCCTCCGACGTGGCCGCCAACGTCAACGCGTGGCCCTCATTTGCCGGAGGCGGGCACTTCGTACGGTAGCGACAACAGTTCTTCCGGCGCGAGATAGCGCCATTCGCCCAGTGCGAGATTGCCCATCGGCAGACCGCCGATGGCGATTCTGACCAACCCCTCCACCCGATTGCCTGCGGCGGCGACCATCCGTTTGACCTGATGGTATTTGCCTTGCGTGATCGTCATGGCGATCTCGTGAGACGAGGCACGCATGACATCCGTTGCGGCGAGAGGCTCCGATTCGTCGCGCAGCAATACGCCGTCGCGCAAGGCCTGCAACATGTCATCGGTGACTGGATGCTTGGTCGTGGCCACATACCGCTTGGGCACGTGGCGACGCGGCGACATCATGGCATGCAGGAAAGGGCCGTCGTCGGAGAGCAGCAGCATGCCAGTCGTATCCTGGTCGAGGCGACCGGCCGGCTGCACGCCGCGCACGGCCATCGGCAAGGGGAGTAGCGAATGCACGCCTTCGTGATGCGTCGGACTCGTGGAACACTCATAGCCTTGCGGCTTGTTGAGCAGCACGTAGACGTGTTCGCGATATTCCCACGGCTCGCCGTCGAGCGTGAAATGCAGACCTCGCGGGTCCAGCGACTCGCGCGGATTGTCGTGCACCACGCCGTTGATGGCAAAAGCACCGGTGAAGATGAGCTTGCGGCACATCTTGCGACTGCCGAAGCCCTGCGATTGCAGTAAACGATCTAGCTCGATGATGCGTTCTCCGTCCAGGCATGCATGAAAAAAGCCGATGATCTTTCGATCATCGGCTTTCTTAAAATTTTTGGTGCCCAGAAGAGGACTCGAACCTCCACGGTGTTACCCGCTAGTACCTGAAACTAGTGCGTCTACCAATTCCGCCATCTGGGCTTCGTCAGCTCGCTTACTGCTAGCTCGCTACGAAGAAGCAAGATTATGCCGAGAGGCTCACATGCTGTCAAGCGGTTTGCGGCAAAAATTGATAGGCCACGGTCGCCGGCCTACCCAATCGGGTGCACCGCCACGTTACGCGGCGCGGCCCATATGCTCCGACCGAATCATGTCGATCAAATGGCGCAAACCCGGCAGCGTTTGACGTCGGCTCGGGTAATACATCGACAACGGCGGCCCGTCGACGGCCCAGTCCATCAACACGGCTTCGAGCGTGCCGTTGGACAGTGCCTGCGACACGTTTCGCTCCAACACGTAGGCCAACCCCAGGCCGCCCGTTGCCGCCGCAATCACGCCGTCGCTCTCGTTGATGCTCAGCGCCCCCGGTACATCAAGTTCGATCGCCGTCGGCCCGTTGCCCAGCTCCCACTTATAGAGCGTGTTGTCGCCCAAGCGCATCCGGATGCAATTGTGCGACATCAGATCCTGCGGCACCTTTGGTCGACCCTGTCGCGCGAGGTAGGCGGGCGACCCAACCACGATCCACTTCAGCGTGGGCGTGAGCGGTGTCGCGATCATGTCGCCCGGCACCGTATCGCCATACCGCATGCCGGCATCGAAACCTTCCGCCACGATGTCGAGCATCCGGTCGTCTACTGTGACATCCAATTCGATGTCCGGATACGCCGCCACGAATCGCGGCAGAATCGGATCCAGCAGCAACCGCGCCGCATCGCGCGGCACGTTCAGTCGCAAACGCCCGGCCGGCGACGCGCGGTATCGGTCCAATGCATCAATGGCCGATGCAATCTGCTCGAGGCCCTGTTCCAACTCCTTCGCCAGTGCGGCACCCGCGGCCGTCGGCGACACGGAGCGACTCGTGCGGTTCAGCAACTTCACGCCCAGGCGCGCTTCCAGATTGCGCATCGCGTGACTCAGGGCCGAGGTCGTTACACCCAGTTCGGTGGCGGCCTCCCGAAAACTCTGCCGGCGGCAGATCGTGACAAAGACGTTCAAATCGGCAAGCTCACCGCGAGTGAAGGCAGGCATGTCATTCCCAACAAGTATCAAGCAACCGAAACCGAATACGCGCAGCACGCGCGGCACGCCCAACACGTTAAGTGGTCGTTGAGCAATATTCAATTTTTTATGAGGCAAATTCTACCGATTTCGCTCGGCGTCTGCGCAGAGCATCTGTGGCGTGACGCGCGCGACACCCATTGCGAATCGCGTGCGCGGTCACGGACATCGGGCCCGCTCCCCGGTCGATCGGCGTCGATGGTTGGCAGTGCGCTGTACTGGCGTCGACGGTCGGGGAGGGAGGGGGGGGCGGTGGGCAAGCGCGCATGAAAAAAGCCGATGATCTTTCGATCATCGGCTTTCTTGAATTTTTGGTGCCCAGAAGAGGACTCGAACCTCCACGGTGTTACCCGCTAGTACCTGAAACTAGTGCGTCTACCAATTCCGCCATCTGGGCCTCGACAGCTCGCTGACTGCTTGCTTGCTGCGAAGAAGTGAGATTATGCGTATGCCGTGCGGCACTGTCAACACTTGAGCGGAATAATTTTTCTTTTTTCTCACCCGCCTGCAAGCCCACGCTCAAATTCCGCATAGGTGGCAGTTTTCGCGAGGTTTGCCGTATGATTGTCCCTGACTGTGCGACCCCGCGTTTTCGCGCAACGCACAACACCACGGACCGTCGGGCGCCAGATGCGCCCCTCGGCCGGACTCAACCGGCACAGCAACGCTACCGACCTTTGAGCAAATATCCCTATCCGATTCCGAGCCGCGAAGAAATCCTCGGTGTCCTGCGCACCGCCGATGCCGCGCTGTCCGCCAACGATATCGCCGAAGCCCTGGCGATCAAAAAGCAGGAGCGCGAAGGCTTCTTCAAGCGCCTCGCCGCCATGGAGCGCGATGACCAGATTCGCCTCGACCGCCGCGGCTACTATCAACTGACCCACCCCTCGAACTTCATCGCCGGCCGTGTCATCGGTCACCGCGACGGCTACGGCTTCGCCGTGCGCGACGAGGGCGGCGACGACCTCTTCCTTCCCAGCGAAGAGATGAAGAAGGTCATGCACAACGACCGCGTCCTTCTGCGCGTTGCCGGCTACGATCGCCGAGGCCGTCCGGAAGGGCATATCGTCGAAGTGGTGAGCCGTGCCAACACGCACGTTATCGGTCGCCTGCTCAACGAAAACGGCGTGATGGTCGTCGCCCCGGAAGACAAGCGCATCGGCCATGACATCCTGATCCCGCCGCGCGCCCAGGGCAAGGCCAAGGTCGGCCAGGTCGTGTCCGTCGAACTCACCGATTACCCCAGCCGCTATAGCCAGCCCATCGGCCGCGTCTCGGAAGTCCTTGGCGACATCGACGACCCCGGCATGGAAATCGAAATCGCCGTGCGCAAGTACGGCGTGCCCCACCAGTTCTCCGCCGAAGCGCTCGCCGCCGCCGGGGCGCTGCCCGATGAAGTGCGTGCGCCTGATCTGCGTCACCGCATCGATCTGCGCGACGTGCCGCTCGTCACCATCGACGGAGAAGATGCGCGCGACTTCGACGATGCCGTGTACTGCGAGCCGGCCAAGGTCGGCCGCAGCGATGGCTTCCGCCTGATCGTCGCCATTGCCGACGTCTCGCATTATGTGACTCCCGGCGGCCCCCTCGACGCGGACGCCCTGACGCGCAGCACATCGGTCTACTTCCCGCGACGCGTCATTCCGATGCTGCCGGAAAAGCTCTCAAACGGCTTGTGCTCGCTCAATCCCGACGTGGATCGCTGTGTCCTCGTGTGCGACGCCCTCGTCGCCCCGAACGGCGAAGTCAAGGCCTATCAGTTCTATCCGGCCGTGATCCACTCGGCCGCACGCCTGACCTATACCGAAGTGGCCGCTGTTCTCGGCAACACCAAAGGCCCCGAAGCCCAACGCCGCGCTGCGCTGCTGCCGCATCTGCAGAACCTGTACGAGCTGTACAAAGTGCTCGCGAAAGCGCGCAAGACGCGTGGGGCCATTGAATTCGATTCGACCGAGACGTATATCGTCTGCAACGCGCAAGGCAAGATCGAACAGATCCTGCCGCGCACGCGCAACGATGCTCACCGTCTCATCGAGGAATGCATGCTCACGGCCAACGTGTGCGCCGCCGACCTGCTCAAGCGTCACAAGCAGGCGGGCCTGTACCGGATTCACGCCGGTCCGTCGGGCGAACGACTCCAGGTGCTGCGCACGTTCCTCAAGACGCTTGGGCTGTCGCTCGGCGGTGGCGACGAGCCTGCAACGTCCGATTACGCGGACCTGATGACGCAGATCGAGTCGCGCCCCGACGCACCCATGCTCCAGACGATGCTCCTGCGCTCGATGCAGCAGGCCGTCTACAGTCCGGACAACATCGGCCACTTCGGTCTGGCGTATCCCGCCTACGCGCACTTCACCAGCCCGATTCGCCGCTACCCGGACCTGCTCACGCACCGTGCCATCAAGGCGATTCTGGCGGGCAAGAAGTACGAGCCAGAAGTCCCGCCGGGTGTGGAAATGACGACCGGCCTGTCGCCGCACGCGCGCAAGCTTCAGAAGGCTGACGACTCCGCCGCCGGGAAAGCCAAGAAGGCCGCAGGCACCAAGAAGCACGATGCCATATGGGACGAGCTGGGCCTGCATTGCTCGGCGAATGAGCGGCGCGCCGACGAAGCCTCGCGCGACGTCGAAGCGTGGCTCAAGTGCTACTTCATGCGCGACAAGCTCGGCGAGGAATACGGCGGCACGGTCAGCGCCGTCACCTCGTTCGGCATCTTCGTGCAGCTCGACGATCTCTTTATCGAAGGCCTCGTGCATGTCACGGAGCTGGGAAGCGATTACTTCCAGTTCGACGAAGTGCGACACGAACTGCGCGGCGAACGCACCGGCATCCGCTATCGATTGACCGACCGCGTTCGCGTGCAGGTGAGCCGTGTGGACCTGGACGCGCGCAAGATCGACTTCCGTCTCGTACGCGAGGTCAACGCTCGCACGCTGGCGAAACCGTCGGGTCGCGCCGAGCGCGGCGGCGCACCGGTACCGGCCCCCGCCGCCGGTGCACCCGGACTGGCCGGTTCGGCGGGTTCGCCGGGTTCTGCCGCTGCGCGGCCGGGCATCCGCCAGATGCCCAAGGGCGGCGCGTTGCTCAACGGCGTGCAACTGGCCCCGGCAGGCAAGCATCCCGCCAAGCCGAAGCCCGTGAAAGTGAATGTCGCGAGAGGAGAGCGAGGGGCGACGTCGCCCGCCAAGCCCGGTGGCGGCAAGGCGCCGGCCAAGCGTTCGGGAGGTCCGGCGAAAAAACCGCGTCGTTGATTCGCGCAGCGCGGCGGAGGGTTTGCAGTAAGATGGGCGCCTTGTGCCGGCGGTGACCGGCAACAGGGGTCCGCGATGGATTGCGGCGGCGGTGGCCCATGCGGGCTCCGCCGCCGTCGTGCTTTGTGCGGCGCCCGTTGTCGGCGGCCGTGCCGGCACACGCTATTTTGAGGATGGGAAATGAGTCAATTGAAACTGCTGTTCGGCTTTCATGCCGTGACGGCGCGTCTGCGCCACGATGCCGGTAGCGTCGAAGAGATTTACTACGATCCGAGCCGGCGCGATCGCCGCATGACGGACTTCCTGAAGCACGTGGAGTCGCTCAAGGGCGCCCCGGGCGTGAAGATCAAGGTCATTCAGGCCGACGGCAAGCGCCTGGACGGCATGGCCGGTTCGTCGCGCCATCAAGGCGTGGTCGCGCGTGCTCAGGAAGTGTCGCTGGCGCTGAACCTCGACGAATTGCTCGACGGCATCTCCGGACCACCGCTGCTGCTGGTGCTCGACGGCGTGACCGATCCGCATAACCTCGGCGCGTGCCTGCGTGTCGCCGACGGGGCCGGGGCGCACGCGGTGATCGCACCGAAAGACCGCGCCGTCGGCCTGAATGCGACCGCCGCCAAGGTGGCCAGCGGTGCGGCGGAAACCGTGCCTTACATCATGGTGACGAACCTCTCGCGCACGCTTCGGGAATTGCAGGAGCGTGGTATCTGGGTGGTCGGCACCTCCGACGACGCCCCTGCCGACATCTACCGCACCAAGCTCACCGGGCCGATGGCGATTGTCATGGGTGCGGAAGGCGAGGGCATGCGCCGACTGGTGCGCGAGCACTGCGACGAGCTGATGAGTATTCCGATGGCGGGCGGCTGCGAAAGCCTGAACGTCTCGGTAGCGAGCGCCGTCTGCCTGTACGAAGCGGTACGCCAGCGCGCAGTGGCGGCCAAAGGCGCGAAGTGACAAACGTGAAGTGAGCGACTTCACGCCGAGGGGATGACGTCAAGGACGTGAGGTCAGCGGCGCGAAGCCCAGCCAACGACGCCCGGCGCAAGATTGCCGGGCACGTCGCGGGGTTCGTTTAGCGTGCCGCGTCGATCAGCGCTTCGAGCTTGATCGCATCGGCGGCAAACGCGCGGATCCCTTCCGCGAGTTTTTCGGTCGCCATGGCATCGTCGTTCAGCGCAAAGCGGAACGATGGCTCATCCGTTTTCACGCGATCGATGTTTGCGGCGCGGGCGTCCTTCGCGTCGAGCTGGCGATGGACTTCGCTCTGTGTCGTGCGGAGTTGTTCGAGCAGGGCGGGGCTGATCGTCAGCAGATCGCAGCCTGCCAATGCCAGGATCTGCCCGGTCGAGCGGAAGCTCGCGCCCATGACTTCCGTGTCATGGCCGAAGTGCTTGTAATAGCGATAGATGGCGGCCACCGAGCGCACGCCCGGATCGTTTTCTCCCGCGTTGTCCGCCTCGACCCAGTTCGCACCCGCCGACTTCTTGTACCAATCGTAGATCCGGCCGACAAACGGGGAAATCAGCCGGGCGCCAGCCTCGGCGCAGGCCGCCGCTTGCACCAGCGAAAACAGCAGCGTCATGTTGCAGCGAATTCCGTCGCGCTCGAGAATCTCGGCTGCACGAATGCCTTCCCACGTCGAAGCAATCTTGATGAGCACGCGGTCGCGCTCGATGCCTTGCGCCTCATACATGGCGATGAGCTTGCGCGCACGGACCACCGTGCCGGCCGTGTCGAACGACAGTCGCGCGTCCACTTCCGTCGACACACGGCCCGGCACGATGTCCAGAATTTCCCGCCCGAAGGCAATCAGCAGGCGGTCGATGATCTCCGCGGTGGATTCCGCGCGGTGTTCACTGACGATGCGGGTGAGCATCGGGCGGTAGGCGTCCTTCTGGACGGCACCGAGAATCAGCGACGGGTTGGTCGTGGCGTCTTGCGGCTTGTAGGCGTCCATCGCCTGGAAGTCGCCGGTGTCGGCGACAACGATCGTATGGCGTTTGAGCTGGTCGAGCTGATTCATGAGAGCGGCCTTGCGAGAAATGCACTGCGTGACATGAAGTCCGGGATGCGACCGGGCGATGAAAAACGGCGCGGCCCGCCTGACTCCGGTAAACTTCCGACTTTACCAAACTTTGCCGGAAATCCCCATGACCCAGGACGAACTCAAGCGCTTGGTCGGCCAGGCAGCCGCCGACTATGTGAACCAGCACGTGCCCGAGGGCAGCGTGATCGGCGTGGGCACCGGGTCCACCGCGAACTGCTTCATCGACGCGCTCGCCGCTCACAAGGGCCGCTATCGCGGTGCCGTCTCCAGTTCCGAGGCCAGCACCGAGCGTCTGCGCAAACATGGCATTGAAGTCTTCGACCTCAACCAGATCGACAGCCTGCCCGTTTATGTTGACGGTGCCGACGAGATCAACGCGCTTGGCCACATGATCAAGGGCGGTGGCGGGGCGCTTACGCGCGAGAAGATCGTCGCCTCGGTGGCGAAGGAATTCGTGTGCGTCGTCGACGCGTCCAAGGAAGTTGCCGTGCTTGGCGTCTTTCCGCTGCCGGTCGAAGTGATCCCGATGGCGCAGGCGAGCGTTGCCCGGGCGCTGGCGGCACTGGGTGGCAAGCCGCAGGCGCGGGTGCGTGCCGACGGTAGCCCGTACATGACCGACAACGGGTGTGCGATTCTCGACGTCCACGGTTTGCAGATCCTCGACCCGGTGGCGTTCGAGACGCAGGTCAACCAGATTCCGGGCGTCGTGACCGTAGGGCTCTTCGCACAGCGCGGCGCGGACATCACGCTCATGGGTACGCCGCAAGGCGTGCGCACGCTCGACTACCAAAACTGATCCCGGGAGGGCAGGATGGCTGGATCGCGTCGTCTTCCCGAAACCTGGTTCCGCCGTGGCCTGTGGCTGATCGCCGTATTGTTTGCGGCGTTCCTCATTGGCCTGGGCGGGCTCGTCGTCGACAAATTGCCGGGCGTAGCGCCTGCGCCGACGCTCGACTCGTTCGTTGATCGCGGGCAGGCGGCGAGTGCGGACGCCGCCATCAAGCAGGCGCAGACCCAGCTCGAAGATATCGAGAGCCGGTTGGAGACGGCGCGTTTGCAGCTCAAGGCGCGGAGTACGGCGTATCGCAGTGCGCGAGAGTCGTTCAACGATTGGGTGGCTACGCGCACGGCGACGGCGCAGGCCAGTCAGGATATGGAACTGGTTGCGCGCACGCAGGCGCTCGACGCGTTGAAGGCGGCGCAGCGCGATGTGCAGACGCAAGTCGATGCCCTGGAGGCAAAACAGCTGGATGCTCAGCGCGCGGTGCAGTCGGCGCGCACGGTGCGTTATGCGCTGAACACGGCGGCGGGAGAAAAGCTTGCGGCGATCCAGCGCGCGCAGGATTTGAAGGTGTTTGGCATTCGGCTGGCGCTCACGCTGCCGTTACTGGTGGTGGCGGGATGGTTCTTTGTGCGTCAGCGCAAGAGCACGTGGTGGCCATTCGTGTGGGGCTTCATCTTCTTCGCGCTGTTTGCGTTCTTCGTAGAGTTGGTGCCGTATTTGCCGGACTATGGTGGATACGTACGGTATCTGGTTGGCATCGTGCTCACGGTGATGATTGGTCGTTACGCCATCGTGTCGTTGCAGCGATATCTGGCGAGGCAGAGGGCGGAGGAGCAGTTGCCGGACGAAGAGCGTCGCAAGACGTTGTCGTACGATTTGGCGCAGGCGCGGTTGGCGAAGTCGGTGTGTCCGGGGTGTGAGCGTCCGGTGAAACTGGACGATCCGAATCGCGACTACTGCGTGCACTGTGGCATTTGCCTATTCGACCAATGTAGTGAGTGCGACGCGCGCAAAAACGCGTTCGCGCATTTCTGCCATCACTGCGGAGCGGGTTCGACGGGCAAGAAGGCGGCCGTGGGTGGCACGACGCCTGCCTGACCATCGCATCCAGCAGATTCCAATCGAGACAAAAAGGGCCTACGACCCGAACGCCTGCCTGTTTCCCGCCGCCGGTGGCATGGCGCCATAGGGCGTATGCGGGGACGGATCGGGGCCCCTTTCTGCAGCGAGTTGGGTTTATGTCTGAGCGGCGGAAAGGGGCCCCGATCCGTCGGGGGGGAGGTGTTTACTCAGAGGGCGGCGGCACATAGCCTTGAGCGACATCGGCGCCGTCCCCGAAGAAATACTTTTCGGTTTGCTTGGCGAGGTATTGGCGGGCGCGCGGATCGGCCATATTCAGGCGGTTCTCGTTGATCAGCATGGTTTGTTGCTTGAGCCATCCGGCCCAGGCTTCTTTCGAGACGCTTTCCCAGAGGCGTTTGCCAAGTTCGCCGGGCATGGGGGGGAAATCGAGACCTTCGGCTTCTTTGCCGAGTTTGACGCATTGAATCATGCGAGCCATGGGGAACTCCTTCGTGATCTGATTGGGGCGTGAATGAATGTTGGGCGCATGAGTCGGTCCCCGAGAGGGGAATCGACGTGCGACGAAAAAGAGTGCAGCGGCCGAGAGCGGTAGATGGGGGCAGGGGCGGGAGACACAAGGGGGGGGCTTGGGTGTGCGCTGCCTGCCTGACCTTCGTTACAGCTTCTTGATGAGCACGAGCGAGCGGCGTTGCCAGTTATACAGGCGGCGGCGGTCGGCGGGAAGGTCGTCGACGCCGGCCTTGACGAAGCCGCGCTTGAGGAACCAGTGCTCGGTGCGCGTGGTGAGGACGAACAGGCGATCCAGACCGCGGGCACGGGCGCGTTGCTCGACGTGTTTGAGCAGGCGTTCGCCGTCCCCGGAGCCTTGAGCTTCCGGGTCGACGGTCAGGCAGGCCATCTCGCCGATGCGTTCCATCGGATACGAATAGAGTGCCGCGCAGCCGAACAGGCGCCCATCGTGCTCGATGACCGAGAAATGATCGATGTCACGCTCCAGCTGGTTGCGACCGCGTCGCACCAGCGTGCCGTCTGCCTCCAGCGGTTCGATGAGCTGCAGAATGCCGCCGACGTCGTCGATCGTCGCTTCGCGCAGGCTCTCCAGGTTCTCATACGAGATCATGGTGCCCACGCCATCGTGCGAGAACAGTTCGAGCAGCATGCTGCCGTCGAGCGCGAAGGGCACGATGTGGGCGCGGCCGACACCCGCCCGGCAGGCGCGCGTCGCGTACTTGAGATAGAACGCCGAATCCCGGTCGAGCGTGCCTTGCGACTGCAGGCGCTGGGCGTCTTCGAGTGTCAGTTCGTGCTGCAACTCGTTATACTCGTTGATAACGCCGGGCGTTTCCGTGATGAAAATCAGCTTGTCGGCACGCAGCGCGATGGCCGCCGACGACGCCACATCTTCCATCGTCAGATTGAACGACTGACCGGTCGGCGAGAAGCCCAGCGGGGAAAGCAGCACGATCTTGCCGCTCGCCAACGACAGGCGAATCGACTCGGCATCGACCTTGCGGACCACGCCGGTGTGCTGGAAATCCACGCCGTCCACGATGCCCACCGGGCGCCCCGTGACGAAGTTGCCCGACACGACGCTGATGCGCGCATTGCCCATCGGCGTGTTCGGCAGCCCCTGGCTGATCGACGCTTCGATGTCCAGCCGCAGTTCCCCGGCCGCTTCCTTCACCGCTTCGAGCGCGGCCGCGTCGGTAATGCGCAACTGCTGGGCGAAGTGCGACTCGATATGTCGCAGGCGCATCTGCTCCTCGACCTGCGGTCGCGAGCCGTGCACCAGCACGATATGCATGCCCATCGCGCACAGCAGCGCGACATCCTGAATCAGGGTGTCGAGCCCGCCGGCCGCGACGAGTTCGCCACCGAAGGCGACCACGAAGGTCTTGTCGCGGAACGCATGGATATAAGGGGCGACCGATCGCAACCAGTCCACGAACTGGGCTTGGTGGGCGGTCTCTTCGTCTTGTAGGGCGGGGTCGGGTTCGGTCAGCATGAGTGTACGTGCGCAAACATCCGCAGATTATATAATGCGCGCCCATGGCAAGTGATGAACGAAATCGACAATCTCCGCCCCCGAAGCCGAAAGTGATGGCTCCGGGGCATACGCGCGCCCAACCCACGGTCACCGCGTCGACCCAAAAGCCCGCCAGACCGCCCAAACCCGCGAGCGCGGCACAGGCCGGCAGCCCGAACTCGGCAGGGGGGCGCCGCACCACGCCGGCCGAGCGCGCCGCGCGCGACGCCGAACGCCTCGCGGCGCGCCAGGCCTCCGCCAATCCGCTTCCCGACATCGTCTTTCCCGAGGCGCTGCCCGTCTCCGGCCGTCGCGAAGAAATTGCACGCGCCATCGCCGGCCATCAGGTCGTCATCGTGAGCGGCGAGACCGGCTCGGGCAAGACCACTCAGCTCCCCAAAATCTGCCTCGCGCTCGGGCGCGGGCTCGGCGCGGGCGGCACCGGCCTGATCGGCCACACCCAACCGCGCCGGATCGCCGCGTCGGCCACCGCGCGCCGCATTGCCGACGAACTGAACACCCCGCTTGGCGACATCGTCGGCTTCAAGGTGCGTTTCAACGACACCTTGTCCCATGGCGCGTCCGTCAAACTGATGACCGACGGTATTCTGCTCGCCGAGACGCAGACCGATCCGCTGTTGCGCGCGTACGACACCCTCATCATTGACGAGGCGCACGAGCGCAGCCTGAACATCGACTTTCTGCTCGGCTACCTCAAGCAGTTGCTGCCGCGTCGCCCCGACCTGAAAGTGATCATCACATCGGCCACCATCGACGCCGATCGCTTCGCCCGCCATTTCGGCACGGGCGAGGGCGACCACCTGCGCCCTGCGCCGGTCATCGAAGTGAGCGGGCGCCTGTACCCCGTGGAAGTGCGCTACCGGCCGATTCAGGACGATGCGCGCATCGCGAACGCGCTGGGGCGCGAAGGCAGCCGCGCCACCGCGCGCGACCGCGAGCGGGACCTGATGGACGGGATCGTCGACGCCGTCGACGAACTCTGCCGCGAAGGCGCCGGCGACGTGCTCGTCTTCCTGCCCGGCGAGCGCGAAATCCGCGAGGCGGCCGAGTCGCTGCGCAAGCATCATCCGCCGCACACCGAAATTCTGCCGCTCTTCGCGCGCCTCTCGGGCCCCGAGCAGGAGCGCGTGTTCAAACCGTCCAATGCGCGCCGTATCGTGCTGGCCACCAACGTGGCGGAAACCTCGCTCACGGTGCCCGGTGTTCGCTACGTGGTCGATGCCGGCACCGCGCGCGTCAAGCGATACTCGTACCGCAACAAGGTTGAACAACTGCAGATCGAGCCGATCTCGCAGGCCGCCGCCAACCAGCGCGCCGGTCGCTGCGGTCGCGTGGCCGACGGCGTGTGTATTCGCCTGTACGACGAAGCCGACTTCCAGGCGCGCGTGCGCTTCACGGACCCGGAAATCCTGCGCTCGTCGCTCGCCGCCGTGATTCTGCGCATGCAGTCGCTGCGGCTCGCCAAGGTCGAGGAATTCCCGTTCATCGAACCGCCGCCCGGCCGCGCCGTCGCCGACGGCTATCAACTGTTGGGCGAACTCGGTGCGGTCGACGACACCAACCAGCTCACCCCGCTTGGGCGCGAACTGGCGCGTCTGCCGCTCGATCCCCGCGTGGGCCGCATGATTCTGGCGGCGCGCGACCAGCAGTCGCTGCGCGAAGTCCTCATCATCGCGAGTGCGCTGGCCGTGCAGGATCCGCGTGACCGCCCCCTCGAAGCGCAGGACGCCGCCGACAACGCCCATCGCAAGTTCGCCGACGAACGCTCCGAATTCCTCTCGTGGCTCAAGATCTGGCAGTGGTTCGAAGAGGCCATCGCGCACAAGAAGTCGAACCGTCTGCTCGGACAGGCCTGCCGCGACAACTTCCTGTCGCAATTGCGCCTGCGCGAATGGCGCGACGTGCATAGCCAGTTGCTCACCGTCGTGCGAGAACAGGGATGGCGCATCAACGCGTCGGAGGCGACTTACGAGCAGGTGCATCTTGCCCTGCTCGCGGGCCTGCTCGGCAACATCGGCTGCAAGGCCGACGACGATCCGCATTTCCTCGGCGCGCACGGCATCAAGTTCCACATCTGGCCGGGATCGTCGCTCGTGAAGAAGGCCGGGCGCTGGGTGATGGCCGGCGAACTCGTCGAGACGAGCCGCCTCTATGCACGATGCATCGCCCGGATCGAGCCGGAGTGGATCGAACGCGTCGGCAAGCACCTGGTGAAGACGTCGCTCTCCGACGCGCATTGGGAGAAGAAGGCCGCGCAAGTCGTGGCGTACGAACGCGGCATGCTCTATGGCCTGACGATCTATGCGCGCCGACGGATGAACTTCGGACCGCGCGATCCGCGTCGCGCCCGCGAAATCTTCCTGCGCAGTGCGCTCGTGGAAGGCGAATGGGAGACCAAGCTCCCGTTCTACGCCCACAATCGCAAGCTGATCGCCGACATCGAGCAGCTCGAACACAAGTCGCGCCGCCAGGACGTGCTTGTCGACGACGAACTGATCTACGCGTATTACGATGCCCATGTCCCCGCCGACCTCTACGACGGCGCGAGCTTCGAGCACTGGTATCGCGAAACGGCCAAGGGCTCGCCGAAGCTGCTCTACCTTGTGCGCGACGATCTGATGCGTCACGAGGCAGCGGGCGTCACGACCGACTTGTTCCCGAAGAAGACGGCCATTGCGGGCATCGACATGGTGCTCAGCTATCACTTCGAACCGGGCTCGCCGCGCGATGGCGTAACGCTCGCCGTGCCGCTCTACGCGCTCAATCAGGTCGACGCGCGCCGTTGCGAATGGCTGGTGCCGGGCATGCTCAAAGAGAAGGTGCACCTGCTGATGAAGTCGCTGCCGCAGAAGCTGCGGCGTCACTTCGTACCGTTGCCCGAGTCTGCGGCAGGCTTCGTCGACCGGGCGGCGTTCGGACAGGGGGCGCTGCTCGATGCCCTCATCGCCGACGCGCGCGAACAGACCGGCGTCATGCTCAAGTCGAGCGACTTCAAGCTCGAAATGCTTCCGGCGCACCTGTCGATGAACTTCAAGGTGATCGACGAACACGGGCGTCAACTCGGCATGGGTCGCAACCTCCCGCAACTGCGTGCCGAACTCGGCCAGCAGGCGCAGCGCACATTTCAGCAGCTGGCGGCCAAGAGCGGCGCGACGCCGACCCGTGGTTCCGCCGTCGAGCCCGACGCGCATGGTGCGTCGGCGACGACGTCGCCGGCGGTGCGCGGCGAGGCGCGTGGTGCGGGGCGGGCGGGCACGCAGGCAGCGCCTTCAGCGGCTGCTGTCGAGCCCGGCCGCTACGACAACCTCTCGACGTGGAGCTTCGGCGAACTGCCCGAGATGCTGGAAATCCGTCGCGGCGGTCAGACGTTGTTCGGCTACCCGGCGTTGGTCGACCGCGGCGATCACTGCGATCTCGAAGTGTTCGACGATCCGGACGAAGCGCAACGGCAGCATCGCGCGGGTCTGCGTCGGCTCTTCGCGATTCAACTGCGCGAGCAGGTGAAGTACCTGGAGAAGAACATCCCGGGCCTGCAGCAGATGGCGATGCAGTACATGAACCTGGGGACGCAAGAAGCACTGCGGGAGCAGATCGTCGATCTGGCGCTGGAGCGCGCGTGCCTTCAGTTGCCTTGGCCGAGCGACAACGCGTCGTTCGTCGCGCGCAAGGACGAGGGGCGGGGACGCCTCACGCTGCTCGCGCAAGAGATCGCGCGGCTGGCCGGACAGATCCTCACCGAGTACGCGACCTTGCAAAAGAAGCTGGCCCAGGCCAAGCCGTTCGCGCAGGCGTATGCGGATCTGACGGCGCAGTTGCAGCGGCTGATCGGCAAGCGGTTCCTGATCGACACGCCGTACGCGCAACTGGCGCATTTTCCGCGCTATCTGAAGGCGATGACCGGACGTATCGACAAGCTCAAGGGGGATCCGACGCGGGACGCCCGCGCCATGAGCGAACTGGGGCCATTACTGCAAAACTGGCAGCGGGCGACGTCGCAACGCCGCGATCAGGGCGACGCGCGACTCGAGGAGTTCCGCTGGCTGCTCGAGGAGTTGCGCGTCTCGCTCTTCGCGCAGGAGTTGCGTACGCCCATGCCGGTGTCGGTCAAGCGTCTGCACAAGGTCTGGGAGGCGTTGCAGCGCTGACGCACGGCGTGCGCGGCCGTCGTGCGCAACGATGGCTGCGAGCGCCGCGATCTCGTTGAACCGGGCCAGCGCCGAGGCCTCGGTGACCCAGTCAACGCAGTCGACGTCAATCCGCGCGTCCAAACACGGCGTTCGGCCCCGGCGCCAACCCCGGGGCGCCATTTCGATGGGTCATCCGCTCGCCGGTTTGCGCTACATCAGAAAGTGTGGAAATTGTGTTTCGATACGTAAAAAAAGCGCGCCGAGCGGGCATTGACGGGGCGCTCACCGCCTACAATGGCCAGTCGCTACGACGTATCGAAACACAGCCGCCGGCGCTGCGTTTTCGCCACTTTTCCTCCCCAACCTTCTCGCGAGAGACTCTGCAATGCGCAAACTCCTGATCGCTGCCGGTCTCGCCGCTTCCTTCGGTCTTGCGGCGCTCGCTGCGCCGGCCAAGGCTGCGGCGCCGGCGCCCGACAGTGTCGTGGTCGTGCTCAACTCGGCCGACGCCAGCGTCAGCCTGATCGACAAGGCGACGCAGAAGGTCATCCAGACGTTCCCGGTTGGCAAGGAGCCGCATCACCTGATGGCCACGCCCGACAATCAGTCGCTCATCGTGGCGAATTCGGTCGGCAACAACCTCATCTTCCTCGACCCGAAGACGGGGCAGGTCCAGCGCAAGATCGAGAACATCGAGGACCCATACCAGATCGGTTTCTCGCCGGACAAAAAGTGGTTCGTCGCCAACGCCCTGCGACTGGATCGCGTGGACGTGTATCGCTACGATGGCAAGAACCTGAGCGTGGCGCGGCGCATTCCGCTCAAGAAGATGCCGAGCCACCTGGTCTTCACGCAGGACAGCAAACTCGTCTTCATCTCGTTGCAGCAGTCGAACGAGATCGCCGCCATCGATCTGGCGACCCAGACCGTGCTCTGGACGATGAAGGTGGGCGACAGTCCGGCAGGGGTGTGGCTCACGCCGGGAGATAAATACCTGCTCGTGGGGATGACCGGCGCGGACTATGCTGCCGTGGTCGACTGGCGCAACCAGAAGGTGATCAAGACGATCCCGACGGGCAAGGGCGCGCACAATTTCCGATCGCTCGCCGACGGCAAGCACGTGCTGATTTCGAATCGCGTGTCGAGCACGATCAGTATCGTCGATCAAGAGGCGCTCACGAACGTCGGCAACATCACCGGACTGCTGCCGGGGCCGGACGACATGGAACTCTCGGCCGACCGGAAGACGCTGTGGGTGACGTTCCGCTGGGCCCGCAAGGTCGGCATCATCGATATGACGCAGCGCAAGTTGATCAACACCATTCCGGTCGGACGTTCCCCTCACGGGATCTATTTCTTCGACCGCGCCCCGGTGCTGTAACATCGGGACATCGCGATGAGGGCTACACCGACCGAGCGTCCCCGCCCGGGGCGCACGTTCCTCAACGCGATGGATTCCGATTCTCGTCCTGACGGCACCGACCGTATCGATACTGCATGAATGACATTCTTCGCGCGCTGGGCCGCGCGCTCGTGAGCCTGTTGCATCCGCGCATGCTGTGGCTCACCGCCATGCCCTTTGTGGTCTCCGGCCTGATCTGGGGCGCCGTGATCTGGTTCGGCTGGGTGCCGTTCACCGATTTTCTGCGCGTCTGGCTCGAACAGTGGCAGTTCACGCAATGGATCTACCGCTTCTTCGGCTATTTCGGCATCGACAGCGTGCGCATGGCGCTCGCGCCGTTCATTCTCGTCGCGCTGCTCATCCCGCTGATCGTGGTCACGGCGTTGCTGCTCATCGCGGGGTGGTCGATGCCCGCGGTGTTGCGTCACCTCTCGCGTCGCCACTACATTCATCTGGAAGCGCGGCAGGGTGGCTCGTTCTGGGGCAGTCTCGGTCAGTCGCTGGGCGCCACCGTGGTCTTTCTCGTCGCCGCGCTGCTCACGCTGCCGCTGTGGCTCGTGCCGCCGTTCTTCGCCATCGTGCCGCCGTTGTTATGGGGCTGGCTGACGTATCGCGTAATGACGTACGACGCGCTGGCGTATCACGCGAGCGCCGAGGAGCGTCGCCGGATCGTGCGCGAGCGACGTCTGCCGCTGCTCGTGATCGGCGTGGCAACCGGGCTGCTCGGCTCACTGCCGACGCTGCTGTGGGTGTCGTCGGTCATCATGATCGTGATGTTCCCGGTCATCGCGCTGCTGGCGATCTGGCTGTACGTTGTGATCTTCATATTTTCAGCGTTGTGGTTCGCGCACTATTGCCTGCGGGCATTGTCGCGCTTGCGCACGGCCGAGGCGGCCCGTCACGAGCCGATGCTCGCGGCAACGCTGCTGCCTGTGGCGAGCCCGCTGTCGCGAGAGAGCGAGGACCTGCCGCCTGCGTTGCCGCCGGGACGGGGGTCGTCGAACGGTTCGCCGTGAAAGTGGCACAATCGTGTCACTGCGCGCTGCCGCCGGGCGGCGCCGCGCGCTCCCCCCAGGCCCTGACGACAAGATAAAGGAAGCATCATGGCGGTCGGCATCATCATCATCGGCGACGAGATTCTCTCGGGGCGCCGTCAAGACAAACATCTCCCCAAGATCGTCGAACTGCTCACCGAGCGCGGCATGCAACTCGGCTGGGCCGAGTATGTGGGCGACGACCCTGAGCGCATCACGGCCACGCTGCGACGCACGTTCGCGAGCGAGGACATCGTTTTCGTTACCGGCGGCATCGGGGCGACGCCCGACGATCACACGCGTCAGTGTGCCGCGGCGGCACTCAATGTTCCGCTCGTGCTTACGCCGGAAGCCGAGGCGCTCATCATGGAGCGCATCGCCGACACCAGTCCCGACGGACGTGCGGACATGAGCCAGCCCGATAACCGGCATCGTCTGAAGATGGGCGAGTTCCCGGTCGGTGCACGCGTGCTGCCGAATCCATACAACAAGATTCCGGGGTTCTCGGTCGAGCGGCATCATTTCATGCCGGGATTCCCGGTCATGGCGTGGCCGATGATGGCGTGGGTGCTCGACACGGACTACGCCGAGTTGCATCACCTGACGAAGCACGCCGAGCGATCGGTGCTGGTGTTCGGGCTGGCCGAGTCGACGTTGACGCCGCTCATGGAGGCCATCGAAGCCGAATACGGTGGCGTGAAAGTGTTCAGTCTGCCCAGCGTGGGCGACGCGCAACGCGGCGCGATCTACGCGCGTCGACATATCGACCTGGGTGTAAAGGGCGACCCCGCACTGGTCGGCGCGGCGTTCGAGCGACTGATTGCCGGGGTGAATGCGCTGGGCGGCGAGATCGTGCATCCGACCGAGGCCCTCGCGCTGCCCGAGGGCACGCTGCCGTCGGGCAATTGACGGGCGGGCGTTACTGCCGCGAGAGCGCATAAGAACGGCGCTTGCCTGTGAAGGGCAAGCGCCGTTTTTCGTTACCGGCGCGCACGGCAGGAACCGCGAGCGCCACGAGCGTTGGTCAGAATCCGGCGAGCACGAGCTTGCCGATGGTGCGTCCGCCTTCGAGCTGCGCGTGGGCTCGACGCAGGTTCACCGCGTTGATCGGGCCAAGGACCTCGCCCACGGTCGTGCGTAGCGTGCCCGCGTCGACTCTGCGTGCCACTTCGGTCAGCAACTTGTGCTGCGCGATCATGTCCGGTGTTGCAAACATGGCGCGTGTGAACATGAATTCCCAGACGAACGTGGCGCTCTTGTTTTTGAGCAGACCGATGTCGAGCGGACCCGCGTTCTCCACGATCGAGCAGATCTTGCCTTGTGGGGCGACGACCTGCGCCATGGCGGGGAAATGCGCGTCGGTGTCGTTCAGGCACAGCACGAAATCCACCTGTGGCATCCCTATCGACTGCAATTGCGCCGGAATGTCCTGGGTATGGTCGATCACGTGTTGCGCACCGAGCTGACGACACCAGTCGGCCGATGCCGGGCGCGACGCGGTCGCGACGATGTGCAACTGGGCAAGGCGGCGCGCGAGCTGAATGGCAATCGAGCCGACGCCGCCGGCGCCGCCGACGATGAGGATCGACTTGCCCTCGTCGCCGCCGTCAGGCGCGATGCCGAGACGGTCGAAAAGGGCTTCCCACGCCGTGATCGTCGTGAGTGGCAAGGCGGCGGCGCCGGCGAAGTCGAGCGACGTGGGCATGTGGCCGACGATGCGCTCGTCGACAAGATGGAACTCGCTGTTCGCGCCTGGGCGCGTGATGCTGCCCGCGTAGTACACCGGGTCGCCGACCTTGAAGAGCGTGACGTCCGGGCCGACGGCCGCGACGGTGCCCGCTGCATCCCACCCCAGCACACGCGGCGCGGCTTCGACCTTGTCTTTCGGGGCGCGAACCTTGGTGTCGACCGGGTTCACGGAGATCGCTTCGACCTTGACCAGCAGGTCACGTGCGGCGGGTGTGGGCGTAGGCAGCTCGATGTCTTCGAGCGACTTCGGGTCGTCAATCGGCAGGTAGCGGGTCAATCCGACGGCTTTCATCTGTTTTCTCCTGAATAAGCGAGGCGCGGCCGGTAGTCATCCGGTGACGCCCGCGATGCGATAACGAGAGACTAAGGCTAGTCGATTGCTTTGATAATTCGCATAATGCTGAAAAGATCTTTTGGAAATTCCATCAAATGGCATTGGACCTTGATACCGTGGCGTTGTTCGTGCGCGTGGCGGCGCTCGGAAATGTGTCGGCTGCGGGGCGCGAGCATGGGCTGTCGCCGGCCTCGGCGAGTACGCGCCTGACACAACTCGAAGGCTCGCTCGGGGCGCGGTTGCTGCATCGGACGACGCGCCGGGTGGCGCTCACACAAGAAGGGGAAGCCTTTGTGCGAGAGGCGCAAGCCTTGCTCGCGGCCGAGGCGCAAGCGCTGGCGAGCGTCGGACAGGGGCGCGCGGCGCCCCAGGGGCGTTTGCGGGTGTCGTGCTCTTCGTCGTTCGGGCGTCAGCATGTTTCCCCCGCCTTGTCGGCGTTCCTGGCGCGCTATCCGGGGATTTCGCTGGATTTCCGGCTCACGGATCGCGTCGTCGACCTGATCGAGGTAGGCATGGATCTCGCGATTCGCGTTGGGGCGTTGCGTGACTCGACGCTCGTTGCCCGCAAGCTCGCCCCGAATCGCCGGACATTGTGTGCGTCGCCCGCGTATCTCGGGGCGCGCGGCGCACCGAAACACCCAGGCGACCTTGCCGCGCACGATTGCCTGATCCTGGGGGAGCAGCGCGATTGGCGGTTCGTGACGCCCGGGGGGCCCCTGAGCGTGCGTGTCGGCGGGCGTCTGGCGTCGGATAACGGGGAAGTGCTGCGCGACGCGGTATTGGCGGGCCTCGGCATTGCGCTCAAGTCCACGTGGGACGTCGGCGCGCATCTGCGCAGCGGGGCGCTGGTGCCGGTATTGCCCGCATATCCGCTCGCGGAGGAGGTGGCGATCTGGGCTGTCTACCCGAGCCGGGCGTTCGTGCCGCCGAAAACCCATGCGTTGATCGAATTCCTGCAGGCGCGCTTCGGGCCGGCGCCGTATTGGGATCACGCCGACGCCCCGTCGACTGGCCTACCGACGCCGTAACGGGATGTAGCGTCAGTGCAGGTGATGGGGCCGCGAGCGTTGTGCGCCGGAGTCCTCGTGACCGATCGCCGGGCTGGCGTGGTGCAGCACGAGGCGCCAGCCATCGGCTTCTTTCATATAGATGTTCGTGGCGAGCACGAAGGCGTAACGAGCTTCGGGACGGGTTTCGACCTGCACCTGTTCCAGCACGTTATGGACGGCGCACAGAGGATTGCGCGCTACCTGGAGATGACTGGCGGTGACGTGCAATCCGTCCTTGGCAAGGATCTTCTGCCAACTCTCGCGAACCGCCGCCGGGCCGACGTGGCGGGGTCCCGCCGGGTGAATGCAGACGATTTCCTCGTCTTCCGACCAGACGTCCATCAGCGTATCGGTATCGCCGGCGCGCAGCGCTTCGTAGTAGGCGTTCTCGGCGTCTTCCGGACTTAGAAAAATGGCAGCGGGCATAACGGCAGCCTCCGACGGGGTAGAGCGCCAGGCAATGGGGACGCCTGGAGAACGCGCCGATTATGGAGCGTTTGCCGGGGCTTGTCGAACGTCGGGATGGCGAAATCGCGCAATTGCGCACGACGCTTGATCTGGCGCAACACGACGCTGGCGCGGGGTCGTTAGCGTATCGGTAACGTGTGAGGGAGCGATGGCGGGCGACGGCGCACTGGCGGGATCGGCGGCTGCGGGGACGCTCGCGCGTCCCCGTCGGCGAGCGTCAGCAGGGAACGCCGGCGAGTTCGTGCAGTGCGGCGGCGTCGATGATCTTGACGTGGCGCTGCCGGATTTCGATCATGCCGTTTTGCGCAAAGCGCGAAAACAGGCGGCTGACAGTTTCAAGCTTGAGGCCGAGGAAACTTCCGATTTCCTCGCGGCTCATGCGCAGCACGAATTCATGGGCGGAGTAACCGCGCGCGGACAGCCGCTCGGACAGGTTGAGCAGGAAGACGGCCAGACGTTCCTCTGCGCGCATGGTGCCGAGCGCGAGCAGTTGCTGGTGCTCGTTGCGGATTTCCTGGCTCATCAGCCGGTGCAGTTGACGCTGCAGCGACGGCACCTGACGCGATAGCGTCTCCAGTTCGCCGAAGCGGGCGATGCACAGCTCGCTGTCTTCGAGCGCGATGGCGGAGCTCGGGTGATGGTGGTCAGCGACGGCGTCCAGGCCGATGAGTTCGCCCTGAAGGTGGAAGCCGACGACCTGCTCGCGACCGTCAGGGGCCGTGACGCAGCTTTTGAGCGAGCCGAAGCGAATGCCGTAGACGGCATGCAAATCGTCATTCGCGTGGTAGAGCACTTCGCCTTTTTTGAGGCGCCGGCGCTCGCTGACCAATGCATCGAGTCGCTCGAGTTCGGGTTCCGGGATGCCGACCGGCAAGCAGAATTGCCCGAGCGAACACGTGGAACAGCGGGGCTGAGCGATGGGAGTGCGACCGTTCTCTGTGGTCATGAGGGCCCCTGAAGTTTTTTGGAGAGTCTAGCATGGCGCGTTGACCTATCGTTTTCCCTTTCTGAACATCGGAATGTCGACGAGGCTTTACGGGCGTCGGTGTTTCAGTAATAATTGCGCACATACCGGACGTCCGTCTCGCCGCACTATCGGCCTGGGCGTTTTCCCGGCAGGTCGTTTCGAAGCATTCAGGTCGCGCCGCCGTCACTACGAC
This sequence comes from Pandoraea soli, assembly GCF_902459595.1. Lineage (NCBI taxonomy): Bacteria > Pseudomonadati > Pseudomonadota > Betaproteobacteria > Burkholderiales > Burkholderiaceae > Pandoraea > Pandoraea soli. The sequence goes on along the minus strand of NZ_CABPSG010000010.1, from coordinate 121,844 downwards.
CGAACACAACTGGGCGCGCGCTTATGCGAAGCGGTTACGACCGTTTCTCGTGTTCCAAGCATCCATTTATTCCTGATACCGGGTCGCCAAGCCCCCGGTCTGCTTAGTCGCACATGAATACCCAAGAGGCGAAACTCGTCCTCGAGACCGCGTTGATTTGCGCGCAGGAGCCGCTCAAGGTCGGCGATCTGCGCAAGCTCTTCAATGACGCCGTGTCTGGCGACACGGTGCGCGCGCTGCTCGAGGAAATCCGCGTGCAATGGGATGGCCGAGGTGTGGAACTGGTGGCGTTGGCCACCGGCTGGCGTTTCCAGAGCCGTCCGCGCATGCGTGAATACCTTGATCGCCTGAATCCAGAGAAGCCGCCGAAGTATTCCCGAGCGGTGATGGAGACGCTGGCGATTATCGCGTACCGTCAACCGGTCACGCGTGGCGATATCGAAGAGATTCGCGGCGTGACGGTCAACACGCAGATCATCAAGCAACTCGAGGATCGTGGCTGGATCGAGGTGATCGGCCATCGAGATGTGCCGGGACGCCCGGGTCTGTACGCAACGACCAAGGACTTTCTCGACGATCTGGGGCTGCGGGCGCTCGATGCGCTGCCGCCGCTCGAAGATCCGGCTGCACAGGCGCAGATCGACTTGCTCGCACAGCAGAACATCGAGTTCGGCGAGCGTGCCGAGGCCGATGCGGGAGATGACGCGACGTTCGACGACGCGCCTGTCGCCGATGCGCAAGCGCTGGCACGTCTGGCGCAAGCGCGTGCCGACGACTTGCCGCTTGCACAAGGGCTGCCCGAAGATCAGCGCCCGCTGCCGATCGTGGGTGACGAGCCGACGGAAGATGCGTTGCTCGACGCCGTGATGGCGGAAGGCGAATGCGAAGATGGGGTGACACGGCCGGTTGAGGCGCCGGCGGAGAGTGCGCCGGCAGACGCCGAGCAGGCATCGCTCGCGGTCGCGCAGGACCAGGAATTTTCCGAAGAATCGGAGTCTGTGGTGTCGGTCGGCGACGATCCGCCGCAAGATGCGCAGGATGTAGCGACGTCGGCGGCAGATCCCGCCGCGTTGGTAGCACAAGAGGTTTCCCCGCACGCTGCCGACTCGGCAGCGAACGAACCCGCCACCGGGCAGCCCATGTCCGGTGAGGGGGATGACGACGAGAGCGACGGGGACGACAAGAGTCTCGTCACGGGCACCTGAGGCGTCGGCGCATTGCGTCGCGCGCACCAGCAGGGCCGTTAGCGATAAGAACGAAGTCGCGGCAAGAATTTGCCGCGCATTCATGGTGCGAACACGGATCAGGGCAGCCATTTACGCCTGCCCGCGACGATCCCGTTTTCCAATGAGGTTGTGTTGAAACAAATCGAAGAATCCCAGGACCTGCACGCCCGCGATGCCGGTGCCGAAGCCCGTGCGCCGGAAGGCGAGGGCGGCGATGAAAAAGCATCGCGCCGCGGCTTGCGCCGTGGTCCGCGCAGTCTGATTGCCCGCCGTCGCGCGGCTCAGCAATCCAAGCGTGACGGCGAGGAAGGCGGCGCAGGTGAAGTGGCCGCGTCGGACGCCCCACGCGGGGAACCGCACGGCGACGCGCCGCAAGCTCAAGCGTTGGGCGCCGACGGTGCGCCGTCGGCCGCTCAGGGGCGAGGCCGCAATGCCGCGCCCCGCAAGCCGCGTAGCGGCAAGCGTGACGGTGCCTCACAGTCTTCGCAGCCAGCGCAGTCGACGCAAGGCGATGGCAGCGCAGCCAACGGTCACGGTACGGCGCCGGCCGGCAGGACGCCGCAGGGTGCCAAGGGCCGTGGCCGCAAGGAGTCGACGGGCGGTCCCCGGGGCGGCGCGAGTGTCGGCGGCGGCAAGGGCGGCAAGGGTGGCAAGGCCGCCAAGGGCGGTGACGACGATCTGTTCGCGTTCGTGACGTCGGGCGGCTTCGACAGCGACGAGTCCGAAAGCGATGCCAAGGCGGCTGCCAAGCGCGGTCGCCGCCCAGCCGACCGTCGCGTCCTGTCGCCGGACGATGAAGCACCCAAGCTACACAAAGTGCTGGCCGAGGCCGGAATGGGGTCGCGTCGCGAGATGGAGGAGCTGATTCTCGCCGGGCGCGTGTCGGTCAACGCCGAGCCCGCGCACATCGGTCAGCGCATTCTGCCGACCGATCAGGTCCGCATCAACGGCAAGCTCGTCAAGCGGCGCATCACGAGCAAACCGCCTCGCGTGCTGCTCTATCACAAGCCGTCGGGCGAGATCGTCAGCCATTCCGATCCGGAAGGCCGCGCGTCGGTATTCGATCGCTTGCCGCCGATGAAGACGGCCAAGTGGCTCGCCGTTGGACGCCTGGACTTCAACACCGAAGGCCTGCTGATCCTCACGACGTCGGGCGATCTGGCGAACCGATTCATGCATCCGCGTTATGGCATCGAGCGTGAATACGCCGTGCGCACCGTGGGGCAGTTGAGCGAGGCGTCGCGTCAGCAACTGCTGCGCGGCATCGAATTGGATGATGGCAAAGCCAATTTCCTGCGGTTGCAGGACGGCGGTGGCGAAGGGTCGAATCACTGGTATCACGTCGCGTTGACCGAAGGCCGCAACCGCGAAGTGCGTCGCATGTTCGATGCGGCGGGCCTGATGGTGAGCCGTCTGATCCGTACGCGTTACGGCCCGCTGACGCTGCCGCGCGGTCTCAAGCGCGGCCGTTACGAAGAGCTGGACGAGGCGCAGGTGCGCTCCCTGTTCGCGACGGTCGGCATGAAGATGCCGGGCGCCAGCTCGGACGACAAGGGCAGTGTTGGCGGTCGTGGCGGCAAAGCCGGCGCCCCGAAGGAGCCGCGCCGTCAACCGGATCCGATGCAGACGGCCTTGGGCGTTTTCAGTCGCGAGCCAGGTCAGTCGCGCCGTCCCCGTCCCAATCCGCTGACGGCCTTCGTTGGCCCGAGCGGCGGCTACCCGGGGCAGGCGCCTTCGCCGCGAGGTGAGGGACGACGCTTCGGCGGTGGGAATTCGACGGCGGGTGGCAGTGGTTTTGGCGGTCAGTCGCGCGGCGGTAGCGGTGGTGGCGGCAATGGTAACGTCAACGGCAATCGCAGCCGTGGCGGCAACCGTGCCGGTGGAAGCGGCGGCGGTGCGGGCGGTGGTGGTGGCGGCGGTGGCGGTGGCAATCAAGGCAGCCGTGGCAATCGCGGCGGCAACCGTTCACGTTGATTTCGTTGGTACGCCCCTAGGGCGGACGGTGGCGGGCAGCGGCGTCTGCGCGTTGCGTCTGAACAATTGGGGGCGGCCGTTCATTGGCTCCATTTTGCATTGCGACAATGCGGCATGGACGCCTGTCCGGCGGGTTTTGGGGGCGCCAAGCGTTGCTAATCGGCCCAAAATCATATAAAATCAATGAATAAGCTGGTCCGCGTGCTGCAACTCCTGTTGCGGCGCGCACCTCATGCGCAATGAGGCTGTAAGAAATGGGCGTTTCGCCCATTTTTTTTTGCCGCGAGCGTTTTGCGCGCGGCCGATGCCGCCGCGTTCGGGAGTGGGTGTGCCGACACGGGTACGCCGGCCCGGACGGTCGAGGGCCGGTATCGTGCGGCGCCCCATGCGGGGCGCGCAGACCTGTCGGGCGCTGCTAATGCGCGCGAGTTTTTCTAGGGTGAGCAAAGTTGCAATTGCCAGAACTGATCGAGACCACGGTCGAAGGCCTGGGTTACGAGCTGGTCGATGTTGAACGCGCCGGCGGTGGTTTGCTGCGCGTGTACATCGACAAGCCGGAAGGCATCGCGATCGATGACTGCGAGACGGTGAGCCGTCAGCTCTCGCATGTCCTGATGGTCGAGAACGTCAATTACGACCGACTCGAAGTGTCGTCACCGGGGCTGGATCGTCCGCTGCGCAAGCTGCGTGACTTCGAGCGTTTTGCCGGTGCGGAAGTGAGTCTTACGTTGCGTGTGCCGCTGGAAGGCCGCAAGCAGTTTCGCGGCATCTTGCAGGCGCCGCAAGGCGAGAACTTGAGCCTGGAGTTCGAAGGCAAGGGCGGCCCGGCGCTGCTCGACTTCACCCTCGCGGATATTGACCGTGCGCGCCTAGTGCCGCAGATTGATTTTAGGAGTCGCAAACGATGAGTCGCGAAGTATTGCTGTTGGTCGATGCGCTCGCGCGCGAAAAGAACGTCGACAAGGACGTCGTGTTCGCCGCGCTTGAAGCAGCATTGGCCTCGGCCACCAAGAAGCGCTATGCCGAGGACGTCGACATTCGCGTACACATCGACCGCGAGTCGGGTGAGCACGAGAGCTTCCGTCGCTGGGTCGTGGTGCCGGACGAGGCGGGCTTGCAAGAGCCCGACAAGCAGGTCCTGGAGTTCGAAGCCAAGGAAGACGACCCGTCGATCGAGATCGGCGAGTTCGTGGAAGAACCCGTGGAATCGGTCGAATTCGGTCGTATCGGCGCGCAGGCGGCCAAGCAGGTCATTCTGCAGCGCATCCGCGATGCCGAGCGCGAACAGATCCTCACGGACTTCCTGGAGCGCGGCGAGAAGATCATGACCGGTGCGGTCAAGCGTCTCGACAAGGGCAATCTGGTCGTCGAGTCGGGGCGTGTCGAAGCGCTGCTGCGTCGCGATCAATTGATCCCGAAGGAAAATCTGCGTATCGGCGACCGCGTCCGCGCGTACATCGCGAAGGTCGACCGCACGGCGCGCGGCCCGCAAATCGAACTCTCGCGCACGGCGCCGGAATTTCTGATCGAACTGTTCGGCATGGAAGTGCCGGAAATCGATCAGGGTCTGCTGGAGATCAAGTCGGCCGCTCGCGATCCGGGCGTGCGCGCCAAGATCGCCGTGGTTGCGTACGACAAGCGTATCGATCCGATCGGCACCTGCGTGGGCATTCGCGGCACGCGCGTGCAGGCGGTGCGTAACGAGCTTGGCGGCGAGAACGTCGACATCGTGCTGTGGTCGGAAGACCCCGCGCAATTCGTGATCGGCGCGCTCGCGCCGGCGGCGGTGCAGTCGATCGTCGTGGACGAAGAAAAGCACAGCATGGATGTCGTCGTCGACGAGAACGAACTGGCGGTGGCGATCGGTCGCAGCGGTCAGAACGTGCGACTCGCATCGGATCTGACCGGTTGGCAGATCAACATCATGACGCCGGACGAGTCGGCCGAAAAGCAGAACGAAGAGCGTGGCACGCTGCGCTCGCTGTTCATGCAGCGTCTCGATGTGGATGAAGAGATGGCGGACATCCTGATCGAGGAAGGTTTCTCGAGCCTGGAAGAGATCGCCTACGTGCCTTTGAACGAAATGCTCGAGATCGAAGCGTTCGACGAGGACACGGTGCATGAACTGCGCAATCGTGCGCGCGACGCCCTGCTGACACAGGCGATTGCCACCGAGGAGAAGGTCGAGGGCGTTGCGCTCGATCTCAAGAGCCTCGACGGCATGTCGTCTGAGTTGCTGGCCCAACTGGCCGAGCACGAAATTCAGACGCGCGATGATCTGGCCGAGCTGGCCGTCGACGAACTGACCGAGATGACCGGCGTCGACGAGGAAGCCGCGAAAGCCCTGATCATGAAAGCGCGAGAGCACTGGTTCCAATGATGACCTGCCCTGGCATGCATATGGAACAGTGAACTTTGAAGTTAACCGCAAGGCGCCTGGCCTTGCTTGAAGAGGTTTGAATGGCGAGCATCAACGTAGCCCAATTTGCTGCAGAACTGAAAATGCCGGCCGGCGTGTTGCTGGAGCAACTCAAAGCCGCCGGCGTGGAAAAACTCAGCGCCGACGATTCCCTGACGGAAGCCGACAAGGCCCGTCTGCTGGAGCACCTGCGCCGTTCGCACGGCGCCGACGACGGCGACAAAAAGAAGATTACTCTGACGCGTCGCCAGACCTCGGAAATCAAGCAAGCCGACGCGACCGGTAAGGCGCGCACGATTCAGGTGGAAGTGCGCAAGAAGCGCACCTTCGTCAAGCGTGATGACGTCGTGGAAGGCGCGGAAAGCGCGGCGGCCGCGGCGGAAGACGAGGCCCTGCGCCAGCGTGAGGAAGACGCCCGCCGCGAAGCGGAGCGTCTGGCGGCGGAAGCGGCTGAACTCAAGCGTCGCCAGGAACAACTGGAGCGCGAGGAAGCTGAACGTCGCGAGCGCGAAGAGAAGGAAGCGGCCGAGCGCCGTGCGCGCGAGGACGCGGAGCGCGCCGCAGCGGCCAAGGTGGCCGACGATCAGAAGGCGAAGGCCGAAGCGAAGGCGGAAGCCCAGGTTGACGTCGAAGCCGAGAAGGCATCCAAGGCCGACGCCGAAAAGGCCGAGCAAGCCGAGAAGGCGGCAGCGGCCAAGGCCGAAGCCGAGCGCGAGCAGGCCCGCAAGGCCAGCGAGGAAGCGCGTGCGGCCGCCGAGAAGGCGAGCGCGGCGGCTGACAAGGCTCGAGCCGAAGAGGAGGCGATTCGCAAGCGCCGTGCGGCGGCAGAAGCCGAAGCGCGCGCAATTCGCGAAATGCTGAACGCGCCGCGTCGCGTGCTCAAGGCACCGGAGCCGGCACCTGCCGCGCCGGTCGCAGCCAAGCCGGAAGCGAAGGGTACCCTGCACAAGCCGGCCAAGCCGGAAGGTGCCGCGTCGGCCAAGCCGGCGGACAAGAAGCCGGCGGCAGCCGCTCCGGCTTCGACGACCGCGGGCGCCGCCGACAAGAAGGACAAGAAGCCGGGCGCCTGGCAGAAGGATGCCGATAACCGCAACAAGCGTGGCGGCATGAAGACGCGCGGCGACGCGAGCGGTGGTTCGGATGGTTGGCGTGGCGGTGGCCGTGGCGGCCGTCGTGGCGACCGTCATTCGCAGGACGATCGTTCGTCGTTCCAGGCACCGACCGAGCCGGTCGTGCGTGATGTTCACGTGCCGGAAACGATCAGCGTGGGCGATCTGGCGCACCGGATGTCGGTGAAGGCCTCGGAAGTCATCAAGCTGATGATGAAGATGGGCCAGATGGTGACCATCAACCAGGTGCTCGATCAGGAAACGGCCATGATCGTGGTGGAGGAGCTTGGCCACCGCGCGATCGCCGCAAAGCTGGACGATCCGGAAACGCTGCTGGCGCTGGGCAACGACGCGACGGAAGGCGAAGCGCTGCCGCGTCCGCCGGTGGTCACGGTGATGGGTCACGTCGACCACGGCAAGACCTCGCTGCTGGACTACATCCGTCGCGCCAAGGTGGCGGCGGGCGAAGCCGGCGGTATTACGCAGCACATCGGTGCGTATCACGTCGATACGCCGCGCGGTACGGTGACGTTCCTCGACACGCCGGGTCACGAAGCCTTTACGGCAATGCGGGCTCGCGGTGCGCAGGCAACGGACATCGTGATTCTCGTAGTCGCGGCGGACGATGGCGTGATGCCGCAGACGAAGGAAGCCATTGCACACGCGAAGGCAGCGGGTGTGCCGATCGTGGTGGCGATCAACAAGATCGACAAGCCGGATGCGAACCTGGATCGCGTGAAGCAGGAACTCGTGGCCGAGGGCGTGGTGCCGGAAGAGTACGGCGGCGAATCGCCGTTCGTGCCGGTGTCGGCGAAGACGGGTGCGGGCATCGACGATCTGCTCGAAAACGTGCTGTTGCAGGCGGAAGTGCTGGAGCTGAAGGCGCCGGCGGAAGCCCCGGCCAAGGGTATCGTGATCGAAGCGAAGCTGGACAAGGGTAAGGGTCCGGTGGCGACGATTCTGGTCCAGTCGGGCACGCTGCGTCGCGGCGACATGGTGTTGGCCGGTCAGGCCTACGGCCGTGTGCGTGCAATGCTCGACGAAACCGGCAAGAACGCGAAGGAAGCGGGTCCGTCGATCCCGGTGGAAATTCAGGGTCTGTCGGAAGTGCCGGGGGCGGGTGAAGAAGTGCTCGTGGTCCAGGACGAACGCAAGGCGCGCGAAATCGCGCTGTTCCGTCAGGGCAAGTTCCGCGACGTGAAGTTGGCCAAGCAGCAGGCCGCGAAGCTCGAGAACATTTTCGAACAGATGGCCGACGGCGAAGTCAAGTCGCTGCCGCTGATCATCAAGGCCGACGTGCAAGGTTCGCAGGAAGCGTTGGCGCAGTCGCTCAACAAGCTCTCGACGCCGGAAGTGCGTGTGCAGATCGTGCACGCCGCTGTGGGTGGCATCAGCGAAAGCGACGTCAACCTGGCGACGGCTTCGAAGGCGGTCATCATCGGCTTCAATACGCGCGCCGATGCGCTGGCACGCAAGCTGGCCGAGTCGAACGGTATCGACATTCGCTACTACAACATCATCTATGATGCTGTGGATGAAGTGAAGGCGGCAATGTCGGGCATGCTGTCGCCGGAGAAGAAGGAAGAGATCACCGGTACGGTCGAAGTGCGTCAAACGTTCCGTGTGCCGAAGATCGGCACGGTGGCCGGCTGTATGGTCCTCGACGGCTTCGTCAAGCGTTCGTCGCATGTGCGTGTGTTGCGCGACAACGTCGTCATCTTCACGGGCGAGCTGGATTCGCTCAAGCGATTCAAGGATGACGTGAAGGAAGTCAAGTCCGGCTTCGAGTGCGGTCTGTCGGTGAAGAACTTCAACGACATCACGGAAGGCGACCAACTGGAAGCGTTCGAAATCACGGAAGTTGCGCGCTCGCTGTAACGCGATTTGCACAATGAATGTGGAATGGCCCACCAGACCGGGAAACCGGTGGCGTGGGCCATTGCATTACTAGCGAGTATGTTATGGCAAAGAAACGTGGCGTTCCGGGTCGAAACCTTCGCATCAACGATCAGATCCAGCGCGATCTGTCGGAGTTGATTCAGCGCGAGGTGAAGGACCCGCGTATTGGTCTGGTGACGCTGCAAAGCGTGGAAGTGACACCCGACTATGCGCATGCAAAGGTATTTTTCACGACGCTCACCGGCGAGCCGAAGGCGACCGGCGAGGCGCTCAACGAGGCAGCGGGTTTCCTGCGCAATCTGCTGTTCAAGCGGTTGCACATCCACACGGTGCCGACGTTGCATTTCCACTTCGACCAGTCGATCGAACATGCGATCGAGATGTCGCGACTGATCGATACGGCTAACGCGACGCGGGCGACAGACGAAGCGAGCGACGGCGTTGCCGACGAAGACGCGGACAGCGACAAGGAAGACGACGGCAAGTCCGTCGATTGACGATGCCCCCTGCCGGGCGGCCCGATGGGCCTGCCCGGCGGTATGGCACGACCTTTGCACTTGCGATGAGTGCCAGGGTTTGAATCCCACAAGACTCTCTCAAGCACTCTGCGCATCATGACGGACCCGCGTTCGCAGGCACCCCGCCAAAAACTTCCCCGTTTCGCGCTCGATGGCGTATTGCTCCTGGACAAGCCACTCGGCCTGTCGTCCAACGACGCGCTGATCAGGGCCAAGCGATTGTTGCAGGCGTTGAAGGCGGGGCATACCGGCACGCTCGATCCGTTGGCGACCGGTTTGCTGCCGCTTTGCTTCGGCGAGGCGACAAAGTTCTCGCAGGACTTGCTCGAAGCCGACAAGACCTATGAGGCGCTTGTGCGTCTTGGCGAGACGACGACCACCGGCGACGCGGAGGGCGAAGTGTTGCAAACGCGTCCTGTGACGGTGGACGAAGCGGCGATTCGCGCGGTACTGCCTCGCTTTAAGGGGCCGATCTCGCAGGTGCCGCCGATGTATTCGGCGCTCAAGCGAGACGGCAAGCCGTTGTACGAATATGCGCGCGCGGGGCAGACCCTCGAGCGCGAAGCGCGCGCGGTCACGATCCACGCGCTGGAGATGACAGCGTGCGCGTTGCCTGACGTCGCCGAGTTCTCGTTTCGCGTGACCTGCAGCAAAGGCACTTACGTGCGGACGTTGGCCGAAGATATCGGTGAGGCGCTGGGTTGCGGGGCGCATTTGCGCGCGCTGCGCCGTACGGCCGTCGGTCCGCTCACACTTGACGGCGCCGTGACGCTGGAAGATTTGGGGGCGCTCGATCACGCGCAACGTGTGGAGAGGCTGGCACCGGTCGATGCGCTGCTCAAGACGCTGCCGACGATCTGGCTCGACGAAACGCTCGCCAAGCGGTTCAGCCACGGACAACGTCTGCGTCTGGACGAGGCGCGCTGTCCTCAGGCGCTGCGCGTGTGCGCCGGGGCGTCCGAGGCGATCGAGGTGAAGGTTTATGCCGAAGCCGATGGCGACGCCGCCGTACGGTTGCTCGGCGTTGCGCGACTCGATGGCGAGGCGCTGCTCACACCGCAACGGCTTTTGAAGACCCAGTAAGCGAAGTCATCGCAGCAAGCGCAGTCTGCGCCGTTCATCCGCGGCCAGCCGATGTTGCGATGAGGCGCATGCTCGCGCACCTCATCGGTTCCCGAGGGTCACCCCTCGCACCTTTTAGCGGTCGAGCGACCGCTGTCACCGTCAGTTGGCGACGTTCTCCGGCTTGAGTTCCACGATGGCGTCCAGCGCTGCCTTGACGTCCATCGCATACTTGGCCAACGCTTTCTGCTCATCCGTTTTCGGTTCGAACGACGGAATGCCGACCGGGTGATTGCTCTCGTCGACGGCGACGAACACCATCAGGCAATCGGTCGTCTGGCGCAACTCGCCCCACTTGGGGTCGCCTGCGTGCACCGAGACATGGATGTGCATGCTGGTGCGCCCGGTGGCCACGATACGCGCACGCAGTTCCACCAGATTACCCACCAGGATCGGACGGCGGAAGCGGATGTTGCCGACACTGACCGTCACGCAGTAGCGACCCGACCAGGTGGCTGCGCAAGCATAGGCCACTTCGTCGATCCACTTCATCAGCGAGCCCCCGTGCACCTTGCCACCGAAATTGACGGCGGCCGGCTCGGCCAGAAAGCGGAAAGTGACTTCTGAGCGTTCGTTTGGGTTCTGCGGGGTCGTCATGATGTTGGTTTTGGCTGGGGGACGTGGCATTCCCGAGCGTCGTGCGGTGTTCCGGCATCGCGTCGGGCAGTGCGCCATCATACTTCGATTGCGTGGTCGTTGCCGACGCGCGTCGCCAATCCGCCCCACTGTTACGCGTTGTGTGGCTCGTCGGCGTTGTCAAAAAAAACCCCGCTAACCTCAGCGGGGTTCGAGAGGTGTCCGGCTGCACAGCGCAGGGCCAGACACTGGGGAAGTCTTCGCTTCAATGCGCGCCAGCCGCGGCGTCGGCACCGCCGCCCCCCTTCATCGGCCGCGTGATCCACACCATCGAGATCATCAGCACGAACAGCATCGCCGAGATCCAGAAAATATCGTTCGCGCCGAGCATCGCCGATTGCTGCGTGACCAGCCGGTCGATGTAACCGTTGGCCTGCGGTGTGCTCATGCCGAGTTGGTTGAGAGTCTGCACGGACGCGTTGTACGTCGGGTTGTAGGGCGTCAAATGCTCCGTCAACTGCGCATGGTGCAGCGTGATCCGGTTCTCCCACACGGTCGTCGCAATCGACGTGCCCACCGCACCGCATGTGATCCGCACGAAGTTGGACAGCCCCGCTGCCGCTGGAATGCGACTCGGCGGCAACCCGGACAGGATGATCGCGGTGAGCGGGATGAAGAACATCGACATCGGCACGCCCTGCAGGAACGTCGGAATCATCAACGTGCGCGTATCGACGAGCGTATTGAAGTGCGAACGCATCAGGAACACCAGCGCGAACAACAGGAACGAGACGGTCACGACCCAGCGGGCATCGAGCTTGGGCAGCGTTTTGCCGATCACCGGCGAGAGCAGGATGGCGAACAGGCCCACCGGCGCCAGCACCAGGCCGGCCTCCGTCGCGGTATAGCCGAGATGGATCTGCAGCCACTGCGGCAGAATCACCAGGTTCCCGAAGAACAGGCCGTAACCGACCGAGATCGCTACTACGCCACCGGTAAAGTTGATCCGCTTGAAGAGCGTCAGGTCGACCACCGGATGCTCCTCGGTAATTTCCCAGATGACGAAGAAGCAGAACGACACCAACGCTACCAGCGCCAGCACGACAATGGTTGACGAATTGAACCAGTCGAGTTCCTTGCCCTTGTCCAGCATCACTTGCAGCGACCCGACCCACAACACGAGCAAGGCCAGCCCGACGGTATCGATCGGCTTGCGTTGCGTGGGCGTTTCACGCTTGGCATAGATCAGCCACGTGGCGTAAGCGGCGCCAATGCCAACCGGGATGTTGATATAGAAGATCCAGGGCCAATGGTAGTTGTCCGAGATCCAGCCGCCGAGAATCGGGCCCATCACAGGGGCGACCAGCGTCGTCATGCCCCATAGCGCGAGCGCCATCGAACTCTTCGCGCTCGGATAGCTGGACAGCAGCAGCGATTGCGAGAGCGGGATCATCGGACCGGCCACCGCACCTTGCAACACACGGGCCGCCAGCAGGAATTCGAGCGTGGGCGCCATGCCGCACAGCCACGACGCCAGCACGAACAGCAGGATCGACGAAATGAACAGCCGCACCGCGCCGAAGCGCTCGGTCAGCCAGCCCGTGAGCGGCACCGAAATGGCGTTGGCCACGGCGAACGACGTAATCACCCACGTCCCCTGGCTCGACGAGACGCCAAGGTCGCCGGAGATGGCGGGAATCGATACGTTGGCAATCGAGGTGTCGAGCACGTTCATGAACGTGGCGAGCGACAGCGCGATGGTGCCGAATACCAACTGGCTTCCCGTCAGGGGGCCAGGAGCGTTTTGAGTTGCCATGAGTTGTCAAAGGGGGTGGGGGGCACCCCCCTCCGCTTTACAGGGGACGTGCGCGAGCCGGCTGGTTGCGCGTGTCGCTAGCGCCGTCTGCGCCTGAGGCAGCCGCGGCACCGGCGTTTTCGGTGATGATCTTGGCGACGATGTCGTCGGCGTCGTGACCGACCTTGTCGTACACGTCGGTGGCGTACACCGGCAGGGCGGGCGCTTCACCCAGTTCCTTGCCGTCCGTATTGCGCACGTCCACCTTGACCTGCATCGACAGCCCGACACGCAGCGGATGCTGTTGCAACTGCTTGGGGTCGAACGCGATCCGCACTGGCAGGCGCTGCACGACTTTGATCCAGTTGCCCGTTGCGTTTTGCGCCGGCAGCAGCGAGAACGCGCTGCCCGTGCCTGCCGAGAAGCCTGCCACCGTGCCCTTGTATTCCACTGACGAGCCGTACACGTCTGCCGTGAGCGTCACCGGTTGGCCGACGCGCATATGCGCGATCTGCACTTCCTTGAAGTTGGCGTCGACCCAGACTTGATTGAGCGGCACCAGCGCCATGAGCGGCGCGCCCGTCGCCACGCGCTGACCCACCTGCACGGAACGCTTGGCCACGTAGCCGTCGACCGGCGCCGGGATCGACGTGCGGGCGTAGTCGAGATACGCGGCGCGTACCTTCGCGGCGGCCTGCTGCACGTTCGGATGAGTGGTCACCGACGTCTTGTCCGTCAGCGCCCGGTTCGACACCCACTGCGCCCGGGCTTGCTCGAGTGCCGCCTGGGCCGTCTTCACGGCGTCCTGGGCGTGGGCGAGTTCTTCGCGCGACACGGCGCCCGTCGCAATCGCCATTTCGCGGCGCTTCACGTCGGCTTGCGTCTTGGCCAATTCGGATTCGCGCATGGCGACGGTGGCGGCATAGGCGTCGTTGTTCACGAAGTACGTGCGCACCTGGCGCACGGTTTGCGCCAGATTGGCCTCGGCTTGCAGCAGGGCGACGCGAGCGTCGGTCGGGTCGAGCGTGACCAGCGGCTGGCCGGCCTTGACCATTTGCGTGTCGTCGACCTTCACGCCGGTCACGGTGCCCGGCACCTGCGGGGTGATTTGCACCACATTGCCTGCGACGTAAGCGTCGTCGGTGTCTTCGTAAAAGCGTGCATACAGCCCGTAATAGGCGCCGTAGGCGATGGCCGCAATCGCGATCACGGCCGTTAGCGTCAGCATCATGCGGCGGCGCTTGCCATTGGGCTGAGCCGGCTGGGCAGGCGTTTGTTGTTGGTTCTCGCTCATCATTCGCTCCGTACTAATCTCTTAATGTGCTTTGACGTTGTCTTGTCTGTTCTGTGTGATGTGCGGCGGCCGCTCAGTGCGTCTGCACCGCGTCGCCTTCGGCCTTGGCGGGGCGTTCCTGCCCCACGACGAGACCCGCCGCCTGGGCGTCGAAGCCACCGCCGAGCGCCTTGATCAAGCCGATCTGCTGGTCGCGGCGTGCACTTTCGATGTTCACGCGCGCCTGTTCCTGCGCCAGCAGCGACGACTCGGCGGCAAGCACGGTCAACTGCGGCGTGAGACCGGCCTTGTAACGGTCGATGGCCAGGTCGTAGGCGCGTTGCGCGGCGTCTTGCGCCACACGTTGCGAGACCATTTGCTTGTCTGCCGAGCGGATCGACGACATGCGATCCGCGATGTCGCCGAGCGCCTTGTTCAGCGTCGAGTCGTAGTTCGCCACCGCGCCTTCATAGGCGGCGTACTGACCCTTCAGGTTGGCGCGCAGGCGCCCGCCATCGAAGATCGGCAGCGAAATGACCGGACCGTACTGGATGTTCTGGCTGCTCGGATCGATCAGCTTGCCCAGCCCGAAGGTGGAAAAGCCAAAGGCGGCGTTCAGGTTCACGTCCGGATAGAAGCGAGCCTTCGCAACGTCGACCCCCTTGAGCTGGGCTTCCACGCCCCAGCGTGCCGAGACAATGTCCGGGCGACGGCCAAGCAGCGTGAGCGGCAGGTTGTCGGGCAGGGCGGGCGTTGCCAGTTGCGCGAGCGTCGGACGCGCAATCGCCAGACCGCGATCTGGCCCCTTGCCGAGCAACACGCCCAGTTGATGGCGGGTGAGCAGGATCTGGCCGTCGAGTTGGGCGATCTGCGTCTGAATGTCGGCGGTGTTGCTCTCGGCCTGCTTCTGCTCGACTTGCGTGTCGAGACCGGCCCGCACGCGGTCTACCGTCAGTTGCCCGAGGCGTTGGCGTTGCTTGCCGATGCGATCGAGCACGTCGTGCTGTGCATACTGTTGGGCGAGCTGGTTATACGAGCGCGCCACGGCGGTGGCCAGCGCGAGCCGAACTTCCTGGTCTTCGGCTTCTTCGGCGCGTTCGGCCGACGTGGCTTGTGCCCGTGCCGAGCGGTTCTTGCCCCACAGGTCGAGTTCCCACGACAACGAGGCCGTCAAGTCGCCCTGCGTGAACCACGTGCCGCCATAGCCCGGCGGGTAGATGGTGTTTTCGGTGAATTTCTCGCGGTAGACACTGGCCGAGGCGTTGACCGCCGGAAGCAGCGCGGCCGCAGCGCCTTCGGTCTGCGCCTGCGCACCCTTCAGACGAGCGACCGCCATGGCCAGATCGGGGTTGCCGGCAAGGGCTTCGTCGATCAGCGAGACGAGCTGCGGATCGCCGAACCGCTGTGCCCAATCCGTGCCCGGCCACTGGCCGCCCTCGGCGGGCAGGCTGCGCTGGGTCTGATACTGGTCGGGGGTACTGATCTGCTTGTCGCTGTGGATGCCGGCAAAATTCGCGCAACCGGCAAACCCCAGTGTCATCGCCGCCAGACAGACGGCGGAAATGAGGGAGCGGGCCCGCAGATGCGGGAGGAACGGTGAGGCCACTTTCATCGCAAAGCCTTTACGAGTGACGTTAGGCACCGACAATAATCGGAAACCGGGTGATGGCGAGTACCAGGAATAATGGACTCGACATGCTTTTTTTGGGGATCTGGGGGGACGTCGTTGTCATCCGGTTTCGCCGTTGGCGATCACGCGGCGCAACAGGCTCTTCAGGAAACCCACTTCCTCTACGGAGAACCCACGCATCAGATGATCGGCGGCACGCACGAAGATGTCCGGCATCCGGTCGGCCATGGCGTATCCGGCTTCGGTCGCGCTCAGGTTCAC
Organism: Pandoraea soli; assembly: GCF_902459595.1. Taxonomy (NCBI): domain Bacteria; kingdom Pseudomonadati; phylum Pseudomonadota; class Betaproteobacteria; order Burkholderiales; family Burkholderiaceae; genus Pandoraea; species Pandoraea soli. Next base: position 106,042 of record NZ_CABPSG010000010.1, on the reverse strand, counting down.
CGTGCGGCGATCCATCTTGCTGCGCTCGCGCACGAGCAAGCCTTGCGCTTCAAGCCGGTCGAGAAGACGCGTCACCGCACTCGCATCGATACAGTAGTCGCGAGCCAGATCGGCCGCCGTCTTGCTCTTGCCCGTGGCCACCTTGTAAAGCATGGTCGCCTGGGTGCTCGTCAAGCCGTATTGCGACGTTTCGTTGGTCAGCTCAGCCAGGATCAACTGGCGCACGCGGGAGACAAGATACCCCAGGGAATTGTCGATGTCGTAGGCGCAGCGCGGGGGATCGCTCTGGGGGGCATCCGGCGGCGACGTCGGCGCGGCATCGGAAGGGGAAGCGGACGGATCGATCATTTTCGTGCTGCTGCAATAGTTGACTTGTCACGATTATAGCGGGTACTTAATAAATTTCAAGGCCATGCAATAGTTGACTAGGCAAATATTTCGACAAAAATTGGAGCTAACGTTCTAAATGGATGTGTGGCGGGGAGGACTGAGGGGGTATGGCAGGGGAGGATGGCATCTCGGTGAATGCGACGCCGTCGACGTTCCTGGGGAGGGGGGCGTTGCTGCATTGCAGAAAGACCATGACGTGAGACACGCGCAAGTGGTAGAATCGCGGATTCTCCAAAGGCTTTTTTCGAGCACCTCTTCATGACCCGCGCTCTCCGTAATATCGCCATCATCGCGCACGTCGACCACGGCAAAACCACGCTCGTCGACCAACTGCTGCGCCAGTCGGGCACCTTCCGCGAAAACCAGCAAGTCGCTGAACGCGTGATGGACTCGAACGACATTGAAAAAGAGCGCGGCATCACGATCCTCGCCAAAAACTGCGCCGTCGAATACGAAGGCACGCACATCAACATCGTCGACACGCCGGGACACGCGGACTTCGGCGGTGAAGTGGAGCGTGTGCTCTCGATGGTCGACAGTGTGCTGTTGCTCGTCGACGCCGTCGAAGGCCCGATGCCGCAAACGCGCTTCGTGACCCGCAAGGCCCTCGGCCTCGGTCTGAAGCCGATCGTCGTGGTCAACAAGATCGACCGTCCGGGCGCGCGTCCGGATTGGGTGATCAACCAGACGTTCGACCTGATGGACAAGCTTGGCGCGACCGACGAACAGCTCGACTTCCCGGTCGTCTACGCGTCGGCCCTGAACGGGTTCGCGAGCCTCGATTCCGACGTACGCGAAGGCACGATGCGCCCGCTGTTCGACGCGATTCTCGAACACGTGCCGGTCCGCGAGGCCGATGTCGATGCCCCGCTGCAACTGCAGATCAGCTCGCTCGACTACTCGACGTTCGTTGGCCGTATCGGTATCGGCCGTATCACGCGTGGCCGCATCAAGCCGGGTCAGCAAGTGGTGATGCGCTTCGGTCCGGAAGGCGAAGTGCTCAAGCGCAAGATCAATCAGGTGCTGACGTTCCGCGGCCTGGAGCGTGTGATGTCTGACGGCGCGGAAGCCGGCGACATCGTGCTGATCAACGGGATTGAAGACGTGGGTATCGGCGCAACGATTTGCGACGTCGACACGCCGGAAGCCTTGCCGCTGCTGACGGTGGACGAGCCGACGCTGACCATGAACTTCTGCGTGAACACGTCGCCGCTGGCCGGCCGTGAAGGCAAGTTCGTGACGAGCCGTCAAATTCGCGACCGTCTGCACAAGGAACTCAACCACAACGTGGCGCTGCGCGTGAAAGACACGGCCGAAGATTCCGTCTTCGAAGTGTCGGGCCGTGGCGAACTGCACCTGACGATTCTCATCGAGAACATGCGTCGCGAAGGCTACGAACTGGCCGTGTCGCGTCCGCGCGTGGTGCTCAAGGAAATCGACGGCGTGAAGCATGAGCCGTACGAAATGCTGACCATCGACCTGGAAGACGATCACCAGGGCGCGGTCATGGAAGAAATCGGCCGCCGCAAGGGCGAAATGCTGGACATGGTGTCGGACGGCCGTGGCCGTACGCGTCTTGAGTACCGCATTCCGGCGCGTGGCTTGATCGGCTTCCAGGGCGACTTCCTGTCGATGACCCGCGGCACGGGCCTGATGAGCCACATTTTCGATGCTTATGCACCGCTCAAGGATGGCACGCTGGGCGAGCGTCGCAACGGCGTTCTGATCTCTCAGGACGACGGCGCTGCCGTGGCCTACGCGCTGTGGAAGCTGCAGGATCGCGGCCGCATGTTCGTGTCGCCGGGCGACGCCCTGTACGAAGGCATGATCATCGGTATCCATAGCCGTGACAACGACCTCGTGGTCAACCCGATCAAGGGTAAGCAGCTCACGAACGTGCGTGCGTCGGGCACCGACGAAGCCGTGCGTCTGGTGCCGCCGATCTCGATGAGCCTCGAGTACGCCGTGGAATTCATCGACGACGACGAACTGGTCGAAGTCACGCCGCAGACGATTCGCCTGCGCAAGCGCTACCTCAAGGAACACGAGCGCAAGCGCGCATCGCGTGACGAGAAGTAAAGCCGGCGAGGGTGTCGTGGCGTAGCAGAGAGACTTCTGTTACGCGCCGATGCCAGTCTGTTGGAACGAAAGCCGGTGCCTCGCACCGGCTTTTTTGTTATCCCTTTCGTTGACGTCACTGAAGCCATTGCCAGACATGACCGACTTTGTGAGTACCGACATCCGCGGCCGTATCGGCTTTATCACCCTGACCCGCCCGAGGGCGCTCAACGCGCTCTCGCACGACATGATTCGTGCCATGGTCGCGGCCCTCGATGCATGGCGCGACGATCCGCGCGTGCTTGCCGTCGTCCTGCAGGGCGAGGGGGAGAAGGGCTTGTGCGCGGGCGGTGATATTCGCTATTTCCATGAGGCTGTGAGCGCGGGGCGCACCGACATCATGGATTTCTTCACTGACGAGTACACGCTGAACTACACGATCGCCACCTACCCGAAGCCCTATATCGCGCTGATGGACGGCGTGGTGATGGGCGGCGGCATGGGTATCTCGCAGGGGGCGGCGTTGCGACTGGTCACGGAAGCCACGCGCATGGCGATGCCCGAGACGGCCATCGGACTGTTTCCCGATGTGGGCGGCGGACGCTTTCTCGCGAATCTTGCCGGTCATCTTGGCGAGTACCTTGGCATGACGGGCGTGGTGTTCGGTGCCGTTGACGCATGCGAAATCGGTCTGGCCGACGCGGTGGTGCCGCGTACCGAATTACCGGTGCTCTGTGAACGGCTGGCGAGCGGCGATTGGCCGGACAGTGGCGCCGTACTTGACGCGGCGCGCGCGTTCGCCCGGCAAAGCGTGCCGCCTGCCGGACTGGCTCCGGGCAAGCTTGCGCCGCTGCGCGATGTGATCGACCATCACTTCGGCCTGCCGGATCTACCGGCCATTCTGGCGTCGCTCAAGCGTGAAGCCCGCTGCGAGTTCGCCGGCTGGGCGCAGGAGACGGAAGGTCTGTTGCGCGCCAAGCGCTCGCCGCTGATGGTTTGCGTCACGCTGGAACAGGTGCGTCGCGCACGCAAGCTTTCACTCGCCGACGAGTTGCGCGAGGAGTGGCTGATGATGCGCTGCGTCTTCAATCTTGACGGCCGTACCGGGGCGGAGGGCGTTGAAGGCATTCGCGCGATGGTCGTCGACAAGGATCATGCGCCGCGCTGGCAGCACGGCAGCATCGAAGCGGTTTCGCCCGCCGACATCGCGCGATTCTTCGATGGCGATCGGCATGGCGCGGACCATCCACTGCGCGAACTCGGGCGATAAGCCCGTCGCGCCATGGAGGGTAGCGCTGGTCCGAGGGCTTATACCGCGGCCTGACAGAACTGATCGCCGACGGCCAGATCGAGTTTGCGGCAGATGTCGGCGATGCTGCCGACCATCACGATGTGCGACATGTCGCGATAGACGCGCACCTCGTGCCCACCTTGCATGTCGCGTTGCTGAACGTCTCGCACGCTGCGCGATGCTTTGACGGCTTTTCCGGTAGGGCACGCGCGGCGCGTGGCCGACGCCATGGCGGCGAGTGTGCGGGGCAGGGTCGTGGAGCGCGAGCGCGCAGGCACGGTGTACGAGCGGGCGATGGCCGGGGCGGCGGCAAACGGGCCGGACAGAGCCGACAGACCGTACACCGCAGACAGCCGCGCCTGCGACGGCACGCGGACGCGCGGTTGACCAAAAGACGTACGCAGCAAACCAAAGAGTCGAGCCATGATGCGATCCTTCCTCCAATGTGGGTCTGAGGGGCGCGTCCTGCCACGACCTTCACGAATCGCGGGCGCAGCAGGGCACGGGCGCCGGACCCAGCCCGGCGCAGTCGGAAATGCGAAACTTCAGTGAGTGGGCCGCTGCGTGATCGAGACGCGGCGCAGTACCCCGGTTTGCCTCTAGAGGTCGTTGTTGCGGATCAGGCCGACCGCAATCCCTTCCAGCGCAAAGTCACCGCTGCCTTCGTTGACATCGATGTTCTCGAATTCGGGGTTTTCGGCGATCAACTCGACGCCGCCGGGCACACGGTGAAAACGTTTGACGGTCACATCGTCGCCAATGCGGGCCACGACAATCTGGCCTTCGCGCGCGTCGGACGATTTTTGTACCGCCAACAGATCGCCGTCGAGAATGCCCGCGTCGCGCATGGACATACCGCGCACCTTCAGCAGGTAATCGGGCTGGCGCGCGAACATGTTCGGGTCGCACTGAAAGTTGCGTTCGATATGTTCCTGCGCCAGGATCGGGCTACCTGCGGCAACGCGCCCGACGAGCGGCAGCGACAGTTGCATCAGGCCCATATGCGGCAACGTGAACTGATACGTGCCGCCCGCTTCGTCGAGCCGCTTGAGGCGAATGCCGCGCGATTGGCCCGCGGCCAGTTCGATGACCCCTTTGCGCGCCAGCGCCCGCAGGTGCTCCTCCGCGGCGTTGGCGGAAGAGAAGCCGAGTTCGGCGGCGATCTCGGCGCGCGTTGGCGGAAAGCCGGTGCGCTCGATCGCTTGTCGGACCAGTTCGTAGACCTGCTGTTGACGAGCAGTAAGTTTGATCATGGCATCACTGTATGGAAGCACAGGTGGCTGTATTTTTGTACAGTGTTTGCAAAAACGCAAGGGAAAACTTCATCGCCTGCATGACGTTTCTGTCCCAAACCGCCATCGGGCGACTTCCGCAGGGTCAAATCGATGTCGACATGAACGAACTAATCCATGATTTGATATAAACAATCGCCTAAATATTATTTTTAAGTATTTAGCCGTCCCCATAGACTGGCCTCCTACACACGAAAACGACGAGGGAGTGCAAGTCATGGGCCAAGTCATGCGGGGAGGGAAGGCCAGGGCGCTGGCGATCGCACTGGGAGGGCTGGCACTGACCGCGGGCCTGTCGCTTCAGGCGCGCGCCGCGAGTCTATCCCTGCTCAATGTGTCGTACGACCCGACGCGCGAGCTATATGCCGACTACAACAAGGCATTCGAGGCGCACTACAAGCAGGCCACTGGCGACACGGTGACGCTCAAGGCTTCACACGGCGGCTCGGGCAAGCAGGCCCGTACGGTGCTCGACGGCGCACCGGCCGACGTCGTGACGCTCGGCATCTCCGCCGACATCGACGAACTGGCGCGGGCCGGACTCGTGAACAAGGATTGGCAGAAGCGTCTGCCCGATAACGCCACGCCGTACACGTCGACCATCGTCTTGCTCGTGCGCAAGGGCAACCCCAAGCGGATCAAGGACTGGAACGATCTCACCAGACCGGGCATCAGCGTGGTCACGCCGAACCCGAAGACGTCGGCCGGCGCCCGCTGGAATTACCTTGCCGCCTGGCTCTATGCGCTCAAGCAGCCGGGCGGCAACGAGCAGACCGCGCAGGCCTTTGTCGCGGCGCTCTACCGCAACGTGGGAGTACTCGATTCCGGCGCGCGCGGTGCCACCACGACCTTCGTCGAGCGCGGCATCGGCGACGTGCTGATCGCCTGGGAAAACGAGGCACTGCTCTCGGTGAAGGATCTCGGTCCGGACAAGTTCGACATCGTCGTGCCGTCGTCGTCGATTCTCACGGAGCCGCCGGTTGCCGTGGTCGACAAGAACGTCGACAAGCACGGAACCCGCAAAGCCGCTGAAGCCTATCTGCAATGGCTGTATTCGCCGCAAGGGCAGGAGATCGCCGCGAAGCACTTCTATCGTCCACGCTCGCCGGACATCGCCAGGAAGTATGCCTCGCAGTATCCGAAGCTCAAGCTCTACACGGTCGACGCCGATCTGGGCGGGTGGACGAAGACGCAGGCCAAGCACTTTGCCGACGGTGGCATCTTCGACCAGATCTACACGAAGAAGTGACCCCCAGGGCCTGAGAAGACAAAGGGATGCAAGCATGAGTACCGCACTGTTTCCGCGCTGGCGCAAGCCGAGTGCCTTGCCGGGCTTTGGCCTGACGATGGGCTACACCGTTGGCTATCTGAGCCTCGTGGTGCTGGTGCCGTTGCTGATGGTGTTCATTAAGGCCAGCTCGCTCGATTGGGCGAGTTTTATCGCCGCCGTGAGTTCGCCGCGCGTGCTGGCCTCATACCGCCTCACGTTCGGCCTGTCGCTCGCGGCGGCCATGCTCAACGCTGTGTTCGGTGTCGTGCTGGCGTGGGTGCTGGTGCGCTACTCATTCCCCGGCAAGCGTTTCGTCGATGCGCTGATCGACCTGCCATTTGCCTTGCCGACGTCGGTCGCGGGGATCGTGCTGGCCTCGATCTACGCGCCGAACGGCTGGGTCGGACACTGGTTCGCCCCGTTCGATACCAAGATCGCCTTTACGCCGTTAGGCATCTTCGTGGCGCTGACTTTTATCGGACTACCGTTCGTTGTGCGTACGCTTCAACCGGTGCTCGGGGAATTTGAACGCGAACAGGAAGAGGCCGCCGCGTGCTTGGGCGCAACACGTTGGCAGACGTTGCGTCACGTGATTCTCCCCGCGGTGCTGCCCGCGCTGCTGACCGGATTTGCGCTGGCCTTTGCGCGCGCGGTGGGGGAATACGGCTCGGTCATCTTCATTGCCGGCAACATTCCGATGGTCTCGGAAATCACGTCGCTGCTGATCGTCACCAAGCTCGAGCAGTACGACTATGCGGGCGCCGCGGCGCTGGCCGTGGTCATGCTTGTGATCTCGTTTGTGTTGCTGCTGCTGATCAATACCCTGCAATGGTGGCTGCAACGCCGCCATACGGGTCGACGCGCCAGTGGCGCTTGATTCAAGATAAAGAGAACGTCTCGCTCATGTCCGATTCACTTGCACTGCCGCGCGTCTTGCTGCAACCGATCCACGCCCGCCAGGCCAATCCGACCGACGAGCCGGCGTTCGCCAAGGGCGCACTCATTGCCGTGGCGCTGTTGTTCTTCGCATTGTTTCTGCTCTTGCCGCTCGCGTCGGTCTTCGTCACCGCGCTGGGCAAAGGCTTCTCCGCGTATTGGGACGGGTTGACGAACGACGACGCGCTGGCAGCCCTTCGTCTCACGCTGCTGATCGCCGTCATTGCCGTACCGCTGAACCTGGTGTTCGGTGTAGCGGCGTCGTGGGCGATTGCGCGTTTCGACTTCAAGGGCAAGAGCGTGCTGACGACGCTCATCGACTTGCCGTTCTCGGTCTCGCCGGTGATCGCGGGCATCACGTTCCTACTGATCTTCGGCCGTCAGGGACCGCTATGGGACTTTCTCGACGCGCACAACCTGAAGGTCGTGTTCGCGCTGCCTGGACTGATACTCGCGACGGTGTTCGTCACGTTCCCATTCGTCGCGCGCGAATTGATCCCGCTCATGCAGGCGCAGGGCAGCGAAGAGGAGGAGGCGGCGCGCGTGCTGGGGGCCAGCGGCTGGCAGGTATTCACGCGCGTGACGCTGCCGAAAATCAAATGGGGCCTGCTGTACGGCGTGATCCTTTGCAATGCCCGGGCGATGGGCGAGTTCGGTGCCGTGTCGGTCGTCTCCGGCCATATTCGCGGCGAGACGAACACGCTGCCGCTGCACGTGGAAATTGAATACAACGACTACCACACGGTGGGCGCGTTTGCGGCGGCGTCGATTCTCGCGTTGCTCGCGCTCGCCACGCTGGCGCTGAAGCTGTGGGCTGAGCGCAAGCTGGTACAGGACAAGGCCGCGCGTCGCGAAGACGCCGTGCAGGCCTGAACCGGTATCGCTTCGAGGAGCAAGACCATGAGCATTCAGGTACAACAGGTGTCGAAGCGCTTCGGCGATTTTGCGGCGCTCGATGACGTCACGCTCGAATTCCCGACGGGCGAACTGGTCGCGCTGCTGGGGCCGTCCGGCTGCGGAAAGACCACACTGCTGCGTATCGTCGCGGGCCTGGAGTTTGCCGACGCCGGTCGCGTCGAACTCAACGGCGAGGACGTGGCGACGGTCGGCACGCGCGAGCGTCAGGTCGGCTTCGTGTTTCAGCACTATGCGCTCTTCCGTCACATGACCGTGTTCGAGAATGTGGCGTTCGGGCTGCGTGTGAAGTCGCGCCGCGAGCGGCGCTCGGACGCGCAGATCCGCACCAAGGTGCATGAACTGCTTGGCCTGGTGCAACTCGACTGGCTGGCCGATCACTATCCTGCGGAACTCTCGGGCGGTCAGCGCCAGCGCATTGCATTGGCGCGTGCGCTGGCTGTCGAGCCGAAAGTACTGCTGCTCGACGAACCGTTCGGTGCGCTCGACGCCAAGGTGCGCAAGGAGTTGCGCAGTTGGCTGCGCCGATTGCACGACGAGTTGCACATCACCACGATCTTCGTCACGCACGATCAGGAGGAGGCGCTCGAAGTGGCCGACCGTATCGTGCTGATGAATGGAGGCCAGGTCGAACAGATCGGCGCGCCGCAGGACGTGTACGACACGCCGCGCAGCCCGTTCGTCTACGAGTTTCTCGGGGCCGTGAACCGGCTGCCGGGGGAGTTGCGCACGCACGACTTCATTGCCGATGTCGGGACCGGTGCCGATGCCGGCGCGTTTCGCGTGACGGTGCACAAGGACGATTTGCCCGCCACGCCTCAGGACGGGCGCGCGATGGCGTATGTCCGTCCGCACGATCTCGCGCTGTTGCCTTTGCACGACGGCGGGCCTGGGATCGGCGTGACCGTGCGCCGCGCGATTTCGCTGGGCGGCACGGTGCGCGTGGAACTTGCCGCGCCGGGAGGGGCGGTGTGGGAGGCGGAGCTGACCCGCTCGGGTTGGCAGGCGCTCGGTGCACAAAGTGGTGCGCCGCTGCGGGCGGTGCCGCGTCAGTTGCGGGTGTTTGCCGCGCCGGCGTGAGCCGCACGGCAAAACGGCGGCGCTAGTCCACGCGACCTGGGGGGCGTCACGCCTAACGACTTGACAGACGATCTAACCGACGAGCGGACAAGGCGTAGCGAACAAGGCGTAGCAAACACGACATAGCAAACACGGCGTCACGAACAGGACCTCACGAACAGGACGTCGCGAACAAGACGTCGCGGACCGACAAGCAACAGGGTGGAGTTCCCTCATGAATTTTCAGCAATTGCGCTACGTGCGCGAAGCCGTTCGGCAGAACCTCAACCTGACGGAAGCCGCCAGTGCGCTATACACGTCGCAGTCGGGGGTGAGCAAGCAGATCAAGGATCTCGAAGACGAACTGGGCGTGAATGTCTTCGTGCGTCGCGGCAAGCGGCTCACGGGGCTCACCGAGCCCGGCAAGGCCGTGCTGCAACTGATCGAGCGCATGTTGCTCGACGCCGACAACCTGCGCCGTGTGGCGCGTCAGTTCGCGGATCAGGACAGCGGCCATCTCGTGCTGGCGACGACCCACACGCAGGCGCGCTATGCGCTGCCGCAGGTCGTCAAGCAATTCACGAGCGTGTTCCCAAAGGTGCAACTGGCGTTGCGGCAGGGCAGCCCGCGTCAGATCGCACAGATGGTGATCGACGGCGAGGCCGACATCGGCATCACGACCGAGGCGCTTGATCGCTTTCCCGATATCGTCACGTTCCCGTGCTATTCGTGGCATCACGTCGCCGTCGTGCCGAAGGATCATCCGCTCGTCGGGCGAGCGGGCGTCACGCTGGCGGAGATAGCCGACTATCCGATCATCACCTATGACGGCGACTTTACGGGGCGCTCGCACGTGGACAAGGCGTTCTCGGACCAGGGCCTGGTGCCGGACATTGTGCTCACTGCGCTCGATACGGACGTGATCAAGACTTACGTCGAGCTGGGATTGGGCGTGGGGATCGTGGCGGCGATGGCCGTCGATCCGCGCAAGGACCAGGAACTGGTGGTGCTGGAACTCGACAACGCGTTCGAGCCGAGCACGACGCGCATCGGCTTGCGTCGCGGTGCGTTCCTGCGCTCGTATGCGTACCGCTTCATCGAAATGCTCGCCCCGGCGCTCAAGGAGCAGGACATTTCGACGCAGCTGCGCGGAGCACTCGACTTCGCGGCCTGATGTGTCGTCGCGCCGGACCGCATGGGGGGCATGCTCAAGCGGCGCCGGGCGTTGCCTGGTGTCGTCCGGTGTTGTCAGGCGCGCCGCTGCCCGTCGGCCGTGACCCGGCCGCGATCCCGTTCAACGCGGCGGGATCCATATTTTCAGCGATTGGGAAGCCGGGCAGTATTGGATACAATTACTGCCATGACTTCGACCTCATTCAATCCGATTCCCCACTACACGGTGTCATCGGGCGATCTGCCGCGCATTGCGTTGCTCGCCACGGGCGGCACGATCGCGGGCAGCGCGTCGGACGCTACGCGTACCGCCGCTTATCAAGCCGGGGCGCTTGGTGTCCAGGACTTGCTCGCGGCGGTTCCGGCGCTGGGCAGCGTTGCGCATATCCACGCGGAGCAGGTCGCGCAGATCGATAGCAAGGACATGAGCGTGGCGCTGTGGCAGAAGCTGGCCGCGCGCGTGAACGCGTTGCTTTCGCAGCCCGATGTGTCCGGTGCGGTGATTACCCATGGCACCGATACGCTTGAAGAAACAGCGTACTACCTGCATCTGACGGTCAACAGTCGCAAGCCGGTGGTGCTGACCGCGGCGATGCGGCCCGCGACGGCGCTCTCGGCTGACGGCCCGCTCAACCTGCTCAACGCCGTGCGCGTGGCCACCGACCCGATTTCGGCCGGGCGCGGCGTGATGGTCGCCATCAACAACCAGATTCATTGCGCGCGCGACGTCATCAAGACGAGCACCTACAAGGTCGATGCGTTTCACTCGCCGGAGATCGGCGTGCTTGGCTGGGTGCAGGACGAGCGCGTGGCGTATCAACGCGCGGCGTTGCAGTACCACACCGTCGAAAGCGAGTTCGTTGGACTTTCGGGCGAATTGCCGGCGGTGGAAGTGGTGTCGAGTTATGCGGGGGTGTCGCGGATCGCCGTCGACGCGCTGGTGGAAGCCGGCGTGCAGGGCATCGTGGTCGCGGGCACGGGCAACGGCTCTCTGCATTCATTGCTGCAACAGGCGCTGGCCGAGGCGGTGCAGCGCGGCGTGACGGTCGTGCGCGCCGCGCGGGTAGGTAGCGGACATGTCATGCACAACGGCGCGGCGCCCGACGATCAGTATGGCTTCGTGAGCGCGGGCAACCTGCATCCGTTCAAGGCGCGTGTCTTGCTGATGCTGGCGTTGCAGGCGGGCGTGCCGCGCGAGCGCATGCAGAGCCTGTTCGACGAGTATTGACGTCCAGACGTCAGGAAACGCTGATTTCTTGGCACAGCGGTGACCGGAGACGTGTCCGAAGCGGTTGTCGCGATGGTTTACAGCAGGGGCCCACGACGATGGCGCGACAAATCGGCGATTTGGAAGCGGGCGGTGCAGACAATAAGCGAATGACTCGGCATCAGCGTTTCCTTGACGAGATGGAGTAGCTCGTGCCGTGGTCGCGATTGTTCACGGCAATTGAGCCGTACTATCCGAAGGGGGGGGCGTCGGACCCGAAGTCCGAAAATCAGGAAACGCCGAAATATCTTGGCCGTGCATTGGAGCCTTGGTGAAGATATGCGCCTGCCGAACATGCTCCAGGTGTTCCCACAGAAATTGCGAGCGCCATTCGTATCGAGCGGTCCGCTTGAACCGTTCGATATACGCGTTATGCATGGGGCATGCCCGGCTCGACGTATTTCAGCCTTATGCCTTGCTTCTGCGTCCACCTCACAATGGCCGCACTCAGGTATTCCGGGCGTTGTCACAACGAATCCCCTTCGGCTTGCCGCGCCATTAGACGTGCTGCTTCAGCGTGCGAATCACCCGCTCGGACGGCAGCGATAAATCCACCTCAATGCCCAGCGCCTCGCGGGTGAAATCATCAATCAAATTCAGCGCCAGAATGCTGCGCCCGTCAACGAGCTGATCATGCATGAAGTCCATCGACCACACTTCGGTGATGACGTGCGGCACCGACAGCGGCTGTGGTGTTTCGCGCACCAAGCGGTGGACAACTGACCGCACACACACCAATCGTAGATACATCGTTAAATGCCACGCGTGCGCTTCCGCTTTCCACAAACTTCCGTGTGGGCGCGATCCCAACCGACTGCGCGCAAGAAGAACTCGGCCGCATGCGACGAGATCTGCTCTGCGCTGTACTGTCCCGCCTCCTGATACCAACCTGACATGCCTTCCGCCATGCTGAAAAGTTGCAGGCACGCGAGCTTGACGTCTTGCGGCGGAATCAACTTTTCACGAACCGCATCGGCAAGCGTCCCTCGCACAATCTTCTCCACGGCGTCGCGCCGAGCAATCACTCGCGTTCGATTTTCGGGCTTCAACGACCGGAGCATCTCGGCCATCAATCGCCACGACTCTCGGCGAATGATGGCCTGAGCCGTTACATACTTGACGACGCTGACAAGTCGGCCTTTGACATCCTCCCGAAGCTCTCGATCAATGGCCTCAAGTTCACTGAGCATCTGTGACATCTCTCTGTCCTCGATTGCAAGGATAACGGCCTCTTTCGACGGGAAGTAGTTGTAGATCGCTGAAGGGACGATGCCTAGATCGGCACAGAGTTCTCGCGTGGATGTCGCCACGTATCCATAGCGTGAGAAACGCTTCAAGGCCGCCTCCAGAAATTCTTCCCGTCGTGGCATTCCAGTTTTTGACATCTGTGTTCTGCTTCCTGTGAGTGTTTAGCGCCGTTTTGCGCCATGCGGATTGTCTTGGCCCCATCGGGACATACCCTAACCAGGACCCTGCCGTCGTTCCGGCAAATGGTCGCGATGCCCCATAGGTCAAGGCTTACCAACCTGTGCCGTCATCGACATTATAGAGCGCTCGCTCTTAAAAAATTGTTTGCAGAGCGAGCGCTCTGTCATATTATCGCTTCTATGTTTCCCATCACGAGGCGTCTAATGAGTGAAGTTCGCACCCGATCCTACGGCAGCGCAGCCGTGATCACAGTCTCCAATCCACCTCACGGATACATGACGCATGAACTTGTCGGCGAGCTTCTGCGCGCGTTTCGTGCTGCTGAGCGCGATCCGCTTGTGCGAACGGTCATCTTCACCGGCGCGGATGCCGGTGTGTTTATCCAGCATTACGAGTTAGCAGAACTTGAGGCCTTGAGCCGCAAACTGACCCGACGTGGCGATCGGTATACCGAACACGCGCACACACCCGAGCGCGAGATGGATGTCCTTTTCCGGCGCATTGAGGACTCTGCAAAGCCGGTGATCGCAGCGATCAATGGCAACGCAATGGGGTTCGGTTGCGAGCTTGCGCTCGCCTGTGACTTTCGAATAGCCGAGAGCGGCAATTACCTGCTGGGGCAGCCTGAGATTCTTGTCGGACTTGTGCCGGGCGCTGGCGGGACGCAACGACTTGCACGAACTGTGGGCGCGGCCCGCGCGCTCGAGCTAGTGTTGTTCGGAAGGCGCCTGTCGCCCGCGGAAGCGCTCGCAGTCGGGCTGGTGCATGAGGTGAGCTCGGGCCCGGTACTCGACTTGACACTGGAATGGGCGAAGAGGTTCGACAAGCTTTCGCCAACCGCGATCGCACACGGCAAGAGACTCATTCATCAGGCAAGTGAAACCTCGCTCCAAGAAGGCCTTCAGAAAGAACGCGCCCTTTTTGTCGACACGCTTGCAACGCCCGAGGCAAATGAGCGTCTCTACCAGGCGGTGCGAGAAGGGCGTGATTTCCGCACAGTCTGACAGGTTGAGCTACCGGACTATCCATCATGTTGTTAATCGATTATTTCGAGCGCACCGCCCAAAGTGCCCCCGACCGTCCTTTCCTGCACTTTGTTGCCGAAGTGGACCGCTCCGACATTCATCTGACCTATGCGCAAGCAAATCAATTTGCTAGCGCTCGCGCACGGGAACTGAAGGAATTGGGCGTCGGTAGGAAATCCATCCTCGCGCTATTGATGCACAACTCGCCAGACTGGGTCGTGACGTACCTGGCGTGCCAAAAGATCGGAGCGGTTTGCGTCGGCTTGCATCCGGCACTGACGCTGTCGGAGCTCGTGAGCATGCTGGAGAGCGTTGGCGCGAATTACCTCATTCACGGTGAAGACTTCGCCACGATGGCCCGTGAGTTTCACGAAGCGACTTCTGGAGTCTCTGTTGCTGGCGTGACCGATATGACGAACGATACGCTCGTCCCGATCGGCCCCTCCCTGCCGCGGCACGCGGACATCGACGAGCACGATGGCCTGGCGGCGACATTCACTTCCGGCACGACGGGCGGCGCACACAAAGCCGGTTTGCAGACTCACGGCGCGGTGGTGCGTGCCATCTCCGGATATGTGGAGTGCCTCAAGACTTGGGAACGCGACCGGATCATGCTGGTTACGCCACTTAGTCATAGCGCCGCACTCAACTGGGGCATGTCCCTGACCTTGATGTCGGCGGGCACGCTGATACTGGCACGTCGCTTCAGCGCGTCCCGTTTCTGGGAGCAGGCCGCCCGCAGCCGACCTACGGTGCTCTGGACGATGGCGACGATTCTCTACATTTTGCAACAGCAGGCGGTTAGCGCAGACGAACGACTTGCGCTCGGAGGATTGCGATTTGTGTTTGGCGCCGGCTCCTCACCGCGCCGCGGCGCGCTCCAGGCGCGCTGGGGCTGTCCAGTCATCGACGGCTACGGCATGACCGAAACCTTCGGAACGCTGACGAACTTCATCGCGGAAGACAATCCCTTCTCATACGCCTGCATGGGGGCGCCAGTACCGGGGATCGACCTGCAGGTTGTCGACATCACGACGCGCCGCGAATGTGAGCCTGAAGAGGTGGGAGAAATCGTCGCCCGGTTTGGCCAGGGCTTCGCTGGTTACCTCAATAACGCTGCCGAGACGCAGGACGCCGTACACGACGGCTGGTTTCACACGGGCGATCTGGCATTTCGCGACAGGGCCGGACGCTTTTACTTCGTGGACCGACTCAAGTCGATTATTCGGCGCGGTGGGGAGAACATTTCGAGCCTCGAGGTTGAGGAGTGCCTCGCGACGCATCCCGAGGTACGAGAGGCCATTGCATTGGCACAGCCGCATGACGTCCTCGGCGAGATCGTGCTCGCGGTGCTAGTTCCACGTCAGGATGGACGCGAGTTCGATCTCACGGAGATTCAGACGTTCTGCGACGGCAAGCTCTCGAAGTTCAAGTGGCCGGAAGCCGTCCGCACCTTATCTCATGACCAGATTCCGAGAACCGGCGCGGGGAAGGTCAAGAAGCCCATCCTTCGGCGGAGCCTGTTCAATGCAAACTGATATGAGCGCGTTCGATATTGCAGCACGCTGGCGTGCGCTGTCGCGCGCGAGAGTTGGAGTGGCGCGTTTCATGAGTCTTCCGGAAGCGGTTGCCGCTCACGTTCGTGAGAAGGACACCCTCTACTTCGGCGGCTCGATGGCACGTCCAAATGCGGCGATGTTCGAGGTAATTCGGCAGTTTTGGAACATGGATCCGGAGTTTACGCTGGTAGCGCCCGCAGTGGCCAACCAACATGCCCCGATGATTGCGGGGGGGCTTGTCAAGCACGTGATCACGTCCATTCACGCAATGACTTATCCGACTCCGGCGCCACACCCCCTTTATGTCGAGGCGGCGAAAAGCGGTCGCGTGACCTTTGAGAATTGGTCATTGTTGACCCTGTCGCATCGGCTGATGGCCGCCGCCTTGGGCTTGCCGTTCATGCCGACGCGCTCGCTTGTCGGTAGTGACATGGGTAAGCGCCTCGCGGCGATCAATGCGACGTCGCCCGTCAAGAATCCCTTCGAGGAGGGGGACGCACAGGTGGTTGCACCGTTATCGCCTGATGTGACCTTCATTCACGGATTGGCCGCCGACGACGACGGCAACATCCTGATCTGTCCTCCCCTTTATGACGGCGTATGGGCCGCCTTCTGCGCTGGACGGGCGGTCATTGCAACGGTCGATCACATCGTCAGTGGCGAATTTCTGCGGCGCTACCCCGAACATGTGCGAGTACCCGCCTATGCGGTTTCGGCAGTGTGTCATGTGCCACTCGGCGGCCACCCGAATTCCCTGCCGAGCGCACCGATTCCTGAGCTCTCCGGGTACACGGACGATTACGAGATGCTCACCGATCTGCGCCGCGCGGGCAGGACATTGGACACGCTGCTTGAATGGACGAAGGGGTGGATCCTCGATTGCCGTGACCATAACGACTACCTCGAAAAACTGGGCAATCGGCGCATTCAGGCGCTGCAGGGGCGCACGTCGAATGACGGATGGCAAGTCGAGCGGGTGTCGGAGCGCGCTCGCTCATACGGCAGCGTGGCCACCGAAGCGGAAAAGCATGTGGTTCTTGCGGCCCGAGTGCTTCGTGATCGCTTGACCGGCAGCGAGCCGTCCGCACTTCTTGCTGGGCTTGGCATTTCGTCGCTTGCCGCCTGGATGGCCGCCATTCAGCTTGGCCAATCGGGTAAGCACTTACCGCTCATGGTCGAATCGGGAATGTTCGGATACGTTCCGTCGCCCGGGGATCCGTTCCTTTTCAACTATCGGAATATGGCGGGCAGCTCGATGCTAAGCGATACCCAGTTGACGCTCGGTCTGCTGACGGGCGGTGCGCAGAACCGAGCATTCGGCGTACTGGGTGCTGCAGAGGTAGACGCGCGGGGGAATCTGAACAGTAGCGAACTGCCCGGGATGTTGCTTACGGGGTCTGGTGGCGCAAACGATATCGGGAGTGGCGCACGCGAGATTCTCGTCACAATTGCTCACTCGTCAAAACGCCTGGTCCAATCAGCCAGCTTCATTACAACGCCCGGACGTGCTGTCTTGACAGTCGTGACGCCATGGGCAGTCTTCGAACGCCCGCACAGTGCCGCCGATTTCGTCTTGACTCGGGTTCAGGCACGCAACGGCCTAGACATTGAAGCGCTCGTTAGCGAGGCGTTACACGAGTGTACATGGGCCGTAAAGCCGTGCTCCGCGCCGATCCTGGAGCCAGAACCCACCGACGAAGAATTGGATCTGGCGCGCCATCTCGATCCTGACCGATTGTTTCTGAACTAAAGCGCGATGGCCCGCAAACGTCACTCGAGCAAAACCAATTAACCGGAAGGATGCCATTGATGACTGAAATCGCATATGAAAATGTTCTTTACACCGTCGAGGCGGGAGTTGCAAGAATTTCACACAACCGCCCGCAAGCCCGAAACGCCGAGAGCCAAGCATTGCTCGACGAACTCGATTCCGCTGTACGCCGTGCCACCGACGACACCACGGTCAAGGTAATTGTTCTTGCCGGCGAAGGGGAGCACTTCTCCGCCGGCCATGATCTAAAGGAAGCCGCGCTCAAACGTGCAGACTTTACGGTCGAACAACGATGGGCTTACGAGACGCGTTATTACTTCGATTACGCATTGAGAATTCTCGACTGTCCCAAGCCGACAATCGCTGAGGTTCAGGGCGCCTGTGTCGCCGGTGGCTTCATGGTGGCGAACATGTGCGATCTGGTTATCGCGTCCAGTGACGCGTTCTTTTCCGACCCGGTCTGCCAAAGCCTCGGCACCGCAGGCGTTGAGGTGATGATCCATCCGTGGGTGATGGGGGCTCGCAAGGCCAAAGAATTTCTCTTCACCGGCGCAAAGATGTGCGCGGATGACGCCGCCCAAGTCGGCATGGTCAATCGCGTCGTACCGCGCGACGCACTTCGCGGCGTAACGATGGAACTCGCACAGAAAATTGCAGCCGGCGACGCGTTCGCGATCATGCTCGTGAAGCGCTCCATCAATCGCGGACTCGACATGCAGGGCTTGAAGGCTGCCATGACGGCCCATTTTGACGCCCACCAACTGAGCCATCTCTCCGAATCGTTCCAGCAACGACGCAAGGAGGGATTGGCGAAATCGATCTCGCGCGGAAAGTCCGTATAAACGCTAGCAACCTGTAGCCCCCCAATAGCAGTACAACCGGTCGGCGGCCTTGGGGCCGTGCAGCCCAGGAGGAGACACATTATGGATAGTCCCGACGTCACTGAACGTATTAGTCAGCACATGCTTTTTAAGGAGCTCGTAACGCGACGGGCGAAGGTCGTGCGCTTGCTGATGTCAGTCGGCCTCATTGCAAATTTCGTCTTGATCGCGTTGGTCGCTTTCTTCCCTCAAATCCTGCGCATGCCGGTAGAACCAGGCGAGGCCACAACCATCGGCGTGGTTCTGGCCGTCGGGATTATCGTTCTGGGCTGGGCCATTACCTGGATTTACGTGTACATGGCAAATGGCACGTTTGATCGGCTGAGCGCCGTTCTCGTCAATGAGGTGGCGCGATGATTCTTAGCCATCCGAAGTCCCGCACGGTACCGGCAACCGCTCTGGGATTCATGTTGCTCTCGCGCCAAGCTGTCGCTTCGCAACAGGGCGGCGGGAAGCCGTTGGATCTTGCAGCCATCGGCATATTTCTTGTATTCATCTGCATCACTTTCGCTATCACGTGGTGGGCCGCCAGACGCACAGCTACTGCGAAGGACTTCTTTTCTGCAGGGGGAGGGATCAGCGGGCTGCAAAACGGACTGGCTGTAGCGGGCGACTATCTATCCGCAGCCACGATGCTAGGCGTGGTCAGTCTCGTCTATGCGCGCGGCTATGATGGATTTTTGTATTGCATCGGTTTCTTCATCGGGTGGCCCGTGATGCTGTTGCTAATGGCTGAGCGAGGTAGAAATCTTGGGCGATACACGCTTGTCGACATCATTGCTTATCGTCTCGATCACGTTGGCGTGCGATGGATGGCTGCGATCGGCTCTCTTACGGTGGTCTTCTTCTACCTTATCGTCCAAATGGTCGGCGCGGGCGAGCTCGTTCAGTTGATGTTCGGCCTGAGGTACAACTACGCCGTCATTTCAGTCGGCATATTGATGATTATCTACGTGACATTCGGAGGGATGATAGCGACGACCTGGGTGCAGCTGATCAAAGCCATCCTTATCATCTTTGGCGCGACGCTTTTGATGGTCCTTGCACTCGCACACTTCAATTTTGACTTTGAGCGTCTCGCGGAGAGCGCGGTTAGCGTCCATGCTAATGGTGCTGCGATCATGGGGCCCGGCACGCTGTTCTCCGATCCGATTTCATCGATTTCCTTGTCGTTGGCTACCGTATTCGGATTGTGCGGGATGCCCCACATTCTGATGCGCTTCTTTACGGTACCGAATGCACGTGAAGCGCGTAAAAGTGTTCTTGTGGCGGCGAGTTGCATCGGCTACATGTTTGTCGCCATGTTCGTGATCGGACTGGCCAGCATAGTCATTGTGAGCACAGACGGACGCTTCTTCGAGGGCGGGAAAGTCGGTGGGAAATTGCTTGGCGGAGGCAACATGGTGGCCCTGCATCTCGCCACGGCTTTGGGAGGCGATCCGTTGCTCGGATTCCTCGCTGCCGTCATGTTTGCGACGATTCTGGCTGTTGTGTCGGGCCTGGCGCTCGCGGGTGCTTCGTCGATCTCTCATGACATCTACGTTAACGTGTTGCGCAGGAACTCGCACGTTACCGGCGAAGCAGAAGTTCGCTTGACGCGGAAAGTGACCATTGTCATCGGCATTGTTGCAGTGCTACTGGGTATCACTTTTCGTGGCCAGAACGTGGCATTTCTCGTTTCATTGGCGTTCAACGTGGCGGCTTCAGCCAACTTCCCACCATTGGTCACCTCCATGTACTGGCGAGGCGCTACGAGTCGCGGGGTCATGTGGGGCGGCTTCGTGGGACTCTTCTCGTCAGTGGGGATGGTGATTCTGTCGCCCGCGGTGTGGAAGTCGGTGCTTGGGCATCCTCACGCAATCTTTCCTTACGACCATTCGGCGCTGTTCTCAATGCCGCTTGCGTTTCTCGTGATTTATGTCGTTTCGAAACTGGACCACAGCGCGGCGGCCGTTCATGCGAGACAAGCCTTCGATCTGCAGACCGTTCGCGCTGAGACCGGGCTCGGGGCGGAAGCCGTGAGCCAACACTGAAGCGTTCGTCGCGACCTGACCATCCCCAGACAACTCAGGGGATGGCCGCCTGCTCAACAAAATCATTCGAGGGTCGGAACAATGGAGCCCATCAGGCTTGCGGTTACCGTAGACGATCTCTTCCTCTGGAAGCAAACCCGATGGGCTCCGGGGTTTAGTCCGGCAGTGGTAACGCGAGCCCTGATCGAAGCATTTCGTCGTCATGACATTAGCGGCGTATATGCATTCTCGTGCACTTCGCCCTGCGTTGGAAATCCCGCGCTATTCAAGCTTCTGGACGCGTGGATCGAGGCGGGGCACTTCATTGCCAATCATACGCACTATCACGCCAGTCTTAACTGGATCCCCGCAGAGCAGTATATCGGCGATATCGAGCAAACCGAGGCGTTTGCCGGGCCATGGCTGTCCTGTTCGCCGGCGAAGTACTTTCGATACGCAATGGACAATTGGGGCGATTCGCAGCAGAAGCACGACGCCGTGCATCGTTATCTGGTCAAGCGCGGATATCAGACCGTACCGATTACGTCGTGGTTCTATGACACTGAGTTTCTTGCACCACATTACCGCGCGTCGATGCACGGTGATCGGGTGGCGGTCGAACTCATCAAGAAGCAGTTCGTGCAGACGGCCCTAACGCAGTTGGCGAACCACGCCTCTGCCGCAAGGCGGGTGTTCTCAAGAGACTTTCCTCACATCTGGTTGATTCACGGAACCCCCCTCGCCGCCGAATGTTTGCCAGAGATACTCGATCGGTTTGCCGAATCTGGCGTCACCTTCGTTTCTCTTTCCGAAGCGATGCGCGATCCCGTCAACAATGCACCGGCTGGCATTGTGACACCGCGGTTTCTGAATCAAATTCAGAAGTGGGCACATATCGATGGATTCGCCTTGCCGGACTGCCCACCGGCCATTCTCACCGAGCTGGAGGCACTCCATCCGATGGCTGGATTGTCGACTCGCGAAATGATGGGAACGATTTTTGGAAGCATTGCGGAAGAAGTCAGTGGCACGTATCTGCCCAAGACCTACTGATCTGACAGCTCGAATCGAGACCACAAACATCATGAAGACTGTTGTCGTTGCGCAGTATGGCGATCCGCAGAGGTACGTCCACTGCATCGAGGCTCCGGATATCGCTCGCCCCGGCGAAGACGAAGTCCTATTCGATGTGCTGGCGTTCCCTATCAACCCCGCAGACATATCGTTCTGCTGGGGACGATACAGATTGAAGCCGGAATTGCCCGCGGTTCCAGGCGCGGAATGCGTAGGGGAAGTCGTCGCGGTCGGGAGTTCGGTCCGGCACATTTCCGTGGGTGACCTCGTCATCAATCTCGATCGAGAAAACTGGACGCAACGTCGTCTTGTCAAGGCTAACCGGATAATTGTGCTTCCAAGGGAAATTGACATCGCGCAGGCGGCGATGATGCGTATCAATCCGCCCACTGCCCATCTGCTCCTTTCTGAAGTGGTGAAGCTCGACCGTGGGGATTGGATTATTCAGAATGCAGCCAATTCCGCAGTTGGCCGGATGATCATCACTTTCGCTAAGGAGAGGGGGATCAACACCGTGAATGTTGTTCGGCGCGACGAGGTGCGCGAGCAACTACTCGGTCTTGGCGTCAATGTCTGCCTGACGGACAGCGAGGATCTGGCGTCCTCAGTCAAGGAACTGACGAACAACGCCTCAATTGCCTTGGGAATCGATGCTGTGGCCGGATCGGCAACAAATCGTATCGCGTCGTGCGTCGCTGACGGAGGTGCCGTATGCATTTACGGCTCAGTGTCGAGGGAGAGTATTGTGCTGTCGCCTGCACAGTTGGTCTATCGGGGCTTGACATTCACCGGCTTTCTGCTCGGGAGATTTCTCGATAGGAAACGTGAGGATGATGTCGCGGCAATTTACCAGGAGCTCTCCCGACGAATCATGCACGGACTGCGAGTTGATATTGAACGCGTGTATTCGATCGAGAACATCAACGAAGCCCTTGCGCACGCCGATCGTGTGCGAGATGGGGGGAAAATACTTGTCGCGCCCCATGGAGTGGAACGTATAAATCTCGCAGGGGCGACATCCGTTCCCTAGTTGTCGCCGAGCCAAGTTCAATTTCAGTGGGACGGTTGTAAGCGCCCGAACTGCGTTTCACCGCGCTGGGAATCGCTCGCAGCAAGATTTCACATTGATCGCCGCGCCGCAGGACTTGTTTCCTATTCGGCATATTCACGTCGTGTGGGATTTTATCCGTGCAAATGTCGAACGATTGCCGGATAAGTTTTGGCGATAACCATGGGCCAGTCCCTGAGCGCGCCGCTTGAGCGGCTCAACATAGTTCTGAGCCCTCACGCCTTTATTTATAGCCTTTCCAGGCGACGTCGGGGTGGCCGCTGCATCCGCTAATAAAGCGCGCCATGCTGCGGGCACCCAAATATTTGGCGCTCAGAGATCGACGTCTTTTGTCTCAGGCCCCAGAAGTGCGCCGATGCAGGCAATCACGCCGCCAATGCAGAGCAATGCAACCGGTGTGTACCGTGACGGCATGAATGTCCCCAGCCAGTTCATGTAGAACGCGTAGAACGAGGGAATGATGACCGAGAGGCTGTATCCGATGCCAAAGCCGGTCGCTCGGATACCCGTGGAAAATCGCTCGTTGATGTATGTGACGATTACAGCCCATGCGGAACTGACGACAAGGGCCAATGCGCAAACCACCAGCACGATGATCGAGTGAGCAACGTCGGCGGCGCCGATCAGGAAATAGAGCAGACCGGCGCCCACTGTCGACGTCAACGCACCGATGATCGACAACATCTTGCGGCGGCCAAATCGCTGCCCCAGTATGCCAGCGCCCACATATCCGAAGCAGAGCACCGAGTAGGCCATCATCAACGTCGCGGTCATCTGGAGCGGCGTGAGGTGCAGCCGCTTTAGCAGAACTCCCGTAGGGAGGAACAGTCCGACGATGTTCTGCGTGAGCCAAAATCCGGTCATCATCAGCAGCACTTGCACGAGATTGCGGCGCGCCTGGCCCGTGACGAGTCGATCCTCCGATGTGTTCTGCGCCTTCCCGAACGCCTTGCCTTGCCATACCTGAGACTCGGATACTTTGCGGATATAGTAGACGGCCAACAATGCCGCCATGATCGACCCGAAAAGGAACGGGATGCGCCATCCCCACTGCGCATATGGGGAGTGGGGGCCGTTCATCGGGAAGACCGCGAACATGATCATGGCGAGCAAGTTGATCGCCACGTAGGCGGCGGGGAAGCCCGCCAGAATCAAGCCCCCGACCAAACCGCGCTGGTCTTTCCGGGAGTATTCGATGGCAAGCGGCAATGCCCCGGTGTAGCCGCCACCCAGGAATACGCCGTCGACGAATCTCAGCAGCACCAGAATCCAATACGACGCGATGCCGATCGTCTCATACCCTGGGATCAGGGCGATCAGAAAGGTTGCAACCGCAAACCCGCTCACCGACGCGATCGAGGCGGCGCGCCGTCCGACACGGTCGGCAATTCGCCCGAACAGGAGTGCACCCAGGGGGCGGCCGAGGAGCGTCGTGATGAACACGAGCGATTCCAGGATCACCTGATATCCGCCCGACACGCTTCTCGGAAGGAAGTATGTCTGGATGGGAGCCAGAATGATCACCGGCAAGTAGATGTCGAACATGTCGACGAATTCCGAAAAGACCGCACCCTTGATCGCGCTCTTGCGGCGCGTCTCCAGGCGTCCTTCCCGTGCCGCTTCGCTGACGTCGTCAACGCTTACTGCTTCCATAACCGTCTCCAGTTTCCCGAGTTCTCCGACACATGTCCCCGGGCGCGACGATGTCGTCGCGCCGAGGTGCCTCATGACGTTTTTACTTTTTGACAAGCGGGCAGTCGCTGTCGGCCAGCGGCTCGAAAGCCTCCGCTTTCGGAATGACGGAGACGATCTTCAGCAGATCCCACTCCCCTTTCGATTCCGACGGCTTCTTCGCCTCTGCCAGATACATGTCGTGCAACATCAGACCGTTCGCTTCGATGCGACCGTCCTTGGCGAAGAAGTCATTGATCGGCATGGCGCGCATCTTCTCCATCACCTTGTCGCTATCGAGCGTGCCTGCCGCCTTTATCGCGTTCAGATAATGGGTCGTTGCCGAGTACATCCCCGCCTGAACCATGGTCGGCATCTTGTTTGTCGCCGCGAAGAATTTCTTCGCGAACGCGCGTGTCTGGTCGTTCTGGTCCCAGTAGAATGCCGTCGTGAAACGCAGGCCTTGCGCCGCATTCAAGCCCATGCCCTTCAGATCGCTGTCGAAAATCAGCAGCGGCGCAACGATCACGTTGTTGCGCGACAGGCCGAACTCGGCCGCCTGCTTGACGGCGCTTTGCGTATCGCGCCCGGCGTTGGCCAGCGCGACGACCTGGGGCTTGGCCGACTGCGCTTGCAACAGATACGAAGCGAAATCCGAGGCCGACAGCGGATGCTTCACGGCGCCTACCACCTCGCCCCCCATCTCCTTGATGACCCGGGTCGCCTGCGCTTGGAGTGAGCTGCCGAACGCGTAGTCCGCGGTGATGAAGAACCAGCGCTTGTAGCCGGCTTTTGCCAGGGCGCGAGCGGTGCCGTTCGCAAGCGAATAGGTATCGTAGACGTAGTGGACGCCATACGGCGAGCATTGCTTGTCCGTCAGATCTGTGGTGGCCGAGCCCGCGAAGATTGTGATTTTTTTTCGCTCGGCACCGAGCCTCTGCAAGGCCAGCGCAGAAGCAGAGTCGGTGGATTCGATGACGGCCTGGACGTTATCGTTGTCGTACCACGTACGAACCTTCGTTGCGGTAACGTCAACCTTGTTCTGATAGTCCGCCGACAGCACTTCGATAGGGCGGCCGAGTACCTTGCCGCCGAAATCCTGTACGGCCAGCTTGACCGCCGTCACGCCTGCCGGGCCTCCGATCCCGGAGTAGACGCCGCTCATGTCCACGATGACCCCGATGCGAACCGGCCCTCCAGCCTGGGCATCGGCCGCGTGGCTCACGTGCATCATCGACGCAAGCGCGCACACGAGCGCACAGCGCGCGCCTCTGCGCACTGCGTGAATACGTTGAGATTTCATACTGTGTCTCCTTGATGTTTTCTCATGAGTGTTCCCAGTGGATCGATTCGTCCATTCCCTGGGAGGGGTATTCGATGGGCCGGCAGCGAAACGTATATGTTTGATTCGTATACCTAATCATCTGAATTTTAGTATCCGTGATAGCTCGATGAAACCTAGTATCAATCGAAGCCGAGAACGGCTCTGCCAATGACGGCGCGACGATCTATCGCGTCGAGTGCCTCGCCGACTTTATCCAACGGCAACTTGAGCGCGATGCGCGGGTGGATCTGGCCGCTCGCGTAAAGCTCATGTAGTTTGCGTTGGACGTCGTTGACACGCCGCGAGTCGCGTTCGCGGTAGTCGCTCCACTGCAGGCCGGAGACTTCGATGTTCTTCAGCAGTAGGTAGTTGGCCTTGATGTGCGGAATGCCGCCCGCGGCAAAGCCGATCACGACCGCCCGCCCGCACCAGGCCAACGTACGAAGCGCGGCGTTGAACACGTCGCCACCGAGCGCGTCGAGCACGATGTCGACACCGCGCCCATCTGTCACATCTAACACCTGCTGCCGAAGGCTTTCGCGAACGTCGGGCAAGGACAGATCGACGACGTGCGACGCGCCATCGGCCAGCGCTTGCGACGCCTGCTCCGGACGGTTGATGGCGGCGATTGCCGTCCCGCCCAGCGCGCGCACGAGTTGCAGGGCCGCGGCGCCCACGCCGCCGCTAGCGCCGGTTACTAGAACTGTTTCGCCCTGTGTGAAGCGCGCGCGTTCGCCCAGCGCGAAGTAGGCCGTCTGGAAGGGCAATCCCATCGCGACAGCGTCGTCGAACGACATCGCGTCCGGCAGCGCTTCGCAATAGCGCCCGGGAAGGGCCACACGTGACGCATAGGCACCGTATTCCATATGCGCGACGACCCGATCTCCCGGCCTGAACCGGCGAACCGACGCACCCACTTGAAGGACCACCCCGGCCGCGTCTTTCCCCGGCACGAAAGGCAGCCGGGGCAGGTTCTGATAGCGCCCGCGGATCACCAGCAGGTCGGGGTAATTGATGGCCGCGGCACGTATCTCGATCAGAACGTCGTGATCCCGCACCGCCGGATCCGGCAGTTGACCGATGACGACGTCGCCGGGCTCGCCGAAGTTGCGAACGATGGCGGCTTTCATGCGTTGCCTCCGCGCTGCATGTCAGGGTTGAACGACGCGACGTCTGCGCCGAGCCTGGGTGCGTCAAGCACCTCGTCGTCGGCCCCGAATTGCCGGTCCACGGGAAGCGGCAGAGCGGATATCGTGGCGCCACCTGAGAGTCGCACACGTTGTGCGAAGACACCTCGCTCATGGAAATGCGGATCGGAGGCCGCTTCGCTCAGGTCGACCACGAGGGCGACGCATGTGTCGATACCGGCAAATTTCTCGAGCCAGTAAGCGGCCGGGCGTTCGCGAAGGGTTGAGGCGATCTTGTCCCGAATCCCTGCCTCGGTGCCGTCGGCGCCGGCCAGCTCGGTCAATCCCAGGGCGCTGACGAAGTTGTGCCAGAACTTGTCTTCCAGCGGCGCCGCAGCAAGATATTGACCGTCGCTGGTGCCGTAGATCTGGTATCGCGCCGTGCCGCCTGTCACGAGTTCACCGCCCGGGCGAGGCCAGCCATGACCTGTGAGGCCCTGGCCCAGCCCCCAGTACGCGAACGTGAGCAGGTTGTCTGACATCGACACGTCGAGATAGCGCCCCTGCCCATCGGCATCGCGCTGACGCAACGCCAACAGGATATTCATCATCGCCGGATACGCGCCGCCTGCGATGTCGGCGAGCAACGCGGGCGGGAGCACGGGCGCCCCATCGCTTCCGCGCGAGAGCCCGAGCAATCCGCTCTGCGCCATATAGTTCAGATCGTGTGCGGCCTGATGGGCTTTGGGCCCTGTCTGTCCATAGCCGGTGATCGAGCAGTAGATGAGCGTGGGGTTGAGCTGCGCCAGCGCCTCATAGCCGAGTCCCAGGCGCTGCATCACGCCAGGGCGGAACTGCTCGACCAGCACGTCGGCCTCGGCGATCAGCGGCAGGATCGACCGACGGCCTTCCTCGGACTTCAGGTCGACCACGATCGATCGCTTTCCGCGATTGAGCATGCCGAAGTTGACGCTGTCGTCGCCAGACCTGGGGTGGTATGTGCGCATGTCGTCGCCGACGCCCGGCTTCTCGACCTTGATGACTGCAGCGCCCGACTGGGCGAGCAGAAGCGTACAAAGCGGACCTGGCAGAAGCGTGCTGAAATCCAGCACCTTCACACCAGCGAGCGGCTGACGTGTCATTGTTCGGCTCCGGAATCGGCAGCGCCGGCGCCGTCCATGGCGCGCCGGTATGCCACCTGTGCGCGCCGAGCCGGCGCGTAGGCCGCGTCGCCGAGCGCTTCACTGAGCTGCCTGGTGACTTCGTAGTGATGACGCAGTCCTGTGCGGTGGAGGAGGGCGATCGGGCCTTCCGGATAGCCGAGACCGAGGCGCAGCGTCTTGTCCATGTCCTCAGCGGTGGCGAGCTTGTCGTCAAGACGACGCAGCGCCGCGTTGTAGTACGGTCGGATCAGCCGATCGATGATGCGCCCCGGGAAGTCGCCGCAAACAGCCACGCGCAATCCCGCGCCTTCGAAGGCGGCCTTGGCCAGCGCGAGTGTGTGCGGCTGGGTGGCGGGCTGACGTACCAGCTCAATGAGGTCGCTGGGCTCGGCGTCGCCCAGCCGGAACCGTGCAAACCCGACGACATTCGATCCCTCCTTGCCGGCATCCTCGCCAGTATGCTGGCCGAGGCACTCCGTACCCAGTTCGATGGCGACGAACGGCGCATCGACCAAACTAGCCTGCGACTCGGCAAACGCTTTGCCCGCGTGGGCGCCGATAAATACGACTGATGTTCCAGTACCCGCGGTCTCGATGAACGCGTGGGCAGACGGAAACGAGCGGCTGTCGCCCGATTGAATCACTCTGTAGCTCATGGTCAAGCTCCGAACATCTTGGTGTCGCCGTAGGCGTGGAAGCCGCGGCCCGCTTTCTTGCCGAGCCAGCCTGCGGCGATCATGCGGCGCACCAGCGGCGGACAGGCGGCGCGCGGTTCATTGGTCACCGCGTATAGCGCGGCGCAAAGCAGCTTCTGGGTATCCATGCCGACGAGGTCGAGCAGTTCCAGCGGTCCCATCGGGTAGCCCAGCGCCGTCTTGATCGCGAGATCTATGTCCGCAGGTTCAGCGACACCCGCTTCGACCAGTCGTATCGCATCGTTGTTGAACGGGACGAGAAAGTAATTGAGGATGAACCCAGGCGTGTCCTGCGTGCGCACGGGCGTCTGGCCGAGCGCCAGCGCAAACTGCCATGCCTGCTCGAACGTTTCGTCGCTGGTATTGAGGCTAGGAGACATTTCAATGAGCTTCATCAACTGAGCGGGAAGGCAGAAGTGCATGCCGACGAATCGATCGGGCCTGCCTGAGCCGCCTGCAATCTCGGTGATCGAGAGCGTCGACGTGTTGGACGCAAACATCGTGTGCGGCGCACACACCTTGTCGAGGCGCGAGAAGAGGTCGTGCTTGACGCCAAGATCCTCGAATACCGCTTCGATGACGATGTCGCAGTCCGCGAGGTCTTCGAGTCGGGTAGTGCCGTGCCAGCGCGACAGGATTTCCGGCACTGCGTCTTCGGGAATCTTGCCGCGCTGCGCGGATTTCTCAAGAAATGCAGCGGTTTGGGTGCGAGCCACGGCTAGCCCTTCGTTCCGCGTGTCATAGACTCGCGTCACGAAGCCGGCGCGTGCGGCGACGATGGCAATGCCCGCGCCCATCGTGCCAGCGCCTGCGATACCGACGGTTCTTATCGATGTCATGTTCGTCTCCTATTTTTCGATGAAGCTGCGACCGATGAGCTGGCGATGGATCTGATTCGTCCCCTCCCAGATCTGCGTGATCTTGGCGTCGCGCATGAGTCGCTCGACCCGGTAGTCCGAGCAGTATCCGTAGCCGCCGAGCAACTGAACCGCGTCGGTCGAGATGCGCATCGCGGCGTCCGTCGCGCGCATTTTGAGGATCGAAGCCTCGATGCCGAAGTCCGATACCCCGCTGTCCACCCGGCTCGCGACCTGCCACAGCAGCGATTCGCAAAGCACGAGCTCAGAGGCCATATCGGCCAGCATGAATTGAATGCCCTGGAAGTCGATGATCCTGCGCCCGGACTGCTTGCGTTCGTTGATGTACGCTGTGGCGTCTTCGAAGGCCGCCCGCGCAATGCCCAGTGCATGGGCCGCGACGCTAGGGCGCGACCGGTTCAGCGATGCAAACAGAATGCGAAGCCCGTCGCCCGGCTGGCCGATGAGATTGGCACGCGGCACGCGACAGTTGTCGAACGACAGGGACGCCGTGCTCGACGCGCGGGTGCCCATCTTGTGTTCGAGGCCATTAACGGACAGTCCCTGCGTGCCCTTTTCGAGAACGAGTACCGAAATGGCATCCCTGGCGTTGTCGATTTCAGACCATTTGCCAAACAGCAGATACAGATCGGCGACGTCGCCGTTGGTGATGAAGACCTTGCTGCCGTTGATGACGATATCGTCGCCATCGGGTGTGAAGGTCGTGCGCATGACAGTGGCGTCAGAACCGGCGCCGCTTTCGGTGATGGCGAGTGACGCGAGGCCGCCTTCTGCAATGCGCGGAAGGACCCGTGCCTTCTGCTCCTCGCTGCCGAATTCCACGACCGGCTTGATGGCGTGGAAGTTTGTCGCCCAGATGATGCCCGTCGAGGCACATGCGGCGGAGATCTCGCGCACGCACGCGGCATAGCAGGTAAAGGAGAGTCGCGCGCCGCCGTATTCTTCCGGGATGAAGATTGCGTTCAGACCGAGTTCGTTGATGGCCTTGACGTTGTCCCACGGAAACGCCGACGTGCGGTCGTATTCCGCGGCGCGGGGTGCAATCCGGTCGCGCGCCAGCGACTTCACGCTGTCGACGATCATCCGCTCTTCTTCCGACAGCGGAAGGCTCGCGTCCAGTTTTTCGAGTACGTTCATGGTTGAGTGCCTAATCCGTGTGTTCCGATTCGTTGGCGCTCAGAGCGCCATCCCCTGACCGCCGTCGAGATAGATCGTCTCGCCGGTCATGAAGCCGGTCGTAACGGTGAACAGCAGTCGCACCAGTTGCGCCACGTCTTCGGATGCGCCGGGTGCGCCAGTCGGGATCCGCTTTGCGAGGAATCGGCTGAGCGACCCGCTCGACAACGATGCCTTGTTCAAGTCGGTGGCGATGTAGCCAGGCGCCACGTTATGCACGCGGATGCCGTCGCTCGCCCACTCGACGGCGAGGCAGCGCGAGATGGCGCCGACCGCCGCCTTCGAGGCGCAATATGCCGAGTTGCGGCGCACGCCGAGCTTGTCGAAGAACGAACCTATGTTGACGATCGTTGCGCCACCGGCCTCGCGCAGGTACGGATAGGCGATCTGACTCGCCATGAACACCGACGTCGTGTTCATGCTCATGACCTGCTCGAATTCCGCGATCGACTGGGATGCGGCGTCGTCTTCCAGATGCAGGCCCGCGTTGTTGACCAAACCCACGAGTGGCAGGCCGACGCGGCGCATCGTGTCCTCGACGGCCTGCTTGACCGAGTCATGGCGCGTGACGTCGCACTCGGTCGTCACAAAGCGTGCGCGCACGTCGGGATCTGAAATGTCTCGTGCCGGCAGCGCGCCGGACCGCGACAGACACGCCACGGTGAAGCCGTCGAGCGCTAGCGCTTCGGCGATCGCCGCGCCGATGCCTCGACTCGCGCCGGTCACCAGAATGCAGCCTTTGTCCATGTCATTCATCCTTGAAAGCGGGCTTGCGTTTCTCGACGAAGGCGGTCATCCCTTCGACCGCATCGGCCGTCTGGTAGGCCAGCGTCGAGAGGTCTGCTTCGATCTTCAGGCCGTCGCCCAGGCTGACTTCGGCTGCGCGCAGAACCGCTTCTCGTGCGAACAGCGAGGCGCACCTGCTGTAACGCGTAAACTGGTCGGCAAATTCGCAGCCGAGCGCAATCGGGTCGTCGCCTTCGACAATTCGGTTGACGAGCCCGATGCGTTCCGCTTCTGTCGCATCGATCGTTTTGCCCGAGAGAACCAGTTCGAGCGCGCGTGCCTGCCCGACCAGCCGCGGCAGCCGTTGGGTTCCGCCGTAGCCGGGAATGAGTCCTAGCTTGATTTCGGGCAGGCCCATCTTGGCGTCGGGTGTGGCGATTCGGAACGTACATGCCATCGCCAACTCGAGCCCACCGCCGAACGCATAGCCGCTGATGACGGCGATCGACGGCACAGGCAGCGCGTCTAGCTTCGCGAACGTGGCCTGTCCCAGCGCAGCGCCATCTCGCTGGGCGATGAGGCTGCGGCCCAACAACTCCTTGATGTCGGCGCCCGCGCAAAATGCCTTGCTGCCGCTTCCCGTTATGACCAATGCCCTCGCATCGGAGCGTGCCACTTCGTCGAACGCGGCGCACAGTTCGCTGAGTACGGAAAAGCTCAGCGCATTGAGCGCTTCCGGACGGTTCAAGCCCACCTGCGCGATGCCGTCAATGATCTTGAGCGTGACTGACACTTCAGACTCCTGGATTGGCTTTCGCGCGATAGCGGACCGCCTCGGGGGTGAGACCGCCGTTGCGCACAAGTTCGACGAGCTCGCGCTTGAGAATCTTGCCGCTCGCTGTGAGCGGAAACGTCTCTAGCGACGTAAAGTACTCCGGCATGTCGTACTTCGACAGGCCCGCAGCGGCGAGATGTTCGAGCATCGATTCGGCACTGACCGACGCGCCGGACTTAACCAGAATGGCAAGGCATACCTTCTCGCCGAGACGCTCATCGGGCACCGGAAATGCGGCGGCCCGGTCGACGTCGCTATGGCGCATCGCGAGCTCTTCGATGCCCGCGGGGAAGATGTTGTGTCCGCCGCGAATGATCAGATCCTTCTTACGCCCGACGATCTGCAGACAACCGTCTTCGGTGAGCATGCCCAGGTCGCCGCTCATAAACCAGCCGTGCCGGTTGAACGACGACTCCGTAGCGCCCTGATTGTCGAAGTAGCCCAGCATGAGCACGGCACCGCGTCCGCCGATTTCTCCGATTTCACCGGGTTCGGCTTCTTCGTCGATGTTGTCTCGCTTCCAGAGCTTGATTTCGTAGCCTTCGCATGGACGTCCGCACGTTGAGACAATGGTGTCGGCGCCGTCGCTCGGCCGCGTATAGTTGTGCGAGCCGTTTTCTGTCATGCCGTAGACGTTCTGCGGCGTTACGCCGAGGCTCATGAAGCGTTGGGCGACGTCGCGCGGGATGGCCGAGCCGGCCATGTAGAAGGTCTTCACGTGACCCAGACGATCGAGGTCGCGGCGTTCGACCTCCGCGAGGACGTCCATGGCGTGCGTCGGCACCCCCATCACATAATCGGCCTCGGTCTTCACGATCCAGTCGAGACCGGAGGCGCCGGCAGAGGGGTCGCTCATGCACAGTTCGAGGCCAGTGACGAGCATCTGTTCGATCGCCACTGTCGCGATGTGATGGCTCATCGGGCTGAGCGTCAGTAGTCGTGTCTGGCTAGTGTGGCCCCAGTCGGTGGCGAGGGCACGCCCGTTGGCGAGCAGGGTGTTGTCGCTGTGCATCACCCCCTTTGGCGCACCCGTCGTGCCGGAAGTGAAGGCGAGATAGACGATCTTGTCGGCATCGAGGTCCGGTGCGTGCAGTACCGCCGGCGGTGCGGCGTCGGGAAACGCCAGTTTGTCGACGTTATCCTGTGCTGCCTCGCAGTCGTAGATCATCATCAATCCGGGAATGGATCGTGCGCGATCGAAGATGGACGCCGCTCGCCCGTTCGCCCCGTAACCGGGTTGCGTGAACAGTGCCTTGCACTGGATACGTTCGAGCAGGACAGCAATTTCCTCGACCGTGTAGTTCTGATGCAGCGACGGTGCGCAGACGTAGCCGTTGCGCGAGCACGCAAGGAAGATGATGACGGTTTCAAGGACGCTGGGCAGCCAGATTCCCACTCGGTCGCCCGGGCGCAGGCCGCCGCGATGCAGCGATTCCGCGACGCTGTCGGTCCACTCGGTGACTTCGCGCCAAGTGAGGCGTCGGGTCGCATCCCGCAGAGCGTGGGCCGAGGGCCGCTCGCGCGCATGGCGACGGGCGAGTGAGTACAGCGTCTCCTGCTGCCATACGCCGGCCAGGTAGTATTCGCGCGCCCGCTGGGGATTGTGAAGCGTCAGTATGTTTTGCATGACGTCGGTTCGTATATGGATGAGCGGGCGAGGTCAG
Source organism: Pandoraea soli (assembly GCF_902459595.1). Taxonomy (NCBI): domain Bacteria; kingdom Pseudomonadati; phylum Pseudomonadota; class Betaproteobacteria; order Burkholderiales; family Burkholderiaceae; genus Pandoraea; species Pandoraea soli. The sequence continues at coordinate 72,313 of NZ_CABPSG010000010.1, read as the reverse complement.
TGACCGAACTTCGAGGCGTCCGGATCGCGACGCTCGGCGAACGCCGATGCCAGCTCCGCGTGCTCGTCCGACTCGAGATAGCCGCGCAACAGAATGTCGTGCGACATGCGCGACAGACCGCTCACTCCGCCATGGCGTGCGTTGAATGCCGACTTGATCGATGCCAGCGCCAGCGCGCCGCGTTGCGAGATCTCGAGCGCGTACTTGCGGGTCGCGTCCTTCAGTTCGTTGTCGGGCACGACCATGTTGATCAGGCCCCATTCGAGCGCTTCGTGTGCGCTGATCTTCGGGTTGCGATACCAGATGTCCTTCGCGCGCTTTTTGCCGACGAGATCTTCCAGATACCACGTGCCGTAGCCGGCGTCGAAGCTGCCGACCATCGGACCGACTTGACGAAAGATGGCGCTTTCTTTAGCGATGGTGACGTCGCACACGACTTGCAGCACGTTCCCGCCGCCCACGGCAAAGCCGTTGACCGAGGCGATCACGGGCTTCTGCAGGCGATCGATACTCTCGTACATCTCTAGCGTTGGCAGCACCCCAGCGTAGAGCAGCGAGTCTTCCATACCGTCTTTCCGGCCACCAGTGCAAAAGAATTTGTCGCCCGCGCCGGTAATCACGATCACGCGGGTACGCGTCTCGCGACGGATGTTCTCGATGCAGTCGCGAATCTCGTGACACATCGTCTCGGTGAACATGTTGCCATCGTGCGGACGGTTGAGCGTGATGGTGCCGATGGGGCCATCTTCGTGATACAGGATTTCCTCGAATTTCATCGTTGTCTCCTTATTGATGTTCAGATGACCTGTCGTTCCTTGAGGCTGGCGATGAGTGCTTCCGACAGGCCAAGACGTTCGCGCAACACGCGTTCCGTATCCGCGCCCAGGAGCGGCGGCGCGCTGCGATGGACCGCGCTCTTGCCGTCGAAGCGAATGCCCAGACCGACCTGGGGCACCTTGCGGGCCGATCCTTCAACCGAATAAAACAGTCCTTCCGCGAGCAGATGCCGGTCCTGCACGACCTGATCGACCCGATAGATCGGACCCGCCGGAATTCGGTGATCGTTGAACACTGTCAACCAGTGTTCGCGCTCGCGCGTGACCAGCAGCGCCTGAATCGCCTCGACGATACTGGCGCGCTGCGCCCGGCGACTTGTGTTCGTTGCGAGCGCTTGAGTGGCGCCATATTCCGGCTGGCCGACGGCCATCCAGAATCGCTGCCAGATGGCGTCGTTGCCCAGCCCGAGCGTAATCGGCTCGTCGGCGGTCTCGAAGACCTGGTAGATCGCAATGACGGAATCGCGTCCGCCTGAGCGAGTGATGCGCTCGCCCGACCCAAGGTACGGGACGATGCGCGGCGCCATGAAGCGGACCATGCTCGCGACCATCGACACATCGATGCTTTTGCCGCGCCCGGTGCGCTGTCTCTCGTACAGCGCGGCGACGGTGGCGAGAGCGACGTCTTGGCCAGCGAGCAGGTCGGCTGCCGGCGTGCCGACTTTCTGTGGGCCGTATTCCATTTCGCCCGTCAGGTCCATCACGCCTGAATAGCCTTCCGCAATGAGGTCATAACATGGCAAGTTGGCGCGCGGGCCATTTGAGCCGAAGCCCGTGAGCGCCACGTGGATCAACGATGGATACCGGGCCGTCAGCGATGCGAAGTCCAACCCGAGGCGGCGTTGCACACTTTGAACCGTGTTTAGGACGAGCACGTCGGTCGACGCGAGCAGGTTGTCGAGGATTTCCCGGCCCTCGGGCTGCTTGATGTCGAGTGTCAGGCTTTCCTTGTTGCGGTTGATGCTTAGGTACCAGAGCGATTCGCCATCGAGGAAAGGAGGGCCCCACGCCCGGGTGTCGTCACCGGTGCCAACCCGCTCGATCTTCGTCACTTCGGCGCCGAGGTCGCCGAGCAACTGCGTGCCGTAGGGGCCTGCGATGGAGGTCGTGAGATCCAGGACCCGGACGCCCTTGAGCAGTTCGAGCCCGGTGGTCGTGGTCGCGATGGGAAGCGTGTCGAGTGGATTCATTGCAGTGTCTCGGTCGTATGCCTTCCCTATGCGACAACCGTGCCAGCACGGAAAATGTTGCGCCGCACTCGATCCAAAGTTCGCAGGAATAAACCGGTTGCGTTACCTCCTCAATCGAAAATGATGCATGTGCGCGTTGGCCCAGAGTTGGCAAATGTGTCCACGTTTGAGGACACTGGGCATCTCACTGTGTATTTCGACTACACTTCGAATACACAAAAATACACTCGCTGGAGGAGATATGGGCCAGCCGACCAACGGCGTTTTGGTGCTCGACATGGCAGGACAGGTACGCTTTGCGGCGGGCTTGGGAAGCGACACCTCCGTGATCGACCACATCACGGCGGTGTGGCGCCGCCGGCATATCGTGCCGCTCAAGCGTCTGTTCACGTTGGACGAGGCTGAGCAGCCGCTCATCGTGGCGACGTTCACCACATCGCAGGGTGCATGCTTCCTCCTGTTTGTCGGCGCACACGGCGACGAGCTCTCCGAATTCATTGCCAGCGTCGATTTTTCAGATGAGATCCTGCGCCACTTCGTGACCAATCCCTATGAGGCGATTACGGTCGTCGACAAAGAGGGCATGCTGCGCTACATCAGCCCGATTCATGAGCGCTTCTTCGGGTTGCGTCACGGCGAGGGAACGGGACGTCCGGTGACCGAGGTCATTGAGAACACCCGTCTACCGGAGGTGGCGACGTCCGGTAAGCGAGAGATAGGGCAGGTGCAGGAGATGAACGGCATCACGCGCGTGGTCACTCGCACGCCGATCTTTGATCGCAAGCGAAACTGCGTCGGCGCGATCGGTCAGGTGATGTTCAAGGGACCGGAGGCGATCGAGAAGCTGAGCGTGGAACTGGCGCGCGTGCGTCAGGAGCTCGCGTTCTACAAGCGGGAGCTGTCGGGCATGCGCAACCGTTCGCATGGTCTTGAGCAGATCGTCGGCAACAGCGAGTCGGTGCGACGCCTGAAGGACGATATCGTGCGCGTTGCGCCGCTGGACGTGCCGGTGCTGCTCGTCGGCGAGAGTGGCACGGGCAAGGAGTTGGTTGCGCATGCCATCCATTTACTCGGCGGGCGCAATGATAAGCCACTCGTGCTCGTCAATGCGGCGGCCATGCCGGGCAATCTGGTCGAGAGCGAACTTTTCGGTTACGAGGGGGGGGCGTTCACCGGGGCGGACAAGAAGGGACGCAAGGGTAAGTTCGAGCTGGCGCATACCGGAAGCCTGTTCCTCGATGAGATCGGCGACATGCCGCTCGAGATGCAGGTCAAACTGTTGCGTGTGCTTCAGGACGGGACGTTCGAGCGTCTTGGCGGGGACCGGCAGAAGCACTCGGATTTCAGGTTGATTTCCGCCAGCAATCGCGATTTCGACGCCATGATTAAAGAGAGCCGATTTCGGCTCGATCTGTTCTATCGGATTAGCGCGGTGACGCTGCGTCTGCCACCATTGCGAGAGCGACTCGACGACATCCCTCTGCTTGTCGAAAAATTTCTCAACGATTTCGCGGCTCGCCATCGGATGTCTCCGAAGTCGTTGAAGCCAGAAGTCGTTAGTTATCTTCAGGAACGTTCATGGCCGGGCAACGTCCGGCAGTTACAGCACGCCATCGAGCGAGCCGCCATTTTTTCTGACGATGATTTCCTGGGCATCGAGAACTTCGAGCAATCTTCGGCGGATGCCGACACTGAGTCCGCCGTCTTCCCCGGTCTTGCTGGGACGGTATCGTTGAGCAAGACCGGCATCCGTTTGGCCAAGGAGAAGGTGGAACTTGATCTGATCCGCGAGGCGCTTGAAAGGCACAACGGAAATAAAAAGCGCGTTGCCGAAGCCCTCGGAATGTCTCGCTCTTACCTCTACAAACGACTCAAGGATCTTGAGTCCGAGTGAGCAGTGCTCAGGCTCATCCTCGCTCCGTTCAAATGACGCTTCGACGCCTCTGATTGTGCATCTGCGCACAATCAGCTGCGTGGTTTGTCTTTGTGTGGAGACACCGGAAAACCCATGATTTTTCTACGCAGCCGAAATCCCTCGAAGCGTCATGCACCAATGGTGATCAACTTCCGAACGCTTGAACGGCTGCCTCGTTGATCGGATGCGGATATGGCACTGATTCAACATGTATCGGCGACCTAGCATCCGCACGAGCGCAATCGCCACGTTCCAGCCACGTGATCGCGCATTGTCCCCTACCAGGATCAGAAAGTTCTTCGCTGCTCGGTAGCGGGTTGGGGTGGAACGTGCGCTGACTTCGTTCTGCTGACTGGGGGGCGCAGGAGCGGGTAATTTGGCGCGACTTGGAGCGACGTCGTGCTCGGAATACATATTGCGATGATGCTCAGATGCTGGAAAGTTGGTTCCTGTCGCTGGTGACTGCTGCTGCATAGCACCCGTTCAACCGACAGTAATGCTCCCACTTTCCACGGCCACGAGAAGTAGAAACTAAGTGGCCATGGCCAGCCGCTGTTTAGGGGTAAATCCGCCCGACGCCCTACTTGGGCGCTCGTGATTGTAAGTCCGCATCCAGTCGGCCGCTGCCTGCCGAACATGTTCCATGTCTTCCCACAGAAATTGCGAGCGCCATTCGTATCGAGCGGTCCGATTGAACCGTTCGATATACGCGTTATGCTGGGGCATACCCGGCTCGACGTATTTCAGCCTTATGCCTTGCTTCTGCGTCCACGTCACAATGGCCGCGCTCAGGTATTCCGGGCCGTTGTCACAACGAATCACCTTCGGCTTGCCGCGCCATTCCATTAGCGGGTCGAGCGGCGCGCTACGCCTCAGCTTAGACACCAGCCTCTCTCTGAAGGCATTGATCGGGCGTCGGACCTTACGGCCCGGCGCCCGTCGTCATCCACAGCATCTCCCTGATGGCCTGACGCTCCCTACGTGGTCAATGCCTCACGCCACGGTATGGTTGGCCAGCATTTCCAGCGCGCGCACCATGCCCGAGTGATCCCACGCGGCGCCGCCGTTCGCGGCACAGGCGTTGAACAGCTCCTGGCACGTGGCCGTGTTCGGCAACGATACGCCGAGGGCCTTGGCGCTTTGCAGCGCCAGATTCAGATCCTTCTGGTGCAGGGCAATGCGGAAGCCCGGTTCGAAGTTGCGCTTGACCATGCGCTCGCCGTGCACTTCGAGAATGCGCGACGACGCGAAGCCACCCATCAGCGCCTCACGCACCTTCGCGGGATCGGCACCGGCCTTCGACGCGAACAGCAGTGCTTCGCCCACGGCTTCGATCGTCAGCGCGACCACGATCTGGTTGGCGACCTTGCAGGTCTGGCCGGCACCGCTCTCGCCCACGAGCGTGATGTTCTTGCCCATCAGCTCGAAGAACGGCTTCACATCGTCGAACGCCGCTTGCGAGCCGCCGACCATGATCGACAGCGTGGCGCCCTTTGCGCCGACTTCGCCGCCCGAGACCGGGGCGTCGAGGTATTCGCAGCCCAGTGCCTTGACCTTCTTGGCGTATTCCTTCGTTTCGATTGGCGAGATGGAGCTCATGTCCACGACGATCTTGCCTGCCGACAGGCCTTCGGCCAGACCGTCCTGACCGAACAGGACGGCACCCACGTCAGGGGTATCCGGCACCATCACGAAGACGATGTCGGCGCGTTTGGCGACTTCCTTGGCCGACGTGCAGACCGTGGCCTGACCGTCGATCAGGTCTTGCGGGGGCGTGCGGCGCTCATACAGGAACAGCTTGTGACCGGCATTTTGCAGATGCTTCGCCATCGGCGCGCCCATGATGCCCAGACCAATGAAACCGAGTTGTGCCATTTCGTGACTCCTTGTTGCCAAAGTGTGATGTGGTGTCGCTGACGCTCAGACGAGCGGGGCGGTGACGCCTTATCGCGGCGCCCCCGTGCTCCGGCCGCATGCCCCCTGCATGCGGCCGGCGGGGCCCTTCCTCGTCGAAACCCGGTCAGCCGGCGCACCGCCTCGGGCGGATACGCCTTCGTTTCTTCCGCATGCCACCGGGGGAGGTGCCGTGCGGTGGGTATGGGGGAGCGTAGGAATTACGCCGCTTCGCGCAGGCCCGCTGCCTTGAACCAGCCGAGGCCCTCGGTCGTGGTGGTGGCCGGTTTGTACTCGCAACCGATCCAGCCCTGGTAGCCAATGCGGTCGAGGAACGCGAACAGGTAGGCGTAGTTGATCTCGCCCGTGCCCGGCTCGTTGCGGCCCGGGTTGTCCGCCAGTTGCACGTGAGCGATGCGCGCCAGATTCGTCTCGATGGTCTTGGCGAGTTCGCCTTCCATGCGCTGCATGTGATAGATGTCGTACTGCAGGAACAGGTTGTCCGAACCCACGGCGTCGAAGATCTCCAGCGCCTGCTTCGTGCGGTTCACGAAGAAGCCGGGAATGTCGTACGTGTTGATCGGCTCGACCAGCAGTCGGATGCCTTCGGCCTTGAGCGCATCGGCGGCGAAGCGCAGGTTACCCACGAGCGTGTCTTGCGCGACTTGCGTCGACAGGTCCGCGCCTTGCTTGCCCACGAGGCAGTTCAGTTGCTTTACACCCAGCGCCTTGGCGTAGGTGATGGCTTCGCCCACGCCGTCGCGGAATTCGGGCACGCGCTCGGGGAAGATCGCGATGCCGCGCTCGCCCGCATCCCAGTTGCCGGCGGGCAGGTTGTGCAGCACGAGATCGAGTTGGTACTGGTTCAGCTTGTCAGCGATCTGGTCGCGATGAAACGCGTACGGGAACAGGAACTCCACGCCGCGAAAGCCCGCTGCGGCGGCCGCCTTGAAGCGGTCGAGGAACGGCACCTCGTTGAACAGCATGGTCAGATTGGCGGCAAATTTCGGCATTGCGCTGACTCCTCTTTCTCTCTTTTAGGGGGTGGTTTCGACGATTTCGATGCCAGGGTGTTGCAAGGTTGCGGGGCGCCTGCTTTTTTCGTTCAAGGGGTCTAGCCGAGAGCGCAGGGGACGCACGCGCCCCGCAAACCGTTTTACAGCGTTGACTTACGCCGACACTGCGTTGTCTTCTTCCACCACGTCGATGATGTCTTCGAACTCGTTGACGTTGTTGATCTCGGTGCCCATCGCAATGTTGGTCACACGCTCGAGAATCACTTCCACGATCACCGGCACAGAGAACTCGGCCATCAGCTTGCGGGCCTGGGCGAACGCCGGCTGGATGTCGTTCGGCTGGAACACACGGATCGCCTTCACGCCGAGGCCTTCGGCCACCTTCACGTGATCGACGCCGTAACCGTTGACTTCCGGCGAGTTCACGTTCTCGAACGCGAGCTGCACGCAGTAGTCCATGTCGAAGTTGCGCTGCGCCTGACGGATCAGGCCCAGGTACGAGTTGTTCACGACCACGTGGATGTACGGCACCTTGAACTGCGCGGCCACGGCCAGCTCTTCGATCATGAACTGGAAGTCATAGTCGCCCGAGATCGCCACCACGTCCGACGACGGTGAGGCAACCTTCGCCCCGATGGCGGCCGGCACCGTCCAGCCCAGCGGGCCTGCCTGGCCGCAGTTGATCCAGTGGCGCGGCTTGTTCACGTGCAGGAACTGCGCGGCGGCGATCTGCGACAGACCGATGGTCGAGACATAGCGCACATCGCGACCGAAGAATGCATTCATCTCCTGGTACACGCGCTGCGGCTTGATCGGCACCTGATCGAAGTCCGTGCGGCGCAGCATGGTGCGCTTGCGCTTCTGGCAATCGGCCACCCATTGCGCACGATCCGGCAGACGGCCGGCGGCCTTCAGTTCCTTGGCGACTTCCACGAACAACGTGAGCGCGGCCTTGGCGTCGGAGACGATGCCGTAGTCCGGACCGAACACCCGACCGATTTGCGTCGGCTCGATGTCGACGTGCACGAACTTGCGGCCCTTGGTGAACACGTCGACGCTGCCCGTGTGGCGGTTGGCCCAGCGATTGCCGATGCCCATCACGAAGTCCGAGGCGAGCATCGTCGCATTGCCGAAGCGATGCGAGGTCTGCAGTCCGACCATGCCCGCCATGAGCGGATGGTCGTCGGCGATGGTGCCCCAGCCCATGAGCGTGGGCACGACCGGCACGTTCACCGTCTCGGCGAACTCAACGAGCAGGTCGGCGGCGTCGGCATTGATCACACCACCGCCCGAGACGATGAGCGGGCGCTCCGATGCCACCAGCATCTGAATGGCCTTCTCGATCTGGGCGCGCGTGGCCGCGGGCTTGTACACCGGCAGCGGTTCGTAGGTGTCCGGATCGAATTCGATCTCGGCAACCTGCACGTCGAACGGCAGATCGATGAGCACCGGACCCGGACGGCCCGAGCGCATCAGGTGGAATGCCTGTTGGAACACGCGCGGCACGAGCGCGGGTTCGCGCACCGTCACGGCCCACTTGGTGACCGGCTTGGCGATCGTCTCGATGTCGACGGCCTGGAAATCTTCCTTGTACAGACGGGCGCGCGGCGCCTGACCCGTGATGCACAGGATAGGAATCGAATCGGCCCAGGCGGAGTACAGGCCGGTAATCATGTCGGTGCCCGCCGGACCCGAGGTGCCGATGCACAGGCCGATATTGCCGGCTTCGGCGCGGGTGTAACCTTCGGCCATGTGGGACGCGCCCTCGACGTGGCGTGCGAGCACGTGCTCCACGCTGCCGGCCTTGCGCATTGCCGAATAGAACGGGTTGATGGCAGCACCGGGCACACCGAATGCGGTGGTGACACCTTCTTTCTCGAGCACTCGAATTGCGGCCTCTACGGCGGTCATCTTGGCCATGTGACGTCTCCAATGGGTAATGAGTCAATGTGTTGGAAGCCACTTTAAGCCGGTACGATTTGTTTGATAAGATCACAAAAGATCGTTTTTTTAAGAACAAAAAGTATCGAATGGAGGGGGCATGGACCGTTTCAAACAGATCGAAACCTTCGTCCAGGTGGCCGAAGCGGGCAGTCTGGCCGCCGCGGCCTTAAAGGAAGGGGTCTCGCCGGTGATCCTCGGGCGGCGTATCGACGCGCTCGAAAAGCGCCTGGGCATCAAGCTGATGTACCGCTCGACGCGTCGGCTTGCGTTGTCGGAAGAGGGCGGCGCTTTCCTGGAGCGCTGCAAACAGTTGCTCGGCGACTGGGAGATGGCCGAGAACGAAATCAGCGCGGGGCGTCATGCCGTTTCGGGGCACCTGATCGTGTCGGCCCCGGCGGCGTTCGGGCGCAAGCATGTCGCGCCGCATGCGCCGGCGTTCCTGCGCCTGCACCCCGAGGTGCAGATTTCGTTCAACCTGACCGACCGCGTGGTCGACCTCGTGCGCGAGGGGTACGACATGGGCATTCGCATCGGCGGCTCGGTCGATCCGAATTTCGTGGCCGTCAAACTCGCCCAGAACCGGCGTGTGGTGTGCGGCACCCCGGCATATTTCGCCCGCTACGGCCGTCCGAAGACGCTCGAAGACCTGGCCAGGCACAACTGCCTCGCGTTCAACCTGCAAGGCGGCCAGCAGCGCGGTTGGTACTTCAAGCGCCAGGGCAAGCTCGTGACGATTCGTGTGGCGGGCAGTCTGGACTGCAACGACGGGGAGTTGCTGCACCGCTGGTCGCTGGAGGGCATCGGGCTGGGCTGGCGCTCGACGTGGGAAATCCAGCGCGAACTGCTCTCCGGCGAACTGGAGACCGTGCTCGACGAGTACGCGCTACCCGACTACGACATCCTCGCCGTGTATCCCCAACAGCGCTTCCAGCCCGCGCGGGTGCGCCTGTTCATCGATCAACTGCGGCAGATCTACGCCCGTCCGAACTATTGGCTGGAAAACACTTGACCGGTCCTGATGAGACGGCAGTTGATGATCGACGTGAAATCCGCTAGAATCGCGGGTTCTGCAACCTTGCTGCACTGGTTTTGACGCCCGGGCGGCTTTGTCCATAAGGAGCTTATATATGCGTCATTATGAAATCGTATTTATCGTTCACCCCGATCAGAGCGAGCAAGTGCCTGCGATGATCGAGCGCTACAAGAGCATGGTGACGGCCAAGGCCGGTCAGATCCATCGCATCGAAGACTGGGGCCGCCGTCAACTGGCGTACATGATCGAGAAGCTGGCGAAGGCTCACTACGTCTGCATGAACATCGAATGCGACCAGGAAACCCTGGACGAGCTGGAACACGCATTCAAGTTCAACGACGCCGTGCTGCGCCACCTCGTGGTTCGCATGAAGAAGGCCGAGACCGCACCGTCGCCGATGATGAAGGAAGTGGCCCGCGAAGAAGCCAAGAAGGCTGCCGCGACGCCCGCGACCGAAGCCGCCGCATCGTAATTAGCGCACCGGAACGCATCAGGGAATCCACGGAAACGTCGACCGCGTGAATCGCTTACGGCTTGAAGCCAGCATCGTCGAAATCGGCACGCTGCGCTATACCCCAGCCGGGCTTCCCGTGATCGAGGTCACGCTGGCCCATGCGGGAACTGTTGAAGAGTCGGGCGTGGCCCGACAGGTCGAGTTCTCGATGCCAGCCGTTGCGATCGGTCCCCTCAGTGCCAAAGTCATGGCGTTGGGACTGGAGAAACCGGCCCAGTGGGCAGGGTTTCTGGCCAAGAAGCATCGCAATAGCCGCACCCTGGTGTTTCACATCACAGCATTGCAAGTATTTGAAAAGGATTGTTGAACATGCCGCGTCCTAACGGTAAAAACAAGAAGTTTGATCGCCGCCGCCAACAGCAAAACCCGCTGTTCAAGCGCAAGAAGTTCTGCCGCTTCACCGTCGCTGGTGTTGACCAGATCGATTACAAGGATATCGAGACGCTGAAGGACTTCATCGGCGACAACGGCAAGATCACCCCGGCTCGCCTGACGGGCACCAAGGCGCACTACCAGCGCCAGCTCGACACGGCCATCAAGCGTGCGCGTTTCCTCGCGCTGATGCCGTACACCGATCTGCACGGTGCTTAATCGCCAGTCGACGAAGGAGAATAGATAATGCAAGTGATTCTGCTGGAAAAAGTCGTCAACCTGGGTAACCTGGGCGACATCGTGAAGGTCAAGGATGGTTTCGCACGTAACTTCCTGATCCCGACCAAGAAGGCGCGTCGCGCCACCAAGGACGCGATCGCCGAGTTCGAAGTTCGCCGTGCCGACCTGGAAAAGGCTGCCACCGAGAAGCTGGCCGCCGCACAAGCCGAAGGCGAAAAGCTGTCGGGCCTGACCGTGCAAATCTCGCAGAAGGCCGGCGTTGACGGTCGTCTGTTCGGTTCGGTCACCAACTTCGACATCGCTGAAGCCCTGGGCACCCAAGGTTTCAAGGTCGAGAAGATGCAAGTGCGCCTGCCGAACGGCCCGCTCAAGACTGTGGGTGACTTCCCGGTCCAAGTGGCGCTGCACACGGACGTCGTCGTTGACGTGAACGTGTCGGTGCTGGGCGAGCACGCCTAAGCCGTATCCGCGTCAGCTTCCCGACGCGAGCAAAAAACGGAAGTCGGTCCGCCGGCTTCCGTTTTTTTATGCCTGTTCCTTCTGTCGTGTCGGTTGCCGGGTTTTCCGATGGCCGTGCCGTCAGGTCTATGCCGACCGCAGCCCGGTTGCGCACTCCCTTCCACGTTCCTCACGTTCGATAGCTCCGCCTTATGCTGCCTCCCGGTAAACTGCTGAACAAAACACGTTCGGATAAATCGTCGCGCAAGCGGGATTTCGCCGGAACCGACCGTGAGCGCGGGGACGGTATAATGCCCGGCATGAACGCTCCCGATCCCCAGCTCGATTCTCTCAAAGTGCCGCCGCACTCTATCGAGGCGGAGCAATCCGTGCTCGGCGGGCTGCTGCTCGACAACGGTGCCTGGGATCGAATCGGCGACTTTCTGGCCGAATCGGACTTCTACCGCTACGACCACCGGCTGATCTACCAGCACATCGGTCGGTTGATCTCCAGCGACCGTCCTGCCGACGTGATCACCGTTTTCGAATCGCTCACCTCCGCCGGCAAAGCCGAGGACGTGGGCGGGCTCGCCTACCTGAACGCCCTGGCGCAGAACACGCCGAGTGCCGCGAACATCCGTCGTTACGCGGAAATCGTGCGTGACCGCGCGGTGCTGCGCAAGCTCGTGACGGTGGCCGACGAGATTGCCTCCGACGCCTTCAATCCGCAGGGTAGGGAAGTGCGTCAGATGCTCGATGAGGCCGAAGCGAAGGTGTTTGCCATCGCGGAAGAAGGCTCGCGCAGCACGAACGGCTTCCTTGAACTGCAACCGCTGCTCACGCAGGTGGTCGAGCGCATCGACGAGCTGTACCACCGCGAAGGCGGGAGCGACATCACCGGTATTCCGACGGGCTTCGTCGACCTTGATCGCATGACGTCGGGTTTCAACGGCGGTGATCTGATCATCGTGGCTGGCCGCCCGTCGATGGGTAAAACGACGCTGTCGATGAACATCGGCGAGCATATTGCCGTGGAAGAAGGGCTGCCGGTCGCCGTGTTCTCGATGGAAATGCCGGGCACGCAACTGGCCATGCGTATGCTGGGGTCGGTGGGGCGTCTCGATCAACATCGGCTGCGTACCGGCAAGCTGGTCGACGAAGACTGGCCGAAGCTCACGCACGCCATGCAGAAGATGAACGAGACGCAGCTTTTCGTCGACGAGACCCCGGCGCTCAATCCGATGGAACTGCGCGCGCGAGCACGTCGTCTGGCGCGTCAGTGCGGCAAGCTGGGGCTGATCATCATCGATTATCTTCAGTTGATGAGTGGTTCGGGCCACGGCGAGAACCGTGCGACCGAAATCTCCGAGATTTCGCGTTCGCTCAAGGGGCTCGCCAAGGAGCTGAACGTGCCGGTGATTGCGCTCTCGCAGCTCAACCGTAGTCTTGAACAACGCCCGAACAAGCGTCCGGTCATGTCGGACTTGCGTGAATCGGGCGCTATCGAACAGGATGCCGACATCATCCTGTTCATCTATCGCGACGAAGTGTACAACCCGGATACGCCCGACAAGGGCACCGCCGAGATCATCATCGCGAAACAGCGTAATGGTCCTATCGGTCAGGTGCGTCTGGCGTTCATTGGGGCGTATACGAAGTTCGACAATCTGGCCGGTCCCCAATACTGACGCATTGATTTCCACCCATTCGTACGGGGGTGCGGTAACGTACGCCCGCAACGAGGTAGAATGTGACGTTTTTGTGTCAGCCCGTCCCCTATCAATATCCGGAGTTTTCCAATAATGTTCGGTCGCTTCATGCCCACCGAGGGCAAGTTCTTTGAGCTGTTCAACCAGCACGCGGCGTGTATGGTTGCCGGCAGCCGCGAGCTGTCTGCCATGCTCAACGATCTGCCCAATGCCGAGGCACGCACCGTTGCCGTGCAGAACAACGAGAAGAAAGCGGATCGCATCACGCACGAGACCATCGACCTGATGCACAAGACGTTCATCACGCCGTTCGATCGCGATGAGATCCACAAGCTGATCAGCACGATGGACGACATCCTGGATCTGATGGAAGACGTGGCGACGGCCGTGTGGATGTACGACATCAAGAGCGTGCCGTCCGAGGCACGTACGCTGGGCGAGATCTGTGTGAAGTGCTGCGAACGGGTGCAAAGCACCGTGGCGCTGCTCAGCGACATGGATCGTGCGCGCGAGATCCTGAAGCTCTGCGAGGAAATCGACGGGCTCGAATCGGAAGCCGACCGCTTGTTGCGTGCATCGCTCTCGAAGTTGTTTCGCGAAGAATCCGACGTGAAGGAGCTGATCAAGCAAAAGGCCGTGTCCGAATTGCTCGAATCGGTGACCGATAAGTGCGAGGACGTTGCCAACATCATCGAAGGCATTGTGCTGGAAAACGCCTGAGCGGAGACTTTCGATGGCAACGCTGCACATCAGCCTTTGGCTGATCGGACTGTTGGTCGCACTTGCGCTCCTGTTCGACTTCATGAATGGCTTTCACGACGCCGCCAACTCGATCGCCACGGTGGTCTCGACGGGCGTGCTCAAGCCGCATCAGGCGGTGGCTTTCGCCGCCATGTTCAACGTGATCGCGCTGTTCGTCTTTCATCTGAAAGTCGCGGCGACGGTGGGCAAGGGAACGGTTCATCCCGAAATCGTCGATCACTACGTGATCTTCGGCGCCCTCGTCGGGGCGATCGCGTGGAACGTGATTACCTGGTACTACGGCATTCCGTCGAGTTCGTCGCACGCGCTGATCGGTGGGTTGGTCGGCGCTGCGGTGGCCAAGGCGGGCACGGGCTCGCTCGTCACGAGTGGCCTGCTGCAAACGGTCGCGTTCATTTTCATCTCGCCGCTGCTCGGTTTCGTGCTCGGTTCGTTCTTCATGCTGCTGGTGTCCTGGCTGTTCTTCCGCACGCCACCCGCGCGCGTGGACCGCTGGTTCCGCCGCTTGCAACTGATCTCAGCCGGTATGTACAGCCTGGGGCACGGCGGTAACGACGCTCAGAAGACCATCGGTATCATCTGGATGCTGCTGATCGCCGCGGGCATGTGGCCGCAGGAAGCCGCGGAACCGCCGCTGTGGGTGATCGTGGGCTGCTATCTGGCGATTGGTCTGGGCACCATGTTCGGTGGCTGGCGTATCGTGCGCACGATGGGGCAGAAGATCACCAAGCTCAAGCCGGTCGGCGGCTTCTGTGCCGAAACCGGCGGGGCGTTCACGCTGTTCTTCGCGTCGTGGCTCGGCGTGCCGGTCTCGACCACGCACACCATCACCGGCGCCATCGTGGGCGTTGGCGCTACGCGCAAGCTCTCGGCAGTGCGCTGGGGGGTGGCAGGCAACATCGTCTGGGCATGGGTGCTGACGATCCCGGCCTCGGCGTTCATCGCCGCGATCGCCTGGTGGGTCGGCAAGCAGATTCTGTGATGTTGGTTCGGCGGGCTGCCGTCTCATGACGGTGTGACCTGCCCGGGCAACGAAAAAAGCGGCTTCGGCCGCTTTTTTTGTCTCCTGCTTCAGCCTCGCGAGCGGCGTGGCGACATTGACAGGTCGTATCGACACCATCGAGAGAATCAATTTCTATAGCGAATAGCGATCAATTACTATTTTACCATAGTGTTTAATCGATCTCGTGGGAGGCTAACATGACTGCATTGATCCATCGTTGCTTGCATCGCCGTCCGGTCACCACGCTGGTGGGCATGGCGATCAATGTCGGCGGCGCCGCGACGCTGCTTGGGCACTTGCGCTGACCCTTCAATCCACTCTCAACCGATTCTCGTCTGTCGGAAGTGATTACATCGAGCTGTTGGCGAAGCGAGCGATCGGATCGTCGTCCTGCGGGGCTGGGGCGGCAAGATTGGCTGTGCGACTCGGCACCAAGACCTGCGGCGTTACCATCGGGGATGGCGTCGCCCCGGTAACCGGGTGGTTCGGTGCTGTGTTCGGCGGGGTCACAGGCTCGCTCGGCGGCGTTGCCGCGGCGGGCGTCTGAGCGAGCGAGGCCGGCGCCGACCGATTCACGTAAGTCGTATTACCCGCGGGGGCCTTGTTCGCTGCGACGCGTCGAACACCATCGATCCGGCGCGCCCAATACGGAATGAAGAGGCTCTCCAGGCGCACCATGCCGCCAGTGTTCGGCGCGTGTACGAACTGCCCCTGACCCACGTAAATGCCTACGTGCGAGTGGGCGCGTCCCGTCGTGTTGAAGAAGATGAGATCGCCCGAGGCGAGGTCGTCGCGCGCCAACGGTGTGCCCACACCACTCATGTCGGCCGTTGTGCGGGGCAGGTTCACACCAGCGGCGCGCGCCACGACATAGCGCACGAGACCGCTGCAATCGAAACCGGAATCCGGGGTATTGCCGCCGTAGCGGTAAGGAATGCCAACGAGGCTCATCGCTTCGAGCGTGATTTCCTCCTGACCCGCGCTGCGCTCCGGCCCCATCGTACGGTTGCCATAGTTCGCACTGCCGCCTTGTCGGATTGATGGGCCCGACGAACAAGCCGCGACCAGCAACGTCAGCGCCAGCGCGCCCACGCAACGGCCCCACGCGTTCGGCGGGATAGCCGGATGCGTCACGTCGCGAGCGAGGAGGCGAGGGAACAGTCGCATGCGCCGAGTTTACGACGCTTAGCGGGCCGATGCACCGTAAAAGCGCCGAAAGACGGGCGTTCTGTGGCATCGACGTCACAAATCAGCGGATTCCCGGGCGACGTTGTTGTCGGTACGCTCCGCCTTGGCGACGCCAGCGGTCAAAAAAAACGGCGCCCGAAGGCGCCGTCTTGTTGAGCGTGGAGCGTAGGGCGAAGAGTGAACAGACTCGCCGTCCGCGGTCGGCAGACGTCAGAGGATTTCCGCTGCGTAGTCGGCCAGACGCGAACGTTCGCCGCGCGCCAGCGTGACGTGCCCGCTGTGTCCCCATCCCTTGAATCGATCGACCACGTAGGTGAGGCCCGAGCTGCCTTCGGTCAGGTACGGCGTATCGATCTGCGCGATGTTGCCCAGACAGATCAGCTTGGTACCGGGGCCTGCGCGTGTCACGAGCGTCTTCATCTGCTTCGGCGTAAGGTTCTGCGCCTCGTCGATGATGACGAACTTGTTCACGAACGTGCGACCGCGCATGAAGTTCATGCTCTTGACCTTGAGTCGCGAGCGAATCAGTTCCTGCGTGGCCGCGCGGCCCCATTCGCCGGCGGAATCGTCGGTCTTCTGCAGCACTTCGAGGTTGTCGTCGAACGCGCCCATCCACGGTTGCATCTTCTCTTCCTCGGTGCCGGGCAGGAAGCCGATATCTTCACCGACAGGCACGGTGGCGCGCGTGATGATGATTTCGTTGTAGCGCTTCTCGTCGAGCGTTTGCGCCAGACCGGCAGCCAGCGCCAGCAGCGTCTTGCCGGTACCCGCCTGGCCGAGCAGCGTGATGAAGTCCACTTCGGGATTCATCAGCAGGTTCAGCGCGAAGTTCTGCTCACGGTTGCGCGCCGTGATGCCCCACACGTTGTTCTTGTGGTGGCCATAGTCGCGCAGCGTTTGCAGCAGCGCCGTCTTGCCGTTGATCTCGCGAACCTGCGCGTAGAACGGCGCCTCGCCGTTGTTCGTCTCCAGATAAACGAACTGATTGATGAGGAAGCTCGCGCAGAGCGGCCCGGTAATGCGGTAGAACGTGGTGCCGGTGCGATTGTCCTGCCAGCTCTCCATGCCCTTGCCGTGCTTGGTCCAGAAGTCCGTCGGCAGGGGCATCACGCCCGAGTAGAGCAGATCGCTGTCCTCGAGGACCTTGTCGTTGAAGTAGTCTTCCGCGGGCAGGCCGAGCGCATGCGCCTTGACGCGCATGTTGATGTCCTTCGACACCAGCACGACCTGGCGATCGCGGAACTTGTCCTGCAAGGCCCGTACGACGCCGAGAATCTGATTGTCGGCCTTGCCTTGCGGCAATCCGTCGAGCGGCGGCACGTCGGTCAGGTCGGTCTGGAAGTACAGGCGGCCCGTGGCGTCCTTGTTGCCGAGCCGCGAGAGGAGAATGCCTTCGGCCATCGACTTCGTGCCGCTCTCGGCGACCAGCCCGTCGAGGGTGCGGCTCACCTGACGCGCATTGCGCGCCACTTCCGACATGCCCTTCTTGTGGTTGTCCAGCTCTTCCAACGTCATCATCGGCAGATAGACGTCGTGCTCTTCGAAGCGGAACAGGCTGCTCGGGTCGTGCATGAGCACGTTCGTATCGAGCACGAAGAGCTTGGCGGGCTCCTGATCCTTGACGCGTGCACGTTTCGACCCCGTGCCCGTCGCCGTCGGCTTCACGGCCTTGAGAGAGGGCGTCGCGCCGTTCGACTCGGCCGCCGGGGGCGACTGGGGCGAACGCGCGGCAGGCGACGGCTGTACTGTCGTCTGCGGTGCGGCCGCAGGTTTCGGGACGACTTTCAATTCGGTCGTGCCGGCACCCGTGGCACCGGACGTCTCGCCCAGTGCGAGTTGCTCAGACGAGGGGATCGGTTTCTTGGCCTCCGTGCGCGAAGGTTTGAGGCGAGTGGGGAATTGTTCCGGGGCGAGCAACGAGCCCGGTTTGGTCGGCGCCGATGGCAATGGCATAGATTTCCCGTTCAAGAAAACACAACACGACTCGGCCGGGACAGACTGCGGTACCCCACGTCCCGGCAACAAAAAAGCCGCCTGCCCGGACGCACCGGAGAGGCGGCTTGGCTGAAGGCGCCGCCGTGGCAACGCCTGCAATAGTCTGGTTCAATGCGCTTCATCATTACGGCTGACTATAACGTCTCTTGTCGTGCTTGTATAGCGCCGAATGTCCGCACTGGCGGTCGCTTTCGGTCCTCATGCAACACCTGACAGAAGCGCGCTTGCGCGGGGCCGGCGACGACACCCGGCGCCTGATGCGCCAAGGCATTGCCAAGGCCTGTCGCGGATCAGAGCGCCTGCACGACGCTCAGCACTTCGGCAACGTGATCGGGCACGCGTACGCTGCGCCACTCGTTGCGCAACACCCCTTTTTCGTCGATCAGAAACGTGCTGCGTTCGATCCCCAGATGTTCCTTGCCATACAGTTTTTTCAGCTTGATGACACCGAACAATTGGCAAATCGCTTCGTCGCCGTCCGAGATCAGCGGGAATGGCAGTTCGAGCTTTCTCTGGAAGTTTTCGTGCGAGCGAAGGCTGTCGCGCGACACGCCGACGATTTGCGCCCCGGCGGCCTGGAACTGATCGTAGTTGTCGCGGAAGTTCATGCCTTCCGTCGTGCAGCCGGGGGTATTGTCCTTCGGGTAAAAATAGATCACCACCTTCTGGCCGCGATGCGCCTTGAGCGAAAAATCGCCGCCGGTGGCCGGTGCGGTGAAATCGGGCACGGGGGTGTCGATGGCTACCGTCACTATGGTCTCCTTGGGTGGCCTTGCAAGGCCGGAACGGGGAAGTGGATCGAAAACGGGTTCAGGCAGTGGCCTGGCCCTCGAGAATCAGATCGCCCGAGCGGCCCGGAATTTCGCCCCACACGACGGGATGCGCCGGTAGCGAGGCAAGATCGAGCGTCTCGTAATATTGACCCATCGTCACCAGGGCGTGTCCTTGGCGGCGCCATCCGGCCAGCAATTGACGGAACAGCGGGGCCAGTTTCTGACCTTCGAGTTCTGCGTGAAGGGTGAACACGTGATCTTGCGCCGGATCGCGGGTCAGGGCAAGCAGATGCTCGGCCACGCCGTGGATGTCGCGACCGTCGATGCCCAGCAACTCGTCCACCGTCGGCAGCGTCGTCGGCATCTGTACATGCTGCAGCCGTACGCCATCGACGATTGGGTAGTGCGGGGCCGCGCCGCGTCCGTCCGACGCATACTTCATGCCCCAGGCGTCGATCTGCCGAAACGCGTGAGGATTCATCTGCCAGCCGGCCGCGCCATGCGTGCGCGGCGGCGCACCGAAGACCTGGATGAAACGCGCATGCGCCTGCGACATCTGATGCTGCGTCCAGGCAGCGTCGCGCGTGCGCACATTGTCTTGCCAATACGTGTGGTCCCACGTGTGGATGCCGGTCTCGTGGCCCGCGTCTCGCACGGTGCGCATGACGTCGGCCGCACGCCGCCCGATATCCGGGCCGGGGAGCAACGTGCCGTACATGAGCGTTTTGAAGCCGTAGTGCTCAACCACTGACGTGCGCGAGACCTTCTTCAGGAAGCCGGGACGGAAGACGCGCTTGAGCGCCCAACCGGTGTGGTCCGGCCCGAGGCTGAACAGGAACGTCGCTTGCGCGTCATGCTCGGCCAGTGCGGCGAGCAGATTGGGCACGCCTTCGCGTGTGCCGCGCAGCGTGTCGACGTCGATCTTCAGGACAATGTTGGCCATAGCCGCCCTTGAGTGAGATATCGCGATGACCTCAAGCGATATCCTGAACTGCGAAACAAACTACCGAGTCAAAAACGCCCGATGCGCCGAGGGCGCACCGGGCGTGCAATGCGATGGACTGCAATGGGCGGCAATGCGCTGCCCGCAACCCCGAGGCGAGAGACCGGACGGAGGCCGCCCGGGCGTGCCTCGACTGTGCCTTACTCGGCCTCGACCAGACGGCGCGCTTCGGCAACATGGCCACGATACGCTTCGAAAATCTTGCGCAGCGCGTCGTCCATCGACGTGGTCGGTGCCCAGCCGAGTTCCTGCATGGTGTTCTCGATCTTCGGCACGCGATTTTGCACGTCCTGATAGCCGTTGCCGTAGTAGGCGCCCGACGAGGTCTCGACGAGTTGAACCTTCTTGGCCGTGTCGGCGTACTCAGGATATTCGGCGGCCAGCTTGAGCATCATGTTGGCCAACTCGCGCACCGAGAAGTTGTTCGTCGGGTTGCCGATGTTGTAGATCTTGCCGCTGGCGATGTTGTTCTTGTTATCGATGATGCGCACCAGGGCGTCGATACCGTCGTCAATATCGGTAAAGGCACGCTTCTGGCTGCCGCCGTCGACCAGGCTGATGTTCTCGCCGCGAGCGATGTGGCCGAGGAACTGCGTGACCACGCGCGACGACCCTTCCTTCGGCGTGTAGATCGAGTCGAGGCCGGCGCCGATCCAGTTGAACGGGCGGAACAGCGAGAAATTCAGGCCTTCCTGCATGCCGTAGCCCCAGATCACACGATCCATGAGCTGCTTCGAGCAAGCGTAGATCCAGCGCGGCTTGTTGATCGGGCCGTAGATCAGCGGCGAGTTTTCCGGATCGAACTCGCCGTCGGTGCACATGCCGTAGACCTCGGAGGTCGACGGGAACACCAGGTGTTTGCCATACTTCACGGCCGAGCGCACGATCGGCAGGTTCGCCTCGAAGTCGAGTTCGAACACACGCAGCGGGGCCTTCACATAGGTGGCCGGCGTGGCGATGGCGACGAGCGGCAGGATCACGTCACACTTGCGGACGTGGTACTCGACCCACTCCTTGTTGATCGTGATGTCGCCTTCGAAGAAGTGCATGCGCTCGTGGTTGATCAGATCGCCGAGGCGATCGGTGAGCATGTCCATGCCATAAACTTCCCAGTCGGTCGTCTCCAGGATGCGCTTCGACAGATGGTGGCCGATGAACCCGTTGACACCGAGAATCAGGACTTTTTTCATATTGCGGTCAGTGATTGAGCTGGGAAAACTGTGCCGGCGTGACTGCTTTGCCGTCCAGCATTAGTTCATGAATGACGACAGCATTTGCGTCGCCACAAACGCCAAGGAGCGCATTATCCACTACTTGCAGTCCGCAGGGCAAACCGGCGGGCGCCGGCGCGCGTGACAAACGGGCGTGCGTGACAACCCAGCGACGGTCCGCCACATCGGTAAACGCCCCCGGATAGGGCGGCGCGACCGCGCGAATGAGGTTGTAGACGTCCTTTGCGGGTTTCGACCAGTCGATGCGGCCGTCTTCCGGCTTGCGTCCGCCAAAGTAGCTACCTGCGCTCAGTTCGTTCACCTGTCGCGGTGCCGTGCCGGCGATCAGGCCCGGCAGGCAGCGCCAGAGCGTCTGCTCGGCGGCAACCGTGACTTTCTCGAAGACCTCGCCCGCCGTATCGTCCGGCAGGATCGGCACGGCGGTCTGGTCGATGATGGCGCCGGCATCCGGCTTGGCGGCCATCTCGTGCAGCGTTGCGCCCGTTTCTGTTTCGCCTTGCAAAACCGCCCAATTCACCGGTACGCGGCCGCGATACTTCGGCAGCAGCGACCCGTGCATGTTGAAGGCGCCGCGCGAGGCGATTTCGAGCACCGCCACGGGAATCATGTGGCGGTAGTAAAAGGAAAAGATGAAGTCCGGCGCGATGGCGCGCAATTGCGCGGCGAGCGCGGGATCGGTCGGATCGTCGGGGGTGACGACCGGGATGCCGTGCTCGGCGGCGATACTGGCCACGCTGCCGAACCAGATGTTCTCGTTCGGATTGTCCTGATGGGTGACGACGAGTGCGACGTCGACACCGCGCGCGAGTAGCACCTGCAGGCAGCGCACGCCGACATTGTGATACGCAAAGACGACGGCTTTGGCGGCTTGGGGCACTTGAGCGCTCATGAGGCGTGCGATCCCAGTTCCGTGGCGCCGGTCGTCTGACGCACGCTCGACGTCGCGCCGGTCCCCTTGTCCGGTTGGCCGGACGACGTGTCTTCCAGCACGGCTTGCACCAGATAGCGCGGACGCTGGCGAACCTGTTGGTAGATGCGGCCGATGTACTCGCCGAGCAGGCCCATGCCGAACAGGATCACGCCCAGCAGACAGAACGTGACGGCGAACAGCGTGAACACGCCCTGAACTTCCGAGCCGAAGAGGAAGCGGCGGGCGATCAGCACGACAAACAGCAGGCCGGAGGCCGCCGAGAGCGTAATGCCGACGCCCGAGAGCCATTGCAACGGCACCACCGAGAAGCCAGTGACGAGGTCGAAATTCAGACGAATCAGGCTATAGAGCGAATACTTCGACTCGCCGGCGAAGCGCTCTTCGTGGGCGACGTCGACTTCGGTGGGGTTTTGCGCGAACGTGTAGGCCAGCGCGGGAATGAACGTGTTGATCTCACGGCACTGATTGACCGTGTCGACGATATGGCGGCTGTAGCCGCGCAGCATGCAGCCCTGATCGGTCATGCGAATGCGCGTGATGCGCTCGCGCAGGCGGTTCATGGCGCGCGAGGCATGGCGGCGGAACCATGTGTCCTGACGGTTCATGCGCACCGTGCCCACGTAGTCGTGACCGGCCGCCAGTTTCTCGACGAGCTTGCCGATTTCCTCGGGCGGGTTCTGCAGGTCGGCATCAAGCGTGACGACCCATTCGCCGCGCGTGTGTTCGAAGCCGGCCAGAATGGCCATGTGTTGTCCGTAGTTGCCGTTGAACAGCACGACGCGCGTCGTGTCCGGGCGCGCGCGGAACTGCTCGGCAAGCAATGCGGCCGAGCGGTCGCGGCTGCCGTCGTTGACGAACACCACTTCATAAGCCACGCCCAGCTTGTCGAGCGCCGGATACAGCCGGGCGAAGAGGGCGGCGAGCCCGGCCTCTTCGTTATAAACCGGGATGACGATGGAGAGTTGTGGACAGGTCATTTTTGATGGTCGGCGCAGAGGGCGTTGACGGCTTCGCAGACGCGCGCAACGTCGGCATCCGTCATGGCGGGGAAGAGAGGCAACGTCAGGATCGAACGGCCCAGACGCTCCGTATGCGGGAACTGCCCTTCCCGGAAGCCGAGCCTGCGGTAGAGCGTAAACAGGTGGATGGCCGGGTAATGCACGCCACTGCCGATGCCGCGCGCCTTGAGTTTTTCCATGAAACCCGCGCGGTCGATCGTGAGGCGCTCCAGCGGCAGCTCGACCTGGAACATGTGCCAGTTCGAGTTCGTGAAGTCGGCGTGCGGCAGGCCGAGGCCGAGCGCCACGGCCGCGCCGCCCGCGAACGTATCGAAATACAGCCGCGCCAGCGCCGTGCGACGGTGATTGAATTCCGCCAGATGCGGCATCTGGCCGAGGCCGACGCGTGCGGCAACGTCCGTGAGGTTGAACTTGCCGCCGAGCACGTCGACGTCCATGCCGTCGAAGCCCGTGCGGGTCACGCCCTGCAGACGGTACTTCTCGGCCAGACGGGCTTCGTCCTCATTGTTGAAGACGAGTGCACCGCCTTCGATGGAGGTCAGGTTCTTGTTGGCGTGGAAGCTGAACGAGACGAGGTCGCCGAAGGCGCCGATGCGCTTGCCGCCCCAGGTCGAACCCATGGCTTGCGCGGCGTCCTCGATCACGCGAAGGTTGTGACGGCGCGCGATGTCGTACAGCCGGTCCATGTCGAGCGGCAGCCCGGCGAGATAGACCGGGATGATCGCGCGGGTCTTGGGGGTGATCGCCTTTTCGAGCAGATCGAGATCGAGATTGCGGGTCGCCGGGTCGACGTCGACGAATACGGGCGTCGCGCCGACTTCCAGAATCACGTTGGCCGTGGCGACCCACGACAGCGACGTGGTGATCACTTCGTCACCGTCTTGCACGCCGGCGAGGCGCAGGCCGATTTCGAGCGTCGCGGTGCCCGAGTTGAAGACGCGCACCGGGCGTCCGCCAAAATAGTCGGACAAGGCCTTCTCGAAGGCCTGCACTTGCGGGCCCGAGGTGATCCAGCCAGAACGCAGCACCTCGGTAACGCCGGCGATGGTGGCGTCGTCGATGCTCGGCCGCGTGAACGGCAGAAACGGTAGATTCGGTTGGGCGGTTGCCGAGTCGCTCATGATTAAGACCAAGCCTCAGATAAACAGGGGGAGAAGCGCCAGCGCTTGCTTGTTGCTGCGCGTCCGTGATTACGGTCCGTCAGCAGCCTTAGCTGCGCGCAAGAATATAAACGCCGACCAGGATGATGCCGATGGCCACGACACGCTGCATCGACAGCGCCTCGCCAAACAGGTACCACGCGGCAAAGGCGTTCACCACGTAGCCGAGCGAGAGCATCGGGTACGCGATCGAGACCTCGACGCGCGAGAGTGCCAGAATCCAGACGACCACGCTGATCGCATAACACACGAGCCCGCCCATGATCGGCACTTGCGTGGCCAGCTTGAGGCCGATGGGCACGATGTTGGCACGCGTGAACTCAAGCGCGCCGATCGAGTTGGCGCCGGCCTTGAGCAACAACTGGGCGCATGCATTGAGCAGTACGCCCGTGAGAATAAGTGAAAACGTAGCGAGATTCATGGAACGTTGATGAACGTTTGTGAATAATTATGGATACCGCAAATTGGCTGGCGCTTAGTTTCCCTAAGCGCGTCAGCCGGTTTTTGTCGCCGTCTCCGGCCAGAGCCGTCGACGCAAACGGATCAAACGATAGCCGGATGCACTATTTTACGTTGTCTTCCGCCAGGGGTTTGGCGATCACGACGCGGCGGGCGTCACGCGCGACGATCCGCATGGGCAAGTGCTCGGCTTCGAGCTTGCCGAATGTGTCCGGATCGACCAGCGCGAGCGCTTTCGGATCGGCGCGCCAGCGGGCGTAGAAGTCGTCGAGCGTGGACAGCCATTTCTGCGGCTCCTGCTTCACACCGAATTCCAGTTCGTCCGGGTGCTGCACCATGATCATCGTGCGGCCGAGGTAGTACGGCAGGGTGTGATCGAGCACATTGACCGAATAGAACGGCACATTCGGCCCGAGACGCTGCATCTCGGCCTTGATGGCCGGCACGAGCAACACACCTGAGCTTTGGCGCCCGAATACTTCGTGTCCCATGCCGCCGACGGTCACGAACAACAGCATGCCGCCGGCAAAGGTGAGCAGCGCGCGCCGCGCACTATGGCGCGCCAGTCGCCATGCCACGAGCGTGCCGGCCAGGCCGATGCCGATCGCGACATACAGCCAGATCTGGAACGCCTTGTACAACTCGTTCGGATTGCGCACGCTCGCGGGACGTCCCGCGAAGATGGCCACCATCACGAGCGCGGCAATCAGCAGGATCGCATAACCAGCCAGGTGCAAGCGCACGGTGTCGCGCCGCAATTGCGCCAGATACAGGCCGAAGAGCAGCGCCATGGCCGGCGCAATGGGCAGCAGATACGAGATCAGCTTCGAGTGCGAGGCGCTGAAGAATACGAAGATGAACGCCGACCACACCCACAGCATCAGCGCGGGGGCGAAGCCGTTGGGCTGGCGGGGCATGCGCAGCGTGGCGCGTACGGTGCCCGGCAGGACCGACAGCCAGGGCAGGAAGCCGACGAGGAACACGGGCACGAAGTACCACGGCGCGCCATCGCGGTTATGCCCCTCCATCGCGAAGCGGCGGAAGTGTTCGTTGATGAAGAAGAAGTCGAAGAATTCGGGGTTGCGCATTTGCACCAGCACGAACCACGGGGCCGCCAGCGCGAAAAAAACGATCAGGCCGCTACCCAGGTACAGGCGTCGCCACAAGGCCCAGTCCCGTGCAATGAGCGTATAGAGCACGAGCACGGCGCCCGGCAGCACGATGCCGACGAGCCCCTTGCTCAGCACGGCGAGCGCCATGGCCGCCCAGCACAGCCACATCCAGGCGCGCACGGCGGGGCGCGGAAGTCCCGGGCGCTGTGCCAGAAGCAGGGCGCACAGCGAGAGTCCCATGAAAAACGACAGGCCCATGTCCAGCACGTTGAAGTGCCCGAGCAACGACCACAGCGGCGCGCTGGCGAGTGCGACGGCCGCGAACAGACCCACACGGGCATTGAACACGCGCCGGCCGGTAAAACCGACCATCAGCACGCCCGCGAACCCCGTGAGCGCGGTCCACAGCCGGGCTTGCCATTCCCCAAGCCCGAACGCCGCGAACGTGAGCGCATTCATCCACGTTTGCAGCGGCGGCTTCTCGAAATATTTGTAGCCGTTGTAGCGGGGCGTGATCCAGTCGCCCGTGACCCACATCTCGCGCGCCATTTCCGCGTAACGGCCTTCGTCGCTCGCGATCAGGTGGCGGTAGTCGAGCACGCCGAACCATACGAGCGCGAACACCACGAGCAGCAGCCAGAAGGCGGCCGGCGAGAGCGGGTAGGCCGCGGGCGGCGCGGCGGGGGCGGGCAGGGCAGAGGACGCGAGCGGGGCAGCAGCCGGCAGGCCGGAGGCGAGCGGGCGGCGGCTCACGCAGTCGCCTCGGTCTCGATGAGCAGGGCGAGCACGACGCGGCGCCCTTCGCTCATCAGGATGTTGTAGGTGCGGCAGGCGGCCTGGGTGTCCATGGAGTCGACGCCAACGCGCCGGCTGGTGAGCGACGTGGTCAGGCGCGGATGCGCGAAGCGCAGGCGCTCACCGCTGCCGAAGATCACGACTTCGGGGTCGAGGGCATGCAATTGGTCGAAATGGGCGGATTCGAGCGCGTCGAAGCGCGACACCGGCCAGGCCTGGATCTCGCCCTCGGGCGCAATGATCACGCTGTGCTCGTGACGAATCTTGTTGACCTCGACATAGCCCCGGCCGTAGCCGGTGACCGTGTTCAATGCTTGCGACGGGTCTTGATGCAGTTTCACTTTAGAAAGATTCCCTGCCCAGGGCTTGCCCCGGGGGTGGATGCACGTCGGCAGATCGTTCAACGGGCGGGCATCTTGCCTCGCATGGCGCAAACCGTCAATGATGCATTGCCGAACTCTGTCATAATTGGCTAAATTATAGCTTTTTGCCGTACGCAGCACGGCAAAACCGTTGCAGTGCGGCATTTGCCACGCCTAAACCGGGGAAATGCGGTGCCCTGTGCGCTTCGCGCACATCGCCGTCCGACCGCCGGTGCGCCGTGCGTCCCGCCTGCTTGCCGGCTCGTCCGGACCCCTGCGCCGCCCGTCAAGACCACAACCGCCGTGAAACCGATCCTCAAATCGCTGAAATTGCAGAATGTCTGCTACGACATTCGTGGCCCCGTGCTCGAACATGCCAAGCGCATGGAAGACGAGGGGCATCGCGTCATCAAACTGAACATCGGCAATCTGGCGCCGTTCGGTTTCGAGCCGCCCGACGAAATCGTGCAGGACATGATCCGAAATCTGCCGAATTCGGCCGGTTACTCGGACTCGCGGGGCGTGTTCGCGGCGCGCAAGGCGATCATGCACTACTGCCAGCAAAAGCGCATCAAGGACGTCCAGCTCGACGACATCTACCTCGGCAACGGGGCCTCCGAGCTGATCGTGATGGCCATGCAGGCGCTGCTCAACGACGGCGACGAAGTGCTCGTGCCCGCGCCCGACTACCCGCTCTGGACGGCAGCCGTCAGCCTGTCGGGCGGCACGCCGGTGCATTACGTCTGCGACGAGCAGGCGGACTGGCAACCGGATCTCGCCGACATCCGCAAGAAGATCACGCCGAATACGCGCGCGATCGTCATCATCAACCCGAACAACCCGACCGGCGCGCTCTACTCGGACGAACTGCTCAAAGACATCGTCGCCCTCGCGCGCGAGCACAAGCTCATCATTTACGCCGACGAGATCTACGACAAGATCGTCTACGACGGCGCGGAGCACACCTCGATCGGTTCACTGTCCGAGGACGTGCTCACCATCACGTTCAACGGCCTGTCCAAGAGCTATCGCGCGTGCGGTTACCGCGCGGGCTGGATGGTCGTGTCGGGCGACAAGCGTCCGGCGAGCGACTACATCGAAGGGCTGAACATTCTGGCCTCGATGCGCCTGTGCCCGAACGTTCCCGGCCAGTACGCCATCCAGACGGCGCTCGGCGGCTACCAGAGCATCAAGGACCTGATCGTGCCGGGCGGACGCCTGTATGAGCAGCGCGAGATCGCGCACCGCATGCTCACCGACATTCCCGGCGTGACCTGCGTGAAGCCAAAGGCCGCGCTGTATCTGTTCCCGCGTCTCGATCCGGCGATGTATCCCATCGCCAACGATCAGGACTTCATTCTCCAGTTGCTGCTCGAAGAGAAGGTCCTGCTGGTGCAGGGCAGCGGCTTCAACTGGATGCATCCCGACCATTTCCGCGTAGTGTTCCTGCCTCACGAGGGCGACCTGGAAGACGCCATCAGTCGCATTGCCCGCTTCCTTGACGGTTATCGCCGTCGCCACGGCAAGTGATGCGCGCCACCCGATTTCGACTTTTGAGTAAAACTGCATGAAACCGATCAAAGTGGGCCTGCTCGGCCTTGGCACGGTAGGCTACGGCGCCTTCCAGGTACTGGCTCGCAACCAGGAAGAAATTCAACGTCGCGCCGGCCGGGGGATCGAGATTACGAAGGTCGCGGTGCGAAATGTCGAACGCGCCCGAGGCCTCGTGGGCAGCGCCGCCGTCGTGACGGGCGATCCGTTCGACGTGGTCAACGATCCGGACATCGATGTCGTGGTCGAGACCATCGGCGGCTACGACCTCACGAAGGAACTGGTCCTCAAGGCGATCGAGAACGGCAAGCACGTGGTCACGGCCAACAAGGCGCTGCTGGCCCTGTACGGCAACGAGATTTTCGCCGCCGCGCGCAAGGCCAACGTGATGGTCGCCTTCGAAGCGGCCGTCGCCGGGGGCATTCCCATCATCAAGGCGCTGCGCGAGGGCCTGACCGCCAACCGCATCGAGTGGATCGCCGGCATCATCAACGGCACCACGAACTTCATTCTTTCGGAGATGCGCGACAAGGGCATCGACTTCGACGTGGCCCTTGCCGACGCGCAGCGTCTGGGCTACGCGGAAGCGGACCCGACGTTCGACATCGAAGGCGTTGACGCCGCGCACAAGCTCACGCTCATGAGCGCCATCGCGTTCGGCGTCCCGGTGCAGTTCGAGCGCGCGTATGTCGAAGGCATCACCAAGCTCTCGGCGCTGGACATCAAGTATGCGGAGGAGTTTGGCTACCGCATCAAGCTGCTGGGGATCACGCGTCGCACCGAGGCCGGTATCGAATTGCGCGTGCATCCGACGCTGATTCCGGCCAAGCGCCTCATCGCCAACGTGGAAGGCGCCATGAACGCCGTGCTGGTGCAGGGCGACGCCGTGGGCGCCACGCTGTATTACGGCAAGGGCGCGGGCGCCGAGCCGACCGCCTCGGCCGTGGTGGCCGACATCGTCGACGTGACGCGTCTGCAAACGGCCGATCCGGAGCATCGCGTGCCGCACCTGGCGTTCCAGCACGACGCGCTGTCGAACACCCCAGTGCTGCCCATCGACGAGGTCACGACCAGCTACTACCTGCGTCTGCGCGTGGTCGATCGCGCGGGGGTGATGGCGGAAATCACGCGCATCCTCGCCGATCTGGATATCTCCATCGACGCCTTGCTGCAGAAGGAATCGCGTGAGGGCGAGCATCAGACCGACATCATCATCCTGACGCACCAGACCCAGGAAAAGCACATCAATTCGGCCATCGCGAAGATCGAGTCGATGGACACCGTGCTCTCGAAGGTCACGCGCATCCGTATGGAGGCGCTCAGCTGAGCGCCGGCCACACGAACCGATACGACAGGACACGATCCCCATGAAATACATCTCCACGCGCGGCGCGGGCCTCACCTCGGGCGAGCCGCAATCGTTCTCCAGCATTCTGCTTGGCGGCCTGGCCCCGGATGGCGGTCTGTATCTGCCGACGCAATACCCGCAGGTGACGGCTGACGAGCTGCGCGCCTGGCGCCAGTTGTCGTACGCGGAGCTGGCCGCGAAGGTGCTGGCCAAATTCGCAGGCGACATTCCGGCCGAGATCCTGGCCGACCTGACGGCGCGCACGTACACCGCCGAGGTGTACCGCAATGTGCGTCCGGGCGAGGATGCGGCCGATATCACGCCGCTGCTGCCGCTGGGGGTCGAAGGGGGCACGCAACTCTCGCTGCTGGCGCTCTCGAACGGCCCGACGCTGGCGTTCAAGGACATGGCCATGCAGTTGCTGGGCAACCTGTTCGAGTATGCGCTGGCGCAGCACGGCGATGCACTCAACATTCTCGGCGCGACGTCGGGCGACACGGGCAGCGCGGCCGAGTATGCCATGCGCGGCAAGGAAGGCATTCGCGTCTTCATGCTCTCGCCGGCCGGCAAGATGAGTGCGTTTCAGACGGCCCAGATGTACAGCCTGCAGGATCCGAACATCTTCAACCTCGCGGTCGAGGGCGTGTTCGACGACGCACAGGACATCGTCAAGGCGGTGTCGAACGATCATGCGTACAAGGCGCGCTACAAGATCGGTACGGTCAATTCGATCAACTGGGCGCGGGTCGTGGCGCAGGTCGTGTACTACTTCAAGGGCTACTTCGCCGCTACGGGCGGTCAGTCGGGCCACGACGGTGAGGTGTCGTTCACGGTGCCGTCGGGCAACTTCGGCAACGTTTGCGCCGGCCATATCGCCCGCATGATGGGTCTGCCGATCCGCAAGCTGGTCGTGGCCACGAACGAGAACGACGTGCTCGACGAGTTCTTCCGCACCGGTCACTACCGCGTGCGCAAGTCCGCCGAAACCTTCCACACCAGCAGCCCGAGCATGGATATCTCGAAGGCGTCGAACTTCGAACGTTTCCTGTTCGATCTGCTCGGTCGCGATGCGAAGGCGACCGCCGAGCTGCTCTCGAAAGTCGAGCGCGAAGGCGGCTTCGATCTGTCGGGTACCGAGGCGTTCGCGCGTGTGGCGCGGTTCGGTTTCGTTTCGGGGCGCAGCACGCATGCCGATCGCGTGGCGACGATCCAGGACGTGGCCAAGCGCTACGACGTGGTCATCGACACGCACACGGCCGACGGTGTGAAGGTCGCGCGCGAAGCGCTCGAACCCGGCGTGCCGATGGTGGTGCTCGAGACCGCCCAGCCCGCGAAGTTTGCCGAGACGATTCGCGAGGCGTTGCATCGCGAGCCGCCGCGCCCGGCCGGATTCGAGCAGCTCGAATCGCTGCCGCAGCGCGTCGAGACGGTGCCGAACGACGTCGCGAGCGTGAAGGCCTATATTGCTGAGCATACCGGCCTGTAAGGCGGCGCTCGCCCTGTCCCCTGACTTTCCCGCCTCTGCCATGCTGAGTACACAAGACGCCCTGGATGCCGTGCTGGCAGCGGCTCGACCGCTGGATCGGCAGGAGACGGTCGACACGCTTGCGGCCAACGCTCGCGTGCTGGCCGCCGACGTAATCGCCACGCTCGATGTGCCGCCGATGGATACGAGTGCCATGGACGGCTACGCCGTGCGGGTCGCGGACCTGACCGGGGATGAGGCCGTGCTGCCGGTCTCGCAGCGTATTCCGGCGGGGCATGCCCCTGAGACGCTCGCCCGCGGCACGGCGGCGCGCATCTTCACGGGCGCGCCGGTGCCGCCGGGGGCCGACGCCGTCGTCATGCAGGAGCAGTGCGAAGCGCGTGAGGACGGCACCGTCGTGATTCGCCATAGGCCTGCGGTCGATGAGTTCGTCAACCGGCAGGGGTCGGATATTCGCCGTGACAGCGTCGTGCTCGCCGCCGGGACTCGGCTGCGCGCCCCGGCGCTGGGGCTGGCGGCGTCCGTAGGCATGGCGAAGCTGCAAGTCGCGCGTCGCTTGCGTGTGGCCGTCTTCTTCACCGGTGACGAGCTGACCATGCCCGGCGAGGCGCTGCGTGCAGGCAGCATCTACAACTCGAACCGCTTCGTGCTGCGCAACCTCCTGGAAAATCTGGGCTGCGAGATGACCGATTACGGCATCGTGCCGGACAATCTGGCCGCCACGCGTGCAATTCTGCGCGACGCGGCCCGTGGCAACGACCTGATCATCACGTCCGGCGGCGTGTCGGTGGGCGAGGAAGATCACGTCAAACCCGCCGTGGAAGCCGAAGGCCGCCTCAATCTGTGGCAGATCGCGCTTAAGCCGGGTAAGCCGCTGGCGTATGGCGAGGTCAATCGGCCTGGCGGCGAGACGGCGCATTTCATCGGCCTACCCGGCAATCCGGTGTCGAGCTTCGTGACGTTCCTGCTCTTCGTGCGCCCATTCATTCTGCGCTTGCTGGGGGCGACGGCGGTGACGCCGCGTCGCATTCCCATGCGCGCGGACTTCACGCAGACGAAGGCGGACCGTCGCAATGAATTCGTGCGCGCCCGTATCAACGAGCAAGGCGGCCTCGACGCGTTTCCCAACCAGAGTTCGGCGGTACTGACGTCGACCGTCTGGGGCGACGGCCTCATCGACAATCCGCCGGGGCATCGCATCGAAGCCGGCCAGACGGTGGCGTTCCTGCCGTTCTCCGACCTCCTATATTGAGAGACAGGTACGTCGCCGATGTGGCGTGCCAGCCAGACTATGCAGATCGAACTTCGTTTTTTCGCCAGCGTCCGCGAGGCACTGAATGTCGCTGAGGAGCGTGTGGATGTTCCCGCCGGGATTGCCACCGTGGGAGACGTGCGCCAGTGGCTGTGTGGCCGCGGCCCCGTCTGGGCCGAGACGCTCGGCGCGCAGCGCGCGCTGCGCACGGCGCTCGACCATACGATGGTGCCGGCGGCCACGCGCTTGACCGACGGGTGTGAAGTCGCGTTCTTCCCGCCTGTGACGGGCGGTTGAGCCACATGTCGTCGCCAGCGTAGCGATTCACGGGACAGGAGATACCGCCAGCATGCCGATTCGTGTACAGACCGAGGATTTCGACCTGTCGGAGGAGATTCGACGGCTGCGCGCCGGCGATCTACGCGTGGGCGCCGTGGCGAGCTTCGTGGGCACGGTGCGTGATTTGAACGACGGCAACGACGTTTCGCGCATGACGCTCGAGCACTATCCGGGCATGACGGAGAAGGCGCTGGCGGCGATCGTCGAGCAAGCGCTCGCGCGTTGGCGCCTGTTCGACGCACTGGTGATTCACCGCTACGGCGAGCTGGGCCCCGGCGATCAGATCGTGCTGGTGGCCGTCACGTCCGCCCATCGGGGCGACGCGTTTGCCGCCTGCGAGTTCATCATGGACTATCTGAAGACCGAGGCGCCGTTCTGGAAGAAGGAAGCGACGCCGCAAGGCGAGCGCTGGGTCGATGCGCGCGAGACGGACACGGTTGCGCGCGAGCGTTGGGCGACGAGCGATGCGTCTGGGGTCGCCGAAAAACGCTGACTTCCCCTTTTATTGTCCGTCAACATCGGCGAAGATTTTGAATTTTCGCCGATCGTGTCATTCGCGAGGTCGTACTGACCTTGCCTGCTTCACGCTGTCGAGTAGCGCACGCTGCGCTGGCGGCAGCGTGTATTCCCATCCGAACAGATTCAACTGAAGACTCTCCGCGATCCGGATGGCCGGTTCCGCGAAGGCGAAGGCGGCCTGCGGTTCGAAGAGCCTGTCCAGCGTATCGAAGAAGAGGGCGAGCCAGCGGCTGAAATGCTCGCCGCTCAGGTGGCCGAACGGCTGATGCGCCTGCGTCACATTGCCGCGGTAGCGTTTGGCGCCGAGCACGATGCTGGACCAGAACGCCACCATTTTTTCCAGATGCATGTCCCAGCGGCCTTCGAGTGCTTGCCGAAAGACAGGGCCGAGCATCTCGTCGTCGCGGATGCGCCCGTAGAAGGTGTTCACGAGCAGTCGCACGGCGTCTTCGTCGATCTCGGCGAGGCGCGTTGCGGGCCACGGATCCGGCGGCTGGCGGGAGGTTTGTGCTGACATTTCTAGTGGCACCCGGGCGAGCGCGCCGGCGATTCCCGACGTCTTGGCGTCAGCGCGACGCATGGTGCCGGAGGCTAAAAATGGCTATTATGAACTTCAAAATCGAGCGTGTCCTGCGGTCGTTTCACGCCCCCCGTATGGTGGCATCTCGCCCGCGGCTGGCTCGGTGCCCATCCGTTCCGGCGTCGCACGACAATGTCAATCGTCGCGCTGCCATGCCCCTTGAAACCGCAGGGGCTTGTCCGCACATCCGATCCAGAAAGATTTCTTACCGGAGCCCTAGATGCGACAAGACAAATTCACCACGCAGTTCCTGGAAGCGCTGGCTGATGCTCAGAGCATGGCAGTCGGTCGCGACCAGCAATACATCGAGCCGCTGCATCTTCTCGCAGCGCTGATCGCACAACCCGAAGGCGCCGCGCGCTCGTTGCTGCAGCGTGCCGGCGTGCAGGTGCAGCCGCTCGCGCACGACATCGAGACGGCCCTCGCAAAGCTGCCGCAAGTTCAAGGCACCGACGGCAACGTCCAGGTCGGCCGCGAACTCGCGGGCCTGCTCAATCAGTCCGACAAGGAAGCGCAGAAGCATGGCGACAGTTATATCGCCAGCGAAATGTTCTTGCTCGCGCTGGCCGACGACAAGGGCGAAACGGGCAAGCTGGCGCGGGCGCGTGGCCTGACGCGCAAGTCGCTCGAAGCCGCCATCGAAGGCGTGCGCGGCGGACAATCCGTCAACAGCCAGGATGCCGAGAATCAGCGCGAAGCCCTCAAGAAATACACGCTGGACCTGACCGAGCGCGCGTCGCTTGGCAAGCTCGATCCGGTGATCGGCCGCGACGACGAAATTCGTCGCACGATCCAGATTCTGCAACGCCGCACGAAGAACAACCCGGTGCTCATCGGTGAGCCGGGCGTGGGCAAGACCGCCATCGTGGAAGGGCTCGCGCAGCGTATCGTCAACGGCGAAGTGCCGGAGTCGCTCAAGAACAAGCGCGTGCTCGCCCTGGACATGGCGGGGCTGCTCGCCGGCGCGAAATTCCGTGGCGAATTCGAAGAGCGGCTGAAGAGCGTGCTGAGCGACATCGCCAAGGATGAAGGCCGCACGATCCTGTTCATCGACGAAATTCACACGATGGTCGGGGCCGGCAAGGCCGAGGGCGCCATGGACGCGGGCAACATGCTCAAGCCGGCGCTCGCGCGGGGCGAACTGCACTGCATCGGCGCGACCACGCTCGACGAATACCGCAAGTACATCGAGAAGGACGCCGCGCTGGAGCGTCGTTTCCAGAAGGTGCTCGTCGACGAGCCGAGCGTCGAGGCGACCATCGCCATTCTGCGTGGTCTGCAGGAGAAATACGAGCTGCACCACGGGGTGGAGATCACCGACCCGGCCATCGTGGCGGCGGCGGAGCTCAGCCAGCGCTACATCACCGACCGGTTCCTGCCGGACAAGGCCATCGACTTGATCGACGAGGCCGCGTCGAAGATCAAGATGGAGATCGACTCGAAGCCGGAAGTGATGGACAAGCTGGACCGTCGCCTGATCCAGTTGAAGATCGAGCGCGAAGCCGTCAAGAAGGAAACCGACGAAGCCTCGCAAAAGCGCTTGGCGCTGATCGAGGAAGAGATCTCGCGCCTGGAGCGCGAGTACGCCGACCTCGAAGAAGTGTGGACCGCGGAGAAGGCAGCGGTACAGGGCAGCGCGCAGGTCAAGGAAGAGATCGAGCGCGTGCGTGCCGACATTACGAAGCTGCAACGCGAAGGCAAGCTCGACAAGGTGGCTGAACTGCAATACGGCAAGCTGCCACAGCTCGAAGCCCGGTTGAAGGACGCCGACGCGGCGGAAGCGGCGGGCCAGCAGTCGCATCCACGCCTGTTGCGCACGCAGGTGGGCACCGAAGAGATTGCCGAAGTGGTCTCGCGGGCGACCGGCATCCCGGTCTCGAAGATGATGCAGGGCGAGCGTGAAAAGCTGCTCCACATGGAAGACAAACTGCACGAGCGCGTGATCGGGCAGGACGAGGCGATTACCGCCGTGGCCGACGCCATCCGGCGTTCGCGCGCCGGGCTGTCGGATCCGAACCGTCCGTATGGCTCGTTCCTGTTCCTCGGGCCGACCGGTGTGGGCAAGACCGAGCTGTGCAAGGCGCTGGCGATGTTCCTGTTCGACGCCGAGGACCACCTCATCCGCATCGACATGAGCGAGTTCATGGAGAAGCACAGCGTCGCGCGGCTGATTGGCGCGCCTCCGGGCTATGTCGGTTATGAAGAGGGCGGCTACCTGACGGAAGCGGTGCGTCGCAAGCCGTACAGTGTGATCCTCCTCGACGAAGTCGAAAAGGCGCACCCTGACGTGTTCAATGTGCTGCTGCAAGTGCTCGACGACGGCCGCATGACCGATGGCCAGGGCCGCACGGTGGACTTCAAGAACACGGTGATCGTGATGACGTCGAACCTCGGATCGTCGATGATTCAGTCGATGGTCGGCGAGCCGCAGGAGCGCATCAAGGATGCCGTGTGGGTGGAAATCAAGGATCACTTCCGTCCGGAGTTCCTGAACCGTATCGACGAAGTCGTGGTGTTCCACGGTCTCGACCAGAAGCACATCGAGTCGATTGCCACGATCCAGATCGAGATCCTGCGTCAACGTCTGGCCAAGCTTGAAATGACGCTCGACGTGACCAAGGCGGCACTCACGCATGTGGCGCGCGAGGGCTTCGACCCGGTGTTCGGTGCGCGGCCGCTCAAGCGGGCGATCCAGCAGGAGATCGAGAACCCGATCGCCAAGCTGGTGCTGGCGGGCAAGTTCGGGCCGAAGGACACCATCCCGGTCGACTGGCGCAACGGGCGATTCACGTTCGAGGGCGACGCCGCCCGGCCGGTGAACGCGGCGACCGAAGCGACCGACGCGACGCCACCGGTCGCCGAGTAAGCGCGAGCGCGGTTCCCGCAACTTGCATGGACCGCATGATCCGTCCCCGCGTACCGGAATGTGCGCGGGGATTTTTTTCTCTAAGGGTTGCGCGCGCGATCCTGTCCTCGGTCAGTCAGTCGAAAGGACGACCATTGGCTCGGACAGCGGGCGTGTCGGACGCGGTATGTGTCGTTGAGGGCCGACGCGTCGCCTGCGGTCCCACTTTTTCGGCTTTGGATGCTCGAGATGAACACTGCAACGCGTGACCGGCATGATGCCCATGACTCGCAGGACGAGGGGGTCTATGTTTTTGTCTATGGCACGCTGCGTGCTGGAGAAATCAACGACGTGTCGTATGCCGCCGAGCGACACGGCATCGAGGCGCCAGTCTATGTCGGCACCACGTCACTTGGCGGGCGGCTGTACGATTTCGGGGACTATCCTGGCATGGTGCTCGACGCCGCGGCGTGCGACGGCCACAGCGCGGGCCGTGTGACCGGCGACGTCTACCGCATCGCAACGGCGCTGGTCCCCGTGCTCGACGAGATCGAAGCCGTGTATCCGGGCGAGGCGGGGTTGTTCGTTCGAGACATGCGCGATGTCGCGTGTGACGGCGCGACCTACGCCTGTATCGTCTATCCGGTGAGCGAGTTCGCCGTCCAACAGTTGCCGCAGATTGCCGGTGGGGACTGGGTCACGTATCGCCGCGCGCGCGACGCCAACGCGGCGTAATCCTGGCGGAACCGTGGCGTCGCTGCGGCACGGCTGTGACAGCGCGCGAGCGACATGCGCTATCGAATCTCGACGGATTGCCGCGGCATCGATGCTCGAAAGCGGAACGGATTGAGCGAGGTACCGACGTCATAGTGGTCGATGCCGTCCACGCGCTTGAGCACCTGCGCCAGACCCACCGTGAGCGGCAGCACCAGCCATTGCATCGCACATTTGAAGACGAATTCGAGTCCGGCCATGCGGGCCATCGCGTCCAGGTCGAGCACGTAGGCGAATGCCACCGTCACGAAGACGACCGTATCGAGCATGGCGGCCAGCGCGCTGCCGGCCATGAGGCGCAGGCTCGCCTGTCGGCCGTGCATCGCCACCTTCATGCGCGCGAGCGTGGCGGCGTTCGCGAACTCGCCGACGAAGCATGCCGACACCGATGCCAGGAACATATGGGCGATGGCCTCGTACCAGTGGCGCTGCACCTCGTCCGTGAAGCCGGTTTCCGCCGCCCAGGCCGCTTCGGTTGGCAGCAGGGTCATCAGCAAGAGAAATCCGATCATCACCAGATTGGCCGCGAGTCCGCTCCAGATCACGATGCGGCTGATGCGATAGCCGTAGACCTCCGTGAGCACCGACGCAAAGAGGTAAGCAAACGGGAAGCTGATGAGGGCGGCCGAGAATGTCAGTCGCAACGGCTCACCCCCGACCGACCAGGGCAGTGTGACCTCGCATACGCGAGCGCCCAATGCGTTCGAGATCAGCAGGAAGCTCACGAAGGCGATCGCAAGCACGATGACGGCGGGCGTCATGCGCGTGGCCTGGCGTGCGGCGAGCGCCACGGGCAGTGGGGCAGGGGAGATCGTCGAGGTCATTGGCGAATGGTGCGCAGATTGGTGAGGGCGATGGCATGCGTCGAGCGCACGGGATTGATATCGAGTCCGTAACGCCGCGTGAAACGTGCGCCGACCGCCAGTCGCGTTGGCGCGCATCGCGTGAGCACGTCACTGAAGAGCGTATCCACGCAGTGCTCGATGAGCATCGCGCTATCGCGAAACGACAGGACGTACGCCAGCAGTGAGCGACGACAGATCGGGGCGCCTGTGTAGTCGAACCAGACGGTTCCGTAGTCGACGCCGTCGGTGAGCGGGCATCGCACGCTCAACAGGTCGGAGACCAGGCATTCGCGAATCGGCGAGGCCGGTGCCACATCGGCGTCGCTGGCGAGGCGCAGGACAGTCGCCTGCACGCCTCCGCGTATCACGCTGACCGGCGCGAGGTCGAGACTCTCCGTGCCGGGACCGCAGGCGGCCGTGGCGCGAACGGCTTGCCGGACCGGTGTCATGCGCACGAGGACGTACGCTTGCAGACAGCGCGATAACTCGCCCGCCACATGCGCTTCCAGTGCGTCGGGAGATTCGAAGCATCGCTCGCGCAACGTCAGGAAATAGCGTTGCGCGTCCGACATCTCCAGCGTGAACGGGGAATCGCACGGAATCACGATTTCCGCCACGGCGATCTGGGGGCGCTCATGCATGTCGAGCCAAGCGACCTCATAGTGATTCCAGAGGTCGTAACCGCGCGGCAGCACCAACGACGACGCGCGCGACGAGGTCGTGTGGGGTTGAAAGCGGGTGCGGGGAATCGGATGAATGACGGTGTTCTGGCTGCGAGGTGGCCCGTCGGACGGGGGCCGGGCCTCGTGAGGAGAGACGGCCCGTGAATCTTGATACGTCATGTCTGTGAAATCTCCGATCGATCAGCCAGTCACCATAGCGCGCGACCGCTTGCCTGTTCAATGCGACGATTCCGAAAATGGACCGTGCGTGACCCACCATGGCGGGCGTTCTGGGTTGACGATGAACGCAACTGTGCCGTTGCCGCCATGTCCGATTTTGACCAGCAGGCCTGCCGTCGATGTGGGACGATTCACGCGTTCCCATTCTTTCCGGCGGCCAACCGTGCCGTCATGCCGACTATGCGTTCGTCCGACATTGCCCGTTTGCTGACGCTCTCCGCCATCTGGGGCGCGAGCTTTCTTTTCATGCGCATCATCGTCCCCGTGCTCGGGCCGCTACCCACGGCGTTCCTTCGCGTGACCCTCGGCGCCATCGGCCTGGCGGTCATCCTGCTGGTAATGCGTGTGCGCTGGGAGTTCAAGGGGCGGCTCGGGGCGTCGATGCTGCTCGGCGTCATCAATTCCGGCATTCCGTTTGCGATGTACTGCCTCGCCGCGCGTGTGCTGCCGGCCGGTTACTCGGCGATTCTCAACGCGACCACGCCGCTGATGGGCGTCATCATCGGTACGTTGTTCTTCCGTGAGCGGCTGACGGGTGCCAAGGGGCTGGGGGTGTTGCTCGGGCTCGTCGGGGTCGCCGTATTGACGCGCGCCGGGCCGGTCACGATGTCGGGGCCGGTGGTCATGGGGGCGTTGGCGTGTCTCGTCGCTACGTCCTGCTACGGTCTGGCGGGCTATCTGACGAAGCGCTGGATTTCCGACCGGGGCGGCCTCGACGCGAAGCTGGTTGCCTTCGGCAGCCAGCTGGGGGCGGCCGTCGTGCTGCTGCCGTTCTTCGGCTACGTGTCTGCAACGTCCGGCATTCCCGGCCCGGCCACCGGCGGCGTGTGGGCCGCGATGGCCGCGCTCGGTTTCATGTGCAGCGCGGTGGCCTACATGATGTTCTTCCGCCTGATCGCGGATCTGGGCCCGTTGCGCTCGCTGACCGTCACGTTCCTCATTCCGCCATTCGGTGTGCTGTGGGGCGCCTTGTTCCTGAATGAAGCGGTCACGATGGCTCACGTCGTCGGCGGCTGTTTCATCGCGCTTGCCGTGTGGTTCGTGTGCAAGCCGCCCAGGGCGGCGACGGCGGCCCGTCGGGCCGCATCGTAACCGCCGCGCTCGCGCCCCCGCGCCGATTCGCGCGGCGGTGCATCGCGTTGACAAAGCCGGGACTCGACGTCACCGGCTTTTTTCATGATACGGAATGTTCTTGCGATGCGTAAAAATTTGCGCTGCTCGGCACAACGATGCCATTTCAGGAAGGAAGATATCGTTTCTTATTAAGAAATATTATTTTTATGTTATTGATTTATATGATTAAAAAATATTAGTCAGTGACGCGATTCGTTCTGTTGCGTTGCATGAATAATCCCTAGACTCTTATACAAGACATGCCGATTTCAGGACGCGCCGGCAGTCAAGCGTCACCGCTTTATTTGTATCGAGAAACCAGGAGAGATCATCATGACGACACGTCAAGACCAGGTGAAGCAACTCGAGCAGGACTGGGCGAACAATCCGCGCTGGCAGGGCATCAAGCGTGGCTACTCGGCGGAAGACGTGGTGCGTCTGCGTGGATCGATCCAGCCGGAACAAACGCTCGCCCGCCGCGGTGCAGAGCGCCTGTGGCAAATGATCAACGAAGAGCCGTTTGTGAACGCACTCGGCGCGCTGACCGGCAATCAGGCCATGCAACAGGTCAAGGCCGGCCTCAAAGCCATCTATCTGTCGGGCTGGCAGGTCGCCGGCGACGCGAACATGGCGGGTGAAATGTACCCCGACCAGTCGCTCTATCCGGCCAACTCGGTGCCGCAAGTCGTGCGCCGCATCAACAACACCTTCACGCGGGCCGATCAGATCCAATGGTCGGAAGGCAAGAACCCGGGCGACGAAGGATATATCGATTACTTCGCCCCGATCGTGGCCGACGCCGAAGCCGGCTTCGGCGGCGTGCTCAACGCCTTCGAACTGATGAAGGCGATGATCGAAGCGGGCGCCGGGGGGGTGCACTTCGAAGATCAGCTCGCGTCGGTCAAGAAGTGCGGTCACATGGGCGGCAAGGTGCTCGTGCCGACGCGCGAAGCCGTGGCCAAGCTGGTGGCGGCGCGACTGGCGGCCGACGTGCTCGGCGTGTCGACCGTCCTGATCGCCCGGACCGATGCCGAAGCAGCAGACCTGATCACCGCCGACGTCGATCCGATCGATCAGCCGTTCTGCACCGGCGAGCGCACGGTCGAAGGCTTCTACCGCACGCGCAATGGCCTCGACCAGGCGATTGCCCGTGGTCTGGCTTACGCGCCGTACGTCGATCTGGTGTGGTGCGAGACCGGCAAGCCCGATCTCGACTTCGCCAGGCAATTTGCCGAGGGCATTCACAAGCACTTCCCCGGCAAAATGCTTTCGTATAACTGCTCGCCGTCGTTCAACTGGAAGAAGAACCTCGACGATGCGACCATCGGCAAGTTCCAGAAGGAACTCGGTGCCATGGGCTACAAGTTCCAGTTCATCACGCTCGCTGGCTTCCACAGCCTGAACTACTCGATGTTCAACCTGGCGCATGGCTATGCCCGTCGTCAGATGAGCGCCTTCGTGGAGTTGCAGGAAGCCGAATTCGCGGCGGCGGACAAGGGCTTCACCGCGGTGAAGCACCAGCGTGAGGTGGGTACGGGCTACTTCGATGCCGTTACGCAGACGATTGAGCGTGACGCATCGACCACGGCCCTGAAGGGTTCGACGGAGGACGAACAGTTCTTCGACGAGAAGAAGGCAAAGGTCAAGGCAGCCTGACCGGGCTGAGGGAGGGCGCGGTGCGCCCGCCTGCGACGATGCGCGTGGGGGCACATCGTCAGCCGGCGGTGCGACATCGCGCCATGACCGCGCGTCCGGCCTATCCGGTCGGGGCGGCCCTGACTGCGGTCCCGTCGCGGTGAGGGTGCCATGCACGCCTGAACGAGAGGAGGCTCGTGAGCGTATCCCGCTCACGGGCCTTTTTTCATGTGCGGCCGAATTGCCGCGAATGGATCAGCGGTAGACGAGCACCGGAATCTTGGAGTGCACGAGAACACGTTGCGTCTCGCTGCCAAGCAGCAGGCTGGTCAGCCCGCGCCGTCCGTGGGAGGCCATCAGGATGACATCGCATCCGTGACGTTGCGCCGCGTCGATGATGCCGAGATAAGGCGCCGGGAAGGTGGAGCTGTCGCGCTCGAACGGCACGCCCGCCGCCGCGGCGGCTTCGGCCAGCTTGTCGAGATGCGCGCATGCCTCTTCGGCAATGCGCTCGCTGAAAGTGGCCGGCGCTTCCAGTACATACTCGCTGAAGGGCGAATACGGATACTCCGCGAGGCAGCAATAGCCCGTCACCTTCGCGCCGAGCGCTCGCGCCAGTTCGAGTCCGCCCGTGACCGCTTTTTCGGAAAGCTCCGAGCCGTCGGTCGGAATGAGGATGTGGGTAAATAGCATATGACCTCCCGCAGTTGGCGTTGCTGAACACGCGCTCACAGGCTCGCGCAGGTATCACGGTCTTGCCTCCGCTCCGCTGTCCCGAGGCATCCGATGCCATTCTGTGCCATGCCATGCCCTCAAGCCTGCGCATCGCCAGCGGACCCTTCGTTTCGATTCTATGGCTTTGGCGCGACGCAACAACGGGGGCAAACCCGATAGTCCCGATAGTGCGGCGCTGCCGCGTGCCGCCGCTCAGAAGGCCTCGCTGTGCAACGCGATGGGCGCCGCATCGTCTCGCCAGTAGACCGAACTGCTGTAGTGGTGCTTGAGATGGTCGATGAACAGGCGCACACGCAGCGGCAGGTGACGGCGTTGCGGGAAGACGGCGTGAATGCCGATGGGCGGCGCGGCAAAGTCGTCGAGTATGCTCACCAGCCGGCCCGCCCGCATATCGTCGCCCACTTCCCACCAAGAGCGCCACGCGAGGCCGTAGCCGTCCAGACACCAGTCGTGCAACACCGCACCGTCGGTGCATTCCATCGTGCCATTGACCCGGATGGTGACGACCTTGCCGTCCTGCGCGAACGTCCAGCCGCGCTGCTGGTTGGCGGTCGATCCGAAGGCGAGGCAGTTGTGACGGGCGAGGGCGTCGAGCGATTCGGGGCGTCCGTGACGTGCCAGGTACTCTGGCGACGCCACGCACACGCGGCGGTTCTCGCCCAGTCGCAGGGATACAAGGCTCGAATCGGGCAACTCGCCCAGCCGGATGGCGCAGTCGAAACCTTCATTGACCAGATCGACGAGACGGTCGGAGAGGTCGAGCGTCACGGTGACGTCCGGGTGTGTCTCGATGAACACAGGCAACAGCGGGGCAACGTGCCGTCGCCCGAAGCCGGCCGGGGCCGACAGCCGCAGGTGGCCGCTTGCCTTCACCCCGCCCGCCGATACGGTGGCCTCGGCGTTGTGCATCTCGTTCAGAATGCGTTGGCAGTCCTCGAGAAACGCCGACCCCTCGAACGTAAGCGTGACCCGCCGAGTCGTGCGCACGAGCAGCTTCACGCCCAGTCGGAATTCGAGCGCGTCAATGCGGCGTCCGATCACGGCAGGCGCCACGCCCTCAAGTGTCGCGGCGGCCGACAGGCTTCCCTTGGCGGCCACGGCGACGAACGTTTCGATTTGTTTGAAGCGGTCCACGCGATCGATTATGTACGTAAAAGTAAAAGATAAAGTGATTTTTGTGCACTTTTATGTCGTCTGCCATCAATAATACAATTGACGGGTAATAACAAGCGATATCGAGTGATACCCAAGTGATGGCCCCCCGTATACAGGCTGTGATCTTCGACGCTTACGGTACGTTGTTCGACGTGTACTCCGTCGCGGCGGCCGCCGAGCAGCAGTTCCCAGGGCGCGGCGCGGCGCTGGCCGACCTGTGGCGCCAGAAGCAGATCGAGTACACGCAACTGCGCTCGCTCTCGGGCCCGCGCGGAGAACGCTACCGTCCGTTCTGGGACATCACCGTCGACGCGTTGCGCTACGCCGCGGCGCGTCTGAACCTCACGCTCTCGCTCGTCGCCGAGAAGCGGTTGATGGACGAATACACCTGCCTGTCGGTCTTCCCCGAAAACCCGCCCGTGCTGCGCGCGTTGCGTGCAATGGGTCTCAGACTCGGCGTGCTCTCGAATGGCGATCCCCGCATGCTCGACGTCGGCCTCAAGAGCGCTGGGATCAAGGATCTGTTC
The DNA here is from genome assembly GCF_902459595.1 of Pandoraea soli. Lineage (NCBI taxonomy): Bacteria > Pseudomonadati > Pseudomonadota > Betaproteobacteria > Burkholderiales > Burkholderiaceae > Pandoraea > Pandoraea soli. The sequence continues at coordinate 27,813 of NZ_CABPSG010000010.1, read as the reverse complement.
GAGCATGTGCTGTCGGTCGACGCGGTACGCAAATTCAAGACCGCCCCGGAGGCCTATCAACTTGGCCCCGACGCGTTTGGCGTGCCTGCCGACGCCATCGTTTTCGTCTCCAGCAATGGCTGGGACGCGGCCGGTGCCACCTGGTTCGGTTACCCGACGTTTTGGGTCAACCGGGCCGGGCTACCGGTCGAACAACTCGGCGTCACGCCGCAAGGGATGGGGCGCGATATGCGCGACTTGCAGCGGTTCGTCGAGGCAGTGACGGGAGCGCGCGCCTGACGCCCAACGCGGTGTGAGGCCTTGTGCAAAGCCCCTGAAGTTCTTCCTTGCGGCGCACTCCCCTATATATAAATCAAGATCGTTGGAGATCCCTGATGTCCCTGATTCTGCCCCCCGGCATGCAACTGCATGTCGATGCCAGCACCGATATTCGTCCTGAGTACGAAGCGATCCTGACCCCCGAGGCACTCGCTTTCATCGCCAAGTTGCACCGCGCCTTTGAACCGCGCCGTCAGGCACTACTTGCGGCCCGCGCGGACCGCGCCGCGCGACTCGACGCCGGCGAAGTGCCCGACTTCCTGCCCGAGACTCAGGTGATCCGCGACGGCGACTGGCGGATCGCGCCGCTGCCGGCGGCGTTGCAATGCCGCCGTGTGGAAATCACGGGGCCGGTCGAGCGCAAGATGATCATCAACGCGCTGAACTCGGGGGCGGACAGCTACATGACCGACTTCGAGGACTCGAATACGCCGAACTGGCACAACCAGATACAAGGGCACATCAACGTGCGCGACGCGGTGCGCGGCACCATCAGTCTCGAGCAGAACGGCAAGCGTTACGCACTGAACGACAAGGTCGCCACGCTGATCGTGCGTCCGCGGGGCTGGCATCTCGACGAGAAGCACGTGAGCGTGGACGGCGTGCGCATGTCGGGCAGCCTGTTCGATTTCGGCTTGCATGTCTTCCATAACGCGAAGGCGTCGCTCGAGCGCGGCTTCGGGCCTTACTACTATCTGCCGAAACTGGAGAGCCATCTCGAGGCGCGCCTGTGGAACGACGTGTTCGTGTTCGCGCAGAACACGTTGGGTCTGGCGCAGGGCACCATCAAGGCGACGGTGCTCGTCGAGACCATTCTCGCGGCGTTCGAAATGGACGAGATCCTGTACGAACTGCGCGAGCACAGCGCGGGCCTGAACGCCGGCCGCTGGGACTACATCTTCTCGTGCATCAAGAAGTTCAAGGTCGATGCCGATTTCTGCCTGGCCGATCGCAGCCGCATCAACATGACGGTGCCGTTCATGCGTGCCTACGCACTGCTGCTGCTCAAGACGTGTCACCGCCGCAATGCCCCTGCCATTGGTGGCATGAGCGCGCTGATTCCGATCAAGAACGATCCTCAGGCCAACGAACTGGCGATCGCTGGTATTCGCGGCGACAAGGCACGCGACGCCGCCGACGGTTACGACGGCGGCTGGGTGGCGCACCCGGGGCTCGTGCCCGTGGCGATGGAAGCGTTCGTGAAGGTGCTGGGCGAGCGTCCGAACCAGATCGACAAGCAACGCGACGACGTGACGGTCTCGGGCCGCGACCTGCTGACGTTCCAGCCGGAAGCGCCGATTACCGAGGCGGGGCTGCGCAACAACATCAACGTCGGCATCCACTACCTGGGTTCGTGGCTGGCGGGCAATGGCTGCGTGCCGATTCACAACCTGATGGAAGATGCCGCAACGGCCGAAATCTCGCGCTCGCAGGTGTGGCAGTGGATCCGCTCGCCGAAGGGCAAGCTCGACGACGGCCGCAAGGTCACCGCCGAGCTGGTGCGCGAGCTGATTCCGCAAGAGCTTGCCAACGTGAAAGCACTCGTGGGGCAAGCGGCGCCGACGTACGATCGCGCGGCCGTCATCTTCGAGCAGATGAGCACTAGCGACGACTTTGTCGAGTTCCTTACGCTGCCGCTGTACGAAGCGGTTTGACGGGTTCCGAAGGGGGGCTGAAACGGTCTGACTCGGCTCGAATCGGACTCCCCCTAGGTTGACGCGGCGAGTGCATCGCCGTGCGAATGGGACGATGGCAACATCGTCCCATTTCGTTTTGAGCGCGTGCTTTGTTTTGTCTGTGGCGCCGCGCTACACTGAACTTCGACGGATGGATCCTCGTGCTACTCGTTCGAGTTTCCATGGTCGGCGTTGCGCTTGGGCGCGACGCTGGCAATGCCCCGACCCTTGTTCATGTGAGGATGCCGATGTCGCTCGACTTTCCCGATGATGCCGCCCGCAGCCTACCGAACGGTCCTCGCGCGCAGGGCCATGTGCCGCGGGGGCCTGGCAAGGTCGTGGAGAGTCGCCCGGAGATGCTGCGCGGCCTATACCCGCCGGTCGAGCCGTTCGAGTGCGGCATGCTCGATGTGGGCAATGGGCACCAAGTCTATTGGGAGCGGTGTGGCAATCCGCAGGGCAAGCCGGCGGTGTTTCTGCACGGGGGGCCCGGGGGCGGCTGCTCGCCGGAGCATCGGCGATTGTTCAATTCGGCCAAATACTGCATCACGCTGTTCGATCAGCGTGGCTGCGGACGCTCGGCGCCGCATGCAAGTCTGGACCACAACACCACGTGGGATCTGGTGGACGACATCGAGCGCTTGCGCGTCAAGTTCGGATATGACCGTTGGATGGTGTTAGGGGGCTCGTGGGGGAGCACGTTGGCACTGGCCTATGCGCAGGCGCACGTCGAACGCGTAAGCGAATTGATCGTGCGCGGCATTTTCACCGTGCGCCGCGACGAGTTGCAGTGGTATTACCAGAAGGGCGCATCGTGGCTGTTTCCGGATCGCTGGGAGTCGTTCCTCGCGCCGATCCCGCTTGAAGAGCGGGGCGACCTGATGCGTGCTTACCAGAAGCGGCTGACCCATCGCGACGAGGCCGTGAGGATCGAGGCAGCGCGGGCATGGAGTATGTGGGAGGGCAGCACCATCACGCTGCTGCCCGACGACCGTCTTGCCGAGGCGTTCGGCGATCCGCGCTACGCGATTGCGTTCGCTCGCATCGAGAATCATTACTTCGTCAACGATGGCTTTCTCGCGCCGAATCAGTTGATCGACGGTGCGCGCGGCCTGCGCGACATTCCGGGGGTGATCGTCCAGGGTCGGTACGACGTGGCGACGCCCGCCCGCACGGCGTGGGACTTGCACAAGGCGTGGCCGGAGGCGGATTTCTATTGGGCGCCCGACGCCGGACATGCCTTTAACGAGCCGACCATCCTGCACTGGTTGATCGAAGCGACCGACCGGTTTGCGTCGACGCCGTGAGATCGACGGAGTCTCCTGGCGTCGGTCGATTGACGGCGCTGGCGTTTGCGCGTCGACATCGTGCCATCCGGCGCGCATAAGCAAAAACCCCGGCGTTGACAGTTGACGTCAACATCCGGGGTTTTCTGGTACTAGCGCAGGACCGATGTAGCACCGGTCCTGACCGTCTTAGGCCGTTCAGTCGCCGCGACGCTTGTTGAAGCCGCTACCGCTTCGATTGCTGAAGCCGCGATCCTGACGATAGCCGCCTTCGGTCGGGCGCGGGGCGCGACGCTCGAAGCGGTCGGTCGCGCTGCCGTTCGAGAAGCCGTTACCGCCGTTTCCAGCGTTGCCGCCGTTACCCGCGCCGTTCCCTTGGTAGCCATTGCTCTCGCGACGCTCGAACGGCGCACCGGCCGGCTTGTTGGCGCCAAAGCGCTGACCGCCCTGATAACCGCCGCTGCCGCTACCGCCGTTACCGGCGCTGCTCGCGTGACGCGGGCCATTGCTGTTCCAGCGGCTGCCGCCACCATTGCCTTGACGCGGACCGCTGCGGCTCGGGCCCGGACGCTTGCCGCCGGCACCGGCCTTCGGTGCGGCACGGCGCGGTTCGAAACCGGCCACGACATTTACCGGCAGCAGTTCACGCGTGTAGCGTTCGATGCGACGCACCGCGCCGATTTCGGCGTGTGCGGCGAGGCTCACGGCCACGCCACTACGACCGGCACGGCCCGTACGGCCGATACGGTGGACGTAGTCTTCCGCAAACTTCGGCAGATCGTAGTTGAACACGTGCGTGATGCCCGGCACGTCGATGCCGCGTGCGGCCACATCGGTAGCCACGAGAACGCGCACACGACGCTCGCGCAGGGCGCGCAGCGTACGGTTGCGCACGCCTTGCGGCATGTCGCCGTGCAGTGCGGCGGTGTCGAAACCGGCTTGTTCGAGCTGGTCGGCGATCAGGTCGGCATCGCGCTTGGTCGACGTGAACACGATGGCCTGGTCGAGCGAATCGTTGCCGAGCAGGTGTGCGAGCAGGCGATCCTTGTGGGCGCGGTCGTCCACGTAATGGAGCGTTTGCTCGATGTTGGCGTTGGTGCGCTGGTCGGAGCCGCGCGTGATCTCGATGGTTTCCGGATCGCGCAGCAGACGACGCGTGATTTCGCCCATGCGACCGTCGATCGTTGCCGAGAACAGCAGCGTCTGACGCGATGCCGGCGTGGCGTCGACGATGGTCTGGATGTCGTCGATGAAGCCCATGTCGAGCATGCGATCGGCTTCGTCGAGCACCAGCATCATCAATTGCGACAGGTCGATCTTGCCGCTGGAGATGTGATCGAGCAGACGGCCCGGCGTCGCCACGATGATCTCGGGCTGCTTGGCCAGCATTTCGAGCTGACGGGGGTAGGGCATACCGCCGAGAATGCTCACCGTGCGCAGACGGCGCAGTTGCTTGCCGTACGTGTCGGCAGCGGTCGAGACCTGTTGCGCCAGTTCGCGCGTCGGCGTGAGCACGAGCAGCAGCGGTTGGGCGGCCACGCGACGCACGCGCTGGCCCTTGCGGGGCTTTTCGCCCGGCTCTGCCGGCTCGTTGCGCGGATGTGCGGCCGGGGCGCGGCTGTTCAGCTCGCCGCTGGCCTGCATTTCCGCGAAACGGTGGATGGCGGGCAGCATGAAGGCGGCCGTCTTGCCGGAGCCCGTCGGGCTCGACACGAGCAAATCGCGACCGGCGAGCGCGGAGGGAATCGCGCGCTGCTGCACCGGCGTCGGGTGGGTATAGCCTGCGGTGGTGAGCGTCGACAGAATCGCCGCGTTCAAGCCGAGTTCGGCGAACGTGGGCTTGCCGTCGTCGCTGGCTGCCGGAGCGGCATCAACAACAATAGCGTTAGCGTTTTCTTCGGACGAAGGGAAATACGTCTGCGCGAGCGCAGACATCTTGGAAGTTTGTTCCATGAAGCCTCTTGCGGATCAAAAAGGTGATGTCGGGGCGTTGGCGCCAATCGGCAAACCCAATTCGTCGCAAGCAGGAAGCAAATCGCGGATGGGGCAGAAAGCGGATCGAAATCCGTATCGTAAGCCAGGGACGGTGGCGGGTCGTTCCTATCAGGAACGCCAGTACCGGCAAGAACTACAGCGGCTTATCACAGGATTGGGGCAAAACGCAGTTTTTCGTCGCTTTGCAGGAAGTCCAATGACGATCCGCGAAGCGAAGCGCGGATTATAGCAGTGTTTTTGGGGAAGTGCACGTTCGGATTTGCACGGAGTGATGTGAGCCGTCGTCAGCGGTTGGCTACGCGGAATGCGGGATGCCGCATCGGCCAGGGGCGGGTGACCGTCGGTGCCGCTAGGTGGGTCGCCGTCCACCCGATTACAATAGCGACATGTCTTCGATTACGCTTCTTGCCCTCGATACCTCGACCGAATTCTGTTCGGTTGCCGTATACCGTCACGATCCCGCCGACGGCGCTCCGGCCCTTGTGGTCGAGCGCCACCTCGATACCGGCCCGGTCTCCAGCACCCATATTCTGCCCGCCGCCCGTGACGTGCTGCGCGAGGCCGGTGTCACGCTTGCCGAATGCGACGCGATTGCCTTCGGGGCGGGGCCGGGGTCGTTTACCGGGTTGCGCACGGCCTGCGGTGTCGCGCAGGGGTTGGCGTTTGGCGCCGCACTGCCCGTGGTGCCGGTCGGCACGTTGCTCGCGTGTGCCGAAGCGGCGCGCGCATTGCGCGTCGACACACAACGCGTGCTCGTCGCACTCGATGCGCGCATGAATGAGGCCTATTGGGCCGATTACGCCTGGGACAGTGCCACAGGCGACTGGCGCGAAGTCCAGCCTGCGGCGCTCGACGCCGCCGAAGCGGTGCGCGCGCCCGAGGCGGATTTCGTCGTCGCGGGCAATGCCGCGCTGGCGTTTGGCGATCGATTGCAGGCGAGCGCGCGGGCGCAGGCAGTGCTGACCAACGCCATGCCGCGTGCCCGTTACGTCGCGGCGCTCGCCGCCCGCGCCTTCGCGCGGGGCGGTGCCATTCCCGCCGATCAGGCCATGCCGGTCTATATCCGCAACAAGGTGGCGCAAACGACCGCCGAGCGCGAAGCGATCAAACAGGCTGCCGCGCAGGCCGTGAAGGCAAATGCCCCGGAGGTGCCCTGATGCGCCAGACCGGCCCGAACCATTATTCACCGATGACGCTGGCCGATCTCGACGAGGTCGTGGCCGTCGAAGTGCGCGCGTACCCGTATCCCTGGACCCGCCAGAACTTCGCCGATTCGCTCGACGCCGGACATCAGGGCGTCTGCCTGCGCGCGGTCGACGGCACGCTGCTCGGCTATTTCCTGCTGATGCCGGTCGTCGACGAGTCGCATTTGCTCAACGTGTGCGTTGTGCCGGAAATGCAGGGCAACGGGCTGGGGGTGCAGTTGCTTGACGAGGTGGTGCGGGCCTCGCGTGCGCAGGGCATGGGCGGGGTCTTGCTGGAGGTGCGTCCGTCGAACGTGAGGGCGCTGCGCGTGTACGAGCGTTTCGGATTCATTCAGATTGGCCGGCGCAAGGGATATTATCCGGCGAGCGGGCGTCGTGAAGACGCCATTGTGATGCGCCTGACGTGGGAGACCGATCGTGCCGTGGCCTAAAGCGATTCTGGAAGAGTTCGGGCTGTGGCCGGTGTGGATGTCGCACGAGGCCGTGGCCAGGGCGGCAACGGTAACGGCGACTGACGAGGACGGCGACGTAGCGATACGCGTCGAAGCGGCGACCCTTCGGGGCGAAGCCCATGCCGACGATCTGCCACCGTGGGACGTGACGCCGAGCGTCGGCCCGGCGATGGCGCCTGCTACCGCGCGCGTCGCGACGTTGGATGAAGTGCCCGCGGCCCCTGTCCGCCGTGAGTCTGCACCGATGCCGCCACAGACATCCGAGCCGCGTGGGGCCAACCGTCGCACGGAGGACCTGCCGCCCGACGACCGGCCGATGTGGCTCGACAGCGATGGCAGCGGCGATGGCGACGCAGCCGCCGATGCTGCGCTGTGGTCGATCATGTGCGATGCGGGAGAGGCCGCGGCGCCGTCGCGCCCTGCGCTGCCGGGCGTCGAGACACTGGACTGGGAGGCGCTGACGGAGCGCGTCGCCAATTGCCGCCTGTGCGGCCTGTGCGAAAAGCGCACGCAGACGGTCTTCGGTGTGGGCGACCGCGAGGCCGACTGGCTGCTCGTGGGGGAAGCCCCGGGCCAGCAGGAGGATTTGCAGGGCGAGCCGTTCGTCGGTCAGGCCGGCAAGCTGCTCGACAACATGCTGCGTGCCGTGACATTGCAGCGCGGCGAGAACGTGTATATCGCGAACGTGCTCAAATGCCGTCCGCCGAACAACCGCGATCCCGAGGCGACCGAAGTGGCGAGCTGCGAGCCTTACCTGAAGCGTCAGGTGGCACTGCTCAAGCCGCGCGTGATCGTGGTGATGGGGCGTTTCGCCGCGCAGAGCATTCTGCGTACGCAGGCGAGCATCGCCAGCCTGCGCGGGCGCGTGCATGAATATGAAGGCGTGCCGGTGATCGTGACGTACCATCCGGCCTACCTGTTGCGCAGTTTGCCCGACAAGGCCAAGGCCTGGACGGATTGGTGCCTGGCGCGGGCTACCTACGAGGCTGTGTGCGAATCGACTCCGTCCAACACGCCTACGGCGAACTGATCGAGACGCTGCGCGAGGCGCCGGTGCGCGACCTCGCGTGGCTGTTGTTGTCCGCCGATCTGCTCAGTGCCACCCGCTTTCCGGCAGCGCTGGCGCAGTTCGATGGCGTGCAGGCAGTGGATGACGCGCCGCGCCACCCCGCCGCGCCGGCCTCGGGCGGGGCGCCTGCAACGCAGCCCGACATCGCCGGCCCCGTCTCCCATTCTCGAATCCTGCACGACTGGCTACTGGCCTGCGATGCCGACGTCGATCCGTTGCGCGATTTTCTGGCGCGCGGCGAAAGTCATCGCCTGGGGCGCTATGCGGAGCAACTGCTGCATTTCGCACTGCTGCACAGTCCTCGCTTCGATCTGCTCGCCGCCGGTTTGCAGGTGCGTGACGCCCGGCGCGGCAACATGACGCTCGGCGAGTGCGATTTCCTGTTGGCGCGGCGCGCCGACCGTCAATTGCTGCATTGGGAGTTGGCGGTGAAGCTGTATCTGTTCGTGCCGCCTGCGACGCCATCGTCGGGGCTCGACGAGCGGGCCGTGCAGTTTCACTGGCTCGGACCGAACCTGGCCGACAGCCTGGCCGACAAGGTGGCGCGGTTGCTCGATCATCAATTGCGCCTGACCACGGTGGACGCAGCGCTTAGCGCATTGCCCGCGGCCGGGCCGTGGCTGCCGCAGGTCTATCTGAAGGGCTGGCTTTTCCATCCACTTGCGCAACGTGGGCAGTTGCCGGCGGTGGCGTCTGAAGCGCACGGTCGAGGCTGGTGGGCGACGCTCGACGAGTGGTGGGCGCACGCACAGTCGACACAGCGCGCGCCGAGCGCCGCACGCGAACGCACGTGGGCATTGCTGCCGCGCGCGCGTTGGCTGGCCCCCGCGCGCGTTAGCGATTCGTCGGCGTTATCGCTGACCGCGATGCATGCCCGAATCGAGACGCACTGGCGCGAACGCGGCGCCGAGCCGTTGCTGGTCGTGTCGTTGTATCGGCGGGCGGGCGAGGGGGATTGGTTCGAGGATGAGCGCGGATTTATCGTGCCGGATTTCTGGGCACCGCGCGCCCGGCATCGCATCGAGGAATTGAGCGAACGGGCTGACGCGGCCGCGCGTCGCGCGCTGGCGCAGAGTGCCGACGACGGCGCGCCGTCGATCTGAGCCGGCGCATTAGCGCCTCACTCTCTCACCCCTTGGGCCAGACGGCGTGGAAGTGATGCACGGGGCCGACACCGTGGCCAATGTGCAATGTGTCGCTGGCGGCAAGCGCGCCGTTGAGATACGCCTTGGCGTCGCGCACGGTGTCCGACCAGTCGTGGCGACGGGGTCGCAACGCGGCCAGCGCGGCGGAGAGCGTGCAGCCGGTACCGTGGGTGTTGTGAACGGCGATGCGCGGGGCGGTGAACCGCTCGACACCCGCCGCGCTCACGAGCCAGTCAGGGCTGAGATCGCTGGCCAGATGGCCTCCCTTGACCAGCACATGGCGAGCGCCCAGCGCGCGCAGCGCTTGCGCTTGCTGTTCCATCTCGCGTTCGTCGGTCGCCGGCTCGACACCGAGTAGCGCCGCGGCTTCCGGCAGGTTGGGGGTGATCAGGTCGGCCAGCGGCAGCAGTTCATCGCGCAATGCGGCGACGGCGTCCGGTTGCAGCAACGCGTGGCCGCTCTTCGAGATCATCACGGTATCGAGCACGACGAAGCGCGGCTTGTACTGCCGCAATCCAGCGGCAACGGCGCGCACGACCTCGGCATTGCCAAGCATGCCCAGTTTGACGGCATCGACCGTCAGATCCTGGAAAACGGCATCCATTTGCGCAGTGACGAAACTCGCCGGCGGCGTATGGATGCCGGTGACCCCCTGCGTGTTCTGCGCGGTGAGGGCGGTAATCACGCTGGCGCCGTAGGCGCCCAGTGCGGAAAACGTTTTCAGATCGGCTTGGATGCCGGCACCACCGCTGGAATCCGAGCCGGCGATGGTGAGGACGATGGGAACGGACGACTGACGCGAAGACATATCAATGCTTGATTTCGCCGATGAGCGCGACCGAATCGAATTCGCGCTGATTGGCCTGGTGACGCCGCATGACGAGCCACATCGTGCCCGAGACAAACACGCCGAACAGAATGATGACGACCCCCACCGGCACGTTGAACCAGATCAGCAGCGCGTAGAGGCACAGCATGATGAGCACGGAAAGGTTCTCGTTGAAGTTCTGCACGGCGATGGAATGGCCCGCCGAGAGCAAGACGTGACCGCGATGCTGGAGCAGGGCGTTCATCGGTACCACGAAGAAACCCGCGAGCGCGCCGACGATGATGAGGAAGATATAAGCGACGATCAGGTACAGCGGCACTTTCCAATCGGCGCCCCACGGCAGCAGGTCCTTCGAGAAGAAGGCCATCGCCATCACCGCGATGCCCATGGCGATGCCCACCGGCAGTACTGAGAGTGAACGCTTGAGCGGGATGCGCGATGCCGCGGCGATGGCGCCGATGGCCACGCCCACAGCGGATACCGCCTGCAGGATGGCCCCTTCCGACAGCGTCATGCCCAGCGCTTTTTCGGCCCAGCGCAGCACGATGAACTGCAGCGTTGCCCCCGCGCCCCAGAACAGGGTCGTGACGGCGAGCGAGATCTGGCCCAGCTTGTCGCGCCACAACGTGGTAAAGCAGTCGGCAAAATCGGAGACGAGGCGGATCGGATTACGTTGCTGACGCGCGTAGCGCGCGCCCGTGTCGGGGATGCGCAAATTGAACAGCGCGGCAATCACGTAGATGACCATGATGACCACCATCGAGGCCATCGCCGGCGTATTGATGACCTCTGGCGTGCGTTGGAGCACCCATTCGGAAATATGTGGACTGATGAGTGTGCCGCCGAGGACGGTGCCGAGAATGATCGAGCTGACCGTCAGCCCTTCGATCCAGCCATTGGCCGCGACCAGTTTCTCCGCGGGCAGCAATTCGGTGAGAATGCCGTACTTCGCGGGCGAGTAGGCCGCCGCGCCGAAGCCGACTACACCATACGCGATCAGTGGGTGCGAGCCGAACAGCATCATCAGGCAGCCGGCGACCTTGATCGAGTTGCTGATGAACATGACCTTGCCCTTGGGCATCGAGTCGGCGAAGGCCCCAACGTAGGCGGCGAGAATGACGTACGAGAGCACGAAGAAGAGCTTGAGCAGCGGCGTCATCCACTGCGGGGAGTGCAGATCTTTCAGGAGCGCGATTGCGGCGATGAGCAATGCATTGTCGGCCAGCGACGAAAAAAACTGCGCGGCCATGATGGTATAAAAGCCTTTCTTCATCGTTCCTTGAGTCGATCCCGTGCTGCGTAAAACTTGCGTGTCTCGGTTGTCGGTATCCGCAGCGCCCGCAACGGGCTCCCCTACGGAAGAAACCGGGCTTAAACATCGGGGTATCGGCGCGCTTCGGCCAATCAACTGTCGCTATTCGGCCGTATATTCGGCCTTGATGTCCCCCGTGTCGGGCGCCCGGTCGCCCTCGGTCTGAGACCGGTCTTGTTATCGGGAGAAAAATTTCGGCAAAACAAGTTGTGCGCACGGCTTTATAACACGAAAATATGCCGATGCGTTATGCCGCCAGCCTGTCCTGGCGAGCGTCTCCTTCGATCCCGTATCCGCTTATGCCTCGTCCAATCAAAGTCTCGATTCACACCGCAGCCCTCGCTCACAATCTCGATGTCGCCCGCCGCAGCGCGCCCAGCGCCAAGGTGTGGGCCGTGGTCAAGGCCAATGCCTACGGGCATGGCCTTGAAAACGCGTATCCCGGATTGCGCGACGCCGATGGCTTCGGCCTGCTCGATCTCGACGAGGCCGTGCGTTTGCGCGAACTCGGCTGGGCCGGTCCGATTCTGCTGCTCGAAGGGTTCTTCAAACCGGAAGATCTGGCCGTCGTCGACAAGTATGGTCTGACGACGACCGTGCACAGCGACGAACAACTGCGCATGCTGGAGACCACTCGCCTGAGCAAGCCGCTCAACGTGCAGCTCAAGATGAATTCGGGCATGAACCGTCTCGGCTTCGCCCCTGAGCGTTTTCGCGCCGCATGGGAGCGTGCTCGCGCGATTCCATGCGTGAGCCAGATCGTGCTGATGACCCACTTTTCCGATGCCGACGGTCCGCGCGGCATCGCGTATCAGATGGAAGCGTTCGAGCGTGGCGCATGCGACGTGCCGGGCGAGCGCAGCCTGGCCAACTCGGCCGCCACGCTGTTCCATCCGGAAGCGCACGGCGCATGGGTGCGCCCGGGCATCATGCTCTATGGCTCGTCGCCGAAAGGCCTCGAAGTCTCGGCGGCGGCGCTCGATCTGCAACCGACGATGACGCTCGAAGCCGAGCTGATCGGCATTCAGGACGTGCCGGCGGGCGGTACGGTGGGTTACGGTAGCGTTTTCACCACCGAGGCGCCAATGCGCGTGGGCACGGTCGCCTGCGGCTATGCCGACGGCTATCCGCGCGTTGCACCCTCGGGCACGCCGATACTGGTCGACGGTGTGCGCACGCGAACCGTGGGCCGCGTGTCGATGGACATGTTGGCCGTCGATCTCACGCCGGTGCCGCAGGCACGCGTGGGCGCGCCTGTCACGTTGTGGGGGCGGGGTCTTTGCATCGACGAGGTCGCAGCGTCGGCCGGCACGCTCGGCTATGAGCTGATGTGTGCCGTGGCGCGCCGCGTGCCGGTGTACGCGAACTGAGCATCAGGACAGGATCGCCACGCATGGCCAAAGCCAAGACTGTCTATATTTGTACCGAATGCGGCGGGCAGACGCCCAAGTGGGCGGGGCAGTGTCCGCACTGCAACGGCTGGAATTCGCTCGTCGAATCGGTGGCGGAAGCGCCGACCGGTCATCGATATCAATCGCTCGCCAAGAGTACGCCGGTGCGCAAGCTGGCGCAGATCGAGGCGGCCGATGTGCCGCGCTTCTCCAGCGGCGTGAGCGAATTCGACCGTGTGCTGGGCGGCGGTCTGGTCGCGGGCGGCGTGGTGCTCATCGGCGGGGATCCCGGGATCGGCAAGTCGACGCTGCTGCTCCAGTCGCTTGCGCATCTGGCGCGCGAACGGCGTGCGCTGTACGTCAGCGGTGAAGAATCGGGCGCGCAGATTGCCTTGCGTGCGCAGCGCCTGGGCCTCGGCGCCGCGGGCGAGGGGGGCGGCGAATTGGATTTGCTGGCGGAAATCCAGCTCGAGAAGATTCTGGGCGCCATCGAGTCGGAGAAGCCTGACGTCGTCGTGATCGACTCGATCCAGACGGTCTACTCCGAAGCACTCAGCTCGGCGCCGGGCTCGGTCGCGCAGGTGCGTGAATGCGCGGCGCAACTCACGCGCAGCGCCAAGCAGAGCGGCGTAACCGTGATCTTGGTTGGCCATGTGACCAAGGAAGGCAGTCTCGCCGGGCCGCGCGTCCTCGAGCACATCGTCGACACGGTGCTGTATTTCGAGGGCGATACCCACTCGTCGTATCGGTTGGTGCGGGCGTTCAAGAATCGCTTCGGTGCCGTCAACGAGTTGGGCGTGTTCGCGATGACGGAGAAAGGCCTGCGCGGCGTGGCAAATCCGTCGGCCTTGTTCCTCTCGCAACATGAGCAAAGCGTGCCGGGCTCGTGTGTGCTCGTGACGCAGGAAGGTACGCGCCCGCTGCTCGTCGAGGTGCAGGCGCTGGTCGATACGGCGCAGGTCCCCAATCCGCGGCGTCTGGCGGTGGGGCTGGAGCAGAATCGGCTGGCGATGTTGCTCGCCGTGATGCATCGTCATGCGGGCATCGCCTGTTTCGATCAGGATGTGTTCCTGAACGCCGTCGGCGGCGTGAAGATTACGGAGCCGGCGGCCGATCTGGCCGTGTTGCTGGCGATTCATTCGTCGCTGCGCAACAAGCCGTTGCCGCGCGGCATCGTGGCATTCGGCGAGGTCGGGCTGGCAGGCGAGATCCGGCCGAGCCCGCGCGGTCAGGATCGTCTCAAGGAAGCCGCCAAACTCGGCTTTTCGATTGCGATCATCCCGAAAGCGAACGCGCCGAAGCAACCCATCGACGGCCTCGAAGTGCACGCGGTCGACCGTCTGGAGCACGCGATTTCCGTCGTGGCGGGGTTGTAGTCCCGCTGGCGCTTGGGGCGTTCCGGGGCAGGCCTTCTCAGGCCATGCCACCGTCCCGGCATCCCGGGTCTGACGCCTGTCAGACGATCTGCTCGAGCGCTTCCTGTGCGTCGAGCCATTCGGCTTCAATGTCCGACAGTTTGGCCGTGACGTCCACCTGCTGCTTGAGGCTGTCGGTCAACAGGGCTTTTTTCGCGTCTTCATAGGTACCGCTGTCGGCGAGAATGGCGTCGAGCCGCGCTTTTTCGTCCGAGAGTTTCGCCATCGATTGCTCCAGCTTCTCGATCTTGCGTTGCAGCGGTTTGCGCAGTTGAGACAGCCGCTGGCGTTCCTGCGCTTCGGCGCGCTTCTGATCCTTGCGATTGACGCCGTCGACACCGTCGGCCACGTCGCCGCTACCGTTGCTGGCATCGCGTGCGGCGGCCCGTTGGTCGGCCGCGTGTTGCAGCAGCCAGTCGCGATAGTCGTCGAGATCGCCATCGAACGGTTTCACTTCGCCGCCGGCCACGAGCAGGAACTGATCGGTGGTCGCGCGCAGCAAATGCCGATCGTGCGAGACGAGAATCAATGTGCCGTCGAACTGCGCCAAGGCCATCGTGAGCGCGTGGCGCGTTTCGAGGTCCAAGTGATTGGTCGGTTCGTCGAGCAGCAGAAGGTTCGGCTTGCGCCAGATGATGAGCGCGAGCGCCAGACGCGCCTTCTCGCCGCCAGAGAATGGGGCAATCGACGACGTGGCCATGTCGCCACGGAAATTGAACCCGCCGAGAAAATCCCGCAGCTCCTGCTCGCGCGTATCCGGGGCGAGCCGCTGCAAGTGCTGCAACGGCGAATCGTCGTGACGCAGCGTTTCGACCTGATGCTGGGCAAAGTAGCCGATCTGCAGGCCCTTGCCGGTTTTCACCGAGCCGGTGAGTGTCGCCAGCGTGCCGGCGAGCGATTTTATGAGCGTCGATTTGCCCTGACCGTTGGCGCCGAGCAGGCCGATGCGTTGCTCGTTCTGCACCGACATCGTGACATGCGGCAGGATGACTTTCTCGCTGCCGTCCTCGAGCGGGTAGCCGCAACGGACGGCTTCGAGCACGAGCATCGGGTTCGGCGCGCTGTCGGCTGGGCGGAACTCAAACGTGAACGGCGACGCGATATGCGCGGGGGCGATGCGCTCCATCTTTTCGAGCGCCTTCACGCGACTCTGCGCCTGACGTGCCTTCGTTGCCTTGGCCTTGAAGCGCGTGATGAACGACTCCAGGTGTGCAATCGTTTTCTGCTGCTTCTCGAAGGCGCTTTGCTGCAGCGTCAGTTGCTGGCCGCGCAGGATTTCGAACTGGCTGTAGTTGCCGCCGTAACGCTTGATCTGCTGATTCTCGATGTGCAGTGTGACGTTGCAGACCTCGTCGAGAAATTCGCGATCGTGCGAAATCACGATGAGCGTGCCCGGGTAACGCTTGAGCCAGTCTTCGAGCCAGACGATGGCGTCCAGATCCAGGTGGTTGGTCGGTTCGTCGAGCAGCAACAGATCGGACGGGCACATGAGCGCCTGCGCCAGATTCAGGCGCATGCGCCACCCGCCCGAGAAGCTGGCGACCGGCAACTGCGTTTGTGCCAACGTAAAGCCGAGGCCGAGCAGCAGCGCCTCGCCGCGGGCCGGGGCAGTGTAGCCGTCGGCGTCGGCGAAGGCCGCGTGGGCGTCGGCCTGGGCATGGCCGTCGTGAGCGATTTCCGCCGCCGCGATGTTCGCTTCGATCTCGCGCAGCCGCGTGTCGCCGTCGAGCACGTAATCGAGCGCGGTACGTTCGACCGCCGGCGTCTCCTGCATCACATGCGCCAAGCGCCAGCTACTGGGCACGAAGACATCGCCGCCATCGGCGTGCAACTGCCCGCGCAACAACGCGAACAGCGTGGACTTGCCGGCGCCGTTGGCGCCGACGAGGCCGACGCGCTCGCCCGGGTTGAGCGTGACGGAGGTGTCCTCGAAGAGCGGCTTGGTGCCGCGCGCGAGGGAAAGGTGTTCGAATCGGATCACGAAAAAGGCCGAGGGGAAAGCGGGTCAGTGCGTCCTTGGCCCGCGCGGCAGGCATGCGCCGTTGATCCGATGTGGACCGAACGGGCCCATGCAGGCAAACCCACGCGCAGAGGACGGCAAAACCGCTATTTTACCGGTCCGCGGAGGCGAATGCGATGCGCGCCGTCGACTGGCTACAGAATTGGGGCAAAAAGTCGCGCCGCGCGCATCACAATCTGGCGCCATTTCGGAATCGT
This sequence comes from Pandoraea soli, assembly GCF_902459595.1. Taxonomy (NCBI): domain Bacteria; kingdom Pseudomonadati; phylum Pseudomonadota; class Betaproteobacteria; order Burkholderiales; family Burkholderiaceae; genus Pandoraea; species Pandoraea soli. The sequence continues at coordinate 11,503 of NZ_CABPSG010000010.1, read as the reverse complement.
CCGAAATTCATCCTTGTCCACCAGGACGGCATGCTCGAAGTCGTGCGTCAGCATGAACGCGACGTCATCGGCAAAGGCGCGATCGACGGTCAGCAGCATGATCTCGAAATTCAGGCGGAACGACCGGTTATCAAGGTTGGCGCTGCCAACGGCGGCCGCGCTGTCGTCGATCAGCACGACCTTCTGGTGAATGAAGCCGTGTTGATATCGGTAGACGTTGATGCCGCTGCGGGCAGCTTCGAAGGCGTATGACGTGGTGGCTTCGAACACCACGCGGTGATCGGCCCGATCGGGAATCAGGATGCGTACGTCCACACCGCGCAGCACCGCCAGGCGCAATGCGGAGAACACCGCTTCGTCGGGCACGAAATAGGGGGTGGTGAGCCAGACCCGTTGTTGCGCGGCGTTGATGGCGGTGACGAAGAAGAGCGACGACGTTTCCAGCCGGTCGGCGGGGCCGCTGGGCACCACCTGGCAGTGCATGTCTTCGCCGGAGGCGACCGGTTGACGGTTCAGTTCCGGTACCGTGCCCGTACTCCAGTGCCAGTCTTCGGCGAACGCGCGTTGAATGCCGACCACTGCCGGGCCGCGCACGGCAATGTGCGTGTCGCGCCAGGGCGCCAGCGGCGGCTTCTCGCCGAGATATTCCACGCCGACGTTGTGGCCGCCGATGAACGCTTCGTTGCCGTCGATCACGACGATTTTGCGGTGATTGCGAAAGTTCAACTGGAAGCGATTCACGAAGATACCGCGCTTGGCGGCGGCGAACTCGTGTACGAGGACACCGCCCTGGCGCAGCGTGTCGCAGTAGCTGCGCGGCAAGTCGTGGCTGCCGATCCGGTCGTAGAGAAAGAAAACCTTCACGCCCGTGGCGGCGCGCGCGAGCAGGCGGGCGGACAGGGCGCGTCCAAGGGCATCGTCCTTGACGATGAAGAACTGAATGACGATGTACTCACGCGCGCGATCGATGGCGGCAAAGATGGCGTCGAACGTGGCGTGGCCGTTCACCAGCAGACGCACGCGATTGCCCGCGACGAACGACATGCCGGTCATGGCGGTGAGCGCCGCAAACTCGGGATGGGCTTCCATCGCGACAGGCGGCTCACCGCTCCATTGTGTTTCGCCGATGCGCGATTGCAACGCTTGATTACGGGCGCGCCGCGCCTCGACGTAGCCGATGAACTTCGATCGGCCGAGGAACAGGTAGGGGATGAGCGTGAGGTAGGGCATCGTGACGAGCGATACCGCCCACGCCACGGCGCCTTGCGACGTCCGTACCGTCAGCACGGCATGGATCGCGGCGATCGCCCCCAGTGCATGGATACAGGCGACGGCAAAGCCGACGTCGAGCCAATTGAGCACCATGACGGACAATCTTCCTCCATGCCGTGAGTCGCGCGGACCCGGGAACCCGAGTGTAACCGGGCTGCATGACCTTAGGCGAGAACTCGCTGCAATGAGCGAGCCCGGAGGCGATTACGGCAGATCGGCGGCCTGTACCAGGAACACCATGTCGTCGCCGGCGCTCGTGGCGAGCCACGTCATCGGCAGATCGGGGAACGCGGCTTCGACGAAGTGACGTTCGTTGCCGATTTCCACCACCAGGACGCCATGATCGGTCAGGTGCTCGCGTGCGCCGGCAATGATGCGTCGAACCACGTCCATCCCGTCGTCCCCCCCCGCCAGGGCAAGACGCGGCTCGTGGCGATACTCGGCTGGCAGCACTTGCATCGAGCCTTCGTTCACATACGGCGGATTGGTGAGGATGACTTCGTAACGCTTGCCTGCGGGCAGCGGCGCATACAGGTCGCCCAGATGCAGCGCGACGCGATCGCCGAGGCCGTAGTCGGCCACGTTGATCTTGGCCACCGCGAGCGCGTCGGGTGAAATATCGACGGCATCGATCTGCGCGGCCGGGAAGGTCTCGGCGGCCAGGATCGCCAGGCAACCCGAGCCGGTGCACAGTTCGAGCACGTCGGCCACGTCATCCGCGTGATCGACCCACGGCTGCAACGCATCTTCGAGCAACTCGCCGATGAACGAGCGCGGCACGATCACCCGCTCATCCACGTAGAACCGGTGACCCTGCATCCATGCTTCATTCGTGATGTAGGACGCCGGTACGCGCTCGCCTGCGCGGCGGTTGATCACCGACAGCACGCGCTCGATTTCGTCGGGCAGCAAGCGAGCGTCGAGAAACGGGTCGAGCGTGTCGATGGGCAGGTGCAGCGTATGCAGCAGCAGATAGGCGGCCTCGTCGTACGCCGTGGCCGTGCCATGCCCGAAGGCCAGCTCGGCCTCGGTAAAGCGCGAAACGGCGTAGCGCAACAGGTCGCGTAACGTCTGGAAGGGATGGGCCTGTGTCGTCATGGTGGAATGCCTCGTGCGCCTCAGGCCACCAGGCGCGTCAACACGCCCCGATAGATGTTCTTGAGCGGTTCGATGTCGGCCACCGCAATGTGTTCGTCGATCTTGTGGATGCTGGCGTTGCACGGACCGAATTCGATGACCTGCGGGCAGATGCGCGCGATAAAACGTCCGTCGGACGTGCCGCCCGTCGTCGAGAGTTCGGTCTCGAGCCCCGTCTCCTCGCGGATGGCGCTCGAGAGCGCTGCCGACAGGTCGCCACGCGGCGTGAGGAACGGCTGGCCGCTGATCGACCAGTCGAGCGTATACGTCAGGCCGTGACGGTCGAGCAACGCGTGCACCCGTTGCTGGAGGCCGTCGGACGTGCTGGCCGTCGAGAAGCGGAAGTTGAACATCACCGTCAACTCGCCGGGAATGACGTTGGTCGCGCCGGTGCCTGAGTGAATGTTCGAGATTTGCCACGTGGTGGGCGGGAAATACTCGTTGCCGTTGTCCCACACGGTTTGCGTCAGCTCGGCCAGTGCCGGTGCGAACAGGTGCGTTGGGTTCTTGGCGAGATGCGGATACGCAATGTGGCCCTGCACGCCCTTGATGACGAGCTTGCCCGACATCGATCCGCGCCGGCCATTCTTGACCATGTCGCCCAGGCGCTGGCTCGAGGTCGGCTCACCGACCACGCAGTAGTCCAGGCGTTCGCCACGCGCCGTGAGCGCTTCAACGACCTTCACGGTGCCGTCGGTGGCGGGGCCTTCCTCGTCGCTGGTCAGCAGGAATCCCAGGGAGCCGGTGTGATCCGGATGTTGGGCGACGAACTCCTCGGAGGCGACCACGAACGCCGCCAGCGACGTTTTCATATCGGCGGCGCCACGGCCGTAGAGCATGCCGTCTCGATGCGTGGGGGCAAACGGATCCGAATGCCATTGCTCCAGCGGGCCGGTCGGTACAACGTCGGTGTGGCCCGCGAAGACGAGCAGCTTGCCGTCGGTGCCGCGCGTGCCGCGCTTGAGCGCCCACAGGTTGGTCACGCCGTTCGACGCGATGGTCTCGCACACGAAGCCGATGGCGTCGAGGCGGCGCGCCAGGATGGCCTGGCAATCGCGGTCTTCGGGCGTCACCGAGTGACGGGCGATCAGTTGCTCGGTGAGCGCCAGCGTGGCGCCTTGGGAGAAAGTCATGAAATCAGAATCGTGAGGCGTAACTGTCGGGCGTGAAGCCCACGGAAAACTGGCCGTCGGCCACCAGCACCGGGCGCTTGATGAGCGACGGATTTTCGACCATCAGCGTGCGGGCCACCGACGCATCGGCCGCCGCGGCTTGTTGTGCCGGCGAGAGCTTGCGCCAGGTCGTGCCCTTGCGGTTGAGCAGTGTGGCAAGCGGCACCTGGGCGAGCCAGGTGTCGAGCAGCGCGTTGTTCACGCCCGCCTTCTTGAAGTCGTGAAAGTCGTACGCCACGCCGTGCTCGTCGAGCCACGTGCGCGCCTTCTTCACGGTGTCGCAGTTGGGAATGCCATACAGCACTGCCGTCATTGCCGGAGCTCCTGGTGTCGCGATTGCAAAAACGCGCCGAAGCCGTCGCCGCCGGACAGGCGGCGAAGCCTCGGATGCCGCCTCGTCTTACTCGCCGCGCAGCAGGTCGTTGATGGCCGTCTTGGCGCGCGTTTGCGCATCGACCTTCTTCACGATCACGGCGCAGTACAGGCTGTACTTGCCGTCCTTCGAGGGCAGGTTGCCCGGCACCACGACCGAGCCGGCCGGCACGCGGCCGTAATGCACTTCACCCGTTTCGCGGTCGTAGATCTTGGTCGACTGCCCCAGATACACGCCCATCGAGATCACCGAGTTTTCTTCAACGATCACGCCTTCCACGACTTCCGAGCGGGCGCCAACGAAGCAGTTGTCTTCGATGATGACCGGGTTGGCCTGCAGCGGCTCGAGCACGCCTCCGATGCCAACGCCGCCCGAGAGGTGAACGTTCTTGCCGATCTGGGCGCACGAACCGACGGTGGCCCAGGTGTCGACCATCGTGCCCTCGTCGACGTAGGCGCCGATGTTGGTGTACGACGGCATCAGCACCACGTTCTTGCCGATGAACGAGCCACGACGCGCCACGGCCGGCGGCACGACGCGGAAACCACCGCGCGCGAAGTCGTCGGCGGTGTAGTTGGCGAACTTGCTCGGCACCTTGTCGTAGAACTGGCTAAAGCCGCCAGCCGGCATTACGGCGTTGTCTTCGAGGCGGAATGACAGCAGCACGGCCTTCTTGACCCATTGGTTCACGATCCAATGGCCGTCTTGCTTCTGGGCCACGCGCAGGGCGCCCTTGTCCAGTTCGGCGATGACGTGGGCGACGGCCTCACGCACCTCGGCTGGTGCCGACTTCGCCGAGATCTCGGCACGGTTGTCCCAGGCTTGGTCGATGGTGGTTTGCAGTTGTTGCGACATGGCGAGAATCGGTTGCAGTGAGAATTAAAGGGATTGGCAGAACTGCACGATGCGCTGGGCGCCTTCGGTGCATTCGTCCACATCGGCCACGAGGGCGATGCGCACATAGTTCTCGCCCGGGTTGACGCCGTGCGCCGCGCGGCCCAGGTACGACCCGGGCAGGACGGCCACATTGTATTGCGCCAGCAACTGGCGCGTGAATTCCGTGTCGGACAGGCCGGTTTTCGTGTCGACCCGGGCCCACAGGTAGAAGCCCGCGTCGGGCAGGCGCACGTCGAGCACGTCGGCGAGCATTGGCGTGACGGTCTGGAACTTCTTCAGGTACTTGCTGCGGTTCAGGCGCACGTGGGCTTCGTCGTTCCACGCAGCAACGCTCGCCGCTTGCACGGCCGGACTCATCGCGCAGCCGTGGTACGTGCGGTACAGCAGGAATTTCTTGAGGACGGCGGCGTCGCCGGCCACGAAGCCCGAGCGCATGCCCGGCACGTTCGAGCGCTTCGACAGGCTCGAGAACACGACCAGACGGTCGAAGCCCCGGCCCAGTCGGTGCGCCGCCGCGAGACCGCCCAGCGGGGCGTGCTCTTCGTCGAAGTAGATCTCGGAATAGCACTCGTCAGACGCGATCACGAAGCCGTATTCGTCGGAGAGGTCGAACAGGCGCTTCCAGTCGGCAAGACTCAGCACGGCGCCGGTCGGATTGCCCGGCGAGCAGAGATAGACAAGCTGGACGTCGCGCCAGACGTCGGCCGGCACAGCGTCGTAGTCCGGGGCGAAATTGCGCGCGGGATCGCTGTCGACGTAGTAGGGCGTCGCTCCGGCGAGCAGCGTGGCGCCTTCATAGATCTGGTAGAACGGGTTCGGACACACCACGCGCGCGCCGGGCTTGCTACCGTCGACGACCGCCTGTGCGAACGAAAAGAGCGCCTCGCGCGAGCCCGTGACCGGCAGGACTTCCGTGGCCGGATTCACGTTGGGCAGTGCGCACCGGCGCTCCAGCCACTGCGCGATCGCCGCGCGCAGCGGCTCGCCGCCCGCGGTGGCCGGATAGTTCGAGAGGCCGCCCAGCCCGTCGATCAGGGCTTCCTTGATGAACTGCGGCGTCGGGTGCTTGGGCTCCCCGATGCCGAAGCTGATGGCCTTGTACGCGCTGGCGGGCGTGATGTCCGCCACCAACGACTTCAGGCGTTCAAAGGGGTAGGGCTGGAGCTTGTCGAGTAATGGGTTCACGAGAATTCAAACAGACTCAGGGCTAGGGTTCGCGCCGCCATGCATGGCGGCTTTCGAGACAATCCGGCGCCGTGCGGGCCGGCCGGGCGTTGCGCCGCGCCGCCGCGCGGCACGACGAGCGCTTTCCAGGGCCGGACTGGCGGGACGCAGGCCACACAGGGCGGCGGTATCGTTCGTAACAACGCCCGAAGGACAGTTCCCGAACGCGCTAAAGAATGGCAAGATCGGCAAAGCGAAAATTATACCGTTATGGCGCGCACAAAGCGCGACCGCCGCGTAATTCAGCCTATTCCGAGGCGCCGATGGGGCGAGCCCGAGGAATATCTCGGATTTTTCAGGAGTCAACAGCATGACCGTAGTCGGCAACGGCACGCACGGCCCGGCGTCGACGGGGAGCGCTTCGCTGCGCGTTCGGGCGGCACCTGCCTTGGCCATTCTTATGGGTTCGTCGGTGTGGGGGCTGGCCTGGTTTCCCTATCGCGTGCTCGCCCAGTGGGGCGTGGCGGCGGTCCCCGCGCAGATCGGTACCGCCAGCGTCGCGCTGCTGTTGCTCACGCTCGTATATCGCCGCTCGCTCGGCACGCTGCGGTGGTCGTGGCTGCTCGCGGGGGTGGCGTTCGCCGGCGGCGCGACCAACGTCGCGTTTGTCTGGGGCACGACGCACGGACATGTGATGCGTGTGCTGCTGCTGTTCTACCTGACCCCGGTCTGGACGGCGCTGTTCGCCCACTGGCTGCTCGGCGAGCGCGTCGGTGTGCGCGGCGTGGGGCTGATCGCGCTGGCGCTCGGCGGGGCGGGGCTGATGCTCTGGACACCCGCGCTGGGCTGGCCGCTGCCCAACAACGCCGGCGAATGGGCGGGCGCCATTGCCGGTGCGGCCTTCGCGCTCAACAACGTGCTGCTGCGGCGCGCGAGCCAGGCACTGCCGGACGTGCGCGCGGAAATGCGCAGCTGGACGCTGTACCTCGGCTGTGTCGTCGGCGGGTTGCTGGTATTGCCGTTCGACGGCGGGGCCGAGTCGGGGCGCGCTGCCGTCTCGACGCTCACGTCGGGTACGGCTGCCGCTGCCGTGGCACTCGCCTTGGGCTGCGCGATTGCGCTGACCAACGTCGTGGTGCAGTTCGGGCTGGCCCGGGTGCCCGCCAATCAGGCGGCGCTCATCATGCTCTTCGAGATCGTGGTGGCGGCGGTATCGTCCTGGTGCCTGGCGAGCGAAGGGTTGGGCGTGCGCGACATTGCGGGCGGGCTGTGCATTGTGGCCGCCGGCGTGATGTCCGGTATTTTGCCGGATTCCAGGCGTTGTAAATCCGCGACGGCGGGGGATGCGATGGTATGATGCGAACCGATGTTATGTCGATGTCAGCGGCCAGTGTGCGGCAGTTCGCGCAAGGCCCGACAGGACCAGCTAAACGCGTCTGCGTCTTTCCCATCATTCCATGACCGATAAAGCGAACCTGCCGTGCGTCTGACCTCCATCAAACTCGCCGGCTTCAAGTCCTTCGTCGATCCGACGAACTTCGCGGTGCCTGGCCAACTGGTCGGGATCGTCGGCCCCAACGGCTGCGGCAAATCCAACATCATCGATGCCGTGCGCTGGGTGCTCGGTGAGTCGCGCGCCTCGGAGCTGCGCGGCGAATCGATGCAGGACGTGATTTTCAATGGGTCGACCGCCCGCAAACAGGCGAGCCGCGCCAGCGTCGAACTCGTGTTCGACAACAGCGCCGGGCGCGCCGCCGGGCAGTGGAGCCAGTACGCCGACATCGCGGTCAAGCGCGTGCTCACGCGCGATGGCACCTCCAGCTACTACATCAACAACCTGCCGGCCCGCCGGCGCGACATTCAGGACATCTTTCTCGGCACTGGCCTCGGGCCGCGCGCCTACGCCATCATCGGGCAGGGGATGATCTCGCGCATCATCGAGGCCAAGCCGGAAGAGTTGCGCGTGTTCCTCGAAGAAGCCGCGGGCGTCTCCAAGTACAAGGAGCGCCGTCGCGAGACCGAGAACCGCCTGCAGGACACGCGCGAGAACCTCACGCGCGTCGAAGACATTCTGCGCGAACTCGGCAGCAATCTCGAAAAGCTGGAATCGCAAGCCGTGGTGGCCAATCGGTACAAGGACTTGCATCGCGACGGCGAAGAAAAGCAGCAGTTGCTGTGGCTGCTGCGCAAGAACGAAGCCCAGAACGAGCAAGAGCGTCAACAGCGCGCAATCGAGTCGGCGCAGGTCGATCTCGAAGCGCAGATGGCGCGTCTGCGCGGCTCCGAATCGGATCTCGAAACGCTGCGCGCCGCCCATTACACGGCCACCGATGCCGTGCAGGCCGCGCAAAGCGCCATGTACGAGGCGAATTCGGAGGTCAGCCGGCTGGAAGCCGAGATCCGCTACGTCGTCGAGTCGCGCAACCGCGTGCAGGCGCAACTGGCGGCGCTCACCTCGCAGCGCGAGCAGTGGCAGGCCCGCTCGGCGCAGTCGGAAGAGGCCCTGGCGCTCGCGGAAGAGGAACTCGTCATCGCCGAAGAGCGCGCGGCCACGGCGCAGGACCAGGCGGCCGATCAGAACGACGCGCTGCCGGCGCTGGAAGCCGGCTGGCGCGACGCGCAGACCTTGCTCAACGAGCAACGCAGCGAGATTTCTCAGGTCGAGCAGAGTCTGAAACTCGAAGCGGCGCACCAGCGCAATGCCGATCAGGCGTTGCAGCAGTTGCAGCAGCGTCAGGAACGTCTGCAAGGCGAGGCGCGCGGGCTCGACAAGCCCGACGAAGCCGAACTGGAGATGCAGCGCGCCGACCTGGCCGAACATCAGGCGATGCTCGAAGACGCTCAGGCCGAGCTTGCCGACGCGCAAGAGCGGCTGCCACGGCTCGAAGCCGAGCGTGCCGAGGCGCAGGCGCGGGTGCAATCCGAAGCCGCGTCCATTGCGCAGCTCGAAGCGCGTCTCACCGCACTCAAGCAACTTCAGGAGAGTGTGCAGACGGAGGGCAAGGTGCAGCCGTGGCTCGACAAGCACGAGCTGGCGCAATTGCCGCGTCTGTGGAAGAAGCTGCACATCGAGCCGGGCTGGGAAAACGCACTCGAATCGGTGCTGCGCGAGCGTCTCGCCGCACTGGAAATCAGCAATCTCGACTGGGTGAAGGCGTTTGCGAGCGACGCGCCACCGGCCAAGCTGGCGTTCTATTCGCCGCCGCCGGCCGCGCGTCCGCTTGACGCTCCGGCGTCGCTGCGCTCGCTGCTTTCGTTGCTGCGCATCGACGATCCGGGCCTTCGCGCCGTGCTGCAGGAGTGGCTCGGTCACGTGTTCGTCGCCGACGATCTCGCGCAGGCGATGGTCGCCCGGGCGGAACTGCCGGAGGGCGCGTCGCTCGTCGTCAAGGCGGGGCACCAGGTCACGCGCGTGGGGGTGCAGCTTTACGCCGCCGACTCCGAGCAGGCCGGTTTGCTCGCACGTCAGCAGGAAATCGAGAACCTGGGCAAGCAACTGCGTGCGCAGGTGTTGCTGTCGGACGAAGCCAAGGCCGCCGCCGTGCGGGCGGAGGCTGCCTACAGCCAGGCGGCACAGTCGCTCACCGAGGTGCGCGGGCGTGCGGAGCGCGCGACCCAGCGTGTGCATGCGCTGCAGATGGACGTGCTCAAGCTCACGCAAGCCTATGAGCGCTTCAATGCCCGCAGCACGCAGATCGACGAAGAGCTGCGTGAAATCGCCGCGCAGATCGAGGAGCAACTGGCGCTGCGTGCCGAATCGGAGGCGAACTTCGAGCAGAGCGACGCGCGTCTGGCCGAATTGCAGGCGACGTTCGAAGACGGGCAGCTCGAATTCGAATCGCTCGACAGCCGGCTCTCGGATGCCCGCAACCGTGCACGCGAGCTGGAGCGTCTGGCGCAGGAAGCGACGTTCGGTCAGAAGGGGATTTCCAGCAAGATCGACGAGCACCGACGCAGCATCCAGACGGCACTCGAGCAGGCCGAACGTCTGGTGGTATCGATCGAGCAGGCACAGGCTGAACTCGCGCAGATCACCGAACAGACGGTCGAGAACGGTTTGCAGGACGCGCTGGAACTCCGCGCGCAGAAGGAAGAGATTCTTGGGGCCGCACGTATCGAACTCGAGGCGCTCACGCACAAGTTGCGTCAGAGCGACGAGGAGCGGCTGGCGGCGGAGCGCGGGCTGCAGCCGCTGCGCGACCGGATCACGGAATTCCAGTTGAAGGAGCAGGCGGCACGCCTGAACCGCGAGCAGTTCGTCGAGCAACTGACGGCGGCCGAGGTCGACGAGGAGGCGCTCGCCGTCAAGCTGACGCCGGATATGAAGCCGTCGTACCTGCAAGGCGAAGTCACCCGTATCAACAACGCGATCAACGCGTTGGGTCCCGTCAACATGGCCGCGCTGGAAGAGTTGGAGACGGCGCGTGAGCGCAAGGTCTTCCTCGACGCACAGTCGGCCGACTTGAACGACGCCATCGATACCCTCGAAGGCGCGATTCGCAAAATCGACGAAGAAACGCGGGTGATGCTCCAGGGCACGTTCGACGAAGTGAACAAGCATTTTGGCGAACTGTTCCCGCTGCTGTTCGGCGGCGGGCAAGCCAAGCTCATCATGACCGGCGACGAAATCCTCGACGCTGGCGTACAAGTCATGGCGCAACCGCCGGGCAAGAAGAACTCCACGATTCATCTGCTGTCGGGTGGAGAGAAGGCGCTCACGGCCATTGCGCTGGTATTCGGCATGTTCCAGCTCAATCCGGCGCCGTTCTGTTTGCTCGACGAGGTGGACGCGCCGCTGGACGATGCCAACACCGAGCGCTACGCCAAGATGGTGGCGCGCATGTCGGACCGTACCCAATTCGTATTTATTTCGCATAACAAAATCGCGATGGAAATGGCCAATCAGCTCATCGGCGTCACCATGCAGGAACAAGGGGTGTCGCGGATCGTTGCGGTGGACATGGAGTCGGCGATCAATCTGGCCGAGATCGTCTGACCCCGCGCCCACGATGGAGAAGAGAGAGGAACGCCGCGCATGAATGAACTGCAGCTCAGCTTGATTGGCGCAGGAGTAGTGGTACTGCTTGGGGTCGTGGCCTATAACGCCTGGCAGGGCAGCAAGGCACGAGCCCGAATACCGCGTCGCATGCCGGTCGACGGGGCCGGCATCGATGCGACCTCCGGCATGCCGGACGCCGACGACGATCGTCCGTTCATCGAACCGACGCTTTCGCCGCCGCGGGTGCCGGCACAGTCGAGCGAACGCCGTGAGCCCACACTGGGGCCGGCGGTGGCGACCGGCAATTCGGTGCAGGATGCTTTCGCGATCAACGAGGATGCCTGGGACGCGCCGCCGGCGTCGCGCAAGCGTGCCGCGCAGGACGCCGCCGCCCATGCCGCCCGCGCGGACGAGCCCGTGACTGCCACGGCCGAGACGACGATGGAGGCCGACGCCGCCGCGCTCGACCGGCAAGCGCAGGCCCGCGAC